>JAEWRN010000033.1 GCA_023460035.1 Bacillota bacterium
GTATCTACAATTTCCAACACGCCGCGATCTAATTTCCCTCGCTGCAACATTCCACATCACCCATACCTATTTTACCGTTTTTAAATGAAAAAGCCCAGCTTTCGCTGGACCTTTTTCGACAGACTGAGAGCTGGGACATGATGTCCCAGCTCTTTAACTTTTCCTGCATTTACTTTGCAGTTTTTTATCAGTCAAGGTAGTTACCAACTTCTGCAGCGTTATATTGCTTAATGATTTCAATGATAACGGAACCATCCGGTTGGGTGGTCTCTTGCACAATTTTGTATTTGGTTTTGTTTCTTGCCAAACTTGCCTTATAGGTTTCTACTTCCCGTTTTACTGCTTTCACCGTATATTCGTGGCCTACGTTTTCTTTGAGAAAAAAATGTAACGTCTGGCAAATACAAGCCGCCTTTACTCTTTTCATTCTGATTCACCTCCCTCCGGCTGTTGGTGCCGGTTCTCTATATAAAAGCACAACGCCTAAAGTCACCATGATTCAGAGATATGTTGAACAATAAAGTTTTCCAACTCGCATTGCTCAATATTTAAAGCCTCTGCAAGGTAGGAACAAAGGATTGTTTTTGCTTGGTTAGCTAGTTCTTCCTCTATTTCTGTCGGGTGCTTTTTTGCTTTTTTATCATTACGGCGGATGTAATCGGTCTTTATTACTTTTACCCACCCGACAGGGGTCTGCACCTTGTATCATTTCTTGAAATGCAGCTAACCGACATTTGTCATTTGCAATCATGATTGTTGGGATGTATGGCATACGTTCAATAAGTTCGAGCGCTTCGTTTTTATTCACAAATCTCATCTCCCTAGCTTATTTTTGTATTTGCAGCCAGTGCCATATGGCTTTTTAACATAATAAAACGAATAGCGCGACAGCCCTATTTATACTGTCAGGCTATTCGTTCCGCTCCATATTATAGCAATAATAATCAGTGCTTTTCAAAGGCGGTTTTGAACAAATAAATCGTTTTTAGATTTGTGAATAACATCGAATTTTTTGTTTGTAAATTAATTGATTCACTTTTTATTCATTGTTTCCCTGCCTGTTTCCGGCTGTTTCAACGTTTTCATGGTAAAAGCAATTACGGCAATAGACATTATAAAGGTCAAAATATCTGACACCGGCATAGAATACAAAACTCCGTCTAGCCCAAACCAGGCCGGCAATAAAATTGCAAACCCTACGCCAAAAACAACTTCACGCACCATTGAGAGCAAAGTAGAAGCCATTGCCTTTCCCAGCGATTGCAGGTAAATAAACGTTGCCTTGTTGATGCAGGCCAAAACCATCATACAAAGATAAATACGAAATGCTTTGACTGCAAAATCGGTATAATAGGAGCTCTCATTTGCCGCACCAAATATCGCTATGAGCTGATGTGGGAAACCCTCTACAATAATAAGCGCAACCGCCCCAACAGATGCCTCTGCTACCAGCAGCAGCTTAAACAATGATTTTACGCGGTTTTTGTGCCCTGCCCCCATATTGTACCCCACAATTGGGATACAGCCTGCCGCCATGCCAACTACTATGGATATTACGATTTGGAAAAACTTCATAACGATGCCTACCACAGCCATTGGAATTTGCGCATATTCAACCTGCCCAAAAACCGGGTCTAATGCGCCATATTTGCGAATCATATTATTTATTGCTGCCATTGCCGCTACCAGCGAAATTTGAGACAAAAAGCTGCAAATGCCCAAAGGCAAAAACTTTCCAACCAGATGCCCATCCAGCCGAAAGCTATTACGATGCAAATGCATCGCCTTCATATGAAAAAGGTACCAAACGGCAAGCACCGCAGTCAATGCCTGACCTAACACAGTAGCTACCGCAGCGCCCATCATACCCCAATGAAAACCAAAAATAAAAATAGGGTCAAGAATAATATTAACCACGGCACCCGCCAAGGTTGAAATCATAGCAAACTTAGGGCTGCCATCTGAACGAATAATCGGGTTCATTGCCTGACCAAACATATATACGGGGATACCCGCAGTAATCCAAAAAAAATACTCTTTAGACAGTGCAAAAGTTTCCGGGTTTACCCGGCCACCAAACAAAGCCAAAATTTGTTCTTGAAACATCAAATAAAGCACCGTCAAAACGAGGCTTACACTTACACACAGCACAATTGAATTACCAACGCTGCGGTGTGCATCCTCATTCTTTTCTGCCCCAAGGCAAATGCTCACAAAAGCACAGCATCCATCGCCAATCATGACGGCAAGAGCCAATGCCACCACTGTCAGTGGGAATACAACTGTATTGGCCGCATTGCCGAAGCTTCCAAGGTAACTTGCATTTGCAATAAAAATTTGGTCAACAATGTTGTATAACGCCGCTACCACTAGTGAAATGATGCAGGGCACCGCATACCGGCGCATCAACGCCCCTAAATGCTCGGTTTCCAAAAAAGAATTTGCTCTTTGTCCGCTCAAAAAAAAGTCCTCCGTTTCAACTCTTGAATCTAATCCAAATCGCCATAAAACAAAAGACGCGTAAGTCCAGAATCCTGGATTTACGCGTCTCGCAACTCGGTTAGCATTATCATATCACTAGAAATTTTAAAAAGTCAAACACAATTTTCAAGAATTCAAAAAAAGGCTAGGACACGATGTCTCAGCTCAGCTTTCGGTTTTAATTATAACTCTGGCCTTAGTGGTTCCATCTGCAAAGACAGGTGAAAAAAGCGTGCCATGTCCTTTTGTGTTTCCCATTCTCGCTCGGCAATGAACTTGGTAAACTTTTGCGGGTCTTTACGACCTATTTTCAGCGCGTGAATGTAATCAGCCCTGCAAATGGGCGGTATCACCGCGATTTCATACCCGGCCTGCATCAGCGCGGCATTCATCATTAAGCGCGCCGTACGCCCATTGCCATCCTCAAACGGGTGGATATACACAAACTGCCGATGCAGGTCTATGCTAAGCGCACGACGGATTGACACTTTTTTTGCTTCATAATCAAAATCAGAAAATTGAAGCCCGTACAGTTCGCCAGGGCGCAGACCGCAGTTAAACAGTAGCAAAACTTGCAGCTTCATTTTATTGTCGTTTTCAAATGCATCCACTATGTCATGCAGCTCTTCATCGGTGAGGGCTTTGTACTCATCTGGCGGGATGACGCGGGAAATTAGTTTTTGCACATCTGCCATATAGTTTTTAGGGATATAGCCTTCGCGTGCGCAGTAACGGATGACTGCCCTTAAATCCATGTTCGGAACTCATGTTTATATGTTTTAAAATAAATAACCATATATTGATAATCATCACTGTCAGACTATAATGGATAATAAAAAGGGGGGGTAAAAATGGCCAGAGATAAAAAAAGCGAAAATGCAACTAATGCTGCGTCCACGACAAATTCCCAGAAAAATGTTGAGTCAGAAAAGACTAAACGAACTCGTCTTTCTCAGTCCGCATATCCCTTATTTGCTTTAGATGAGGCTATTTCTATTTCAAAAGCGATAAAGGACAACTTTGCTGGCCAACCCACTGCGCCACTATTGGTGGCTAGTTCCTGTCGCATTTCTCCTACCAGTTCAAACTGGAGAACTCTAACCGGAGCTTCTGCGGCCTATGGCTTGACAACAGGAAGCTATAACGCCAAGGAGATTAGCCTCACTCCTTTAGGAGAACGGGTTGTTGCGCCTCTCAAAGAAGGTGACGATATTATCGCGTTGAAAGAAGCAGCGTTGACACCATCAATATTGTCAGAATTTTATCAACAGTATAATAGGAACAAGCTTCCTAAAACCGATATTGCACATAATGTGCTATTAAAAATGGGAATTCCAAAAGATCGGTTGGAAATAACTTGGCAGATACTTAAAGCAAATGCAACAAAAACAAATATGCTAAAAATTATCAGTGGAAATGAATATTTATTTCTGGATAATGTGAATAGCTTAGATGGAAAGACCTCTTCACTTATAGCACCTCAAGTTGATACTCCAATTTTACCAGAAGACGAGAGCGCTGATACTATTCCTTCCGATGTTTTAGGACGGATGAATATATCTCCACCAAATAGTGAACCCACTGTTACAGTTGTTGTCCCAAAAACGAAACCAAATATTTTTATTTCACACGGTAAGAATAATACTGTAATTGTCGGTCAACTAAAGGAACTTCTCCTTTATGGGCAAATGGAGCCAATTGTATCTGTTGAGCGGGAAACAACAGCGATTCCTGTTCCAGATAAAGTTTTTGATGATATGCGAAACTGTGATGCTGGAATAATCAACATTGATTTAGAAGAAATCACATTAGAAGGTGGCATAAAGTATAATAAATTAAACGAAAATGTTCTTATAGAAATTGGTGCAGCAATAGCTCTCTATGGCAAAAGAGTTATCCTTTTGTGCAAGAAAGGAACAAACTTGCCTTCAAATTTACAAGGACTCTACCGTTGTGAATATGATGGCTCCCAGCTGGATTATGCGGCTACCATGAAATTGCTTAAAACTATGCAAGAACTACGTACAATGATGTAATGCGTATAAAATGGTTGTTGTCTGATAATTATTAAAAAATCCAAATTAGCCCGCTTTCGCAAATAGTCTGTATTACTTTCGCTTTGTTTTTGCTGTAATTACCAGCCAGTCCCATAACAGAAAAACGGCCCTGACTTTCAACCAGTCAGGGCCATTTGTTTTTATCGACCTTTGTTGCCGTACTGCGCAGAGGGTAGTGCCGCACCGGGCGTTGTTAGTGTTTTTCCTCTAGAGTGACGGCCTTGGCGCCGTGCTTTGCAACAAGGTGCTTGAACAAAACCGCCGCGCAAACGACCATGCCGAAATACCCCATGTACGGGTAGATGATGTTGATGAGCTGCGCAAACGGCAGGCGGCCGCCAACATAAGACACCGCTGCCAGCACCAGCGCAATCACCTTGAATTTGCGGCTTTTATCCTCATGCTCCAGCTTGTTTGCCACCGCCCAAAGCATGGGGGTCGCCGTGGTATAAATGCCCGCCAGCATGACCAGCGAATAAACGATGCCAAAGCCAGACACCAGCTTGTCCGCCATATACACCGCAGGCACCGCTTTGTCGTGCAGCACCGGCAGATAGGCCGAGATGCCAAGGCTCACCATCAGCGCCGTCAGTGAAAAGGCAACGCTGCCCAGCGCGCCGCCCCGTTTACACTCTGCGTCGCTGTCAAACATGCCGCCGATACCGGCGAGAAACGGCATCAGCGTAAAGCTGCAAAAGGTGGCGTAGTTGATGCCCGAAAGCCACCAGAACGGCGTTGCTTTCGCCATATCATAGGTCTGGTAAGTCGCCGCTGCCTGTGCGATGCCCTGCGGGTTTTGCACAAGGCAGCCCACGCTGACGAGCAGCGCCATGAAGATGATTACCGGGCCGATGCGGCCAATGATGTCGGTGAGTTTTTCGAGCCCCAGCAGCACGGTGCCAAGTGAAAGCAGCAGCATCAGCGTACGCCCCGCCCACTGCGGCAGGCCGTAATACTCGTTTAACAGCGAACTTGCACCGGACAGCATAATAACATAAATGCCGAGCAGAAACACCGGCATCAGCCATTCAAAAAACCGCCCCAGCACATTGCCGCAGTAATAGCGAAAAATCGCGTTGGCATCCTTCAATTTCAGTTTTCTTGCATCCGTTGCCACCAGCGCGGCAATACAGACCATCAGCCCGGCGGTAAGCAGGGCCCCCACCGTGCCCCACACCGGCCCGTAACAGGTAAAGAACTGCATGACCTCCTGCCCGCTGGCAAAGCCGGACCCGATCAGGTACGCAACAATGGCACCCGCAAAACGAATGACCTTTTTTGTGCTTTTTGTCATAGAAATGCTCCCCCTTTTTCGTGCAGTGCGGGAAGCTTGCCGATTTGGTTTTTGCCCTAAAAAACCCCGCGCAACCCAATGCGCGGGGTTTTGATTGTTGTAGCTGTCACCGGTTTGTCAGTGACCCCTTTTTTTGCAGACAAAGCCCGGCAGCTGCACGTTATCCTGTTTTATCACAGCTCAATAACGCTGCCGATGCCCTGCTGCACGGCGCACTCGTAAATGCGCTGTGCCGTCACGATGTCCAGCACCGCGCTGCCGGTCGTCTCAAAGAAGGTGATATCCTCTTCGCTCTGCCGCCCGGCCACTTTGCCGGCAATCAGCTCGCCCAACTCCGCAACTTTATCCGCAGAAAAAATGCCTTTTTGAATCGGCTGGATCAAATCGCCCGACTCGTTGACGGCACCGTCGCGGGTGTCTACAAAGACATGGTCTGCGTGGGTGACAATGTAGTCATCGATTTCGGCCATTTCCGGCGTATACGAACCCACGCCGTTGATGTGTGCTCCCTTTTTCACCAGCTTGCCGTCAAACACCGCGCGCTTTGCGGTGGTGACTGTCGTGATGATGTCGGCGTCCTCCACCGCTTCGGCCGGTGTTTGCGCCGCAACGATTTTAACCCCGAATTGTTCGCCAAACTGTGCCGTCATTCTTTCGGCAAAGGCCGCGGCACGCTCTGTGCTAATGTCGAACACCTTGACCAATTTGATGGGGCGCACGGTAAGCACCGCCTCAAGCTGTGTTTCAGCCTGGCCGCCGGTGCCAAACAGCGCAAACACCTTGCTGTCCTTGCGGGCCAGCTCGTCGGTCGCCGCACCGGCAACGGCGCCGGTGCGGATACGGGTCAAAAAGGTACCGTCCATCATCGCGCACACTTCGCCGGTTTCGCTGTTGACCAGCACCATGGTGGCGGGCACGCTGTTACGACCCTTTTCGATGTTTTTGGGGTAAACCGAAACAATTTTAACGCCCAGCGCATGCGCCGGTGCCGCATAGCCATACATGTAAAGGCTTTGGCCCTCGTGCTCGGGCACATCCAAATTCGCCCGCAGCGGGATGTTGCTTTTGCCCTCAGAGTATAACTTTAAAGCGTCTTTATCTGCCTGCACGGCATCTTTCATCGTAAAAACGCGACGCATATCCGATTCATTCAACACTACAATTTTAATCATATTCTTCTATTCTCCTTATGCCAGGTGTCAGGCCTGCTCTTTTGCTTTTCTGGAACTCAGCAGCATGGTGACCGCGCTGTAAAGGATGACAGCCACGACAACCCACTGCAGGGCCGAAACATTCAGGCTTTTGACCACAAACACTGCGGCCAGCACGCCCAGCACACCAAAGGTAGAAGTAAACAGCGTAACTTTTCTGCTGTAGCCGTCGAGCTTAATGAACTGCATCGAGCCGACCGGCACCGAGAAGGTGCAGGCGCCCATCATGATGGGGAACGCCACGCCGGGGTTGAGGCCAAGGGCATAAACAGTTGCCATGGTCAGCGCGTAAGAACCGATGCCGATGTTGTTCAGCGCGCCGTACACAAAGCACAGCACCGCAAAAATCGCCAGCTTCACACCGGTCAGCGCAGTGTCTTCGCCGCCGGAGGGATACACGTTGAATTTGTTTGCCAAAATTAAAATTGCCGCAATAAACAGCCCGGCCGCAACAAACTTTTTAATGGTGTTCGCCGGCAGCTTTACCACAAACCGCGGGCTGACATAAGCACCGATGACCTGGCCCACAATGGCAATGATCAGCGTTGCAAGGCCCACCTGAATGGAGGAAATGTAGCACAGCGCCATCACAGCCACCGGCAGCACGCACTGAGTGTTCAATGTGCCGGGCAGCTTTTCAGAGTTGACCCACTTTGTTTTGGGGTAAAGGGAAGAGGAAATGGCAAAGTCGGAAATGCCAAAGGTGGAAAGCAGAAAAATAATGAACGAAGAAATGGCAAGTGCAATGGGGTTGCCGGCTTCTTTCATCGTCTGGCCCTTGTGTGCAAGCAGGTCACGCACAAAGGTGACAAGAAATGTGCCGTTTACAATAACAACCAGCGCAAGAATAATTGGTACGATCATACAAGCGTCTCCTCACTTTTTTTAAAAAGAGAACACATCTCGCACACCTTCCAGATTGAAACCGAATTCAGAAGCAGCTTGCTCTCGCAGATGGTCAATCAGTCGCAGACAGTAGGCATCGTGGTACACATATTCGCGGGCAAATATTACAATGTCGGCATTTTTGCTGTAAATGGCCTGCACCATTTCGGTATCGTTAAAGGTGATGTAGATCATCTCCTCGTTATCGACCGTTACCGTCAGCCATCTGCCGCCCATCTCTTTCAATTTGTCCTGCTCAAACCCATGTTTGTAGAATTTGGGGATCGTTGTGTCGTAGCTTTCGGCTTCGTCGTAAAACACCATGGCCACCCGGTCCAGCGCGGTTTCCTTTTCGCGGATACACGCCTCAAATTCTTCATCCAGCTCGTTTGCCCATATTTGCAGCAGTACCTCTTTTTTTGCCCCGCCAATCATTTGCAGGCACCGGGCTTTCGCACTTTCCCAGTTAGAAAGGTACCAGATGCGCTCGTCGCTGTGCGGGGAGGAGAGCTTTTTGCCCTCCTGCTCCAGCTTTGCCAGGTTTTTGTTGATGCGACGGCGTATCACGGACGACAGCTGCTCGACGGGGATTGCACTGTAACAAGTGCTTTTTTCCTCCTGGCAGCTGACAAGGGCCCCCCGCTGTGTGAGGGTTTCCAGCACATTATAGATTTTAGAGCGCGCCACCCCGGATAGCTTACTGACTTCGTACCCGGTGCAGGCCCCATTCTCTAACAGTGCCACATAAGCTTTTGCCTCTGACTCTGTGAATTCAAACTCGCGCAACAAATAAATAATCGATTGCATTACTTTCGCCCTGCCTTTACCTGTAAATCTTTTCCGCTAAAGTAATCATATCTGTTATTCTTGCCGCATGCAAGCATTTGCTGTTTCCTGCTTCAGTCCGCCCCCCTTTTGTAGTGTGCGTTTTATAGTAGTTCCCTTTGGTAGCTATTAGCTACCTTCGTTGACTACTATAGCATAACTTTTTTGATTGTCAATAAATTAACATAAATTTTACGCGACATTCTACCTTTTGCACGAGGGCGGATTGTTAATTTTGTATCAACTGCATAAATCATTTTTACCCTTCCAGACCATTGGCCCGGCAACCCATTTCGTCTTTTGTTCAACCGGGATGTAATCCCTCATACTTACGTTGCATCGTATGATACCGGACAGTTATTTCAAGTTTATAATACTGCGCGCAAGCGTGCTATTGCCGTGGTTTTACCGCACAAGCAAACCGCCCCGTTACATTTTGTCGCCGGTGTGTGTCGCATCAACAAACAGAGGGCTTTACCGTAATTTACCGGTCTTGCCTTACGATATTTTACAAAATCATCCTTTTTTTTACCCTTATTTTTACCATATGAAAAAAGATCATTGTTTTGAAATTCCCAGTTTATGGATTTTTTGACGAAATTAATTTATAATAGTAATAAACAACAAGTTACCTGACGTACCAAGAACAAACTTGAGATGGGGAGTGACCAAGCTATATGAATGCAGAACGCATCGAAGAAGCCTTGTCGATTGACAATGAAGCACAATTTGGGTTGATGAATTTTTACGAAAAGTTTGGTTTTTTGCCTGGTGCTTCTGCCATTGGCCTGATCATCACCGACATGAGCGGGCGCATCCTGAGTTTTAACCAGTCAATCGCCGAGCTAATCGGCACCACACTGGAAGAGTGTAAAGATAAAAACGTTGCCGAACTTTATGCAGACCCCGCAGACCGCAAAAAGCTATTGCGCATACTGGAAAAATCGAAAAAAGTGCGGGACTTTGAAGTACAGGTGCGCCGCAAGGACGGCAAGCTGCGCACCGTGCTGTCGAATGTGGATGCAATTGAGATGGAGGGACAGCATGTGCTGCTGACCTCCCTTTATGATGTCACCCAGTACAAGCACCTGCTGTCGCGCTCTAAAAAACTGGATGAGGGGTTTCGCACGCTGTTTCGCAATGTGCCGGTGGGGATTACCGTCACCGATTTTGCCGGCAACCTGGTTGTGAGCAACAACGCCGTGAAAGAGCTGCTGGGCTATACGATGGCGGAGCTGAAAACGGTAAAAGCGCAAAGCTTTTACCTGTATTCAAGTGACCGCGTAAAACTGCTGGAGCTGACACAAAAATACGGGATGGTGCGGGACTTTGAAACGGTGATGCGCCACCGGGACGGGCATGCCGTGACCGTGCTGATCAACACCGACATCATTGACTTCAACGGGCAGCACAATGTGTTGCTGACCTCGGTGCGGGATATTTCGAACCTGAAGCATATTGAGGATTCGTTGAAACAGGAGCGCGATTTTTCGAACGCGATTTTAAACATTGCCGCTTCGCTGATTTTAGTGATTGACTGCACCGGCCGGGTGGTGAAGTTTAACCATGCCTGCGAACAGCTTACCGGGATGCTTGCCACCGAAATGGAGGGCAAATTTTTATGGGAGGTGCCGTTTGATGACGGCACGGTGACCAAAGAAAAACTGCACGAGTTTTTGGAGGGTGAAATCAAAAAGCACCTTGAAGCCGTCTGGGTGTCTAAAGCGGGGGACAAACACCTGATTGCGTGGGATTTTTCTGTGCTGCCGGGCCTTGACGGCAAACCGGAGTTTGTGATTGGTGCCGGCATTGACATCACGCGCCGCCAACAGGCCGAGGATGCCCTGCAGCAGGCAAACCGGGAACTGGCCCTGCAGGTAAACGAACTGAAACTGCGCACCGAAGAAATGCGCAAGCTGAGTGAAATGGGTGAGCAGCTGCAACACTGCCAAACCGTCGCAGAAGCCTGTGCAATCAGCGTGCAGTATGTGCGTCAGATCTGCCCCAACACCAACGGGACACTATATTTGATCAACTCCTCACACACCCTTGCCGACACGGTAGAAAGCTGGGGCAAAAAGCCTTACACAAAAAAGACCTTTGACCCCATCACCTGCTGGGCCATTCGCTGCGGGCGGGAATACCTTTCGGGCAACAACCACCCCGGCCTGCTGTGCGGGCACATCACCGGCCCGGCAACAAACCAATACCTGTGTGTGCCGCTGCAGGTAAACGGCGAGGCTATTGGCATTTTGCACCTCAACGACGTAGAGGCAGACCCCGCTGCGAGTGCCATGCACGAAGAGCATAAGGCACAGCTTTTGCGCACCATTGCAGACCATATTGCACTGGCACTTGCCAATTTAAAGCTGCAAAACACGCTGCGTCAGCAGTCGATACGCGACGCGCTGACCGGCCTGTATAACCGCCGTTATATGGAAGAGACGATGGAGCGCGAGTTAAAACGTGCATTGCGCGACAACCATTCGCTGGGTGTTGTGATGTTTGACATTGACCATTTTAAAGAGTTTAACGACCTGCACGGCCACGATGCCGGCGACGCCCTGTTGCGTGAACTGGGCGCGTTTTTAAACAAAAGCCTGCGCGGCGGCGATATTATTTGCAGATACGGTGGCGAGGAGTTTTTAGTGGTGCTGCCGGGCATTACGCAGGAAAACGCCCTGCTGCGCGCCGAAGAACTGCGGGAGGGCGCCAAAAACTTGCAGGTGCGCCACCTTGGCAAAATGCTGCCCCGCTGCACACTGTCGCTGGGGGTCGCAGTGTCACCACTGCACGGCACAACGGTGGATACGCTGCTAAAGGCGGCCGACGAAGCCTTGTACCTTGCCAAAAACGAGGGCCGGGACCGGGTGGTACTTGCCGCCGCCGAGTAACGGCGCCGCTGCCACACCGGCCTGTATCGGGTTTGCTGCAACATAGCAAAAAAGTGGCTGCAAAAAACATCAGCAATACTATTTTTATTATCTTTGGAATATTCTGCCTATTTTTGTGTTACTATAAAAGCAATGGTATCTACTGTCAGTCCCATCTTTGAATGCAGGGGGGAATCGCATTGAAAAGGCAACCGATGAAAAAATCCCAAATTGCAGAGCTGATCGTATTTATTATGCTGTTTGCGCTCACGCTTACAGGGCAGCTTTCACTGCCTGAACATACCGACCTGCGTGGGGTACTGGCACAACTAAATGTGCTGATTTCTGTGTTTTTTGTCACGTCGTTTCACGAGACCGGGGTGCTGACCGCACAACTGCTCAACGGGCTGGATTTTGCCGCAGTGCTGGTCGCCCATCTCCTGCTTTATCAAGACATTCTTGCCCTGCCGGATGTCATTGTGCCGCTGACCACCTTTTTGCTGGTAACCGTTTTGGGCCGCTATGCAAAAAACAGTCGGCAAAAAATTGAAGAATCGCGCCGGCAAAAGGAAGCCCTTGAAAAAAGTGCCGCATCGCTGCGCCGCATGGCCTACCATGACCCGGTGACCGGCCTGTTGAACCTGAAAGCCTTTATGGATGAACTGCGGGCGTACAGCAAATCGTTACAGCCCAATGTTGCTTATGGTATTGCGTTTTTTGATTTGGACGATTTTAAATACATCAACGACAGCATGGGCCATGTTGCGGGGGATACCGTACTGACCTCGGTCGCTCACCGCTTTTTGGGCGCGATGCGGGCTGGCGACGTGCTTGGGCGCATTGGTGGAGATGAATTCGCGCTGCTGATTAAGGGCGGGCTAACCGAAGAGGAAACTACGACATACCTTAACAGCCTGCTAGCACGGCTTAAAAACATTTGGGTAAAAGACAATGCGCGCATTGATATCCGTGCAAGCGCCGGGGCCGCTTTTTACCCTAAAGATTCTGAAAACCTATCCGAGCTTTTGCAGTGTGCCGATTCTGCGATGTATCAGTCAAAGCACAGCGGTAAAGGCCGCATCGTTTTTTTCAGCCCACAAATGCGGGAAGCATTGAGCCGCAACATCGCCGTGGAGCGCGAAATGCACGATGCGCTGGAGCGGGGTGAATTGTCGCTTGCGTTTCAGCCGCAATACGAAATTCAAACACGCCGCCTGCTGGGCTTTGAAGCCCTGATGCGCTGGAACTCGCCGACGCTGGGCCCGGTAAGCCCGGAGGAATTCATCCCCAAAGCCGAATTTAACGGGCTGATTCACCACTGGGGGCACTGGGCCATGGTGGAAGCCTGCACCCAGTTTATGCAGATACGCAGTAAACTGCCACCGGCCGCCTACCTTTCTGTCAATTTATCCGCCATGCAGTTACAAGCCCCTGATTTTTTGGAGAATGTACAGCAGGTGTTGCACGACAGCGGCATGCCAACCAGTGCATTGCAATTTGAAATTACGGAATCAGTGTTGATTTCTGACCCAGACCTGACGATCCGTATCATGCGCCAATTAACTGCACTGGGGATTTTGTTTGCGCTGGATGATTTCGGTAAAGGGTACTCCTCGCTGGGGTATTTGCAGCAGATGCCCTTGCACATTTTAAAAATTGACAAGAATTACATTGGCAATATTTTGACCGAGGGAACCGGCCGCATTTTACTGTCCTCTATTATTCAACTGGCCCACAATGTGGGGCTGGTAGTGCTGGCAGAAGGGGTAGAAACCGAAGAGCAGCTGACGTTTTTAAAGCAAAATAATTGTGATGCTTTGCAGGGATATTTATGGGGCAAACCAATGCAATTGAGCCAGTGGAACCCACTGGACTAAAACAAAAAATCACCGGGCCACGCTGTAACAGGCGTGGCCCGGTGGTTTTTTATCCCAGGTTTATACCGGCGTTTCATCCCCCACCGGCAGGCAGTTGCGTTTTTCTACCACCAAAAATACCGGCTGGTACTCGCGAAACACCTTAAAGCTGCGAAACAGCACGTCGGCATGCAGCTTGACATCGCCTACATACAGCGTATACCGCAGCACGTTGCCATGCGGGATATAGCTTTCGGCCACGGCGGGCAACACATAAAACTGGTCGTCGTGCGCGGGCGCTTCGGTGACGATGTCAATTGCCTCCGGCCGTATCGCGACGGCCTGTGTGCCCTGCGTGCCGGTAAGTGCGGCAAAGGTTTCGGGCTCCAGCAAATTGTAATTGCCGATGAACTCGGCGGCAAACCGGGTGCGCGGGCCGGTGTACAGCTCAATTGGCTTGCCGCTTTGCTCGATGCGCCCGTCGTGAAACAGGTGAATCACGTCGCTCATCATCAACGCTTCGTCCTGGTCGTGAGTGACAAAAATGCAGGTGATGCCCAGCGTGCGCTGAATTTCTTTGATGCGCAGCTGCAAGCTTTTGCGCAGCTTGGCATCAATGGCCGAAAGCGGCTCGTCCAGCAGCAGCACCTTGGGCCGCATGACCAGGCTGCGCGCAAGGGCCACCCGCTGCTGCTGCCCGCCCGAAAGCTGGCGCGGCAGCGCATCCTCTTTGCCACCAAGCTCCACCATTTCAATGGCTTCGGCCACCAGTGTGCGCACCTCGGCCCCCGGGCGCTTTTGTAGCGTCAGGCCAAAGGCGATGTTTTCGGCCGCCGTCATATTGGGGAACAGGCTGTACTGCTGAAACACCATGCCGATGTTGCGGCTTTTCGCGCTTTTTTGGGTGATGTCCTCGCCGTCCAGCAAAATGCGACCGCCGTCCACACTCTCCAGCCCGGCAAGGCAGCGCAGCAGTGTGCTTTTGCCGCAGCCGGACGGGCCGAGCAACGTGATCATCTGCCCTTTTTGCACCGCAAAGTCAATGCCCTGCAACACCTTGGACGCCCCAAAGCTTTTTGTGATTTGCTCAAATTCAATGTATGCCATTATGAACGGTTTCCTTTCCCGGTTTGATAAAAGACGGTGCCGGAGATCAGCAGCGTCACGGCAAACAGCACAACGATGACCGCGCTGGACAGCTGGCCCGAGCGGAACAAAATTTTGTACAGGTGCATCTGCGCCGTTTCGTAATAGCTGCCGCCGATGATGTTCACCACCACAAAATCGCCAAACAGCACCGCCATGCCCAGCAGGGCCGACACCGTAATGCCGCTGCGCAGGTTGGGCACAATGACCCGCAGGTACGCCTGCAATTTGCCCGCGCCCAGCAGCTCGGCAGCCTCGATGAGCCGGTCGGCGCGGATGGTGTTGAGGCTGTTGCGGATGCCGCGGTACACATAGGGCAGCACCAGCACGCAGTAAGTGCCAGTCAGCATTAAAATGCGGTTGGAAAACGGCAACGGCAGACCGGAATACAGCGACAGCACGCTGATGGCCAGAATGATACCCTGCAACGCATAGGGGATGGTGCACAGCACCTGCACCACACCCTCCCAGCCGGGGTGGTACACCACGACGACATACATCACGAGCAGCATGGCCAAAATACTGAGCACCACCGGCAGAATGCTGATGGCGACGGTGCGCAGCACCGAGACAAGAAACGCGGTATCGGCAAAAATTTCGGCGTAATAGCGCAGCGTAAAGCCCTGCGGCAACAGCTCGGTCCACTGGGTAAATGCCGAATACAAAAAGGTCAGCAGCAGCGGCAACAGCAGGTAGGCGAGAAGCAGCACAATGACCACCACGGCCCCCGCGCTTTTTTTATGGTTTTGCATCTCACTGCCCCTCCTTCGTGTTCTTTTTTAAGATGTGCGCGTTGATGGCGGCGGCCGCGACCATCAGCAGCATCAACACGACCGCCAGCGCGCTGCCAAACTCTTTGTGCTGCACCACATCGCCCGCAAACTGCTCTGAAATGCGGATGGGCAACAGCGAAAAATTGCCCCCCAGCAGCGCGTACGCCGTGGCATAGGCCGCAATGGCGTTGCTGAATAAAATACTTAAGGTGCCAAGCAGGCTGGGCAGCAGCACCGGGATGCCCACCCGCAGCCAATACACCACGCTGCCGCCGCCCAAAAGGCTGACCGACTCGCGCCATTCTTTGTGCAGCGCGTCAAATGACGGGATGAGCAGAATGGTGGCCACCGGCACCTGAAAATACACGTAGATGAGCAACAGCCCGCTGAACGAATACACGTTATATTCCGCCAGTGGCGCAAACCCCATCTGTTTGCCCAGCAGCACCAGCACACCGCTGCCGCCCAGCAGAATAATGTAGGCGAACGCCAGCGGGATACCGGCAAAATTGCTGGTCATGTTGAGCACGCTCATAAACACGCGCCGGGTGCCCGCCCCCGCGCGGCAGGCAGCACCGGCCCCAAAAAAGGCCAGCACCAGGCCGATGACCGAGCTGAACAGCGCGATGAGAACACTGTTGAACACCGCGTCGCGGTACAGCTTTTTGCTAAAAATAGCCGCGTAATGCGCCAGTGTAAAGCCAAACTGCCCCTCCGGCAAAAAGCTGCGCAGCACCACGGTAAACAGGGGCACCAGCTCGAACACCAGCACGATGAGCGCAAAGGGCACCAAGGCCAGCAGGTAGCGGTGCCGTTGTAATTTACTTTGCAAAAAACACGCCTCCCCCCTCGCCCAGCGGCTGCATGCCCGGTGCCGGGGCGATGCCCAGCAGGTGGCACAGCAGCGGCGCCACCAACAACTGACTGATGGGGGCCTCTGTCACACGGGCCGGGATGCCGGTGCCAAACAGGTACAGCGGCACTTCGCGCTGCGCCGGGGTGTTACCGCCGTGCAGCCCGTTTTCACCCATGCCGTGGTCTGCGGTGACGACGACGCGGTAGCCCGCCGCAAGCCACTGGGGCAACGCCATTGACAGCAAAAGGTCCGCTTTCATTGCGGCGGCGGCCCGCTCGCGGCTGTGCGCGCCGTACCGGTGGCCGGTGTCGTCGATGTTCATGCTGTGCACCAGCAAAAAGTGGGGGTTTGTGGTGGCAGTTAAAAACAGCGCGTCGGCAAATAGGTGGCTGTCGGGGTAATCGTCCTCAAAATAGTAAATACCGTTTTGCACCGCCCCGTCGCCACCCAGCAAAAACCGGTGCTCTGCGGGTGAAAACGGGGTGACGGTAAACAGCTCGCACACCCAGTGGTAGGCGGCTGCCGCCGTGGTGCCGCCCGCCGCACGGCAAAGTGAAAATACGTTTGGGGCCGCCAGCTGCCGGCTGACCAGATTGTTGACGATGCCGTGCTGCGACACCTGCAGCCCGCACAGCAGGGTGGCGTACAGCGGGCGGCTCATGCTGGGCAGCTCGCTGCGCACCTTATATTTTGCCGCTTTGCCGCATTCGGCCATGTGCTCTAAAAAGCCACAGTTTTCGGCGGCAAGGTCCCACCCGCAGCCGTCCAACAACACAAAAACCAGTTTTTCCATTTTCTTCTCCCCCGCCGGTGCAAAATCAGCGTGAGGGGTTGCCCCGTCACGCTGATCTACACCGGCTGTTTGATAACACTTGTCACAGGGCGCTGTCGCCCGGCGTGTACAGCCGTATTTTATTTGGCGTAGGCCAGCACGTCCTGCTGCCACAAATCGCCCAGTGTTTTAGAGGTTTTGTCCCATGCCGCCTGGTCGCTGACAAGGCGGGCATTTTTGTACTGCGCCGCATCCAGCATTTTGGCCTTGACATCGGCGGGCAGCTCGACATCGCGCACCGGCTTTGCATAGCCGCGGGCAAGGTTGATCTGCCCCTCGTCGCTGAGGATGTACTCGCGGGCAAGGGCCGCGGCGTACGGGCGCTTGGAATAGCGGTTGATGATGGTGGTGTAGCCGCTTTGGATGGAGGCCTCCGACGGGATGTTGACTTCAAAGTTCGCGTTGGGGTTCGCGGCCTTAAACTGGTCGCGGTAGTTCAGCGCGTTGTAGTCCCACAGCAGGGCCACCGCCACCTCACCTTTTTCCATGCGGGCAAGGGTCAGCTCGCCAAGGTCCAGCCGGCCTTGCTCTGCCAGCTTTTTAAAGTAATCGAGCCCCGGCTGAATGTTGCTTTCGCTGCCGCCGTAGGCAAGGGCCGCCGCCAGCACCGCGTTTTGCGCCTGGCTGGCCTTGGTGACATCGCCGATGGAAACCTTGTAGTCGCCGTTTAAAATATCGTCAAAGCTGGTGGGCACCTTGTCGACCAAATCGGCATTGCACAGGATGCTGATGGTGCCGTAATAGGCGATAATCCAGTTGCCGTCCTCGTCCTTTGCCCAATCGGGGATGCTGTCCCAGTTGCTGGTTTTGTAGGGCAGCGCAAGGCCCTTTTCAACGGCGACGGGCCCAAACGCCTGCCCCACATCGCCGATGTCCTTGGTGGCATTGCCTTTTTCGCTTTCAAACAGTGCAAGCTCTTCTGCGCTCGACATATCGGTATCGCTGTGCTTCATACCGTATTTTTCGGTGAGGTCCGCCCAGGTTTCGCCCCAGTTGGCCCAGGTGTCCGGCATGCCGACGCTGTTGACTTCGCCCTCTTCTTTTGCTTTTGCGGTGATTTCGTCCACCGAAAGCGCGTTCAGGTCCACCGCTTCGGTAGCCGCCGCCGCGCTGCCGCAGCCGGTCAGGGCCAGCACGGTTGCCAGTGCAATGGCCGCCAGTTTGATGCCTTGTATTTTATTCATAACTTCCTCCTCGCAATTTGTGTTGCCGTATCTGCTTTTTATTTTAGTAAAATCTGCCATGGGGCCCTATCAGCTTTTTGTAAAATGCCTGGTGTACCTTTGTAAAGGGCCTGCGAAGAACAGGTAAAGCCCCAAAACAGCTTGACAAAAACGGCACTGCGCGTTATTGTTTTATTGAATTATTATTCAATGAATATATTTTCAATATTTGCCAAAGGGGGCCACTATGACAAGGGAAGAACAAAAGCAGCAGCGGCGGCGCACGATTTTGCTGTGCGGGCTGGATTTGTTTGTGCAAAAGGGCTTTGCCGCAACCAAAATCAGCGACATTGCGGCGGCGGCGCACATGAGCACGGGGCTGCTGTTCCATTACTTTGCATCCAAAGAGGCGCTTTACCGCGAGCTGGTGCAAATGGGGCTGCAGGGCACCAAAACGCCCCAGCAGATGGCCGGGCCAGACACGCCGGCCCTTGCCTATTTTGAGGGCTTTTTGCAGCAGCTTTGGGCCTACACGGCCGAAAACCCCTGGGTGGCAAAGATGTTTGTGCTGATGGAAGAGGCTCGCCGCAGCGACGCTGCCCCGGCAGATATCCGCGCGTTGGCACAGCAGGTGGACCAGATATCCTATTCTGCCGAAGTACTGCGGCGCGGCCAACTGGACGGCAGCGTGCGCGCGGGCGACCCGCTGGCGCTGGCGTTTACCTTTTGGGCCTGTATTCAGGGTGTGATGGAACAGCTGGTGCGGGACAGCAGTGCCCCGCTACCCGAAACGGACTGGCTGCTGGACATTTTACGCGGCAGTACCGCGGTGTAAAAAGGAGAAAGCGACATGAAAAAAGTAGTGATTTGCGGCGGCGGCATTGCGGGGCTGACCGCCGGTATTTACGCGCAACAGGCGGGGTTTGCCACCGAAATTTACGAAAAGAACGCCCTGCCCGGCGGCGAGTGCACCGGCTGGGCAAGGCAGGGCTACCACATTGACAACTGCATTCACTGGCTGACCGGCGCACAGGAGGGGGATTCGCTTTACCCGGTGTGGCAGAACATCGGCGCGCTGGGCCCTGAAACCGACCTGGTAAAAGAAGACTATTTTTACGGCATCGAAAGCGGCGGCAAAACGTTGTTTTTCTACCGCGACCTTGCGCGCACACAGGCGGAGTTTTGCGCCGCGGCACCCGAGGACACCGCAGAACTGAACCGCTTTTTTGAAATGGTAAAGCTGGCGGAGCAGATGACGATACCCGCCGACAAGCCGGTGTGCGACTTGTCGCCGGTGCAGCTGGTGCGCCTTGGTATGCAGATGAGCGGCATTGCCAGGGTGACAAAAGAATACGGCGGCGAGACGGTGGCCGAATTTGCCGCGCGGTTTCAAAACCCACTGTTGCGCAAGTTGATGGGGGGGTATTTTGCGCACAACTTCCTTGCCAGTATTCTGGTGCTTTCGTACGCGTTTTACACCTCTGGCACCGCACAGCTGCCGGTGGGCGGCTCGGCACAGATGGCGCAGCGCATTGCCGCGCGCTACACGGCACTGGGCGGCACTTTGCACATCGGCTGCCCGGTAAGCCGCATCACGCAGGCAAAGGGCCGCGCCACCGGCCTTGTGCTGGCAGACGGCAGTACTGTAGAGGCCGACGCGGTGGTCTGCGCCACCGACCTTGCCGTCACCTTTGGCACGCTGCTGCCCGAAGCTTTGCGCCCCCGCGCGTTGCAGCGCATACTTTGCGCGCCGCAAAGCTACAAAACCAACAGCGCGTTTCAGGCCATGTTTGGCATTCAGGGCACCGCGCCCACCGGGCTGCACAGTGGCTCGGTGCTGTTTGACTGTGCGCCGCTGGCCGTTGGCGGCAAAACCGAGACCCTGATGGCAGGGCGCCTTTACGACTATGACGACACGCTGTACCCCGCCGGGCACTACGTTTTGCAGGTAAACCTGATACAGGGCGACGAGGACTTTGCCCATTGGCAAACACTTGCCACAGACAAGGCCGGCTACCAGGCAGAAAAGCAGCGCCTTGCAAAAGAAATTTGCACACGCATCACCGCACACTACCCGCAGCTGCAAGGCCGCCTGCTTTTGCTGGACACCGTAACCCCCGCAAGCTATGCACGCTGGTGCGGGGCCTACCACGGCTCTTACATGAGCTTTTACGCGCAAAAGGGCGCCAAAGCCATTTATTTAAAAAACACGGTGCCCGGCCTTGGCGGCCTGGTGCTGGCGGGCCAGTGGCTGCAAACAAACGGCGGCCTGCCCGCCGCGGTGACCAGCGGCAAATTTGCCGCCGGCCGGCTGCAACAGCTGCTGCGGTAAGCTTATAACAACGCCCTGCTAAAGAAGCCCTGCCCCCGTTTGGCTGTGCCAAACAGGGGCAGGGCTTCTTTTTGAATACTTATACTTCGGTTTCTGCGCCCGGCTGCGGCGCCGGCGGCAGCAGCTTTGTGCCCAGCCGGTCGATCCCCACCGCACCCAGAGGGGCCGCCACCAAAATGGCCAGCACCGCCACGGCTAAAATGGTGCCGCCCGCAGAAAGGCCTGCTGCCAGCGGCAGCCCGGCAAGGGCGGCCTGTACCGTTGCTTTGGGCAGGTAAGCCACCGCGGCAAACAGCCGCTGCTTTAAGTTAAAGGTGCGCCCGGCAGTGCAGCACAGCACGGTAAACGCGCGCACCAAAAGCCCTGCCAAAATAACGCCAAGGGCCGCAATGCCGCTTTGGGCCAGCGCGCCAAGGTCGACCGCCGCGCCCACCAGCACAAACAGCACGGGCTCGGCCCCCACCCACACCTTAGAAAATTTGACCGCGACCCGCCGGGCCGTCGCCGCCGTTTTTTTGCGCAGCAACGCACCCATCGTGACAACGGCCAGCAGGCCGGACACCGGCACAAACGGTTTTAGCGCGGCTTCCAGCGAGACAAACACAAACGACAGCGCGAGCAGCAGCAACACCTTGACCGTGTCGCGCAGGTGAAAGCGGCAAAACACCACGGCGGCAAGCTGACCGCCCGCCGCACCCAGCAACAGCCCCAGCAAAATAGAAAGCGGCACCTGCAACAGGCTAAGCGGTGCAAAGCCGCCCCCCTGCGCCATGCGCAGCAGCGCGGTAAACAACACCACAACATACACATCGTCCACTGCAGCGCCGGTCATGACCATCTGCGGTACCCCCTGCTGTGCGCCGTACCCCTGCTCGGTGAGTTGCAGCATGCGCGGCACCACCACCGCGGGCGAAACCGCCGCCAGCACGGCCCCCAGCACCGCGGCCTGAATGGCAGGGATGCCAAGCAGCACCGGTGCAAGCAGCGTGATGGCAATAATTTCGGCGGTGGACGGCAAAAAGCACAGCAGCAGTGCCGGGCGCCCCACCCTGCGCAGGGTGCCGAGTTCGAGCGAAAGGCCCGCGCGAATTAACACGACGATCAGTGCTACCTGCCGTATTTCAGATGAAACTGAAAGCAGCACCGGGTCGATGAGCCCCAGACCGTGCGGCCCCAGCACCATGCCCACAACCATCATACCCAAAAGCGGCGGCAGGCGCAGCTTTTGCAACACCCCGCTTGCGGCAAAGCCGCAGATTAAAATCAACGCCAGACTCAATAACATCAATAACCCCTCCGTTGCCCGCAAAAAAAGCTGATGCCCCCTGCGAACGTTACATTCACAGAAGTCATCAGCTGTAACAGCGGTTTGGCAGGCACGCCCACCGGGGAGCACTTCATTCCCCTTAAGGCGTTTATTATACCACAGGCTTTGCGCGGCGCGCAAGCGCCCGCTAACCCTCGCCCCAGCGGGGCTGCGCGGGCGGCACACCGGCGGCAAGGCAGCGCTGGCAAGCCCGCTCGCGGCCGGCGGCATCTCCACTTTCGTACTCAATCACTTCGCCCGGCAGCACAATCATTTTGCGCGGCCCATCGTTTAGGTCCGCATACCAGCGGGGCAGCAGCACCTCTGACAGCTTTTGGGTAAACCCCGGCTTTGCCGCCGAAATATAAACCGCCGTCCAGCTTGCCGGCTGCCATGGGGTGTGATTTTCTGCCTGCCAGTGTTCGGTTTTACCGACGGTGACCCAGCCGAAAATTGTTTCGTCTTTCAGGCTCTCTTTTATTAAAATGCCCTGCATGCAAGCACCCTTTCTGTGGCCGCGGGCGGCCAAGCTTTAATCTGTGACCAAGCGCTTTTCACCCTCCAGCCGCTGAATGGGGCCGATGTTCTGCGTGACCTCCAGCACCCCAAGGTAGCTGCCGGCGGCATCCCGCACTGCAAAATAGCTGATGAGCACCATGTTGCCCTGCACCTGCAGCCAAAACAGCTCGCGGTCTTTGCGGCCGGCGCGCAAATCTTCGATCAGCTTTTCTACAATTTTCACACTGGCGGGCGGGTGGCAGTTGCTCACTTTGCGCCCCAGCACCGAAACCGTGCGGGGGAAAATGCGCTCTTTCGCCTGCGAAAAATAGCGCACGGTGTCATCGCTACCGATAAAGGTGATGTCGACTGGCAGCGTGTTCAGCAGGGCCGTCAGCTCTTGCACAGTTAAGCTGCCGGTGGGCAGCACCACCGTGCCGGCGGGGGCCGCGCCGGGGGCAGGCCCTGCCGGGCCGGCAGGGCGCCAAACAGCCACTTCGCCAATTAAGCAGTTGCCAAACTCGGCCGCGCCCTGTGAGGAGGTGCGCCACTCGTCCACCGTCAGGTTTTCATACAAAATAGGCAATAGGATGTTTTCTTCTTTAAAAATCATCTCTTCAATGCGGTGCATCACGCTGCCAAGGTTTTCTTTCAGCGCCCCGGCGTCGCGCTGTTCCAGCGCGGTGTTAACCTCTTTCAGGGCGGCGCGGATTTCATCATCCACCCCCCACATCACTTTGGGCGGTGCGGTGATACCGTACTTTTCCATAAACGGAAAAAACAGATGTTCTTTTTTCTTGTAATGCCGGTCAATCTGCGCAAGCTGCTCCAGCTTGCCGCGCAACTCGTGCCGGGCCTGTGGGGCAGGCAGTTCGGGCATCAGCGCCCGTATTTCGGCCATCAGCTTTTCCAGCGCGCGGTTTTCGCGCTTAAACACCTCCGCCGGGTGCCCCGGCGTGCGGGAGGGGTCTGCCGGGCGGTGCAGTTCTTCAATCGACCCGCGAAACACGGCGGCATGCACATCACACAGCCGTTGTACCTCCTCTACCGGCAGGCCGCCCGCAATCAGGGCCTGCTCTGCCTGCGAAATTTCTTCTGCCGAAACGCCGCCAAACGCGGCGGCAAACTCTGCCTGTACCTGCTGCACTGTCTCGCCGTCGTGCAGCCGCCGTATAATCTGCTGCAATTTTTGTGCCCGGTATTCCCGGTTGTTGATTTCTGCGCTCATGTCTCCAAACCTCCTTTGGTCGGTCGCCCTATTATCCTTGTTGTATTGCCCTGTAACTACCCAACGTTTGCAATAAACTGTAAAATTTGCGCCACTGTTTCACTTTGCTGGCTTTCGGCCGTTATGGTGGCAGTGCCGTCGCCCTGCTGCGGGCCATAGTTGCCAAACTGTGCGTGGTTGCCGCCCTCGATAGTGATCACATCCGGCACGGCGGCAAGCTTTTCGCGGTTGATGACCCCGTCGTTGCTGCCCACCAGCGTAAGCAGCGGCAGGCCGCTTTGTACCGTGGGGTAAGCGCCCAGCAGCACCACCCCGCGCAGCGCGGATGCATGCTTTGCCGCATAACTCGATGCCATGGCCCCGCCCAGCGAGTGCCCGCCAATGTACCAGCTTTGCACCCCCGGCGCAAGGGCCGCAGCGCCGTTTGCGGCGTTGATGTCCAGCACCGCAAGGTGAAACGGCATTTTGACCAGCACGCAGGTGACCCCGTTTTGGGCAAGGGCGCACAGCAGCGGCGCGTAGGCGCGCTCATCCACCTTGCCGCCGGGGTAGAAAATCAGCCCGGCAGTGCCGGCCGCGCCTTCGGGCGGGGCAAACACGGTGTAACTGCCCTGCGTTTGAATGCCGGCTTCCTGCGTGGTATACATGTTCAGCGCCATTTCGTCTGCGCGGTAATAGTCTGCCGTGTAAAAATAGAACGCGACTGCCAGCAGTGCCAGCAGCGATATAATGCCAAATAAAAATTTTCTTGTGCCTTTTTTCATTCTGTGTGTGCCGCCTTTCCCTCGGCCGTGGTTGGTGTTTGCCCCTGCTGCCGTTGCAATAGCCGCAAAAAGCGGGGGCGGTTATAGCGCTGTGCAATGATGCAGGGCAGGTTGACCGCCAACGCATAGCAAAGCATGATCCAGATGGTGCCGGGCGGGGTAAACAGGCCAAAGACCCAAAACGGCAAAATGGCCAGCAGGTGGGTCAGCTCGGCCCGGCAGGACTCGGTGAGAAATTGTTGCAGCCCCTCCGGCGTGCGGTCGTTGAGGTGTTTTTTGCGGTACCCGCCGCGCATCACGGCGCCGCCGTCCGGCAAAAAGCGCTTCCAGCGGCGCACGCGAAACACCTTTTCGTAAAAGGCACCGCCTTGCTCCCACCTGCGGGGGCGAAACAGTGGCAGCGAAACCGAAAGATAGCGGCTTTGCAGGTGCAGACAAAACAGCGCGGCGGCCACCTGAAACACCGGCCACAGCGCCACGCACAGTAGCCCCGCCCACAGCGGCGGCAGTTCAATCAGCTGCATGACCGTCCCCCTTTTCTGCGCCGCCCAGCGCAATGCGGCGGCCTTTCCACTGCACGGTGCCATGGGTCAGCTTTTTTTGCAGCGACACCAAAAACACCGCTAAAAACACTGCCAGCGGCACAGGGTAAAGCAGCACCGCCGCAAACCGAAATTTGCCCAGCGGCCTGGTAAGGCGAAACAGCTCGGCAGCCCAAAGCAGGTACACTGCCGCGGCAAGCGGCAGCGGCACCCCGCTTTGCGGCAACAGCGCCGCTATGAGGTACAACACCGCAGACGTACAGCCCGACACCCATAAAAAGGTTGTCAAAAACAGTGCCGGCGGCGTTTGCAGCGCGCCGGTGGCGTAATTTTTTGTCCACCCCTGCAAAAGCGCGCGCAGCCCCGCGCCGTACATGCGAAACGAAATTTGCTGCCCGCCCAGCAGCAGCCGGTACGGGATGCCCTTTTGCTGTAAGGCCTGCCCCAGTGCTAGGTCGTCCACAATGCTGTTTTTGGCGGCGGCGTGCCCGCCTATGGCATCGTAGGCGGTGCGCGGTATAAAGATCACCGGGCCAAACAGCCCCGCGTGGCGGGTGGCAAAGGCGGTTGCCACCCCGTTGGCCGCCACCTGCACAAGGTTAAAAATCATCGACAGCTGCTCGTACCAGCGGTAGGTAACGTGATACGGCTGCACCGACAGCACCCCCGGGCGCACGGCATAGGCGGCAATCAGCGCACCCAGCGCATCGGGGGCAAGGCGCACATCGGCATCTAAAAACAGCAGCAGGTCACCGGTGGCAACCGCTGCCCCCTGCTTGCAGGCCCACGCCTTACCCAGCCAGCGGGCCGGGCGCTGGCCCGCCGAGACAAGGGTCACACCTGGCGTGCTGCGAATGGCCTGCGCCGTGCCGTCGGTAGAAGCGTCATCGACACAGATTATTTCAAGCGGGGCAAGCGTGCTGTTTTTTAGGTCTGCCAGCAATAGCGGCAGCGTTTTTTCTTCGTTGCGTGCCGGGATGATAACCGAAAGGCGCACCCCCGGCGGGGCCACCGCCGGCTTTTTTAGCAGCGGCAGCCGGTAAAACAGCAGCCTGCTGCACAAAAGGCCCAGTAAGATGACCCCCAGTTGTACCCACATCGTGTTCACCTGCCTTTTTATCTGGTTTCTTTGGCAAGCTGTTTTGCCACGGCGTCGGCGGCCAGTTTGCCGGTAAGCACACATACCGGCAGCCCCGAAGGGCTGAACGCCCACTGCCCCGCCTGGTAAATACCGGGCAGCGGTGTTTTGACGGACCGCGCAATTTTTGTCAGCTTTGTCTCGGCAGGCAGCGGCCCGTCGCCAAAGGCCCAACCAGTGATGGCGCCGTCGCTGCTGCCGACATACTGCTCAATGGCAAGCGGCGTAGAGCACAGTGCAAACAGCACCGGCACCTCGCCCGGCAGCGCACCGGCTATGATGTCGGTCACCGTGTCGATGCACAGCTGTTTCAGCTCTTCATACCAGCCCGCAACATAAATATCCCGTGTCACTTCATAGGGGAACAAGGTGCTGACCACCAGCCCGCTGTTGCCCGGCGGGGCCAGTGTTTCATCCCGCAGGGCGGGGCACGAAATTTCGTAGGTGGTAGCCGCAAGGTATGCCGCAATGGCCCGCTTACACTGTGCTTTGGGCAGGCTGGCGTCCAGCGGCTCCACCGCAGAAAGCCCCTGTGCGGTGGGGGTAAAAAAGCAGTGCGGGCCAAACCGCTGTGCGATTACCTGTGCATCAAGGCTCAGCGCAAGGTTTACGCTGAGCACCGAATCGCCGCCCCGGTGCTCTTTGACCCGCTGCTTTTGCGCCACAAATAGCGGCAGGCGGCCGGTGTCCATACCATGCAGCCCGGTATACAGGGCTTTGCTGTCCGCCGCCCAGACCAGGCTGCGGTACAGCACGCCTTTGCAGGTATCGGTCTCCAGCCGGTGCTCGTTGGGGTAAACGGCGGTAATTTTGGTGTTGTACCTGATTTCGCCCCCCAGTGCGCACACCTGCTGCGCCAGTGCTTCGGCAAACATGCCGGTGCCCCCAAGCGGGTAACGGTAGTCAAGATAAAGGCTGAAATAGCTGAGCGCAAAAAAAGTGGGGGTGTTTTGAAAAAAGTGCTGGGTAATCACATCGACCAGTGCCCGGTTGTCGGTGAACTTTAAAAGGTATTCTGTGACCGGCTGCGAAAGTCGCATGGCCTTGTGAATGTTTTTCTGGTACCGCACAAGCCACGGCAGCAGCGTGTGCAGCAGGTAGCCGGTATCGCCCGCAATGTCGAGAAACAGCGGGTTTTCAATGCCGTACAGCACCTGCATATACCCCATAACCTTTTGAATTTCGGCTAAAATAGCGTCAATTTCAGCCGCATTGCCCGCAAACTGCCGTTTGAGCATCGCGCCGTAATCGGCAAGGCTTTCGGGCCCGGTAAGGCGCACCTGGTCGCCGCCAAGGGCAAGGGTGACCGGGTTTTGCACCATAGGCAGTTCAATGCCAAGCTGGCGCAGCATCGGCAGCAAAATGCCGGAATCCTCAAACGCGCGCACCCCGGCGTCAAACACAAAGCCGTCGCGTGCAAACGAGCTGACCAGCCCGCCCGCCTTGGCATTTTTTTCGCAGAGCAGCACCCGGTGCCCGCCCTTTGCAAGGTACGCGGCCGCCGTAAGCCCGGCAGCCCCCGCACCCACTACTACGGTATCATAGATCATCTGGTTCATGACGCTCCACCTGCCCTTTTTGTTTGATGTAGCTCAATACCTTTGCGATCTCTACCGGCTGCCTGTGCTGCCGGCTGCGGATACAGCGCTGCTGACATTCTGCCAAAAATTCGCTTGTGAGCGAAGTGCGTGCTTCGCCCTGTGCCACCAACCGTGCGGCCCCGGTAAAATTGCCCACCGCAACCCGCCGCATAATGCCCGGTATATCCAGCGCGCCGGTGCACACCGGCGCTTCGCAGTACCGGCAGTGCAGCGCGGCAAGCTGTGCTTCTCGCTGCGCTTCGGGCAGGCCGGCATAAAGGTCTTGCCGGCGAAACGGCGGTGCCAACTGCGTGACATACTGCGGCATGCCGGGCCGGTAGACAAACGGGGCAAGCCCGCGCTTTTTTAAAATGGCATTCGCGGCGGCAAGGCCGCTGGTGGTGACGGTTGGCGTGCCGGTGCCCATTGCGGTGGATTCACCGCAGTAATACAGCCCCGGCCACTCGCTTTTGGTGTGCAGGCGGCGCAGCATGTGCTGGCCCAGCATCTGCTTTGGCCCTGCCACCGCACCGCCGTTTTTCAGCGTATACCGCTCGATGGTGCGCGGGGTGGCAAGCTCGCTGCTGATCACCGCGGCGCCAAAACCGGGGAACCGCTGTTCCAGCACGGCAAACAGCCGCTGTTTTTCTGCCAGCTTGTGCTGCTGGTACCGGGCGCTGCCCCGTGCCGCCCAGCCGCCAAACGTGGGGCCAATGGCCATGACCACATGGGTGCCGGGCGGGCAAAGCGTTTTGTCATCGATGCTGGAAACATACACCGTCACTTCGGTCTCGTCCAGCCGCTCGAGGTTGCCCACCAGCAGCTCTACCGGCTGGGTGTCGGGCGGGATGACCTCTGCCCTTACCAGCGCATACAGCACCACGCTGGGGTAGGTGGGCACCAGCGTGCGCGCCCACTCGCGCTGGCCGTTTTTCAGCAGCGCGGGGTCAACCAGCTTTTCGTACAGGTTCCACACTGTGCCGGAATACACGATGTCGGCGGCAAACAGCTGCCTGCCGTCTGCCAGCCGCACCCCGGCGGCTTTGCCCCCTTGAAACAGCAGCTGCTGCACCTCGGCGCGGTACAGCATGGTACCGCCGTGTTCTTCGATTACCTTTTCCAGCTTGCCGGGCACAAACAGCGTCGACCCCGCCGGATAATAGCTGCCGCCGACATGGTTGTCGACAAACATCACCGCGGCCAGCACGGCGGGCGATTCTTCGACTGTGGTGTAACAATAAGTTGAAGTCAGCTTGTCAAAAAACTGAAAAATTTCAGGGTCTTTAAAATAGTGCCGCAACAGCCCGGCGGCGCTTTGGTTGAGGTAGCTTAAAAACCGCAGGTAAGACAGCGGGTGGCGCAGCACACTGCGCAGCGCCGCTTTGGGGTCGGTTTCGTCCGGCGTGGTGTAAGACGGGGTTTCTACCATCACATGCTGGTATATCTGCCGCATGTCGTGGTAAAACCGAAAAATTGCCTCGCGCTCTTGCGAGAACACCCCGGCAAGCTCTTCGGCAAAACGGTCAATATCCCCAAAAAAGCGAATGCGGTGGCCTTTCCACTGCACACAGTACAGCAGCTCGTGCCGCACCACACTAATGGGCTCTTGCAGGCAGTTGAACACAAACCGGTGCGCGTTAAACCCCTGCTGCCCAAACCCAAACAGCATGGCGGCGCCGGCATCAAACGTGGCGTCGCCCCGTTTAAACACACCGCAGGCCCCGCCGGGGGCTGCGGCCTGCTCGGCCACGGCCACCCGCAGCCCGCGCTTTGCAAGCAGGCTGGCCGCCGTAAGGCCCGAAAGCCCGGCGCCCACCACAATAACGTCGTAAGTATCTTTTGCCGGGCTATCCATGGGCCGGCCCCGCGTTTTGTTTTGCCTGCACCGCTTTGACCCGGATATACACCAGCGTCATTAACAAAAATGCAATACAGAACAGCGCAGTGTAAAAAATAGACGGGTATTGCAGCGCGTACCCCTGCTTGGAAACATGGCGTAGCAGAATGCCGGCATAGGCCCAGATGATCACCAGCACATACGCAATGTCGTTGCAGCGAATGCCGGTGATACCGCCGATTAAGGCACCGACTACCAGAATAGCCACCGCCCATGCGGACTCGGCAAAGCCGAACCGGCCCCAGCCGGTGCTGACGAGCCACACCGTGATGTTGGCAATGGTGGCAACAGTAATCCAGCCAAAGTAAATGCTAAACGGCAGCCGCAGCAGCGCGGCCTCCGCCGGGGCCAGCACCACCCGGCGCAGCAACAGTTCAAGCATGGCAAGGCAGACGAGCAAAACGAGCATCAGCCCCACCGAAACCGCCAGCGCGCCATAGTGCCACGCAACCATCCACAGCGCGTTGGCGACATTGGTCACCGTAAAAAAAATGCCCACACGGTACAGTAGCTCGCTGTGCTTTTCGGTTTTTTCACGCAGCAGCACCCCAAACTGAAACAGGCAGTGCAGCGCAAGCAGCAGGTAAATAAGCCCCCAGATAGAAAAAGTAAGCCCTGCCGGCGTAAACAAATTGGGGTAAGCGTCTGAAACCTGCGCGGTGGTCACCCCGTTCAGGGGCAACAGGTTGGCAAGCGCGTTGACCGCGAGGGCCACCACATAGGTGCCCGCTGCCGCCCAGCGCACCACCTGTTTTTTGTTCAGCTTTTGCATTTTCACCACTCCTTTTCAAAAAACACCCCGCACAGCCCCGGCCGGGGGCTGCCCGCCCCCGCCGCTTTGCCGGCCACTGTGCCGTTTGGGCCGCCCAGCCGGGCAGCCCCGTTTTTATTATTGTAGCATATTTTAACAAAACAGAACACCATAATATGTAAAAAACTGTCAGTTACTTCATGTCAATACGGTGTAAAAAAGGTACCAATCTGCGGGGCGGCATGGTATACTTGCAGGTAAGAACAACCGGCCCACCCGCGCGAAAGGAACCTGATTTTATGAATGAAAAAGCAAAAAAGACGAACCTTGTGCGCATCACCGCGCGCACCGACGAAGAAATGCAGGCGCTGATTGATGCCGAACAGGACGAAACGTTGCGCACCGCCTACACCGAAATGCTGCAAAACTGCCGCAGCCACCCCAAAAAAAGGCTGTGGTACACCTGCTGGCGCGTGACACTGGTGCAGGGCGGGCAACTGGTGGGCAATGTGGGCTTTTTGGGCGAGCCGAATGACGCGGGAGAGGTGGAATTGGGGTACGGTACGCTGCCGGGCTTTTGCGGCAACGGCTATGCCACCGAAGCCGTGCGCCGGCTGACCGACTGGGCATTTTCGCAGCCGGACGTATTTTTTGTGCGGGCGCAGGCAGCACAAGGCAACGCGGCTTCGCGCCGCGTGCTGGAAAAGGCCGGTTTTGAACCTGCCGGTACCGGGCGCGAAGGGCTGCTGTTTGAGCTTGAAAAACCAAAGCCCGACAATGTTTCTATTTACATGTCGCTTGGCCTTGCGGTGGGGGTGGCTTTTGGCACCGCGCTGAACAACCTGACCATGGGGTTATCCCTTGGCCTTGCCATCGGTGTTGCCGTTGGGTCGATGATGGACGGCGAAGATAAAAAAAAGCGGCAGGCGGCAAAGCTGCGCCGCCAAAACCGCTGATTTAAATGCCCTTGTAAGCCGCCGGTGCGCTTTTGTGCGCATCGGTTTTTTTATCTTGACAAATAGTCAGCACTGAGTATAATGAAAATAGTCAGCGCTGACTATTAAAAGGGAGGTTTTTTTTTGGTACCACTTTATATTTTAGGGCTTTTGCTGCGGTTTGGGCCACAGCACGGGTATCAGATTAAAAAACTGCTGGAAGAGCAACTGTCCGATTTTACGCAGATCAAATTGCCAACCGTGTACTACCATTTAGACAAAATGGCGGCCGCCGGGTTGGTGTTGGCCCATACCGACCGGCAGGGTGCAAGGCCGGAAAAAACGGTGTACGAGGCCGCGCCCGCCGGCGCAAAGCAGTTTGAAGCGCTGTTGCGCAAGACCCTGAACACCACTTATCGCCCCACATTCGACATCGACGCCAGCCTGTATTTTGCCGACGCGCTGCCCCCGCACGAGCTGCTTTCAGCCTTTCATAAGGCCGAAAGCTGGCTTTGCCGCACAATGCAGCTGATTGAGCAGCACCGGGCAGAAACCCTTGCCTGCATGCCCGCGCAGGCGGCGGTTAGCGCCGAACTGATTTTTGACCACCACCTGCTGCACTACCAGGCAGAGCTAGACTGGGTGCGCAAGGCGGCCAGCCGCATCAAGGAGGCGGCACCCCATGACAAAAATGAGAGTGATTGAGACCAACGAGGGCATCCAGGCCCCGCCCACCGCAGAGCTGTTTGACCAGTTTGCAAAAGGCATGCGGGACAAGGGCTGGCAGGGTGTTGACAGTATGCTGGCAAGCGGCCTACCGGCCGGCGACCTGTTAGAGCTTGGCCCCGGCCCCGGGTATGTTGGGCTGGAGCTTGCAAAGCAGCTGCGCCCCCGCACGCTGACCGGCTGCGACATCAGCCCCGCCATGCTGCAAATTGCGCAAACCAACGCCGCGACGTACGGCATACCGGTGCGTTACGTGCTGGGCAATGTGCTGGCGCTGCCGTTTGAAGGTGAAAGCTTTGACGGCGTTTTTTCTAACGGGTCACTGCACGAGTGGGAGCGGCCGGTAAAAGCCTTTGATGAAATTTACCGCGTACTGCGGCCCGGCGGGCGCTACTGCATTACCGACCTGCGGCGCGACGCGGGCCCGCTGCGCACCGCACTGGTGTACAGATCTACAAAGCCAAAGGCCATGCGACCGGGGTTGCTGTCCTCGCTGCATGCCGCGTACACGGTGGCGGAGCTGACCGAGTTGCTACGCAATTCTGCGCTGTGCAATGCCAAAGTAGAGGCGAATTTTTTTGGCCTTTGCATCACCGGCCAAAAATAAGCGGCTGCCTTTGAGCTTATTGATAAGGTATTTACCGGCAAACAAAAAAACCGCCAATGGCGGTTTTTTTGTTATTCTATTCTGTTTTGCACTTTTTTGTCACAGGGCAGCCGCCGCCCCTTTTGCCCGTGCGGCGGCGCGCTTTTTTTGCAGCACCACCACATAAACCAGCAAAATGGCAACCTGCGCACCCAGCAGCGCCAATTGACCGGCATCTAACACCTGTGGCGTGATATACGAAATGAAGTCATGCGCCGCGTGCCAAAAAACCAGCACCCACAGGCTGCCGGTCTGCACAAGCAGCTCTGCCAAAACCAGCCCCACCAGAAATGCAAACAAAATTTGCAGCATGGTGTACAGCACGTCTTTGCCGCCCAGCAGGTTTGCCGAGTGCAGCAGCCCAAAAATAACCGACGAGCCCCAAACGGCCCAACGCGTACTTTTATTTTGTAAAAAGTGCAGCACAAGGCCGCGGAAATAAGTCTCCTCGTTAAAGCCAATCATGATTGTAAACAGCAGCATGGTGGCGTAATACCCGGCATTATGGCCTTTTTCAACACCGTAGATTACCAGCGGCAAAATTTCAATCAGCACCAGCGGCAGGTAAAACCATACCCCCGCAGCCCCGGCAAAGGGCTGACTGCCAAACCCATATTGGGCCAGTGTGTCGGGCGAGCGCTTCATAATCAGCAGCCCCACCAGTGTGGAAACAAACAGAAACGCGGCGATTAGCAGATATGCTGTGGTGTCCGGCAGCGCTAAAATTTGAGACATTGCCGTACCAACGACTGTAAAGGCGACACAGATAACTGCCACAATAATTGCCGCCGTCAGCGGGCGGCGCTTTGAAAAAGGTTGTTTCATCTTTCGTTTTCCTCCTCTTGTTTCAGGGCAAAAAGCAGCCCTGTAAAAGCCGTTTGCAGCGCCTTGCGCACTTCGTCCTGCTGCATGGTGCACTCACCGGTGGCAACCAGTGACGCAATGCCGTGGGTCGTGAACCAAATGCCGGTGTACAGCCGCTGTGCGCGCACGGCGCCCAGCCCGGTCATGCCTTGCAGTGCCGCAATCACCTCGTCGTCGCCCTGTGTGGTGCCCGCTACCTGCACGGCGCTGGCCCCGTTAAACCCACCGGACATAAACAGCAACTGAAACAGGTTTTTTTCGCGCCCGGCAAAGCCGATATAGGTTATGCCCATACCTAAAAAGCCGTCTTCGCCACCCAGCGCCGCCAGCTTTTCGGCATCAAACAGCTGCTGCGCAGTTTGTACCACTGCCGCGTGCAGCGCCTGCATAGACGAAAACTCGCGAAAAACCGGCTGTACCGAGCACCCAAGGCTGCCCGCCAAACTGCGCGCATTCAGCGCGTTTGGCCCTTTTTGCCGCACAATTTCAAGAGCCGCTTCTAAAATCGCCTGCCTTGTAATACGCACTTTAGGTGGCATCCGAATCCCTCTTTTAATAAATAACGTTTGTTATGTTACGTGTGTTATTCATTATAACAGATATTTTGACGCTGTCAACCGCAACGCAAAAAAACAGCACAGGCCCGGGTACCCGGGCCTGTGCCGCTTTTCTATCTGCCTGCGTCTGCTACCGCGCACAGCCATATTTAGTCGCTTAAAATTTCGCCGTCGGTCGCCAGTGTCACCACCTGCCATGGGATCATTTTGCCGCTGCCTTGCAGCGCGGTTTGCACCGCGTGTTCCAGCCCGCCGCAGCAGGGCACCTCCATGCGCAGCACCCGAATGCTTTTGATTTCGTTGCGGCGCAAAATTTCAGTGAGCTTTTCCGCATAATCCACCCCGTCCAGCTTTGGGCAGCCGATCAGGGTAATATGGCCTTTCATAAAGCGCTCGTGAAAATCGGCCCGCACAAATGCCGTGCAGTCGGCGGCGACAAGCAGCCGCGCACCATTAAAATAAGGGGCATTTACCGGCACCAGTTTTATTTGTACCGGCCACTGTGCCAGCTGTGACGGGGCTGCCGGTGCCATGGGTGCAACCACTGGCGCCGCGCCGGGCTGCAGGGTTTGCGCGCGGCTGCCGGGGCAACCCGCAAACGCGGCCACCGCCTTTTTTTGCTGGTGCACCTGCACTGCCGCTTCGTCATACGCCGCGGCTTCGCGCTCGGTAAAGGTAATGGCCCCGGCAGGGCAGGCGGGCAGGCAGTTTCCAAGGCCGTCACAATAATCGTCACGCAGCAGCTTTGCTTTGCCATCTACCATGCCAATTGCGCCCTCGTGGCAGGCGGCGGCACAGGCCCCGCAGCCGTTGCATTTTTCTTCGTCTATTTCAATAATTTTACGAATCATTCTGGTATCCCCTTCTTGACTTTATGAGTTAATTATACTAAACTAATTGCAGTTGTTCGGTTGTTTTTGCAACGAAGGGGGCACGAAATGCAAGAATTTCTTTTTATATTAAAAAAATCGCCGCTCTTTGGCGGCTTAAAAGAAGAAGAGATTCACACCGTATTAAGTTGCCTGAGTGCCCAAAAAAGCAGTTATCCCAAAAGCTCTTTTATTCTGCGACTGGGTGAAAAGGCAAAATCGATTGGCCTGCTGCTGAGCGGGCGCGCCTATGTAATGCAGGAGGATTTTTGGGGTAACCGCAATTTGGTGACCGAGCTGACGGCCGGGCAGGTGTTTGCCGAAAGCTATGCCTGCACCCCCGGCAGCACCTTACAGGTAAGTGTATTGGCAGAGGAGCCCTGCGACGTGTTGTTTTTAGACGCCCAGCGGCTGCTCACCCTGTGCGCCAGCACCTGTGAGTTTCACATTCAGCTCATTCGCAATTTGGTGAGCATTCTGGCGCAAAAAAACCTGCTGATGAACGAAAAACTGGCCCATATGGGCCAGCGCACCACCCGCCAAAAGCTGTTGTCGTACCTTTCGGCAGAGGCACAGCGCCACGGCGGGGCCGAATTTGACGTGCCGTTTAACCGCCAGCAGCTGGCGGATTACCTTTCTGTCGACCGCAGTGCGATGTCGGCAGAGCTTTGCAAAATGCGCGACGAGGAGTTGCTTTGTTTTCGGCGCAGCCATTTTGTGTTGCTGGGTGGTTAAACCACCCGGCATTTTTTTATAACAGCCGCGGGGCACTGCCCGCCGCCAGCCGCTGCATGGCCTTTGTGACGTTTTCGCCATTTTGTGCGCCCGCCAGCACCGGCAAGCCACCACCCGCCTGCTGGGGCCGGGCAATATAGGCTTCGCCTGCCGCCGCAAGCAGGGCGGCATCGCTTTGCGGGTTGCCAAAGGCGGCCGTTTGCACAGCGCCGCAGCGCGCCGCCAGCTTGGCAAGCGCGGTGCCGGCGTCGGCCTGCGCACTGGTAATCTCTAGTTTTTCATAGCCCGGGTGCTCTAAATCCGGGTGCTGTGTCAGGGTGAACTGCCCCCTGCAGGGAAGTGCGTCGAGCTGCTGCGAAAGGCGGCTCATTTTTTCTGCCTGCGCCAGCACAAAAAACGACAAAGCCTGCTCGCCCTGCGGCAGCGGGCCCTCAATACAGCTGTGGTGCGGCAGCCCCGCCAGCGCCTGCCGCAGCTGCACCGCCGGGCCCGAAGCGTTGGCCCAGTAAATATGCAGGTGCTCGTGCTGCAAACAGTTGCAAAACACACTTTCGCCGCTTTGTTGCAGCACTTCGTTTACCTGCGCGCTGGCCTGTACCGGCAGGGGCGAACAATCAAGGTACTGGTGGGTGCGGGTGTCGTACAGTGCGGCGCCGTTCATCGTAATAAGCGGCAGCGCAAAATCGACCCCCTGCAACAACGGCAGCAACGTTGCCGGGGTACGATAGCTGGACACCGAAATAAAGGCCCCGCGCTCGATCAGCCGGCAAAGCTGTACCCGCGCGGTGGGGGTGAGTTCCCCCCCAGGCCCCAGCAGCACCCCGTCGATGCCGCTGACCATCAACAGCCCGCGGCGGCGGTGAGGCAGCGCAACGCTGTTGACCCCCAGCGAGACCCCAATGCCCAGCAGGGTGTCTACCATGCGGTTCAGCGCAAACAGCCACGGGGCGACATCCTCGCCATGGCTGACGGTGATGGACAAAAACACCACGCAGGTGATATAGCTTGCCGTGGGCATGCGCAGCAGCGCCGTGAGGTACAACAGCGGAATGACCGACAGGCTGATGAGCAAAAAGCGCAAGAGGTCCGCGCCCTGTGGCAGCCACTGCCGCTCTGCCAGCAAGATCACCAGCCCAAATACAGCGCCAAGCACGGTGCCCTTGACCCGGTTGAGCCCGGTTTTCAGCGAACCGTCACGCGTGGGCTGCATACACAGCAGCGCCGCAATGGCGGAATAAAACGGGGTGCCCGCGCCGCGCAAAAAGTCGATGAAAAAGCACAGCAGCACGGCAAGTGCAGATTTCCAGATACGCATCCCTATTTTCGGCATTGAACCAAACCCCCGTTTGCACCTGTGCGGCCGCTTTTACTTTTTGCAAGCGCCGCATTTTTTGCAGAATTATATTGTATTATAGCAGAACTTGCACCACTGCGCACGATTGCCCCGTAAAAGCCGCGTTTTTGTGGCGTTGAAAAAGCGATTGCCCCTGCCGCGCGGCCCTGAAAAAGCACCTTCTTTTGCCGCAGGGTGCGCGGTGAAAAGAAAGTGCCTTTGTGCGTTTATTTTTCATTTTCCATCATACGCCGGGCAGCCGGGCCTGTCAACCGGGCGCTGCTGCCGTGGCCGCACATGCGCTTTTTTGCACCGCTGCCGGCCTGTTGATGCCCTGCCCTGTGCGGGGCAGTTTTTAACAGTTTTACCCTGCGGCCACAAAGCAAAAGCAAGGGCGGCTTGCAAAAAACGGCCTTGCCGCGCCGTTTGGCCGCCGTTTGGCCGCCACGCGGCGGATTGGTGCCGGTGCCGTGCGCGGGTGCCGGCCTTATTTTAATCGTCCAGCTGCGTCAACACCAGATAATCTTTTTTTTCATCCTTCCAAAAAACAGAGAACTTTGTTTGCGGCAGAATTTTATCATTCCCTTTTTTTAGATCAATGTCGGTATAGCCTATTTCGTAGTTGACAACGCGCACCAGCTTACCGTTTTTAAAAAACAAAATCCGGTTTTTATCATCCCTCATTAATTCAGAAACCGTAAATTCCAGCTTGTATTTTTCCTTCAGCCGCGAGCCTGTGCCATATACCCCGGCATCACGGTACGCCGCATCCCAACCAAACGGGAACGCCTGTTGGAACGTCAGCGTTTCGTTTTCTGCGGCGATGTTGTGCAGCCACAGCATCAGCGCAAGGTCTGTGCCGGTAATGGCCTTAAAAGAGAGCAGGGCGAGACAAAGCACCGCGAAGAGCATAGCCACTTTTTTTATTTTTCTTTTCATGTTTCACCCCACCATAGCGCCAACGCGCACCGGCTTTTTTATTTTGACGGCAAAGCAAAGCCCCCCCGTAAAGCAAAGGCCCCCCGTAAAGCAAAGGCCCCCCCCGTATAGTATCGGCAAAACAGCTTCTTTTGTCAATATTTGGATTTTGTTCCGCATGCGGCCCCGGCTGCTTTGTGCTGAACACAAAAAACAGGCCCCTGCCGCGCCAAGTGCACGCGGCAGGGGCCTGCCCGGTCAAACGACCTTATAAGTATTCAACTTTCATCCGCGCCCGCGCAATCAGCGCTGTAGCTCGTTGATTGTAACTGACTGCGTGTGGGCAATGGGCTCCCAGTTCTTTTGCTTTTTGACCATGCTGACAAAGGTGATGACCATCCAGCTGAACAAAAACAGCCAGAACGACAAAATGCTCTTTGCCATGCCGGTCATCGGGGTCTGCTTCATCAGCACGGCGGCAAGTGCCACCACGGCACAGCCCACGGCGCTTGCCAGCACCGAGCCCGCGGCGAACGCGATAATCAAAAATAAATGCATCGGCACAAGGCGCCCCTGCCAAAGCATCAGGCCGCCGGCAAACACCCCTGCCACGGTGGAGACCACCTGCAAAATGGGTGATAAGAAGGTGAGGTACATATCAAAGCTCACCATGTCGTGCTGGTCTACCGCGCGGGCAAACAGCCGCCCGCCGTAAAGCTCCAGCCCCTGCAGGCTGCCGGTCGTCCAGCGGCGGCGCTGCTTCCACGATTGTACAAAGGTCAGCGGCTGTTCGTCGTAAATAATGGCATCGGGCACAAAGTACACCCGCTCGCCCGCCAGCACGCACTGGGCACTGAACTCATAATCTTCAGTCATGGTGCTGGTGTTCCACCCGCCAAGGCGGCGCAGCAGTTTCGCCGAAACCATAAACCCGCTGCCGCCAATCAGTGAGGACAGCCCCAGCACATGGCGGGAACGGTTATAAAAGTGGCTGAGCATCCAGTAGCAGATGGAATAGCAGCCCGACACCGCGCTTTGGCGGGGGTTTTTGCTGTCGCGAAAGCCCTGTGCGGCTTGCCCGCCCGCGGCGTAAGCGTCGTTCATGCGGGCAAGGAAATGCGGCTCCACCAAATTATCGGCGTCCACAATGCACATGGCGTCATAGCCCTCCGGCAGCACGATTTGCGAGACGGCCTGCTGCAGCACGTCCCCCTTGCCGGTCACCTTGCCTCTGGGTAAAAAGATGCGCGCCCCATGTTGTGCCGCCACACCCCGGGTATTGTCGGTGCAGTTATTGGGCGCAACAATAATGTCATACAGCTCCCGCGGGTAATTTTGCCGGCTCAAACTGTCCACCAGGTTGCCAATGACCGCCTCTTCGTTGCGGGCAGCCACGACCACGGCAAAGCGCGCCTGCGGGGCTGCTTTTGGGTAGCTGAGATGGCGGCGCAGGCCCAGCAATGCAATACCGGCAAAATACAAACCGTAGGCGGCCAAAAAGATGCCCGGTACCGAAACAATGAGCAATAAAATTCTCGGCGTCATACGGATCACTCCTTTGTGTTGTGGGGGGTGCCCCCTGTTTTGTTCTTCGTGTATCAAAACGAGTTGCGTTGCCCAGTTTCTTCATTTTTTTGAATCATACCGAATTTTCACGGGGTTTTCAAGTAAATACGCGCCAGAACCCTTTGTACGCCTATACTATATTGTAATTTTAACCTATTTTGGTTAAGATAAGATGAACTTTAAAAAAATTTTACCGCAAAAGGGGGGGTGGGGCCGGTATGCAGGACAAAAAACTGCGGCGGGACAACCTGTTCTACGCGGCAAATTTAATTGGCCTTGCGGTGCTGCTTTACCTGTTTCTGGCCGAGCTGCTAAAAACCGCCCTGAACGCCCTTTGCGCCCTTAGCCTGCCGGGCAGCGGGTTGCAAAACCCCGCCGGGCTGCCGGTGTGGCTTGCAATGCTGCTGAACTGTGTTGCGACCGCCATTAATTTGGGGCTGCCCATTTGGGCGCTGCACAGCTGGGTAAAGCCGCTGGGCCTGCCCGCTTTGCGCGTTGCAAAGCCCACCGCAAAGCTGGTGAGTACTTGGCTGCCACTGTTTTTATGCTTTACCAGCCTTGGCAGCGCGGCGTCAAATTTAGTGCGCCTGCTGCTGGGCCTTGGCGGCTATACCCCGCCCGCTGCATTGCAGCTGCCCACCAGCAGCGGTGCTTTGCTGCTGGCCTTTTTGTCGGTCTGCGTGCTGCCCGCTATTTTTGAAGAACTGCTGTTTCGCGGGCTGATCCAGCGCGCGCTGTCGCCTTACGGCGCGTGGTTTTCCATCGTGGTCACCTCGGCGCTGTTTGCGCTGCTGCATTCCGACCTGTCGCAGCTGCCCGCCATTTTTGCGCTGTCGCTGTTTTTGGGCTATGTGTACGCGTTCACCAAAAACCTCAGCTACTCTATTTTGCTGCATTTTGCAAACAACCTGTCCGGCTTTGTGCTGCTGTGGGCAAAGCAGCAGATGGACGGTGTCAACGCCTTTGGCCTTTCGGCCATCCTGTTCAGCGTGTACCTTGGCACCGGTTTTTTGGCGTTGTTTCTTTTGCTGCGCAGCGGCGGGCCGGTGCGGCTGCCGCGCTACCCTACCCGCAAAAACCGCATGGGCCGCACCGAACGGCTGCTTAGCGCACCGGTGTTTGCCTTTACGCTGCTGCTGTTAATTGTAATTGTGGTACTGGAGTATAACCGATGACAGAAAAAAACGATGCTTATTTTATGGGCCTTGCGCTAAAGCTGGCAAAACAGGCCGCCGCGCTGGGCGAAGTGCCGGTAGGTGCCGTGGTGGTGCGCGGCGGCGAAGTGGTGGGCAGCGGCTACAACCGGCGCGAGAGCGGTAAAAACGCGCTGGCCCATGCCGAGCTTGCCGCCATTGACGAAGCCTGCCGCAATCTTGGCGGCTGGCGGCTTTGGCAGTGCGATTTATACGTGACGCTGGAGCCCTGCCCCATGTGTACCGGCGCCATTATCAACAGCCGTATTGTGCGGGTAGTGTATGGCGCCAGCGACCCCAAGGCCGGGTGCTGCGGCAGTGTAATTGACTTGACGGCCCTGCCCTTTAACCACAAACCACAGCTGGTGGGCGGTGTGCGGGCAGAGGAATGCGCAGCGCTGCTGAGCGACTTTTTTAAAACGCTGCGCACTGCGCGCAAAACAGCCCTCACCCCACCACCGCCGCCACCTGCCGGCAGTACCCCACCCACCGAAGATAACGAATAAATTTGGCGACAACTGGCCGCCGCAAAAAAACCGGGCAATGCCCGGTTTTTTTATTTTGCATTGTTCACAAATAGTTCATTGATTTTTTGTGAGAAAAGTTTTATGATAGGAAAACGCCAGATGCTTAGGCAGCCTAAATATTTGCCTGCCGAAATAATTATTACCGCCCTGTGGCGGGAAAGGAGACCCCCACATGAATGCACCCCGCCCCGAGATGGGCCCTTTTAAAAATGAAACCGACCCCCGCGTGCGGGAGCTGTTTCAGGCCGCGGCCGAAATTCGCGACCTGTTTATCAACTACTCCCCGCTGCCGGAGCTGAGCCAGGGCCAGTTTAATCTGATGCGGCACCTGTATATTTTTGAAATGCACGGCTGCAACATGCCGCACCTGCCGCCAGGTACTTACGACGCGCAGGAGCACGGGCTGAAAATCACCGCGCTTGCCGGGCTGATGCGCAATGCACCGCCCACCATCAGCCAGAAAGTGGATGAATTGGAGGCGCTGGGATACATTCAGCGCCGCCGCGGTAAAGCTGACCGCCGGGCCGTTTACGTTTCGCTGACCGACGAGGGCCGCAACCTGGTAAAAGAGGCCGTGCGGCTTTACGACCACCTTGGCCGCAAGGTCGTTAACCGCCTTGGCGAAGAACAGGTGAACACCTTCATTGCCACATTGCACGACCTGAAAACTGCGATTACTGCCGAGCAAGACCATTTTTCAGCCGAATTTGCGCGGCGGTTTGCCGCCCTAAAGGAGAACAAGCTATGACAAAACTGGCAAAATACCTAAAGCCCTACCTGCCTTTGCTGCTGGTGGCCATTGTACTGCTGTTTGTACAGGCCAATGCTGACTTGAACCTGCCGAACTACATGTCCGACATCGTGAATGTTGGTATTCAGCAGGGCGGTGTGGAGTACAGCTACCCCGCTGTCATCAGTGACAACGGCCTGACGCTGATGAAAACCTTTATGACCGACGAAGAGCGCACGCTGGCCGATGCCTCTTACCATAAAGTGACCTCTGGCAGCGAGGAATACACCACGCTTGCCAAAACCTACACCAGCCTTGGCGACACTGTTTGGGCGGTAAATGATTTGAGCAAAGAGGACAGCACCGCTTTGAACACCGCATTCAGCCAATCCGGCTATGCGATGGTCGAACTGATGAAGCAGGTGTCCGGCGGCAGCAACACGGCGGCCGACATGACCGGCACCAGTGACGTGCAGTTTGACTTTACGCAGATCTACGCCATGATGCCGATGCTGGCACAACAGCAGCCCGCCATTGACGCTGCAATTGAAACCGCGTCACAGGCACCGGAGCAGCTGACCAGCGGCACCGGCGCCGTGTTTGCGAAAAGCTTCCTCGCCGAGCTGGGTGCCGACACCGGTGCCATTCAGTCGGCCTATATCCGCAAGACCGGCGGCAAAATGCTGGCCATCTCACTGGTCAGCGCCGCCGCCAGCATTCTGGTGGGGTTATTTGCATCCCGCATTGGCGCGGGCGCCTCACGCACCCTGCGCGGCGACGTGTTTCAAAAGGTCAGCCATTTTACAAATGCCGAGTTTGACAAGTTTTCGACTGCCAGCCTGATTACCCGCACAACCAACGACATCACGCAGATGCAGCAGATTATCACGATGGGCCTGCGCATGATTTGCTACGCCCCGATTCTTGGCATTGGCGGCATTTTTATGGCGCTGTCAAAAAGCCCGAACATGAGCTGGGTGCTTGCCGTGGGCGTTGGCTTTATCTTGATTTTGATTCTGGTCATCTACCGCATTGGCATGCCGAAATTCAAGATTATGCAAAAGCTGGTGGACAAGCTGAACCTTGTCACCCGTGAAAGCCTGTCCGGTATGATGGTCATTCGCGCGTTTGGTACCCAAAGCTTTGAAGAGAAGCGCTTTGACGACGCAAACGAGGATTTGAAGCGCACGAACCTGTTTGTCAACCGGCTGGTGTCGCTGATGTTCCCCGCCATGATGTTTGTGATGAACCTGATGACCGTGCTAATCATCTGGGTGGGCGCACACCAGATTGCCGACAGCCAGATGCAGATTGGCGATATGCTTGCGTTTATGCAGTATGCCATGCAGATTATGTTCAGCTTTTTGATGCTGAGTATGATGTTCATCATGATCCCGCGTGCGGCGGTTTCGGCCGACCGCATCAATGAAGTGCTGAGCACCGAAACCAGCATCCATGACCCTGAAAGCCCTGCCGAGCTGGGCAGCCGTGCAAAAGGCGAAGTGGAATTTCACGACGTGTCCTTCCGCTATGGGGCGGCAGACGCCGACGTACTGCAGCACATCAGTTTTGTGGCAAAGCCGGGCGAGACGACCGCCTTTATCGGCTCTACCGGCAGCGGTAAATCCACACTGGTCAACCTGGTGCCGCGCTTTTACGATGTCACCGAGGGCAGCATCACGCTGGACGGCGTGGATATTCGCGACCTGACACAGGGGCAACTGCGCGACCAGATTGGCTATGTGCCGCAAAAGGGGCTGCTGTTCTCGGGCACCATTGCCAGCAACCTGCGCTACGGCGATGAAAATGCCGACGACGCGCTGCTGCAACAGGCGGCCGACATTGCGCAGGCAACCGAATTTATCAGCACGAAGCCTGAAGGGTTTGAAACCCCCATCAGCCAAGGCGGTGCCAATGTGTCCGGCGGGCAAAAGCAGCGCCTCTCCATTGCGCGGGCACTGGTGAAAAAGGCTGCTGTGTATATTTTTGACGATTCTTTCTCCGCACTGGACTTTAAGACCGACGCGGCTTTGCGCCATGCGCTGCATGACGTGACCCGGCAGAGCACGGTATTGCTGGTGGCACAGCGCATTTCGACCATTATGAACGCCGATCAGATTATTGTGCTGGACGACGGCAAGATGGTCGGCAGAGGCACCCACCGCGAGCTGATGGAAAATTGCGCAGCCTACCGCGAAATTGCGCTGTCGCAGCTCTCAAAGGAGGAGTTGGCATGAGCGAACAAAAAAAGCAGCCCCGCCAGGGCGGGCCAATGGGTGGCGGCCCGATGGGCGGCCACGGCATGATGCCGGGCGAAAAGGCAAAAGACTTTAAAGGCACTTTTAAAAAGCTGATCCGTTATTTAAAAGATTACCACACCACTATTGTAATCGTGGTCGTCGCCGCTATTTTTTCGTCGGTGTTTGCCATTGCGGGCCCCAAGGTGATGGCCCGCGCCACCAATAAGCTGTTCGAGGGCATTTTGGCCCTGATCGCCGGCACCGGCAACATCGACTTTGGCTACATCGGCGGCATTATTCTGATTCTGGTCGCGCTGTACGGCGTGTCGTTTTTGCTCTCGTCGCTGCAGGGCTGGATGATGACCGGCGTGACCCAAAAGGTCACTTACAAGCTGCGGCGGGACATCAGCGAAAAGATTAACCGGCTGCCGCTGCGATACTTTGATGGCACGAGCACCGGCGACGTGCTTTCGCGCGTGACCAACGACGTTGACACCCTGAGCCAGAGCATGAACCAAAGCCTGTCACAGATTGTCACCAGCATCACGACCGTCATCGGCGTTTTGGTGATGATGCTGACAATCAGCCCGCTGATGACACTGGCCGCCATTTTAGTGCTGCCGATCTCGCTGATTTTCGTGACCCAAATCGTCAAGCGCAGCCAGCCATTTTTTGCACGCCAGCAAAAGACCCTTGGCGAAGCAAACGGCCATATAGAGGAGATGTACGGCGGGCAGATTGTCGTGCGGGCCTTTAACGGCGAGGGGCGCAGCATTGAAACCTTTGGCGAAATTAACGACCGCCTGTACGATTCGGCTTGGAAAAGCCAGTTTTTGTCTGGCTTGATGATGCCGCTGATGACCTTTGTCGGCAACCTTGGGTATGTGGCGATTTGTGTGCTGGGCGGCTGGCTGACCATTAAGGGCAGCATCAGCGTGGGCGATATTCAGGCGTTCATTCAGTATGTGCGCAGCTTTAACCAGCCCATCACCCAGCTGGCCAACATCAGCAACGTGCTGCAGCAGACGGCCGCCGCGGCAGAGCGGGTATTTGAGTTTTTGGGTGAAGAGGAAGAGACCCCCGACCCCGCACAGCCGGTACCGGTTGACGCGGTAGACGGTTCGGTGGCCTTTGCACATGTGAAATTTGGTTACAACGAGGACAAAACCATCATCCACGATTTTTCACACGTGGTGCAGCCCGGCCAAAAGGTGGCCATTGTGGGCCCCACCGGCGCCGGCAAGACCACCATTGTCAAGCTGCTTATGCGTTTTTATGACGTGAACGAGGGCGCGATTTTAGTGGACGGGTACGACCTGCGGCAGTTTGCCCGCAACGACCTGCGCGGCCTGTTTGGCATGGTGTTGCAGGACACCTGGCTTTATAACGGCACGATTATGGAGAATATCCGCTACGGCCGGCTGGGTGCCAGCGACGAAGAGGTGTATGCTGCCGCAAAGCTGGCGGGGGTGGAGCACTTCATCCACACCCTGCCGGACGGCTACGAGACCGTGCTGAACGAGGAAGCGAGCAACATCAGCCAGGGGCAAAAACAGCTTTTGACAATTGCCCGCGCCGTGCTGAGCGACCCGAAGATTTTGATTTTGGACGAAGCGACCAGCAGCGTGGACACTCGCACCGAGCTGCATATTCAGCACGCGATGGAGCGGCTGATGGAGGGCCGCACCAGCTTTGTAATTGCGCACCGGCTGTCGACCATTCGTGACAGCGACGTGATTTTGGTGATGCGGGACGGCGATATTGTAGAGGTGGGCAACCACAACGACCTGCTGGCACGCGGCGGCTTTTACGCCGACTTGTACCAAAGCCAGTTTGAGCCGGAGGAAATTGCCTGACCCGCTGCCAAAGCAAACCGGTTATTTAAAGCAAGGGCCCTGCCAAATGGCAGGGCCCTTGCTTTGTTATTTGTTCTATTGCAGGCAAACCCGGCAGCCATGCCGCTGCCCGCCGCGATTTTTACCCGCGCGGCTTTGCCCGGCGGCAGGCCCGTTGCTTAAAAAAAACGCGGCCCATAGCCGGTGGCTTTGCGGCGGTAGCAGCACCCCCACCCCATACGGGCAGGGCGGCATGCGATGGCGGGGTAAAGCTTGTAATAAAACCCCGGCAAATACCGCGACGCAAACGCCAATAGAAAGGCCAAGCCGCGTGTCAAAAGCTAATAGAAATCGTTTTAAACAGAGGGCGCGGTATCGTTTGAGCCCGCTGCCTGCTGTTTGCCATCATTGGCCAAATTACCCGGCGCCGGCAGAGGCCCCGGGTCAGCGCGCGTGTTTGCGGGGCGGTGCCTGTTTGCCGGCGGGCCAAAAGGTGGTCTGCCCGCATACCTGCCCCGGCGGGGTGGGTGCCATGGGGGGCTCTTCGCTTTGCAGTGCTGCTTGCAAATCAGCCTCGGCTGCCTGCAACTGCGCAAGCAATACTGCCATGCGGGCCGCGCCGGGGGCACGCCCTGCCTCCAGCTGACCCGCAGTGTAAAGCTGCAAGGCTGCCGCCGCGCGGTACACGGCCTTTGCGTGTGCCGCAAGCTGCTCTTTCATCCTTCGCTACCCCCTTTAATCAAACCGGTTGCGGCTGCAAGGCCCCGTATTCTACCGTGCCGGGCGGCAGCAACGGCGGCGGCTGGTCGGCGGCGGCCAGCGTGTCAAGGTCCGCCTGCATTTCGGTCAGGCAGGCCCAATAGCGCCTCGGCATATGGGTGCGCTGGCAAACTGGGTTGCGCCGTGCCTCAATGGCAATGGTGTCGTAAAAGCGCTTCCACAGCCGCCGCACCACCTGCTCTTCGCCGGTGGGCGGGGGCAGCGTCAGCGCATCGACCGGCACCAACTTTGCCGTATGCTGCTGCCAGATGAGTGCCGCGTGGTTTGTTTTGTCATAAATCAAAAAGGTCTCGTTGCGAAACCGGCTGCAAAAATGCGGTGCAATCAGCGGCAGCACAAAGTTTTTGGGCTCTATTTCCGCCACCATGCCCTGCCCCACATCTGAAAAGCGGATGAGCCCCTTGTACATATGCGCTTCGTTGTACAGCTTGCGCACCGCCCCCGCCGCCGCGGCAACCACCTCGTTGCCCAGCATCGTGGTGACAACCGTGCCCCGCTCGAACGCAAGGCGGGTAAAGTCCAGCGCCAGCAGGGCCTTGTCCTGCTGGCCGGACAAAAACAAATCGCGCACGGTGGCCGCCGCAAGGGGGGACACCTTTTCTTCCAGCCCGTGCAACACCCGCAGCGCCTTATCGGGCTGGGTTTCTATTGGCAGCACCCCAAACAGGCTGGGTTGCAATGCGCTTTGCGCACAAATTTGCACCGGGCGCTCTTTGCGCACAAACGCCTCAAAAATGCAACACAGCATGCCCTCAAAGCTGCCGTCGTACACATAGATTAAATTGCCTGCGACACACATTCCGACGCCACCTCCAACAGTTCGGCCTGCGACGGTGCGCTGCTGGTGCCAAACAACGTCAGCTGTTCTGCCTTTGCCAGCGGCGCGCCGTCGATCAGCGCGCGCACCGTGTTTTGCGGCGTGATGCTCAGCCCCGGCCGCATTTTGCCCTTGCAGAGCAAAAAGTATTGTGCGCGTTTCAGTACCACCCCGATGCGCTTTAAGTCGTCCCAGTCCAGCTTACCCGCCCGCCGCGCGTGCGCAATGCGCTTTGCGCTGACCGGCCCAACACCCGGCACTCGCAACAGCGTTTCGTACGGGACGCGGTTGACCTCCACGGGGAACTGCTCTAAATGGTTGACGGCCCAGTTGCATTTGGGGTCGAGAAACGGGTTGAACTCCTGATGTTCCTCGTCCAGAATTTCGGACGCCTCGAAATCGTAATACCGCAGCAGCCAGTCGGCCTGGTACAGCCGGTGCTCGCGCAGCAGCGGGGGTTTGGTGTCCAGCGCGGGCAGCAACGCGTTTTCGGCCACCGGGATATACGCCGAAAAAAACACCCGTTTCAGCTGGTATTTGTGGTACAGCCCCTCGGTGAGGCGCAAAATTTGATAATCGGTCTCCGGTGTTGCCCCGACAATCATCTGTGTGCTTTGCCCTGCCGAGGCAAACTTTTCGGCGGTTTTGTATTTTACAAGGCTTTCTTTACTCTCTGTAATACCATCGCGAATGGTGGCCATAGGGCCCAAAATATTCTGCTTGCTTTTATTGGGGGCCAGCAGCGCAAGGCTGCGCTGCGAGGGCAGTTCAATGTTGACGCTCAGCCGGTTGGCCAGCACGCCAAGGCGCGCAATCAGCAGCGGGTCGGTGCCGGGGATGGCTTTGGCGTGGATATACCCGGTAAAGTGGTACGGGCCGCGCAACAGCTCTAACGTTTTGATGATCTGCTCGGTGGCGTAGTCTGGGCTGCGCTGCACCCCGCTGCTTAAAAACAGACCCTCAATATAGTTGCGCCGGTAAAAGCTCATCGTCAAATCGGCAAGCTCGGTGGGGGTAAACGCCGCGCGGGGTGTTTCGTTGCTGTGCCGGTTGACACAGTACTGGCAGTCAAACACGCAGACATTCGTCATCAGCACCTTGAGCAGCGAAACGCAGCGCCCGTCCGCCGACCAGGTGTGGCAGATACCGCAGTCTGCGGTGCTGCCAAGCCCCGCGCCGGTGGGGGCAGAATCCCCCGCCCCGGACGACGTACAGGCAACATCGTACTTTGCCGCATCGGTCAAAATTGTCAGTTTTTCAAGCACATCCACCGTGCGCCCCCCCTTAACAAAAAGCCCGCAGCCAAAACGTACACCGTTTTGGCTGCGGGACATTACCTGCCTGTTTAGCCGCCGTAAAAATACGCCAATGCCGCGCCAATGCTTTCAATCGGCATCTGCGCCTGTTCGCGGTACCAGATCGCCCGCTGGATCTGGCGGGCACAAAGCGGGCCGCCCAGCCGTTTGGCAAGATACTCAAGCTCCCAATTTGCCATGTTGCCTGCCCCCTTTTAAGCCACGCGGCGCAGCGGGGTGTCACCGCCCGCCTTTTGGGGCTGCAACGCCGGGCGCCGACGCGCCGCCCTGTGGCGGCGCGGGGCCGAAAACCCTGCTGAAAACAAGCTGAAGCTTAACCATGAAAGCACTGCCGCTAACGGCAGGCCCAGCAGCGAGCGGGCCGACGAAAGCGAAACCCCGCCCAAAAATGCGAGGGCCGCAAGGCCCGCAAAAATAGCAAGTAAATTGAACCAAAATGATTTCATCATGTTATATCCCCCTACCGATTGTACGCGGTCAAAGAGTGGTTTTCCGTGTCTTCATCATATTACAACCATGAGTTGTTGTCAAGTGTTTTTACAACCATTTTTATAACTTTCTTTACAAATACAAAAAATAGTTGTATACTTGATGCAGACAACAGGAGGTGGCAACGATGTTTGCAGAAACATTAAAAAAGCTGCGCCGCACAAAAAAAATAAGCCAGGTGGCGCTGGCCGAACACCTTGGCATCACCCAGCAGGCGGTGGGCAAATGGGAAACCGGCCGCAGCCAGCCGGACCCGCAGACACTGCGCAGCCTTGCTGATTATTTTGACGTGACGACCGATTACCTGCTGGGGCGCGCGGGCCGCGCACCGGTGGTGGGCTATGCCGCCGCGGGCGAACACCCCATCCCCGTCGTGGGCACGGTGCGCGCCGGGTTTGGCGCCCTTGCGCTGGAAGAGGACTGCGGTGTGGAGTACGCCCGTGTAAAGGACCCGGAAAATTACTTTTATTTAATTGTGCGCGGCAACAGCATGGAGCCCCGCATTCAAGACGGCGACCTTGCGCTGGTGCACAGGCAGAATGCGCTGGAGGACGGCGACCTTGGCGTGATTGTGTTTGGCGACGACGGCGAGGGCACACTGAAAAAGTTTATGCGCCGCGGCAATACGGTAATTTTGCAGCCCTTTAACCCCGAATATCAGCCGCAAATTTTGGTGGGCGAAGAGCTGGAGCAGCTGTACATTGCCGGCAAAGTGGTAGAAACCAAAACAAAATGGTGACACCGGGTACCCACCGGTTTGCAGCAGGTGCCTTTGTGTGCCTGCTGTTTTATTGTTTAAAACACCTTTTGCCGAAAGGAGAACGCCTTGCTGTCGCAGAATTTCATCACCGGGGTGCAGCTTGCCGCCGCGCCGCCGAAAAACAACTATATTGCCGCGCTGCCCGCGGTGCGCCACCTTGGCAGCCGCCGGTTTACAATGCCCGTCACCTTTTTTGTGGGTGAAAACGGCACCGGCAAATCGACCCTGTTAGAGGCCCTTGCTATTAGCTGCGGGCTGAATGCCGAGGGCGGCGGGCGCAACTTTAATTTTAGCTCGCGCGCCACGCACTCTGATTTGTGGCAGTACCTGACCGTGCGCCGGGGGGCGGTGCGGCCCAAAGACACGTTTTTTTTGCGGGCCGAAAGCTTTTATAACCTTGCCAGCGAAGTGGAAAAGCTGGAAAACGACGGCCCGCCGGGCCTGCTGGATTACTACGGCGGCAAATCGTTACACGAGCAGTCGCACGGCGAAAGCTTTTTGGCCCTTGCTCTGAACCGGTTTTCTGCCGGCGGGCTGTACTTTTTGGACGAACCCGAGGCCGCGCTTTCGCCCACACGGCAGCTTTCGCTGCTGTGCCTGTTGCACCGGCTTTCGGCACAGGGGGCACAGTTATTCATTGCGACCCACTCGCCACTGTTGATGGCCTGCCCCGGCGCCGAGGTGTTGCTGTTTGACCGCGACGGCATCCACCCCACCGACTACCGCCACACCGAGCATTACGAGGTGACCCGCCGCTTTTTAAACGACCCGGACGGCATGCTGCGCCAGCTGCTAGAAGATTGTTGAATTTACCACAAAAAAAGCAGCGGCACCCCCGCAGGGTGCCGCTGCTTTTACACTGCTAAAAATACCCGGCCATACCCGCGCTAACAGCATGGGGCCACAGGGCTGACAACAGCAAAAACCCCCGCGGGCGATGTCCGCGGGGGTTTTGTGTTATAGTTAGTTTTCGGCCATCAATGCCGCAACGGCATCGGCTGTTTTTTGCCGGCCAGGGACACAGCGGTTGGTTTCCGCCTTGCCCGCAACAACTGCCTTTGCGTAATCTGCACAGCCTGCATAGCCACAGGCACCACAGTTGGCACCGGGCAGGGCCGCGGTGACCAGCGCAATGCGGGGGTCCTCTTCTACTGTCAGGTATTTGGCCGCGACCACCAGAATAGCGGCGCCCACGAGGCCAATAACCGACACGATTGCAATTGCCAGTACAATATTCATGCTTTGCCCTCCCTTACATGCCAAAGATCTTTTCGATCAGGCCGCCAAAACCGGTGAAGGACAGCGAAACGATGCTTGCCGCCACCAGTGTGATAGGCAGGCCTTCAAACGGCTTCGGGGGGCGCGCCTCCTCCAGCCGGCGGCGCACGCCGGAAAACATCACCATCGCCAGCATAAAGCCAAGGCCGGCACCCAGTGCGCAGACCAGGCTTTCGGCATAGCTGTAGCCGTTGTCGATGTTGAGGATGGTCACACCGAGGATGGTGCAGTTGGTGGTGATGAGCGGCAGGTAAATGCCCAGCGCGTTGTACAGCGGGGGCATAAAGCGCTTCATCACCGTTTCAAGCAGCTGTACCAAAATGGCGATAACCAGAATAAACACGATGGTCTGCAGGTAACCAAGGCCCTGCGGCTCAAGCAGGTTCGTGTAAATGGGCCAGGTAGCGGCGGTGGCGACCACCATGACAAAGGTGACTGCCGCCGACATGCCAATGGCAGAATCCAGTTTTTTCGACACGCCGAGGAACGGGCAGATGCCGAGGAATTTAACCAGCACATAGTTGTTGGTCAAAATCATGCTGAAGAAGATAAAAGCAAGTTTTGCAGCCATCAGACCTTACCCCCTTCCCCATGGCAAAGCGCACTGTTGGCGCAGCCCGCGCAGCCGGCCGCTTCGGGATCGGCGTTGACGGTTTTGCCGCGGCGCTCGTCCAGCCAGATGGCAACTGCCATCAGCACGCCGAACACGAAGAACCCGCCCGGAGGCGAAACGAGGATGCTGAACGGCTCGACATTGGCCGGCAGCACCTGAAAGCCCAGCACGGTGCCGGCGCCCAGCAGCTCACGCACAAAGCCCATAACGGCCAGCGTGAGGGTAAACCCAATGCCCATGCCAAGGCCGTCCAGCGCCGATTCGATGACCGGGTTTTTGCTGGCAAACATTTCGGCACGGCCCAAAATAATGCAGTTCACAACGATCAGCGGCAGGTAAACACCCAACGCGTCGTACAGTGCCGGCACAAAGGCCTGCACCAGCATCATGACCACGGTGACAAACCCGGCAATAATGGTGATGAACGCCGGGATGCGCACTTTGTCCGGGATCAGTTTGCGGCAGGCCGAAATGGCCATGTTCGAGCCGATAAGCACAAAGGTCGCGGCAATGCCCATGCCCAAGCTGTTGAACACCGACGTGGTGATAGCGAGGGTCGGGCAGGTGCCCAGCACAAGGCGCAGGTTCGGGTTTTCATGCAGCAAGCCGTTGGTCAGCACCGCAAGGCGGTTGCTTTTTTTCGATTGTTTTTCCATGCTGTTTTACGCCCCCTTTACAGTTTGGTAGGCCGCTTCGGCAGCGTCTACCACAGCGAAAACCGCTTTGGACGAAAAAGTTGCGCCACTGATGCCGTCTACCTCAGAAGACTTTGTCTTACCCTTGAACTGGTCGGTAAACGATGCATCCATGACCTTTTTGCCAACGCCCGGGGTCTCGTTGTTATCGCCGATCTGAATGGCAGAAATGGTGCCGTCGCTGTTGATGCCAACCGTGACAGGCACATCGCCGCCGTAGCCCTTGGCAGCGCCGGTGATGACATAGCCAGCACCGTTATCCGCGGCATAAACGTCTGAAATAATATCGTCGCTGTACTCTACCTTGCTGAACGAGTCGGCGGTGGGCAGCAGCACAATGCGGCTGGCATCGGCCTCACGCTGGGCGCGGCCGTCGATGATTGGCTGGGTGATGGAATGGGTCACGGCAAGCAGGCCCGACACTACAAAGCAGATGATCGTCAGCACCAGAATGGGGCGAATCATCGCTTCAAACGTGCTCTCTTTTTCTTTTTTCATTTCTTGTTGCCACCTCCCAGCGGTTTTTGGAGGGTGAGACGGTTGATATACGGCACCAGCAGGTTCATCAGCAAAATGGCATAGGAAACACCCTCTGCCGAAGTTGCCCAAAAACGAATGGCGCAGGTGATGATACCAAGGCCCAGCCCGTAAACCAGTTTACCGGTAAGGGTGTACGGCGAAGTGGCATAATCGGTCGCCATAAAAATGGCACCCAGCATCAGGCCGCCCGACAACAGCTGCACCAACGGCTCTTGGCCTGCCAGCAGGCTGATGACCGCCACAGTAGCGAGATAGGTCAGCGGAATGGTGGGGGTAATAACCCGGCGGGCCACTAAGTAAATACCGCCCACAATCAGCGCGGCAGCACAGGTTTCGCCCAGCACACCGCCGTGCGCACCCAAAAACAGCTGCAGCAGCGGCAGGTCGGCATGCTGTGTTGCCACCAGCGGGGTGGCACTTGCCAGCGCATCGACCCCACCCGAAAAGCTGGGGTAGGCATACGCTGTCATGCGGCCGGCAAAGCTGACGGCCAGCACAATGCGGGCCACGATGGCCGGGTTTGCAAAGTTGCGGCCAAGGCCGCCAAACAACTGCTTTACAATGACGATTGCCACAAAGCTGCCCAAAATCGCAATCCACAAGGGGATCGTCGACGGCAGATTGAATGCCAGCAAAATGCCGGTGACCGCGGCGGACAGATCGCCCACCGGGTTTTCTTTTTTCATGAAATAGCAGTACAGGTACTCAAACGCGACACTGGCAAAGGTGGTGACGCCAATAACCAGCAACGCGCGCGCGCCAAAAATAATGGCGCTTGCAATGGCCGCGGGGCACAGTGCAATGATAACGTCCAGCATGATGCGCTGGGTAGAAGAATTATCGCGGATATGCGGGGATTCCTTCGCCAGCAAAAAATTCTGTTCCATTATTTGCTTTTCGCCCCTTTCTTTGCCTTTTTTTGCAGCACCTTTGCGCGGCGCATCGTCTCGGTAACGGGGCGCTTTGCCGGGCAGACATAGGTGCAGCAGCCGCATTCCATGCAGGTGTCCACCTGCAGGCGGTCAACCTCCTGCGGGTCGTTTGCATCTACCCCGGCCGCAATGACACAGGGCGAAAGGCCCACGGGGCAGCAGTCGATGCAGCGGCCACAATGGATGCAGGGCTGTACCGCAGGCAGCAAGACCTCCTCGCGCGGCAGCGCAAGGACACCGTTGTTTTGTTTTAAGATGGGGAACGACGTGTCCTCCACCAGCACACCCATCATCGGGCCGCCGGTGATGATTTCGCCAAGGTCGCCCTTGGTGCCGCCGCAGAAAGCCAGCACATCGTCAATGGGGGTACCGATCAGCGCGCGCACGTTTTGCGGTTTTGCAATGCAGTCGCCGTCCACCGTCAGCCGGCGGGAGATCAGCGGCACACCGGTGCGCAGATAATCCGCCAAAAAGGCAACGCTGGAAATGTTCATCACAATGCAGCCGACGTTAAGCGGCAGGCCGCGGCGCGGCACTTCGCGCCCGGTGCAAACCTCAATCAGCACTTTTTCTGCGCCCTGCGGGTAAACGGCGGGCAGCGGTTTTACCTTAATGCCCTCTTCGCCCTTAATCAAATCAAACAGCTTGTCCATCGCTTCGGGCTTGTTGCGCTCGATGCCGATGATCACCGTTTTGATGCCCATCCACTTTTGCACCGCGTGGATACCAGCCAAAACAGCGTCGCTGTTTTCCATGATCTCGCGGTTGTCCGCGGTGAGGTAAGGCTCGCACTCGGCCGCATTGATGATCAGCGTGTCAACCATGGAAAGGTCTTTCAGCTTCAGCTTCATCGACGTGGGGAAGCCTGCGCCGCCAAGGCCCACAAGGCCGCTGGCGCGTACCGCAGCAATAAACGAATCGTAATCGGTCACCTCTGGCGGGGCGATCGACGGGTCCAGTGTTTGTTTGCCGTCGGATGTGATCTCGACCGCGGCCACCTTTGTGCCGTTCGGCAGCTTAACCTCCCCCAGTGCCGTAACCGTACCGGACACACTGGAGTGGATGGGCGCCGAAAGCGGGCTTGCGCTCTCGCCAACTACCGTACCGACAAAGACCGGGTCTCCCTCTTTGACCACAGGGGCCACGGCGGCCCCGATATGCTGCTGCATTGGCAGCAGGATTTTAGCGGGTACCGGCATGTCCACTGTGGCACTGTTCTGCGTGTTTTTGTGATGAGGCACATGAGCGCCCTTCGCCGCACGCTTGAAAACATTTTTCATCAAGTGAACGTTCCCTCCTGTTCTGTCGTTCTCCTGTCTGGCGAAAGCCACTCCTCCCCGAGCGCAGACGCTGGCCTTTGCGGCAGACACCACCCGGCCTTTCAAAAAATCAGACATTGATAATTATAACGCGTTGTTGATTCATTTACAATGGCTTTTGGGCCCTAAAATTTCCGTTTGGCGTAAAACAAAGCGTTCATTTATAAAAAGTACCGCCATTTTAACCGGCGCAGAAATTCACTTGCGGCATTTTGCTTTTTGCCTGGTTGTGCTATAATGTAGAAAAGATTGCAGGGGCACCGCCTAGTAAGGGGGGACCAAAATGCCCAACCCCGTCAGTTACAGTGACAGCCCGCTGGTGCTGGACGCCATCAGCGCGGTAAAGGTCGTACATTATTATGGCAGCAGCGCCGCGGGGAATATTTATGCCTACCTGCGCGCTTATGTCTGCGCAGGAGAGCTGATTTTCAGCCTGACCAGCTTTGAAAAAACACCGCCTAAAACCAGCCGCGTCGGTGCCGCGTTTCAGTTTGCGCCGGGGGCCGATTATCTGTTTGCCGACATTGGCCCAGAGCAGGTGGAATGCCGTACCGTGCACCCCGCGCGCGGGCAGGACGCACCGGGCGAGGTGCTGCTGCTGCCCCCGCCGGCGCGGTTTGGCGGTGCGGACGAGCAGGGCTTTTACTGGGGGGCCGAGCTTCGGCTGCCCGCGGCGTTGCTGCAGGCCCGGTTTGGTACCACCCTTCGCCCCGGCAGCAGGTTTACCGGCAACGCGTACAAATACGCGGTGGGCGATGCCGCATTTGGCGCGGCCTTCGCCTGTGAACCGCAAGCGGGGCTGCCAAACTGCCAAAGCTTTGGTGACTTTGTAGTAGTTGACTACTGAGGTTCGTTATAATAATAAGTACAAAAGTTGTGCTTATTTTGTTTTAGCTTTAGAGAGGAGGCATCCGGGATGTTGAAAGGGTTGCTGCGTTTGCTTTTGATGTTGGGCGGTTTATTTGCCGTCTTTGCCGGTCTTGGGTACCTTGGCAAAAAAAACACCGAGCAATATGTGGAAGTCTACGGCGACGAGGAAGAGGAAGACGAGGCGTTTTAACCCCCGTATTTCGCCCGCGCCACCGCAGACAGTTAAAAAGGCGGAAAGACTTGAAGTTCAAGTCTTTCCGCCTTTTTTGTTGCTTTATGGTGTTTATTCGGTGCGCAGTGCCTCGATAGGCGACAGCTTTGCCGCCTTGCGCGCCGGGTAAATGCCAAAGAAAATGCCAATGGCGACCGAGAACAGCGCAATGGCAACCACCGTGGTGGGGGCCACATAGCCCGAAATGCCCAGCAGGCTGCTGATGCCGCTGCCACCCCACAACCCAAGCAGAATACCAATGAGGCCGCCGAGCAGAGTCAGCGTGCCGGCCTCGATTAAAAACTGAATTGTGATGCTGCCGGTTTTTGCGCCCAGTGCCTTGCGGATACCAATTTCACGCGTGCGCTCGGTGACCGACACCAGCATGATGTTCATGACACCGATACCTCCGACCAAAAGGCTGATGCCCGCAATGGCTGCAATGATGCTGGTAAAGGTGCTGGTGACCGTGCTGATCTGGCCGGCATACTGGCTGACGTCGATGATGCTGTAGCATTCGCGCCCGGCGTTGCCGTGCCGCGCTTCCATCAGGTTGACCACCTGCTGTGCCGTTTTGGCGCTTTGGGTGGTGTCTTTTGACAACAGCGCAATTTGGTAAAACGGCTCGGTACCAATGCCCTCGCCCAGTGTATTCAGCGCGGTGATGGGCATGGTGAGGCTTACCGAGACCTTGCGGTTATAGCTGTACCCGCTTTGGCTTTCGGTGATGCCAATGATTGTAAAATCAGAGGTGCGGCCATTGACGGTAAGCTGCACCGTCATGCCCAGCACGCGGTCGGTGCCAAACAGCGCCTTGGCGCCGGCAGAATCCAGCGTGACGACCCGGCGGGCCGCCTCATAATCCGCTTCGTCCCACATGCGGCCGCTTTCGAGCTTAGTGGGAAATGCCAGTGCGTAGTCCCCGTTGCCGGCCGAGATATCGGCGGTGAACTCCTCTTTTGTGCCACGGATGGTGCCGCTTGCACCGCTGGACATCGTTGCCGCGCTGACACTGCTCATGCCGCGCACCGCCTCAATATCCGCATTGGTAAAATAATCGTTCATGGTGACGTCTTCGCCGCCCACCATGACGTAAATAGAGCCGTTGGCAAGCGAGCCCAGTTGGTCGTCCATCATTTTTTGCCCGCCTCCGCCCACGCTGAGCACCATAATCACCGAGCCGATGCCGATGATGATGCCCAACATGGTGAGCAGGCTGCGCGTTTTGTTTGCAGAAATATTGCGAAATGCCATTTTGGCATACTCTATCAGTTGCCGCATGATGCGCCCCCTTAACCGATCATCAGGCCGCCGGTAGACTGCACCATATAGGCCGGGTCACTGCTCACGATAGCGCCTTCTACTACGTCGGCCGGGTTGGTGATTACATCTTCGCCTCCCGAAAGACCGCTTTTAATCTCGACCAGTGTGTCAGACGAAATACCGGTCTCTACGGCACAGCGGGTCGCGATGCCATTTTCTACAATGTAGCAGAACGTACCGTCCACGTCGGTATTCACCGCGGAAAGCGGCACTGTGATTACGTTGTCGGCTTCGCCCGTGGACAGAACCACATTTGCTTCAATGCCAAGCCGCAGGTCTTGCCCCGGGTTTGTCACCTTGACGCGCGCATGCACATAGGCCGCGCTGCTGCCGGTAGAAGAAACGCTGCTGGTTGCCATGGCGTCGATGCTTTCCAGCACGCCGTCATAGGTATTGCCAAGGGTTGTAATCTGCGCTGTTTGTCCGACGGCCACCTTTTCAAGGTCGTAGCGCGACAGGGCAATGTCCACATAAACGTCATCCATGCTTTCAATTGTGCAAAGGGTGCCGTATGCCGCGGCCGTGCCGCCCTGCACGGCGGTAAGGCTGGTCACCACACCGCTGATGGGGGCGCTGACACCCGCTTTGCCCGCGTCAAGGTCTTCTTTTGCGCCCTCCAGTGTAACGGATGCCGTGACCTGCGAAAGGTCAAGCAGCTTTTTGTCGTTTTCGCTCAGCACGCCCTGCTCTGTCGCGTCATAGACATTTTTTGCCGCGCTAAGCGCGCTCTCCTGTGCAGCAAGGTCTGCCTGTGCCGCCTGCAACGCTGCTTTTAAATCGGCGTTGTTGGGGTCCGCCGCAAGCTGTGCGGTAAGGCTGCTCACTGCCGCCGCCGCGTTGTCGCGCTGCACGGCAAGGTTGTTGAGGTTGGTTGCCGCATCGTTAAATTTTACCTGTGCGTCACTGCTGGCAGAAAGGCTTTTTTCCTTTTGCAGCTGGCCGCTTTGCCAGGTGGCAGAGGCCTGCCGGTAAACACGCTGCAAGGACGTTGTGTCAAACGCAAACAGCGCGTCGCCCTGTTTGACCTTTTGCCCCGCCTGCACATTGACGGCAGACAGCGGCGCGGTGACCGGCGAAAGCACGTTGACGGTGTTGGCCGAGCGCAGTGTGCCGGTGGTGGAAAGTGTTTGGGTGACCGAGCCGGTGGCCGCCTGCGCCGTGGAAACATAAGTGGGCTGCGGGCCGCGCAGCATGGCGGAAAGCTGGCTGACGGCAAACAAGCCGACCACCGCAACCACCAATACAATGAGAATCATCTTCTTGACGCTGCGCTTCTTTTTGGGTTTCTTTACCGCCGGGGCCGGGGCAGCCCCCTCTGCTGCCCCCTGTGCCGGCAGGGTGTTTTCTTTTTCTTTCATCAGAAAATCTCCTTTCCTTCGGGGGCATCCCCGTTGTCAATTTTACCATCGGTAATGCGCACCATGCGCTGTGCTTTCAGCGCCAGTTCGTCGTCATGGGTGATCAGCACAATCGTGTTGCCCTCTGCGTTCAGCTGGCGAATGATTTCGAACACCTGCGCACCTGCTTTGGTGTCCAGGTTGCCAGTGGGTTCGTCCGCCAAAATCAGCGGCGGGCTGGCCGCAAGGGCCCGTGCCACGGCAACGCGCTGCTGCTGGCCGCCCGACATCTGGTTGGGGCGGTGGTCCATACGGCCCTCAAGCCCGACCTTTTGCAGTGCGGCAATGGCAAGCTGCTGGCGTTTTGCCGCCGGGATGCCGCGATAGATCAGCGGCAGCTCGACGTTTTCAAATGCGCTGAGGTTTTGAATCAGGTTAAAGCTTTGAAACACAAAACCAATTTCGCGGTTGCGTATGGTGGACAGCTCGTTGTCTGTCATCGTGCTGACGTCCTGCCCGTTTAGCCGGTAACTGCCGCTGGTGGGCACGTCCAGACAGCCGATCATATTCATCAGCGTGGATTTGCCGCTGCCCGAGTGGCCGACGATTGCGACAAACTCGCCCTCGTAAACCGTCAAACTGACCCCGTCCAGCGCGTGAACCTCATTTTCGCCGGGGTTGTAAATTTTATAGAGATCTTCAATCTCAATGATGGGGCGCTGCACTCCCATTCCTCCTCTCATGTGCTTGTATTATTGTATTAATTGCGTAATACAATAATACAGCCTTTTTTTTAGTTGTCAATCCCTGATACGAGTTATTGTGAAAAAAGTTTACAATTTAGCAAAAAACAATTTGGTTAAAACAGAAAAACGCCCCGCTTTGGAAACATTTCCCACACAGTGCCCTTGTTTAGGGCGGCAGGCGGCAAAAAAAACGGCAGGGGGAAGCAAGTTCCCTCTGCCGTTTTGTATTGTTGTAAAACGCAGCTTAGCGCTTGTTCATCATCTGCGGTGCTTTTTCGCGAATGACCGAAAGCGCGGCGTCGTCGGCAACGACCACAAGGTCGCTGTGCATCTGCAAAATGCTGGCTGGCACCTCCGGCGTGATGGGGCCCGCAAGGCTGCGGTACAAAATCTCCGCTTTTTCGGCACCCGAAACCAGCAGCAAAATGCGGTCGGCACCCAAAATGCTTTTCAGGCCCATGGTATACGCATAACGGGGCACATCCTCCTCTTTTTCAAAAAAGCGGCGGTTTGCCTCGATGGTGCTCTCGTTCAGCTTGACGCGGTGGGTACCCAGCGTAAAGTCGTGGCCCGGCTCGTTAAAGGCAATGTGCCCGTTGTGGCCAAGGCCCAGCAGCTGCAGGTCAATGTGGCCCAGTGAAGCCAACACTTCGTCGTAATGGCGGCACTCGTCTGCCTCGTCGCGGTTTTTGCCGTTGGGGATATGCACGTTTTCGGGTGCGATATTGATATGGGAGAAGAAGTTTTCCCACATAAAGGTGTCGTAGCTGTTTTCGTCCCCACGGCCAAGGCCCACATATTCGTCGAGGTTGACGGTTTTGCAGGACGAAAAATCGACATCCCCTTTTTTGTACCATTCAATCAGCTGTTTGTAGGTGCCCACCGGGGTCGACCCGGTAGCAAGCCCCAGCACCGAAGCGGGCTCTAAAATGACCTGTGCCGAAATCAGGTTTGCGGCCTGCCGGCTCATATGGTTATAATCCTTCGCTGCGAGAATTCTCATGTTGATCTGTGTTCCTTTCTCCCCTGTAACTGTTACAGTTTGCTTATGCCAAAAGCAGGTGCCCCACATGGCCACCTGGCGGGACGGAATTTTGTTTCTGCCCTACGTTACTATAACACAAACCCCTTGCAAAAAGAAGCCCGCAGGCGACAAAAGACGCCAAATTTCATGCCAATTGTATCTTTTTTTATCATTTGGGCATGAACGGTAAAAAAAAGACAACGAAAGCAAAGGCTGCAAAAGGGCCCGCACTGCTGCAGCGGTGCGGGCCTTTTGTTGTCTTTACAAAAATGGGAGGAGTGTGGGATAAGGGGAATTACAGGTTGCTGTTCAGCAAGTCCTTGTAAACCGGCGCAGGCTGAACGCCAACCTTGCGGGCGATCTCTTTACCGTTTTTGAACACGATCACGGTGGGGATGCTCATGACGCCAAACTTGCCGGCAAGGTTTTGGTTTTCGTCGACATCGACTTTACCAACGACCGCTTTGCCTTCAAACTCTTCGCCCAGCTTTTCAATGGTGGGGGCGAGCATGCGGCACGGGCCGCACCAGCTTGCCCAAAAGTCGACAATCGCGACGGGAGATGCGTTGATTTTGCTTTCAAAATCGGTTTCGTTCAGGTGTAATACAGACATGGTTCATTTCTCCTTTACTGTACAGTTGAGGTTTTGTCCTTCGACTTGTTGTCAATATATTCGGCGGCCTTCTGGCCGGCGACCAAGCCCTCGCCGGTCGCCTTCGAGAGCTGCAGCGGTAAGCCCGTGCAGTCCCCGGCAGCGAACACGCCGGGCAGATTGGTTTTCATTTCGCGGTCCACCTTGATATAGCCATTCTCCTGCTCCAGGCCCGCCATTAAGCTGGCGGGGGGGATCGCATTGCGCAGGATAAACACACAGTCGGCGGGCAGGGTGGCATCACCAATGTGAAACGCGGTCACATGCCCTTCGCCCTGTATTTCAAATGCGGCAAGGCGTAAAAACGGGATGTCCGCCTGCAGCTCTTCGGATTGCTTTGCCGAAACGTAGGTCACGTTGCAGCCGATGCTTTGCAAAAAGTTGGCCTCTTTGGGCGAGTCCGGCGCCATGCCGACCACCACAACATTTTTGCCGCGGTACAGCATGCCGTCGCAGGTGGCGCAATAGCTGACCCCCTGGCCCAAAAACTCCTCTTCGCCGGGGTACTTGCGCCCCTGCGAAACACCGGTGGCCAGCACGATGGCCCCGCCCTCTTCCACGTCGGTGCCAATGCTTAAATAAAACGAATCTTCCATCGGCATCACCGTGAGCACCCGGCCATCACGAAATTCGGTGCCCATGCTTTGGGCGTGTGCCCAGTAGGTATCCATCAGTTGTGCGCCGGTCTCACCCGGCATGCCAAGGTAGTTATCTACCTTTTTGGCGCGGTACAGCGGGCTGTCGTGGTAGTCATTGGTGACCACCAAAACGCTTTTGCCCCTTGCGCGGGCATTGATTGCCGCGCTGAGGCCCGCCGGCCCCCCGCCAATGATCACGATGTCGTGCAATTGTAATCCTCCTCCCGCTCGCCGAACAGCGCAGCTACCACCGCAGCCACCTGCCCGTTTGCCACCTTGTAATACATTTCGTTGCCTGCGCGCTCGCAGGTGACGACGCCGGCAGCTTTCAGGCGTGTAAGATGTTGTGAAATGGTGGACTGGCTTTGCCCGGTACAGCCTTCGATGCAGCGCACATTGCGGCAGCCGCCGACCAGCAGGTTACGGACAATTTGCAGACGCAGCGGGTGGGACAGTGCTTTGAGCAATTCGGTTTTCTGCTCGTAGATTTTTGATTGCTCCTCCATCGGCCTCACCTCGTCCTTCGTTCATATATTAGTATATTCGAATATTCAAATTTGTCAAGTCTTTTTTTAACTTTTTTCGTGTAGTTTTCATTTTTCACAATTACAGGCGCTTTTTACGGTGGCAAGGCCCACAGCACAAGGCCTTTTTGACGGTGCCGCAAGGGCAAAAAGCACGCGGCTTACTTATTATAAAAGCACAGGGCCCCGCCGGCTTAACTGCCGGCGGGGCCCTGTGTGCTTGTTGTTTTATACCGCTTACTCGCGGCAGATGCCGATGACCTTGCCGTAGCAGCGGGTCTGCTCAAAATCATCCAGCTCAATGTCGTCATATGCGGGGTTCAGCGAGCCCAGATGGTCGCCCCAGAACTCTTTGACATACACTTCGCCATCCAGATAAAACACGCCGATTTCCATCTCTTCGACACTGGGCTGGCGGCGCACAAACAGACGGTCACCGTCGTGGATGCGCGGCTCCATCGAATCGCCGGACACCTGCACCATAAAGTTGGCACCCCGCGGCGGCGCCTTTTTCAGCTCGACGATTTCGTAATGGTCGCTGTCTAAAAACTGGCCCGTGCCGGCGGAGACCCGCACGTCGTACAGCGGCAGCGAAAAATAGGTCAGCGGCTCGTCAAACAGGCCATCCTGCTCCAATGACTCAAACTGCTCGTTTTCCTGCACGCGCTGCGTCTCGATTTGCAGCAGCGAATCGACCGCATCGTTCATCTGGTCGACCAGCGTCTGCACGGCACGCCTGCCGTAAGAATCCAGCTTCGCCATTTTTTCGCGGCGCAGCCGGTCCTCGAGTGAAATGGTGATTGGCTCTTCTTTTTTTGCGGGCTGGGGTGCGGTGTCGGTGCGAAAATCGTCGACCGAACACCCCAGCGCCACGGCAAGCGCACAGACGGTCTCGTACCCGGGGTTGGTCGTGCGCCCCGACGTGATCTTGTCCACCGTCGCCTTGGGCACGCCAGAACGGCGGGCCAGCTCTTCGTTTGTCCATCCGTATTGCTTTTTCAGGTGATTGATGAGTTCAAATCCCACGGGTGCATCCCTTCCTTTTCTTTTTACTATAGCATGGGTAGGCTAAAAGCGCAAGTAAAAAATATCCATATTTGGTTATTATTGTTGCTTTCTCCTCTTGACTATCTCCATATTTGGTGATACTATGAAATCAAAAGAACCATAGATGGCTATTTTGAGACAGGAGGATTGCCATGAAATATCAAACCCTGCAATTTGGGCTAAAAAAGGCGCACATCACCAAAAAAACGGTGGCGCAAAGCCTTGGTATTACCCCGCGCACACTGCAGCGCAAGCTGCGCGGCCAAAGCCCGCTGCTGTGGGAGGAGGCCTGCGCCATACGGGAGCGGTTTTTCCCCTATACGGAGCTGGAAGCACTGTTTACCGAACAGACGGCAGGGTGCCCTGCTGCAAAAGGGGGCCCCCATTGACCCTTGCGATGACGCTGGCCAACTGGCTGCAGTGCGGCGATGCCAAAAAGCTGCTGTGCGTGCTGGACACCGCGGCCCACACCGTTTGCTGGCCGGGGGACGCGCTGTGCCTGGCACCCTGCAAACTGGCGGCCCCCACCCTGCTGGCAATTTACGAAAGCGGTGAGTTGCCGCAATGACAACACCGCAAAGTGAAACGGGCTATGTTGGCACCGGCCCCAAAAACCGGGGGTTTTATGTGGCGGGGGACGATGCGCTGTGCTACGCGCTGGCACAGTGCGGCATTCGCGCGCTGGACACCACCGCCCCCGACTGTGCCGAGCTGCTGGCCATGCTGCCGGGGTGGTATTTTTCCGGCGCATGGCGGCCAGCCAGTGACCCGCGCCAAACACAACACCAATCATAAAAGGAGAACCAATGAAAGAAACTACGCCCTGCCACAACCCCACCCACACCGGCCGGGCCGCACCGGAGGAATTTGAAAACGAAACCGACCGCAAAAACGGCCTGTGCCGGTGCTGGGGGTGTGTTTATTACCGGCCGGTCGTCACCTTTGACCGGTTTGAGTGGATTTGCAATTACGCCTGTGCCACCGGCAAGCTGCGGGGCATGCGGCCCGTTGACTGTTATTACGGCGTTGGTACCCCCTGCCAGATGCAGCCCGGCACCACACCCCCGGCGCGTTACCGCGCGGCGGTGCGCCAGCGTAAGTCAACCCGCCCCGCGGCGGCCCCAAAAGGCCTTGCCCGTCTGTGCGGCAGCCTGCTGCAAGCCGAGGGCCAGCTTTCTGCCATGCAGCAAAACGCCATTCGCAAAGCCGAACAGGCCGTGGGCCGCGGGTATGCCCCCGGTGCGCAGGCCGCCAAAGCAGAGCTGGTGCAGGCCGTGCGGCTGAACCTGATGAACGCCCGTGCCTGGCCGTTTGCGCTGCTGCGCCGCCGCTACCTGCTGCCGCTGGACGAAGCGGGCTTTCGGCGCGAGCGCGCGGCCTTTTGCGCCGCACTGGCAGCCGAGCTGGAGCTGCTGGGCGAGGGCCGCCCCTGTTAAAACGCAGCGGGTGGCCGGGGGTGCCCCCCTGCCCCAGCGCCCTGTTTTACCGCACACAAACAAAAGTGCCCCGCCGTTTGGCGGGGCACTTTTTCACTTTCCCAAGTTCGTACAACTCTGCCGGCAGCCATCCGGCAGAAACTGCTTCTTACAGCCAGTTTGCAAACACACCGGCAATCAGCACCGAAGAGATGGTGACGGTGGTGAAGCCGCCAACGATCATCTGGGGCAGCATGCTGTCCATCAGGTACTGGTTCTCCTCCGGGGTCTCGGCAAGTGCCTTCGAAGCCTCGGTGGTGAGAATCAGGTTGGACGGGAAGCCGTACAGCGCAGTCAGCGCGGTGGCAAACGCCATGTACGGGCTGATCTTGAGGGCTTTGCCGACAAAGATTGAAACAATACCCATGCCGATGACACCGGTGACAATAACCAGCAGCATCGGGACAATCATCGCAGCGATATCGGTCGGGCTGGCAGTTCTGAGCCCGTTGAACACGAGCATCATCAGCGCAAACACGATGAAGTTGAAACAGCCGCATTTTTGCAGCAGGTTTTTCTCCAAGAAGCCCAGCTCGGTGAACACAATGCCGAGGACCAGCGCCCACACCATGCCGCTGATCTTCATGTTGATGCCGGGGATTGTGATGGTGCCAAGGTAGAAGGCGCCAATGGCAACAATCGACAGCTTGGTCAGCGCAAAGGCAGTGCCAAAGAATTTGGCGGGCACGCTGGGGATGAGCTTTTTGCCTTCCGGCGCGGCCGTGGCAATTTTGCCGTTGGCTTCATCCAGCTTACCAGTGGCTGCAACTACTTTCGCGTTGCCGCTGCGGTACTCTTTCACCAGACGAGCGCCCTCTTTTTTCAGGCAAACCGCAGTGATGGGGTAACCGGCAAAGCCCTGAACCACCATCATGACAGTGGCAAACAGCGCAGCAGCAGGCAGGCCCGCAGCGGTAGCAGCCTCGGTCATAATCTTGGTTGCAACGATACCGCCGGTAAGGGGGGGCAAGCCGGCAATCACCATGGCTTTGTCCACCGCACCGGTAAGCACCAAAATCCAGGCCAGCAGGCACATGCCCACAAGACCGGCAAGGCAGGTGACAATGGTTTTCCACTGTTTGCCCAGCTCGCGCAGGCTGATGGTGGTGCCCATGTGCACGACCAACAGATACGGGGCCAGCATGCCGATGAGGGTCGCGCTCAGGCCACTGGTCTCAATGATCTCGGTGGGCAAAAATGTCCAATAGCCGAGCAAGAAGAGCACCGCAATGACAAAGACCGACGGTACCCATGCCTTTGTTGCCGTACCCACCAAATCACCAATCATGTAAATGCATGAAATGATGAAAAAGCAGATCAGCGGGTTGGAGCTAATAAAAGTTTTTACTGCTTCCACGATTTAGTTTCCTCCTCTTTTGGGGCACCGGCTCACAAATAAACAGCTGCCGCCGCGTGAAACACCCGCGCCCTTTTTTGCTTCTGCCTTTGCACGGTTTGGCCGCACCGAACAAAAATGACACACCACCTGCACCGAAGTACCGCGGTGAAAAAGCCGCACAGAACCGGGGGCACCCCTGCCCCCGATGCACCCGCCAAACTGGCGCGGTGAAACTTTATTGCTTTTATGTACGAAAGTTTATTGCTTGCAGCAATGAAAGTTTTGGAAATTTGTTAATATGTATTATAAATGTTCTCTACCCTGATTGCAAATTCTTTTTTTGCTGTGACCGGTTTTCCGCAAAGTTGCCAACTTAAACTTTTATTTTTTGCCGTTTTTTGTAGAATACGCGAATTGTATTTTTATACAATTCATTTGTTCCGTTGATATGCGAAAAAAAGTAACGCGCAGAAACCTTTCTTTCACGGTTTCTGCGCGTTACCGGCAGTACATTTTATTCAATGCTTTTTGTGGTTTTTATACAATTCTTTTGCCGCCAATGACAACGGCCTTAATGTTAAGCCCTTTGTCCAGCAGCACGACATCGGCGCGTTTGCCCTCGGACAGGCTGCCGATTTCGTCGTACAGGCCCACCGATTTTGCGGGGTTTGCCGTGGCGGCACGCAGCGCCGCTTCCAGCGGCACCCCAAACGAGACGGCGCGCTTCATGCACTCGGACAGCGGGGTGGCGCTGCCGGCAATGGTGCCGTCGGCCAGGGTTGCTTTGCCCTCTTTCACATGCACTTCCTGCCCGCCCAGCGTGTAGTCACCATTCGGCATGCCGGCTGCGCGCATCGCGTCGCTGATCAGGCACACACGCTCGTCGCCAAACAGCCGAAATGCGGTGCGCACGACCGCCGGGTGCAGGTGAATACCGTCAGAAATCAGCTCGACATACTCCGCACGCTCTACTGCCGCGCCGATTAGCCCCGGCTCGCGGTGGTTCAGCGGCGGCATGGCGTTGAACAGGTGGGTTACATGGTCCGCACCGGCAAAGAAGCCCGCTTTGGACTGCTCGTAATTCGCGGCGGTGTGCGCCAGCGACACCCAGCAGCGGCGGCAGGCGTGGGCGATAAATTCGGTCGCGCCCGGCAATTCCGGCGCGACATCGACAAGGCGCACCGCGCCGCCCGACGCTTCGTACAGGCGGTCAAACATGTCAATGTCCGGGTCGATGATGTTCTTTTCTGCCTGCGCGCCCTTTTTGGCCTTCGAGAAAAAGGGGCCTTCCATGTTAATGCCGCGCAGCACCGCGCCGCCGCGGTCTGCATTCACCAGCGGGGCAGCGGTTTTGAACACCCCGGCAAGGTCCTGCTCGGGCAGGGCCATGCTGGTGCCCAAAAAGCTGGTGACACCGCGCCGCGCCAGAAACGCGGCGATGGTATCGACCGATTCTACCGTGCCGTCGCAAAAATCGCAGCCGGCCGAACCGTGAATATGAATGTCCACCATACCCGGCACCACATAGCACCCGGATGCATCCAGCACTTCTTCCTCTTTGGTGTCAAGGCCGCTGGGCGCAATACGGGTAATGCGATCGCCTGTTAAAATCAGGTCGTGGGGCTCAAAAAAATAGTTTTGGGTGAACAGGTTTCCGTTTTTGATCTGCATAAAAAATACCTCCGGTTGTGTTCTGCCGCTGCGGGGCTGCCTGCCTGTGCCCCGTGTGCGGCAGTGCTTAAAATGGTTTGTTTGCGTGCTTTGACAGGCTGACGAGCCGCAAAATTTCGGCTTCATAAGGGCGCAACATCTGCTGTTGCTGCCCGTAGCTGTTATAAACCAGGCGCGTGTTGTCCGGCAGCGGCGGGCGCACGGCATCCTCTGCGGTGAGGTTCAGCAGAACAAGATACTGCTCGCCCTCGCCGGTGCGGGTATAGCAGAACAGGTCTTTATACCCGGGGTACTGCTGTTCAAACGCGCCGGTTGCAAAAACCGGGTGCGCGCGGCGCAGCCAAAGCAGTTTTTGGTAGGCGTGCAGCACCGACTCGGGGTCGTCCTGCTCGGCGGCGGCGTTCCACTGCGGGCCGTCGGTGGGCATGCGCAGCCACGGGGTAGCGGTAGTAAACCCGCCGCCCGGCCCGGCTGCCCACGGCATGGGGGTGCGCGCATAGTCTCGCGTGCCGCACAGCACCTTGGCAAACGCCTGCTGCGGTGTCATTTTGTGCAGAAGCTCGTGGTACAAGTTGATACTTTCAATGTCGCGCAGCTCTTCCACCGCATCAAACGGCAGGTTGACGAGCCCAAGCTCTTGCCCCTGATACAAAAACGGCGTGCCTTTGAGCGTGAGCTGCAACACCGCCAGCAGCTTTGCCAGCGGGACGCGGTGCTGCCCTGCCGGGTCGATTTTGCCCAGCATGCGGGGGTTGTCGTGGTTGTCCCAAAAAATGCTCATACGGCAGTTGTCCGGCATGCCCTGCATCCATTTGACATAGTATTCGCGCAAATAGCGCAGGTCGTACACATAGTCGTCAAACCGGGTATGGCCCGGCGTTTCCAGCTGGTCAAAGTTAAACACCATGTCCAGCACGCCGCGCTCGCGCGCCGTAAGCTGCTTTGCCATTTCAAGGCCGACACCCGGCGTTTCGCCCACCATAATTGCCTTGTGCGGGGCAAAGGCCGCTTCGCGCAATTCGTGTAAATACTCGTGCAGGTGCGGGCCGTAAAAATAGTGCTCAATACCGGTAAAGCCCATCAGGTTGCCCACCGGCACACTGCCGTCTGCCAGTGTGGCCTTTGAAACATAGTTGATGACGTCCATACGAAACCCGTCAACACCCTTGTCCAGCCACCAGTTCACAATGTCGGCCACCTCGGCCCGCAGCGCGGGGTTGTCCCAGTTGAGGTCCATCTGCTTTTTAGAAAACAGGTGCAGCGCCCACTGCCCCACTTCGGGGTAATAGTTCCATGCCGGGCCCGAAAAAAAGCTGGTCCAGTTATTGGGCGGGGCATCGGGCGTGCCGTCCTGCCAAATGTAATAATCGTGGTAGGGGCTGTTTTTGTCTTTGCAGGCCGCCTGAAACCACGGGTGTTCGTCTGACGTGTGGTTGACCACCAAATCCATGATCAATTTCATGCCGCGCCCGTGCGCCTCTTTGAGCAGACAGTCAAAGTCCTGCATCGTGCCGTATTCCGGGTGAATGGCGCGGTAGTCGCTGATGTCGTAGCCGTTGTCGTCCATGGGGCTGGCGTAAACCGGCGAAAGCCACAGCGCCGTGACCCCCAGTTTTTCAAGGTAGGGTAGTTGCTGCAAAATGCCCGCAAGGTCGCCCACCCCGTCGCCGTTTGCGTCTTTAAAACTGCGCGGGTAGATTTGGTAAAAAATGTCCTGCGCAAACCGCATTTTTTGGGGGCCCTGCACCGGGGTGACCGGCGGCGGGGCCATGTTGACCAGCGTGAGCAGCGTGTCGGCAAACCCTTCGCCCACCATACCCTTGGCAAGGCGGCAGGCCCGCTCAATCGTCATATGAGAGATCAGAGGGTTCGTCAGCCATTTTTCGCTTTTGCCGATTTGCAACAGTAATTTGTCCAGTACGTCGTGCCCGACAGGGGACTTCCACAATTCATAAAGTGTGCTTTTTTGCGTCAGCTTTCCCATTGCAAAGGTACCTCCTTCACCAGCCCTTTTGGGTAAAAGGGCAAACCAGCCAAACTTCGCCGGTAACACACTGGCCCCGGCAAACCGGTACAGGCCCCGCCTGTTATTTTACTTTTCACTGTTTTTCGTGCCACCGGGCCACTTGCCCGGGTGGGGATGAATTTGTCACATTGCCCGCTTTGCCGTGCAAAAAATGTTCTGTATTCACTATAAAACAAGTACGCGGGATGTCAAGGGCCAGTGTTGTCGGTTTTGGACAAATTTTTACATTTGTAACCCAACGGCACCCCAAACACGCTGCCCGGCAGGCCGCGCCCCACACCTGCGCGCTCCGTTTTTTCCGCCGGGTGCAGACAGTGTCTTTACTTGCCCCAAAAATGCCATATCTTTGTGCTTTTTAAACAAAACTAAGTTTTATAAATGTAAATTGATTGATATTTTTGCTTAAAAACACTTTGAAAACAGTTCTCAGTTATGTTAAAATGTGGGTAGTAAAACTTGCGGCAAACACGGCTTGCAGGTCCCATAAGGGGGAATGGTTTTGGAGTACGGGCAAAATGGAGATTTTGGATTGCCGGTCTATTTGTTTAAACAGGGCACCAATTTTGAGAGCTATGACTTTTTTGGCGTGCACCCGGTGGTGCTGGACGGTGAAAACGGGCTGATGTTCCGCGTGTGGGCCCCCGCTGCCGAGGCCGTGAGCCTTGTGGGCGAATTTAACGGGTGGGACCCCGCCGCGCAGCCGATGGAAAATGTGCGCAGTAGCGGTGTGTGGGAGCTGTTTACCACCCTGCCGCACGAATATGACATTTACAAATACTGCGTGACGCAAAAGGGCGGCAAAGTGGTGTTAAAAGCCGACCCCTATGCGTTTCACGCCGAAACCCGCCCCGCCAGCGGCAGCCGTGTGGTCGATTTAGCGGGTTACCACTGGCAGGACGCCGCTTGGCTGCGGCTGCGCCGTGAGCGCGACCCGATGAACAGCCCGATGAATATTTATGAGGTGCACGCGGGGTCGTGGCGCACCTACCCGGACGGCAGCCCGCTGAACTACCGCGCCCTTGCGGGCGAGCTGATCCCCTACCTGAAAGACATGGGCTTTACCCATGCAGAGCTGATGCCGCTGGCCGAATACCCGTTTGACGGCAGCTGGGGGTACCAGGTGACCGGCTATTACGCGCCGACCAGCCGCTACGGCACCCCGGCCGACTTTATGTTTTTTGTGGACGCCTGCCACCAAAACGGCATTGGCGTGATTATGGACTGGGTGCCCGCGCATTTCCCGCGGGACGAATTTGGCCTTGCCAAATTTGACGGCACATGCTGCTATGAAAACCCCGACCCGCTGCGCGGCGAGCACAAGGAGTGGGGCACACTGGTGTTTGACTTTGGCAACGGGGCCGTGCAGAGCTTTTTGATTTCGAACGCGCTGTACTGGCTGCAAAAGTACCATATTGACGGGCTGCGGGTGGATGCCGTGGCCAGCATGCTGTACCTTGACTACGGCCGCAAAAAAGGCGAATGGCGCCCAAACAAAAACGGCGGGCGCGAAAATTTAGAGGCCGTCACCTTTTTGCAGCGGCTCAACCGTGCGGTGGGCGAGCGCGCGCCCGGTACGCTGATGATTGCCGAGGAGAGCACCGCTTGGCCGCTGGTGACAAGGCCCCCGATGGACGGCGGGCTGGGCTTTCACTTTAAATGGAACATGGGCTGGATGAACGACGTGCTGCAATACATGTCTACTGACCCGTTTTTCCGCAAGGGCATTCACGACAAGCTGACCTTCAGCTTTTTCTACGCGTTCAGCGAAAACTTTATTCTGCCCATCAGCCACGACGAGGTGGTGCACGGCAAATGCAGCCTGCTGAACAAAATGCCCGGCAGTTATGACGAAAAGTTTGCCCAGCTGCGGGCCTTTTACGGGTATATGGCCGCCCACCCCGGCAAAAAGCTGCTGTTTATGGGGCAGGAGATTGGCCAGTTTTCAGAGTGGAGCGAAGCGCACGAGCTGGATTGGAACCTGTTGGAATACGAGCGCCACCGCCAGATGCAGGACTGTGTGCGCACCCTGAACCACCTGTACCGCAAAACCCCGGCGCTGTGGCGTGCCGACAGCAGCTGGGACGGCTTTGAGTGGGTGGTGCCGGACGACGACAGCCAAAGCGTGATTGTGTTCCGGCGCAAGGACGGTGAGGGCGGCGAAGTGATTGCCGCGTGCAACTTTACCCCCGTCACGCGCGAAAACTACCAGTTTGGCGTGCCGCGGCCCGGCACTTACCGGGTGCTGTTCTGCTCGGACGATGCGCAGTTCGGCGGCGCCGGTATCCCGCTGGGCACCGCCATTAGCCGGCGCGAGCCCATGCACGGGCTGCCGCACAGCATTCGTGTGACACTGCCCGCCTTTTGCGCCGTCTATTTTGAGGTACCGCCCAAAGAAAAAACAACGGCAAAAACAGTGCCGTTGACAGAGTTTCTGCCAAAACCCGCCGGCGAGGCAGCCCCCATACCCCGCGCCGACGGCAGCGCCCCCTGCCGGTGAACCGGTAAACCGCAAAAAAGGAGTTTTCAACATGAAAGAATGCATTGCCATGCTGCTTGCCGGTGGCCAGGGCTCGCGTTTATACGCCCTGACCCAAAAGCTTGCAAAGCCCGCTGTCCCGTTTGGCGGCAAATACCGCATCATTGATTTCCCGCTGTCCAACTGCGTCAACTCCGGCATCGACACCGTGGGCATTTTGACACAGTATCAGCCACTGGTGCTCAACGAGTACATTGGCAACGGCCAGCCGTGGGACCTTGACCGGCTGCACGGCGGGGTGCATGTGCTGCCCCCCTACCAAAAAGCAAGCGGCAGCGACTGGTACAAAGGCACTGCAAACGCCATTTACCAAAACATCAACTTTATTGACAGCTACGAGCCGGAATATGTGCTGATTTTATCCGGCGACCACATTTATAAAATGGATTACGCCAAGATGCTGGATTTTCATAAACAGCGCCAGGCCGACTGCACCATTGCGGTGCTGGAGGTACCCTGGGCGGACACGAGCCGCTTTGGTATTATGACCACCGACGCCGACGGCGTGATTACCCGTTTTGAAGAAAAGCCGAAAAAAGCGGAGTCGAACCTTGCCTCGATGGGCATTTATATTTTCAGCTGGAAAAAGCTGCGCGCCTACCTGGAGCAGGATGAAGAGGACAAAAAAAGCGCGAACGATTTTGGCAAAAATATCATCCCCGCCATGCTGGACAGTGCCCAGCGGCTGGTAGCCTACCCGTTTGAGGGCTACTGGAAAGACGTCGGCACCATTGAAAGCCTGTGGGAAGCAAATATGGACCTGCTGGACCCCAGCATGCCGCTGGATGTGTGGGACGAAAGCTGGAAAATTTACGCCCGCACACCCGCCCAGCCGCCGCACCACCTGTCGTCGCTGGCCCATGTGGAAAACGCGATGATCACCGAGGGGTGCGAAGTAGACGGCGAAGTGGATTTCAGCATCCTGTTTTCTAATGTGCATGTGGGGGCGGGTGCCGTGGTGCGCGACTCGATTGTAATGCCCGGCTGCGTGATTGAGGACGGCGCGCAGATTAACTATGCCATTCTGGCCGAAAATGTCACCGTCAAAAAGGGCGCCATCATCGGCGCGCGGCCCGAGCATATGGAGGACCTTGAAAAATGGGGCGTCGCCGTGGTGGGCGAGGGGGTCACGGTGGGGCCCGGTGCCAAGGTAGGGCCAAAAGCCATGATCTCGCAGGACGTCAAGGAGGTGCTCTGATATGGTCAATCTCAACGCGATGGGGATCGTGTTCCCCAATATGCACGATTCGGTCATCCCCGACCTGACGGCGCACCGCACGATGGCCAGTGTGCCATTTGCCGGCCGCTACCGGCTGATCGACTTCGTGCTGTCCGGCATGGTGCTGGCCGGGGTGCAGAATGTGGGCGTGATCGTCAAAAAGAACTACCAAAGCCTGATGGACCATTTGGGCAGCGGGCGTGAATGGGACCTTGCGCGCAAGCGCGGCGGGCTGAAAATCTTCCCGCCCAGCGGGTATTCCAGCTACGAATACCACGGCCGCATTGGGGCGCTGAAAGGTATTTTGGCCTACATTGAAAGCGCAAAAGAAAAATATGTCATCTTGGCCGACTGCGACGTGGTGTGCGACCTTGACTATGCCGAGCTGATTGAGCGGCACGCCGCAAGCGGCGCGGACGTGACCATTGCCTACACCAAAGAAAAAATGACCCCCGCACTGATGAGCAATAATGTCTCGCTGGCCATGGCCCCATCGGGCCGGGTGCGCGAGCTGATGATCAACGACGAACAAACCGGCCGGCGCAACCTGTCAATGGGGGTGCTGGTGATGGGCCGGGAGTTTCTCACCGAAACCATCCGCAGCGCGTATTCGCGCGGGCTGGTGAAATTTGAGCAGGAAATTCTGGCCAAAAACCTGGACACCATTAAGGTTTACGGCTACGAGTATACCGGCTACCGCAGCCGCATTGCCGACATGGCAAGCTATTTTGACGCCAACATGCAGCTGTTGTACCGCGAAAATTTAAACCGGCTGCTGCCGGAGGGCCGCCCCATTTACACCAAGGTGCGCGACGAGGCACCGGTGCGGTACACCGTGGGCTGCAAGGTAAAAAACTGCACGGTGGCCGACGGCTGTATTATTGAGGGCGAAGTGGAAAACTGCGTGATCTTCCGCGGGGTGACCATTGGCAAGGATGCCGTTGTAAAAAACTGCGTTTTAATGCAGAACACCGCCGTGGCCCCCGGGGTGCGCATGGATTATGTGATTACCGATAAAGACGTGACCATCACCGAAGGGCAATATCTCGGCGGCACCCGCAGTTTTCAGGTGTATGTCAAAAAAGGGTCGACCGTATAGTGCATTGACGGAAAGGAGAACCGGGTATGAACATTCTTTACTGTGCAAGTGAGGCCCTGCCGTTTGCGATGAGCGGCGGCCTTGGGGACGTGGCGGGCAGCCTGCCCAAAGCATTGGCGGCGGCCGGGGCCGACTGCCGTGTGGTGTTGCCGTTGTACGGCGACATCAAGCCCGAGCTGCGCGAAAAAATGACCTATGTCGCCAATTTTACTGTACCGGTGGGCTGGCGCAACCAGTACTGCGGCATTTACACCGCCGAGCTTGGCGGCGTGACTTACTATTTGCTGGACAACGAATACTACTTTAAGCGCAAGGGGCTATACGGCTTTTACGACGACGGCGAACGGTTTGCCTACTTTTCCCGCGCCATTCTTGAAATGCTGCTGTATATCGATTTTGTGCCGGACATCATTCACACCAACGACTGGCAGACCGCGCTGGTGTGTGTGTACCTGAACCTCTATTACCGGCAGACCGAAAAGTTCTCCCAAATTAAAACGGCGTTCACCATCCACAATATCCAGTATCAGGGCAAATACGGCATGGATTTGCTGGGCGACGTTCTGTCGATTGGGCCGGAAAACGCACACCTGGTGGAGTATGACGGCTGTGTCAACTACATGAAAGGCGCCATTGAGTGCGCCGACAAGGTGACAACCGTCTCGCCCACCTATGCCTATGAGATCATGGACCCTTGGTACGCTCACGGGCTGGACGCACTGCTGCGCGAAAAGGCATATAAAACCTGCGGCATTTTAAACGGCATCGACACCGAAATTTACGACCCTGCCACCGACACGACCCTTGCCGAAAATTACGACCGCAACACCTTTGAAGCCGGCAAACCCGCCTGCAAAGCGGCACTGCGACAGATGTTTAAAATGGAAGAAAACGACCAGCCGCTCATCGGCATGGTGACCCGCCTTGTCAGCCACAAAGGGCTGGACCTGGTGCGCCACGTGGCCGAATACATTGTGCTGTCGGGCATCCAACTGGTTTTGGTGGGCAGCGGTGACTACATGTACGAGAGCTTTTTTAACGAGCTTGCGGCCAAATACCCCGGCCGGGTGGGCGTGTTTATCGGGTTTAACCCCGTGATGGCCCACAAGGTGTACGCCGGGGCCGACATCTTTTTGATGCCGTCAAAGTCAGAACCCTGCGGCCTTGCCCAAATGGTGGCGCTGCGGTATGGCACCATCCCCATTGTGCGCGAGACCGGCGGGCTGAAGGATTCGATTCAGGATTCCGGCGACGGGCTGGGCAACGGGTTCACCTTTAAAAGCTACAACGCACACGACATGCTGGACGCCTGCCTGCGCGCCAAAGCAGGGTACGATTTCCCGCAGGGGTGGCGCACGCTGGTGCGCCGCGCGATGGACTGCGATTTTAGCTGGAACACCAGCGCACAGGCCTACCTTGGCCTGTATGACGAAATGCTGACCCTGTGGTAACTTGATTTTGGGTTTGCGGCGCGGCACCCGTTTTGGGGCCGCGCTGCTTTTTTGTGCCTTTTGTGTACCGGTTTTGGCTGCGGGCCGCCCGCTTGGCACAAACTGTGCTATAATAATAAAAATTCTGCCCCGCGCCTGCCGGGCCGGGGCAAAAGGAGCCTTGCGGATGAACCAGATCAAAACCGTTTCACTGGTGGGCATGGGCGCACTGGGCGTGCTGTTTGCCGACCGCCTTGTGGCCGCTTTGGGTGAAGAGCAAGTTACTTTTCTCGCGGATGACGCGCGTATTCAGCGCTATCAGGCGCAGGGGGTGTTCTGCAACGGGCGCCGCTGTGCTTTTTCGTTTTCAAACGGCAAAGCCACGGCAGCGCCGGCCGACCTGCTGATTTTTGCCGTCAAAGGCACCGCGTTGCAACAGGCCATGCAGTTGGCCGCCCCCGTGGTAGGGCCAAACACCATTTTGCTGTCGCTGCTGAACGGCATTGCCAGCGAAGAACTACTGGGCGAGGCCTTTGGCAGCGCGCGGGTGCTGACCTGCATCGCGCAGGGCATGGACGCCGTAAAGCTGGGCAACAAGCTGACTTACAGCCATATGGGCGAGCTTTGCCTTGGCCTTGCGCCGGGCGAAGATGCAAAACAGCCGTTACTGCAAGCGGTGACTAGCCTGCTAGACCGCGCACAGATCCCCTACACCGTTGAGCCGGATATTCTGCGCCGCCTTTGGGGCAAATGGATGCTGAACGTGGGGGTCAACCAGGTGGTAATGGCGCAAGAAGGCACCTACGAAACGGTGCAAATGCCCGGTGCCGCCCGCGAGCGCATGCAGGCCGCAATGGTAGAGGTGTTGGCCCTTGCCGGGTTAGAGGGCATCCCGCTGACACAGGCAGACCTTGACGGCTATGTGGCGCTGATTGACACATTAAACCCGCAGGGCATGCCCTCTATGCGGCAGGACGGGTTACAGCACCGCGCCACAGAGGTGGAGTTTTTTGCGGGCACCGTGCTGCAAAAGGCAAAAAAGCACGGGCTTGCCGTGCCGGTCAACGAAGCACTGTACCGGCAGATCCGCGCAATGGAAACGGCATATCTCGCTTAAATACGCAAACTTAACTTTAACGAAAACAGGCAGCGCCCCAGCTTTGGGCGCTGCCTGTTGTGCTTGTTTTGGTTATTCCGCTTTGATGCGGTTCAGCCGCCATGCGCTGATGGCAAGCGGCAGCAAAATCAGCCCCGCCAGCGGCAGCAGCAGTTTTGCATCCACCACCGGGCTGCACATTGCTTCAAACGACCAGCTTGCAAACAGCAGCTTGCCCGCGCCGCGCAGCACTGCCGGCAGCATGCTGGCGGGGAACATAATGCCGGACAGCAGCACCGAGGGCAAAAAGATAATCTGCGTCACCATGCTCAGCTTCGCCGCACTTTTGACAACGAGGCCAAACACCAGCCCGGTGCACAGGCTTGCCAGAATCAGCAGTGCCAGCGCAATAAAGTAAGCCGGCAGGTTTTGGGGCATTGCGGCGTCAAACAGCACCGGGGCGGCAAAAAAGATGACAAGGCTCATCACAAACAGATGCGCAAACCCGGACAGCACACTGCTGGCCGCCGCGGTCCACAGCGGCACCCCGCCGACCTGATACGCCTTTTTCATATCGGTAGAATACATTGCCACCAGCGGGGCCGGCATGCCCAGCACCCCGCCCATCGTCACGCCAAACACCGTCATCGACGCAATCAGGGTCTCGTTTGCGCCCGGCATAATGGATGTCAGCACGCCGCCCATAAACAAAAAGAACACCAGCGGTACCAAATAGTAAACAATCAGCACCTCGCGGTTGCGCAGGCTCAGCTTCCACTGCAAGGCCACACCATACAAAAATGCTTTCATGCCTTCGCCTCCCTTACCATGCTTAAAAAGCGCTCTTCCAGCGTGGGGCGCTCGGTCAAAAGCTCCAGTATCGCAAGGTTTTGCCGCCCTGCAACTGCCAGCAGCTCGGCCATTGCGTCCTCCAGCCGGTCGGCTTCAAACCGCAGCATGCCGTTTTCAGCGGGCAGCGGCCGGCAGGCCTGCCACTCGCCCTCTGCCGGCACAGCCGAAAACCGCACCTTTAGCCGCACCGCACCGGGCACGACCTTTGTCAGCTCGGCCGGGGTGCCCAAAAAGGCAAGCGCGCCGTCTTTTAAAATGGCAATCACATCGCAAAGGGTCTCCACCTCCGCCATATCATGGCTGGCCAGCACAATGGTGCGCCCCTGTTGCTTTAAGCGGCGGATCTCACGGTGCAGCGAAATCTGCCCCTCTACGTCCAGCCCGGCGGTCGGCTCGTCCAAAAACAGGGTCTCCGCTTCCCCCAGCAATGCCAGTGCAAGGTGTACCCGGCGCTTTTGCCCGGTGGAAAGCTGGCCGTACTGCTTTTGCAGCAGGGGTTCCAGCTCCAGCGCGCGCAGCATCTCCGGCTGCGCTTCGTGGTGCTGCCACAGGCCAAAAAAGCGCAGCGCTTCGGCCACCTTCATCTGGGCGGGCAATGTGGAGGATTGCAGCTGCACCCCGCGCCGCCCGTTCACCTGTATTTCGCCCGCATCGGTGCGCCGCAAACCCTCCATACATTCCAGCAGGGTGGTTTTGCCCGCACCGTTTGCCCCCAGCAGCGCAAAGGTCTGCCCTTTGCGCACTTCAAACGAAATGCCGTTTAAAACACGGTGGGTACCATAGCATTTTTGCAAGCCCCGCACCGTCAATGCCGTTTGCATATTACCCCTCCATTTGCGGCACCTGTATGCCGTTTTTTATAAAATAATGCTCCAGTATCGCGCCAAGGTACTCGTCCACCAGTTGCTGCTTTTGCAAAAAATCTTTGTCCCAACCCGTTTTGTTTTCGTTAAATTCCATCAGCTTGCCAAGCAACGTAAAATCCCCGCCGGTAAATTCTTCAATCATACCCCACCAGCGGGTGGCAAGGGCTTCGCTTTTTTCGCTGCCCGGGCTTTCCCCCGCCTGCTTTAATGTCACTGCTTCATCCAACAGCTGCCGGTAGGTGGCAAACATTTTTTCCCCGCGCTCCGGGTCGTTGCCAAACCGGTTTTGCACGTGGTCGGTCAGTGAGGTGTCAAGGCTTTTCCATACCCAGTAATTCGGGTTATCCATGCGAATCAGCTCTATGATTTCGGCGTATTTTTTAAAATCCACCTCTTTCAGGCCCAGCACTTCTTCGTGCAGTGCGTTTAGGGCCGCGCGCACCTGTTGCAGCTGGTCGATCTGCTCTTTTATCGCTTTGCTTTGCCCTTCCAGCGCTGCCGCCACCTCGGCCGGGCTGTCTAGCGGCAAAATGCGCTCTTTAATTTGCTCCAGCGAAAACCCAAGGTATTTGAACGACAGAATTTGGTGCAGCCGCACAACGTCTTTGTCAGAGTAGCGCCGCCGCCCGCCGGTGCTGAAAGCGGATGGTTTTAGCAGCCCCTCGCGGTCATAATATTGCAGGGTGCGCACCGTCACCCCCATTTTGCGGGCCAGCTGCCCCACCGTCCATTGTTGTTCCTGCATCTTTTCGCCCCCTCTGTCAGCATCATAACATGTGACGTTACGTCACATGCAAGTGTTTTTTGTTTTATTATATCAAAATTTTTATTGCTGCATAACAGTGCTTGCCCCCCGGCCCGGCAAACTGGGTTCGCCGGGCCAGGGGGCAAGTGGCTTCACTGTCAAAGTCCATACCTTATTATTAAAGTCGCATCATTTTTAAAAGCCGCACCGCTTTACCGCTTTGTTTTACCCCCACTCAATTAGCGCATAAACGATGGGTATGTTGAGTAGCACCAACAGTATAATCAACCAGAACAGGTTAGCCCTTTTGCGGCTGGCTTCCTCTTCGGCACGTTTTTCTGCCTTTTCGTTGTTCGTTACCTTTTCAGAATTTTTGTGCCTGGTAAACCTACTGGGCAGATAAAAATCCATCCACCACAATAAAAGGACTACAAGGTTTAATCCTAAAATAATCAGCACAACCTTGGCATAAGCCCATATCGCCTCCATCAAACGCCCCCTGCAGCACCAACGTATTTTGGCAGAGCAAATCACCTGTAAATTGTATAAAGTATAAAGTATAGCATCATTAAATTCCAGCTGCCCAAAAAGAAAATCAGCCAAAACCTGTTATGCTGTTTTCTTTTCTTTTCGTTTTTTTCGGTCGATTGTAAAATGAAGTTGGACACATGAACAGAAAAATCCATAGAGATTTTCCTGCATGGTAGAATGGAGTTCTCACACACCCATCTGCCAAAGGAGGCAATCACTATGGACTGCCAAGAGTAT
>JAEWRN010000034.1 GCA_023460035.1 Bacillota bacterium
CTCAAAAAACTGGCTAACTGGAAATGGAAAACCCGTTTTTCTTGCGCCGTATTCACTATTTTGGGCTTACAACTCACGAAGAACCCGGTTTATGCTTCTGCGTAAACCGGGTTCTTCGACATGCTGAGCAAGAACACCCGGCACAAACGTGCCGGGTGTTCTTGCTTTAGTATAACAGGGTTATTTTGTCAGGCTGTCATAAATTTTAGAAAGGTTGCTTTCCATGCGCTGCAAATAGCTCAAATCATCCTCGGCACTTTCTACGGTGTAAATGGTCTGCACCGTGGCCCCTACTTCGTTTGCCAGCGTGTTAGACACGTCGGGGCTTGCCATTTCTTCGGCAAACACCGTAGTCACATGGTTGGTGCGGCAGTAATCCACCAGTTCGGCCAGCTGCTGGGCGGTGGGTTCGCCTTCGGCAAACACATCCTCCACACTGTTTTGTTCCAGCCCAAAGTCGCGGCACAGGTAACCAAAGGCCGCATGCCCGGTCACAAAGCTTTTGCTTTCCACCATCTTAAATTTTTCGCTGTATTCCTGATACAGCGTGTCTAGCTGGTCAGTATAATCCTGATAATTAGTTTCGTAAAAGCTTTCGTTCGCGGGGTCTGCCTTTACAAAGGCGTTTTTGATGTTTTCCAGCTCGGTTTTGGCACCCGTGATGCTCAGCCAAAGGTGAGGGTCGTATTGGCCGTGTTCCGACACCTCGGCGGGGTCGGTGTTTTCAATGGCATCGGCACCGGCCGAGGCATCCACTGTGATTAGGGCGCTGTTGTTCGCCGCGCTGACTGCTTTTTCAGCCCAAGCCTCCATGCCCAGCCCGTTGTAGATAAACACATCCGCGCCGCTCAAGGCCACAAGGTCCTGCGCTTTGGGCTCAAAGTCGTGCGGCTCCATCCCGTCCGGGATGATGGTAGAAACTTCTACTTTATCTTTGCCGACGGCCTCGGCAAATTCTTTCATGGCGTTAAAGCTGACCGACACGTTCAGTTTTTCGCCATTGCCAGCGGCAGAAGACGACACAGAAGACGAACTTGCAGCAGAAGTGCTGCTACCGCCACTGCCGCCGCAGGCGGTAAGGCTTGCTAAAAGGGAAAGGGCCAACATGGTAGCAATTATTTTTTTTAACATGATGAATACCTCCGGGTTTTACTTGCAAATACAACTCATTTGCGTTTATAATATGAATGATAATCGCGAAGAGTGATTTTGTCAAGTGCGAATGAGTTGCATTTGCATTTATTTTTTTCGGGCCGCCGGGCCGAAAGGGTGTACAACATGATTACAGCAAAAGACCTTAGTTTTTCTTATACGGGTTCGCCCCCGTACGTACTGCACGGGCTGAACCTTGAAATAAATGACGGCGAATATGTCTCTGTCGTAGGCGAAAACGGGTGTGGTAAAAGCACGCTGATGCGGCTGATTTTAAAATTTTTAAAGCCCACCGGCGGCAGTATTGTCACCAAGGCGACCCGTGTGGGGTATGTGCCCCAAAAAAGTGATTATTCCAATGCCGGGTTTCCCATCACGGTATACGAGGCGCTGGATTCTTACCGCAAGCTGCTGAAAATACGCGACAAAAGCGTGATAGAAGCGGGGTTACAACAGGTAGGCATGCAGTCGTTTGCCGGTGCGCTGATGGGCACACTTTCCGGCGGGCAAGGGCAAAAAATTTTAATTGCCCGCGCGCTGATGGGCGCACCCGACCTGTTGATTTTAGACGAACCCTCTACCGGTGTGGACATTCAAAGCCAGCAGGAAATTTACGGCTTTTTAAAAGGCATCAACCAAAATAATGGGATCACGATTGTTTCGGTAGAGCATAATTTGGACGCTGCGGTGTCAAATTCTACATTAATTTACCATTTAACCGATGGCCATGGGCACCTGTGTTCGCCCAAAAAGTATGCGCAGGAGTTTTTGGGCGGTAAAAGTGGGCAAGGGGGTATTGGCAATGCTGCAATATAGCTTTATGCAAAACGCAGTTTTAGTGTCGGTCTTTATTTCTATTTTGTGCCCCAGCATCGGCATCTTTTTGGTGCTGCGCCGCTATTCCATGATTGGCGACACCCTGTCGCACGCGTCGCTGGCCGGCGTCACCATGGGCCTGCTGGCAGGCCAAAATCCCATTTTAGGTGCGTTTGTGTTTACGTCCATCTGCGGTGCGCTGATCGAGTTTTTGCGCAATTACTTTAAAAAATACACCGATTTAATTTTGACCATTGTGCTCTCTCTCAGCGTCGGCACCGCCATTACCATCATCAGTTCGGGCAAATTAAAGGCCAATGCCGACTCGTTTTTGTTTGGCAGCATTCTCACGGTGACCCAGTTTGACATGATTATGGTGCTGGTACTCAGCATTATTTCGGTGCTCACGCTAGTCTTGCTGTATCATCAAATGCTGTACATCGCTTATGATGAAGAGGCGGCAAGGGTGGCAGGTGTGCGGGTCAAGCTGATCAACTATGTGTTTTCTATTTTAGTGGCCTCCGCCATTTCGGTGTCGATTCGCATTGTGGGGGTGCTGGTGCTCAGCTCCATGATTGCGCTGCCGGTAGCCACCGCGCTGCAACTGGGCAAAGGGTTTCGGGTGACACTGATTTTTTCGATTGTGTTCAGCATGGTGGATATTATGACGGGGCTTTTTGTCTCGTACTATTTAAACGTTGCCCCCGGTGGGTTTACCGCGCTGGTGTCGGTTGCGGTGCTGGTAATCGTGCTGGTCGGCAAAGTGGCACAGGCAAAGCTGCGCGCGCGGCGCGCAGCGTGAAAGGCAACCCGGCCGGGTACAAAAGGCGTTGCCGGCAAGCAAAAGCTGCCGGCTGATTGAACGAGGTGATTAGATTGACAGAGGAAAAAAGTTGTTGGCCCAAAGGGCTGAAACGCACAAAGCAGCGGGAAAGCGTGCTTGCCGTGCTGAAAGAGTCGACCCAGCCGATGAGTGCGCAGGAGATTTCTGCCCGCATTAGCAAAGAAGGGGGCGGCGCTTGGCTTTCGACCGTCTACCGCATTTTGGAGCTGTTTGTCGAAAAAAAGCTGGCCATTAAAACCACTATTATGAATAGTGAGACCGCCGTGTACGAGCTGAACCGCGAGCACCACCGCCACTATGCGGTGTGCATTGGGTGTCACAAAATGATCCCGATGGAAAACTGCCCGATGGAGAGCTTTATCCCCAGAATCAAAGACAAAGAATTTCAGGTGCTTGGCCATAACCTGGAGGTTTACGGCTATTGCAAAGACTGTGCCGCCAAGAAATAACTGGCGATCTGTATCAATAAAAAGCCGCGGCGGGCAGGGCCTGCACGCGGTAGCACAAAAGGAAACAGGAATTGTCAACAGGGCAAAGTGAAAGGGGTGGTACCCGCGGCACTGCAGCGGGCAAACAGGCACACAGTTTTTGTAAAGGAGACGCGCAGATGACAATTCCGGTTTATGTTGTCACCGGCTTTCTTGGTGCCGGCAAGACGACTTTTTTGAACCAATTATTTGATAAAGAAGAATGGCAGAACATAAAAGTACTGCTGCTGCAATTTGAAGAGGGGGAAGAAGAAGCGGCACCCGTAATCCCCGGTTGTGTGCATCTGCCGCTTGCAGATGAGCTGCAGCAGCCGGGCGCGATACCGCAAAAAATAGCGCAGGCTTTAGCGCGGCAGCCCTTTGATGAAATATGGGTGGAGTGGAACGGCATGCAGCCCTTTTCGCTGCTGCAAACCATTTTTTACAATGAAGTATTAGCAACACAGTGCAGCATGAAACGGGTCATGCAGCTTGCCGAGGTGGCGCAGGTACCCGGCCTCATAGGCAATACCGGGGCCGCCCTGCCGCAGCAAATTGCAAACAGTGATTTTGTGGTGCTGCGTGGCAGTAACGATGCAGACAGTGGCCAGTACCGCAAAGCAAAACAACTGTTGCGCGGGCTGAACCCCGGTGTGCCGCTGGTTAAAAACGAGGATTTAAACGGTGTCTACCGCAACTTCTTTGGCAAAAAAATCCCCCCGCTTGCACCGCTGGCCGCCGGGCTGGCGGCGCTGCTGGCCCTGCTTGCCGCTTTTTGGCTTATCCCGCAGGCAAAAGATACTTCACTCGCTTCGGTGCTTACCATTTTTATGGGTATTATGTTGCAGGCCATCCCGTTTTTGACCATCGGGGTGTTACTCTCTTCGGCTATTCAGGTGTTTGTGCCTGCGCGGTGGATTGAAGAAAAATTCCCAAAATCGCTGGGCCTTGGGGTGTTATTTGCCGTTTTGGCGGGCTTTTTGCTGCCGGTTTGCGACTGCACGTCGATACCGGTATTTCGCAGCATTGTCAAAAAGGGGGTACCGTTGCCGGTGGCAATTACCTTTGTCACCGTGACGCCGGTCATTAACCCGGTGGTGATTTTGTCTACTTATTACGCCTTTGGCGGCGACCTTTCGGTGGTGCTGGCGAGGGTTTGCTTTGGCATTATCACGTCTATTCTGGTTTGCATTGCCTTTATTTTATGGCCGACAAAGGGAGAAATTTTGTCGGGCGGCTCGGTAGACCGCATGATGTGCAGCTGTGGCTATTATGAGCCGCAGAGTGTCAGTGCCGGCGCGGCAGAAAAATGGCGGTTGTTTTTGCGCCATTCGCAGGCAGAATTTTTTAGCGTGGGCAAGTATCTGGTGCTGGGCACCTTGCTTGCGTCGGTCATACAGGTCGTGGGCGGGGGCATATTCTTCAATGCGCCCAGCGGCCTTGGGCTTGCGGTCTCTACCGTGCTGCTGATGGGCATGGCGTTCGTGCTGTCGCTTTGCTCGTCGTCTGATGCGGTCATTGGCCGCAGCCTTGCAAACCAGTTCCCCATGGGGGCCATTATGGGCTTTTTGGTGTTTGGGCCCATGATGGATATTAAAAATGTCATGATGCTTTCATCTGGGTTTTCAAAGCGTTTTATTGTAAAGTTGACCGCAATCACCTTTACCGCAAGTTTTTTGGTAGTATTTCTGTTTTCCAGTCTGGGGGCGATTTAAACAATGAAAAACGCAAACCGAAAACTCAATTTACAGGTGTTGCTGGAGATGGCATGCTGCTTTTTGTTCAGTGCGATGATGGTTTACATGGTGTGGTCAAAGCAGTATTTGTATTTTGTCACCCCGCGTATGAAAGGCTATTTGTATTTTGTGGCGGCGGTCATGCTGGTTTGGGGGCTTACCGGCATAAAACGGCTGTTTGAGCCGCAGCATAAGTTGCGGCTGGTCCACTGTTTTGTGCTGCTGCTGCCCATGGTGCTGCTGCTTTTCCCGCTGGATATCATGAATGTATCAAAAGTATCCTCGCAATATGTGGGCAAAACGGGCTTTGCGATAACCGCGCAGGCACAGGACACTGCCACCACGACGGTTGTGGGCACCGGCAGCGCCGCCGCCGATGACAGTGAATCGCAAAATTTACCGGGGCTGGATGTTGCAAATAAGACCATTACGGTGGACGACGACGATTTTTCGATGTGGGTGACAGAGCTTTATGTGCACATGCAGCAGTACGAAGGGTATACCATTTCAATGACGGGCTACATTTTTAAAGACCCCAATATTCTTGAAGAGGGGCAGTTTGTGCCGGCCCGGCTGATGATGTCCTGCTGTGTGGCAGACCTGGTACCGTCGGGCATTGTTTGCCTATACAGCAATACGGATATTTTAAAGCAAGATGTCTGGGTAACGGTGGAAGGTACGCTTACCGTGGGGGAGCGTGCGGTAGACGGCGTGCAGTCGCAAGAGCCGCAGATTAAAGTGACAAAGCTGGCAGCAGCAAAAGAGGTAAAGGGGTATGTGTACCCCTATTATATCGACGGCTGATGCCGCCACAGTGCCATAAAACAAAGCCGCCCACAGGGGCGGCTTTCTCATAAGCTTAATAGTATAGTTGACTTTACATGTAAAGTGTACTATACTACACACAAAAGGAGGGCTGCAAATGGAAATACTGACAAACCGCGTAAAAGCGATTCGCACAGAACAAGGCCTTTCGCAGGAAAAGCTGGCACAACTTACCGGGGTGACAAGGCAAACGATTATTTCGCTTGAAAAAGGCAGCTATATCCCGTCTCTGTTGCTGGCCATGCACCTCTCACAGGTGCTCGGCACACCGATTAACGAAATTTTTTCCATTAAGGGGGATTCATTATGAAAAAAACCATCATCCTTTGTACGGGCAACTTTATCCTGTTTTTATTAATTGGGCTGGCATTTTTATACCCGGCACAGCAGGTGCAACCGCTGCACCCCGGCGTTAGTGCACAGGTGGGGTTAATGCCTGTTTTGTTGTTGGCATACCTGCTCGTATTTCCGGTGGTGTATCACTTGCTTGCAAAAAAATATCATTGGGGCAAAAATACCGGCACCGAGCTTGCGGCGCAGGATGAGCGCGAACAGCAGGTTGTGGCGCAGGCCACCAAAGCGGCGTATCAGGTGTTGATTGGCGGTATTCTGGTGGTTGTTGCGGCCCTTGGGGGCCTGCGTTTTTTTGCGCTTTTTACCGACATGCAGCTTGATTTGTACCAGTGGGCAGTCGCGCTTTTATGTGCGCTGCTGGCAGTGGCAACGGTGGTATATACGGCGGTGTGGTGCAAAGCCTATTTAAAATAGCGGCGCCTGTTGTATGATTTTGCCCGGTGCCCTCGTTTAGTCTAGTAGGGGGCAGTGACAGTGCATTGCCGGCCACCCGGATACCAGAAAAGTGAGAGGGAAACATGAAACTATATGTGCAGGGTCTGAAGAAAGATTTTGACGAAAAGCAGGTGCTGAAAGGTGCCAGCTTTTGTTTTGAACAGGGGCATATTTACGGGCTGATTGGCCGCAACGGTGCGGGCAAAACAACATTTTTTAACTGCCTGAATGATGATGTGAAGCCGGATGCGGGCAGCTTTGAAGTAGAAGAAAACGGGCAAACCCGCCCGCTGATGCCGGAGGATATCGGCTATGTACTTTCGACCCCGGTCGTGCCCGAGTTTTTGACGGCGCGTGAATTTTTAAAATTTTTTTTGGATATCAACCGCAAACAGGTGCCGCAGCCGCAGCCAATTGACGCCTGCCTTGATTTGATGCAGATCGACATGCAAGACAGAGACCTTTTGCTGAAAGATTATTCGCACGGCATGAAAAACAAGATGCAGATGCTGGTGAACTTTATTGCAAACCCGCCCGTGCTGCTGCTTGACGAGCCGCTGACCTCGTTTGATGTGGTGGTGGCGGATGAGATGAAGCAGCTGTTGCGGCAGATGAAAAAAGACCATATTATTATTTTTTCTACCCATATTATGGAGCTTGCGCTGGATTTGTGCGACGACATTGTCATTTTAAATCAGGGGGTTTTGCAGGAAGTTGGCAAGGAGTCACTGGACAATGCCGAATATAAAGACAAAATTATTGCAGCGCTGAAAGAGGCCGGCAATGATTGAGACATTTCGCATTTCGTTTCGGCTGCAAATTACCTACCATACCAATGCGCTGCTGCGCTCGCTAAAATCGATACCGTGGGTAAAAAAATGGTTGCCGGCAGCGCTTTATGCAAGCCCAAAATTGAAGCGGTTTGCACTGGTGGTCAGTATTTTGCGGGAGATCATTTCAACTTTTTTCGGCAAAGTGCTGTATTTGCTGTTGATGGCCGTGTTACCACTATTTTATTTCAAGCTTTCCGGCCCGGCAAATTTTTTGCACATTTTGCTGTTTCTCACCCTGCTGGGCGGGTTGCTGAATGCCAGAATTATTATGCCCGGCAGGGATAAATATTATGCGGTAATTTTAATGCGGCTCGATGCAAAAAAATATGCGCTGTCGAATTACCTGTACTTTTTGCTGCGCACGTTTGTCGGTATGGCAGTTGTTACAGCGGTAATAGGCTGGTTGTATGGGGTTTCTATTTTCGGTGCCGTTGCCGCCGCCGCACTGGTGGTGGCGGTCAAATGCATTCTGCCCGCAATTTTGCTTGGCACGCCGCTGAAAGAGCAAAAAAAGCGCTTTGAAAAGCTGTACACCGCAATTTCGGTTCTGTTTATTACCGCTTTGCTTGCCGCGGCCTATGTGCTGCCGGCATTGGGCTTGGCACTGCCGGTATGGGCCTTTTACGCTGTCTGTGCGGCCGCGGTGGCAGCGGCGGTCCCCAGTGTGTGGGTACTGTGCCGCTTTAACGGTTATAGAGATGCTTACAAAGAGGCCTTTGCGGGGGAAACTATGCTGGAATCGCCCAAAAGTGTGACGGCAAAGGCAATGCAGGCAAGCTATCAAAAAAAGCTCAGCTTTTCTGCCAGTCAAACCAGCAAAAAAAGCGGCTATGCGTATTTGAACGATTTATTTGTGCAGCGCCACACCAAAATACTCACCCGCTCGGCCTTGCGCATCACATCGTTTTTTGGCGCGTTGATGCTGGTGGGTATTGGTGCCTGCCTGTTTTACCCGCCGGTGCGGGAAAAGCTCAACGAATATTTATTAACGGCGTTGCCCTCGCTTTTATTTGTAATGTACTTTATTAACCGTGGGCAGACCATCACACAGGCAATGTTCGTCAACTGCGACCACAGCATGCTGACCTACCGCTTTTACCGGCAGCCAAAAGCTATTTTACAGCTGTTTGCCGCCCGGTTGCGGTCGGTTATTCTCATCAACCTGATCCCGGCGGCGGTACTTGCCGCGGGGCTGCCGGCCATGCTGCTGCTTAGCGGCGGCACGGCCCACCCGCTTGACTATGCTTTGCTATCTGCTTCGGTTTTACTGATGGCGATTTTCTTTTCGGTGCACCACATGGTGCTGTATTATCTGTTGCAGCCGTATAATGAAAATAGTGAAATCAAGAACCCCATGTTCACAATCGCCAATGCAGTGACCTACCTCGTTTCTTATTTTGCGGTACGGCAAGAGATCGAAACTTCGGTATTTGGCGTGTTTTTACTTATTTTTTGTGTGCTGTACATACTGTTTGCTTTGCTTGCAGCATACCGGCTGGCCCCCAAAACCTTTTGCCTGCGTCAGTAGAATATATCAAATAAAACAGCCCCTTAGCAGGGGCTGTTTTTGTTTTGCCGCGTTTGGCCTTTTTGGTAATCGGTGGGGCAAAGGCCGGTTTGCCGTTTGAATACACGGCAAAAATAATGCTTGTTCAAATAGCCCACCCGGTCGGCGACCTCCTGGCTTTGAATGGCCGGGTCTTGCAGCAGTAATTGCTGTGCGGCGGCGATGCGCAGCCGGTTCAAGTATTCGCTGTAGGTGGTGCCGCATTCTTTTTTAATAATGCGGCTCAGGTATGACTCGCTTAAATGAAACTGGGCCGCCAGGGTGGTAAGTGAAAGCGCGGGGTCGGTAAAATGGGTGCCGATATGTGCTTTAATCTGGTCTGCCAGTGGTGCTTGTGGCGGGGTAGTGGGGGTAGCGGGTAGCGCAATGCCTTGCAGCACCCGCAGCAGCTCTTTACGGTCAATGGGCTTTAACAGGTAATCCACCGCGCCAAGGCGCAAGGCTTTTCGCGCATAGGCAAATTCGTCGTAGCCGGAGATAATCACAAACCGGCAGGCGGGGCCGCTTTCACAAACCTGTTGCACGACATCCAGCCCGCTTATCCCGGGCATGTTGATGTCCATCAGCGCAATGTCGGGGCGCACCTGCCGTATCAGTTGCAGGGCGGCGGGGCCGTTTGCGGCAAGCCCTGCGACCTGCAAGTTGGGGGTTGCCTGCTCGATATATTTTTTTAGCCCTTGCCGGATATGAATTTCATCGTCACAAATTACAATCGTCGCCATTGGTACCCCCTTTTTGCAGCGGCAGCCGCACGGTGACCGTGGTGCCTGCCCCAGGCTGAGATATAATATGCAGCCCGTAACCGCTGCCATAAATGTGCTTTAGCCGCTGCTGAATATTGCGCAGCCCCACCGATTGGGTCGCCTCGGGGCTGTCTATTTCAGCTATCAATTGTGCCAGCGCCGCACCGTCCATGCCAACGCCGTCGTCTTCGACCACCAGCTCAAGGGCATCTGCCGCCGCGCGCGTAAAAATGCGGATTGTGCCGGGGGCCAGTTTTGGTTTAATGCCGTGGTAGATGGCGTTTTCAACCAGCGGCTGCAATAGCAACCGGCTGACCAGTGCATCCCCCAGTGTGGGCGGCAGCGACAGCTCGTAGTGCAAAATATCCGCATAGCGATATTGCTGAATGGTCAGGTAGTGCCCCACATGCTCAAACTCGCGTTTCAGCGGGATGAAATCCTGCCCGGCAGACAGCCCTACCCTGAAAAACCCGGATAAGGCGGTAATCAACTGGGCCAGTTCGTCGGCACCATAATCCAGTGCTTTCCATTGCAGGGTGTCCAGCGTGTTGTATAAAAAGTGCGGTTTGATTTGGTTTTGCAGCACCTGAAACTGCGCCCGGTAGCGGTCGCTTTGCTCTTGCTCTACCGCCTTGAGCAGTTGTTTGGTGTTGGCCACCATGCGGTTAAACTGACTTGCAAGCTGGGCGGTTTCGTCCTGCCCGGCGGCGGGTACGGCCACGGTAAAATCACCTGCCTGTACCTGCTGCATGGCACTGCTTAACCGGCGTATGGGGCGGCTGATGTAGCGCGCCACCCAAAAGCTCAGCGGCCAGCTGAGAATCAGCAGCAGCGCCCAAATCAGCAAAATAGAAAAAATCAGCGAGTGCCCCTCTTGCAACAGGCGGGCGCGCGCTACCACCGTACACAGGTACCAGTCGTTTGTCTGTGGGATGTGCGAAAAAAACACTTCTTTTTCTTCGCCGCCCAGTGTCAGGGTGCTGGCGCTTTTGGTGGTGCCGCTTGCCGGCATATGGGACAATACCTGTGCAAGGTCATCACCGGCAAGCTGCCCGCCAACATTTGTATATAAGTTGCCGTCGGGGTCCGCGATAAACGAAGTGCCGCCGTAAAAATCAATGTGGTCAGTCAGGTCGGTCAGCCGGTTTAAAGAAATTGCTCCGTTTACAAAGCCAATCTGCGCGCCCGCGGCATCGCGCACCGCATAGCAGATCAGCACAATGTTGCTGCGGTCGGTTTTGGAGACCAGCGGGGTGCTGATCTCGTATTCGGTGCCGTCGCGGCAAAGAGCCTTAAAATAATCGCGGTTTGAAACGTCAATCGTCTGTTGTTCGGTGACATACCCCAGCCCATCTAAACCGCCCACCGCAAAAGTGCCGTATTCGTTGCCATAATTTTCGCTAAACGCGTCGTTCAGCCGGTCAATAAACGGTTGAATCTGCCGCATATCCATCGACAGCACTTCATTGCTGCGGCTGATAATGCGCAGCTCATCCACCCGCTGGGTCAGCCAGGCCGAAGCCTGCGCCGCCTTGGATTCGATAAGTTGCGTGTTAAGCTTTGTGCTAATCTGCTCGTTAAAGCCGCTGCTCTGTACCAGTGCCAGCAACATGGCCACGCTGCAGACCAAAGAAATACAGCCTGCAAACAGTATAGTAATTTTGCTTTGAAGTTTCAAACCCGGCCCCCCGTTTGTGCAAAAAAGTGCAACCATTGAAAAAATAGTGCAACGACTCCGGCGTTGATTTGCCTTATAATCATAATACAATGTTATGAAAATAACAATCAAAAAAGCAGGAGGAAAAGAGAAGATGAAACGAATTCTTTCAGTTCTGGTTGTGGCAGTACTGGCTTTTACGCTGGTTGCCTGCGGGCAGGCAGGCGGCGCCAGCAGCGCCGCGGGCGCGTCGTTTGACGGTACCTATGCCGGTGAGGGGCAGGGCCACAACGGCAAAATACTGGTCGACTTGACCATCACCGACGGCAAAATAGCGGGCATAACGGTAAAAGAGCACAGTGAAACCGCGGGCATTGCCGACGCGATGGACACCCTGACACAGCAGATGATTGCGGGCAACACGCTGGCAGTTGACACTGTCGCGGGTGCCACCTATACGTCTAAGGGCTTTTTAGAAGCGGTCAACGACGCGCTTGCAAAGTCTGGCGCAACTGCTGCCGACCTTGTGGTAAACGAAGTAGCGCAGGGCGCACAGCAGCGTGAGAGCGAATACACCGCCGATGTACTGGTGGTGGGCGGCGGCGGCGCCGGGCTGACGGCGGCAATTGAGGCGGCCGATGCCGGCGCAAACGTAATGCTGATTGAAAAAATGCCCCGCGTGGGCGGCAACACACTGATTTCGGGCGCAGAGTATGCCGCACCGGGCAACTGGCTGCAAAAGGCGCAGGGCATTGAGGACAGCGCTGACCTGATGTATGAGGATACCCTAAAGGGCGGCGACAACGAAAACGACCCCGCACTGGTGCGCGTGCTGGCAGACAATGCGCTGGCAGGGGCCGAGTGGCTGAAAGACGAAGTGAAGGTCGATTTTGAAGATTATATGCTGTTCTTTGGCGGGCATTCGGTAGAGCGCAGTTTGGTACCCGCAGGGGCCAGCGGGGTAGAGCTGGTCAACAAATTGCAGGCAGCGGCCGAGCAGCGCAACATCCCCATTCACTTAGACACTAAGGCCACCGAGCTGTTGCAGGATGAAAACGGCAACGTAGTGGGCGTAAAAGCCACCTATAACGGGCAGGAGATCACCTACCACGCCAAAGCGGTAGTGCTTGCAACCGGTGGTTTTGGCGCCAATGTTGAAATGCGCAAGCAGTACAACCCCGACATGGGCGAAGAAATTTTGTCCACCAACTCGGTGGGCAGCACCGGCGACGGCATTGTCATGGCACAGGCCATCGGGGCCGAGGCCGTGGACATGTCGTACATTCAAACCTACCCCACCTGTGACATTGAAACGGGCTCGCTGCTATATGTCGGCGACGTGCGGCTGGAGGGGCGTTCTATTCTGGTTAACCTGCAAGGCGAGCGCTTTGTGGAAGAGCTGGAGCGCCGGGATGTCATTTCAAAAGCAGTCACCCAGCAAACCGGCGGTGTGTCGTATATGTTCTGGGATGCGGCGGGCATGACCGAGAGCGGCGTGGACGTACAGCACAAAGACGAATATGAAACCCTGATTGCAAAGAAAATGCTGGTCAAGGCGGACACCATTGAGGAAGCAGCAGACTTTTTTGGCATTGATGCTACGGCGCTGAAAGCCACGGTAGAGCGCTATAACGAGTTTGCCGCAAATGGCAAGGACCTTGACTTTAACAAGCGCGGCACGCTGGTGCCATTTGGCGAGGGCCCCTATTATATTATGGTGTCAAAGCCGGCAGTGCACCACACCATGGGTGGGCTAAAAATTAACACCACCGCACAGGTGTTGAACGAGGCCAGCACCCCCATTGCCGGCCTATATGCGGCAGGCGAGGTGACCGGCGATATCCACGGTACCAACCGCCTTGGCAGCAACGCGATTGCCGATTGCACGGTGTTTGGCCGCATTGCGGGGCAAACCGCGGCGGCAGCCGCGCAGGCAGCAGAATAACCCTTTTTGGGGCGAAGCTTTTAAAGAACAGATAATACAAAACAACAGGCGGGCAGCATACAAAGGCTGCCCGCCTGTTGTTTTACCGGTTTTGCAGCAGGGGCACAGTTGACAGAAACCAAAAATAAACCTATAATTTTTGTGCGTTAACATGGCGCGCACCGCGGCAGTTGTGGTGCCGTGGCCGCCGCGTATCAAACAATTTGGAGGCAACCGCCTGTGAACCAATACGACCCGAATGACCTCACCATTTCGCTTGCCCAGCTGCAAGAGACCCCGCAGGCAGACCGCTTGCTGGTAGATATTCGCCCGCAGGACGCGTACCAGTGCGGGCACCTGCCCGGTGCCGTGCAGGTGGATTTTGCCGACATGATGCAGGGCAAAGCGGTATTACCCAAAGAAAAAGAGCTTGTTTTGTACTGCATTCGGGGCGAAGTTAGCCTGCCTGCGGCGCAGATGCTTTGCAAACAGGGCTACCGCGCCCGACATTTACAGGGTGGGTATGGCGCGTGGCTGCTGCAGCATTTGGCTGCGCAGCAGCAAAGCGAAGAACAGCGCGACAAAATAGAGCAAAGCCTGCGCAAAAAGTTTCACCAGGATTTATTTACCCCGTTTGCCAAGGCCATTGTGCGGTACGAGCTGGTGCAGCCGGGCGACCGCATTGCGGTGTGCATTTCCGGCGGCAAAGACTCTATGCTGATGGCAAAGCTGTTTCAAGAGCTGAAACGGCACAATAAGTTTCCGTTTGAGCTGGTGTTTTTGGTGATGGACCCCGGCTACAGTGACACCAATCGCCGCGTCATCGAGCAAAACGCGCAGCTGCTTGGTGTGCCGGTGACTATTTTTGAAACGAGCATTTTTGATGCGGTTTATAAAATAGAAAAATCGCCCTGCTACCTGTGTGCGCGCATGCGGCGCGGGTATTTGTACAAAAAAGCGCAAGAGCTGGGCTGCAACAAAATAGCGCTGGGCCACCATTACGACGACGTGATAGAAACGACGCTGATGGGTATGCTGTACGGCGGGCAGGTGCAAACCATGATGCCAAAGCTGCACAGCACCAACCACCCCGGCATGCAGCTGATTCGCCCCATGTACCTGATACGGGAAAAGGAAATCATCCACTGGCGCGACTATAACGGGCTGAATTTTATTCAGTGCGCCTGCAAATTTACCGACAGCTGCACCACCTGCCGCACAGACGGCAGCACCGGCTCGAAACGGCAGGAGATTAAACAGCTGATTTGCAGCTTAAAGCAGACGAACCCCGGTATAGAGGCCAATATTTTTAAAAGCATGGAAAACGTCAGCTTAGATACCGTGCTGGCCTATAAAACCGGCGGGGTAAAGCACAGCTTTTTAGAAACCTATGACGCCAAGGGCACGGCGCAAACGCCGCCAGATGCGCAAGAGGGCACAGCAGAGTAAAGCCAAAAACTATAAACATAAAGGAAGCCCCGCAAAAGCAGGTGAATACTGCTTTTGCGGGGCTTTTGCCCTGTTTTATACTATTTTGACAAGAAATGAAAACACGGTTTTTTATTGGTTATTCAGTATCATCGGTAGAGTCGGTATTATTATCATTGTCTGCCAGATAGTCTTTAGAATATGTGTCAAAGCTCCCCAGAACGGGTAACATAGAAGAAAAATAACCGTTAGTATTGATAGGATTCATTACTTCACGAATTTTTTCTAAGAGTTGAGGTATTATAATATTTTGTAGTTGGGGTATAACACTTTGTAAAAAAGGTTCGATAGTCTTACTCATAGAATCAAAGGAAGTAGCTAGAGATGTGTTAACTCTTTCGACGTTTTTGCTAATAAAATCTTTTTCCTCAGTGATTTTAATAGCGGCAACTATTGCTTTATTGAGGTCGTTTATTGATTTATTGCAAAGGGTATAGTCACTCTTATAAAAAAATTTGCAATGTGCGATATTATTGCGCTGTTTACGGATTGATTCTATTACTTCTTGCACGTTGAGACCTACAAATTTACCATTAAAAAAGCGTTCCCAATCACTCTTGGGGGTAAACATTAAAAAGGCTTTCCTTAAATCTTCATCTGATAATTTGGCTAAGTTTTTGTTGTCGGCAAGGAATTTGCGTTTTGCTTCTTCTTCAATACTAGTCCAACGAGGAGTAAAAAGCAGATTCTGTATATCATTGAATTCAAGAGAATAGAAAAATTTTTGTAATCGTTCAGTTTCTTTTTTCTCTTTATCGCCTTTCGCTTGGATGACGGTTTTTGCTTTATCTTGTAATTCTGTACTTATAGTTTTTTGATAATAGTCTAATCCTAAATTTACAATATAAATGTTAAATAGAAGTTTCCTAAGGTTCCTTTCTAATTTATTGAGGTTAGTATAGACTTTATTGCAGTAATATTCAGACACGGCATCGTATGAAATTATCATAACATAGGCACTTTGAATTCCAGAGCTTTGCATGGTACTTTGGATATATTCTAATGTTTCCACAATCTGTGCTTTGCTCTTTCCTTCAACTATAACGTCTAAATAGATTTTTTCAACAACCACATTGATTATCAATTCAGCAGTATAATGAGTATCCTTATCAGTAATCGTACATATGTATTTGTGCTTGAATATATTATCGTATTCAGTAGTTTCTATAGCAGAAGGAAAGACTTCTTTGATAAAACTGCTGGCGCTACTACCACGTATGCGTATAACATTTTCTCCTTTTTTAGTAACTGGTCTTTTTGTATCTTTTTTAAAAGGATAGAGCAAAAATATATAACTATTTTGAAGTTGCATTATCGCACCACCAATTAGTAAAAATTAAGGAAAACACATAAAAGCAATACAAATTCACAAGCACTTTTAAAGGTTATCTAAACACATTTATTAATATTAAGGCCTCTTTAAAGCCATCAGTTATTTCGTCCTTTTATAAAGTTCGCCACTCCGCGCAATGGTTTTGTCATTTTCCAAAAGAACGCGTTTACAATACTGTTATACGCTTGCTGCAACGCGGCAAGCTGGGCTATATTACTGCCGTTTTCGGCCACAAGGCCGTCATAGGCCTGCTGCAACGTGTCAAGTTGTTTTAGGGCTTTTGTGTTTTCGCCTGCAACACCGTCATGGGCTTGCTGCAAGGCGCTGATTCGGTTTAGGTTTTTGCTGTCCTCATTAATTATAAAATTGCAATAATCAAAATACACACGGGTTGCGGGCGATTCTTCAATTTTATGAAATGCCCACCCGTCCAGAATGGAGAGGATTCGCTCAACCTGATAAGATACGAAATACCGTTCATACGCTACGGCACGCAGAGAGGGTGCTTCTTTTGCGGCGGCGGCAAACCCGCGGCTAAGTTCGGCTGCAAGTGCGTCGGCGCAAAGCGACCGGAACGTGCGCCTGCCTGAAAAAACATAGTATTCTTCGTCATCAATGTTCGACAGCCGAATATAACCCTCGTCGCCAAAGCGGTCATAATTGAACACCGGTATGCCCAAGGCCAAAGCGTATTGCACCGTTTTGCCAATCGTTACAACACAGTCGTACCCAGCTAAAAGCTGCGGGGCAATTGGGATATGCTTGTCGGCTAAGCCGTAAAAATCAACGTTAATATGTTGCCCCGCAAGTTGTGTCGCGGCTTCCCTGATTTCATTTGGCACATGGTTCGACACAACCGCAATTTTATTTAAACTTTGCGGCGGTGTGCTTTTTTCAAATTCCCGAAAACTTTCGGGTACTAAATTGGGCACAATGAATATGGCATTTTCTCTTATGCCGTGGTTTAAAATCAATTTACTTTTCAATGAACCGGAATGCACAAAAACGGGCAAACCCTCAGCTTTTGCCAAAAAGCTGGGTGATTCCAGCATTTCAATACCGGAAAGGCTGCCGATGCCCAGTTTTTCAATGTTTACGCCGCTGCGGAGCAAATACGGCAGAAGCGGAAAATGATAACACAGCGCATACTGCCAAACGATATCTTTTGGCAGCGTATGGACAGAATATAAGCGGATCCCTTTCGATTCGACATATTCCCGAATCTCCTGCGTGATATCCATGGAGACAACACCGACCATCCACCCTTGGGCCACAAGATATTCAGCAATTTCGCAAATGTGCATCATTGACCCGTGATACCCGTTGAAGTAATAACCAGTAAGCAGAAAATTCTTAGTCATAAGAAATACCTAACTTTCCTTATTACGGGTGAATATGTCTTGAATTGTTTTATCCATTATATTCCAACCATTTTAAATGTTCAAGAAAATTAGGAAATAGACCGAATAAGGCTAATTTTGCGCGTCAAAAGAATAAAAAAAGTCCTGAAACCATTCGGTTTCAGGACTTTTTTGGTGGAGATAAGCGGGATCGAACCGCTGACCTCTTGAATGCCATTCAAGCGCTCTCCCAGCTGAGCTATACCCCCAAGTGACGGCCGTTTTTCGACTGCTCGATTATTATATCAGAATGCCGCGCGCATTGTCAACACTTGTTTTGTGGTTTTTTCATTTTTTTGTTTTTTGTGCCTTTTCATCAGTCATCGGCAAAAAAACAGCCTGTGGGGCAGCCCCCGCAAGCCATTTTGAAGTAACTATATTGTGCCAGCTGAATTTATGCGTTTTCTGCGGCAAGGGCAGGCAACGCAAAAACAAAGTGCTTTTGCAGGCGCGACGCTTTGTAAATGTGCAGCATTTCTGCCACGGCGCAAATTTTATCCGCAAGGCTGACAATAAAGCTTTCGCGGTGCATCGGCAGGGCAGGGGTCAGCGGCCACATGTGTTTGACGATAATGTCTTTTTCCAGCTTGCTGATGCCCAGCTTTTCGGCATTTTGTGCGGCAAGCTTCGGGTGTAAAAATAGGCGGTGAATTCTGCCGATATCGGTCTTTTCCCAGTCGCACAAATGTAAATCGTGCAGCAGCCCCCCGCGTGCCGCGGCCCGGTAGTCCAGCCCAAGGCGGCGCGCCATTAAAAAGCTGAGGTAGGATACAAATACGCTGTGGTCGTAACAGCTGATGCCGGCGGCATGCTGCGAAATCGTGCGCATGTCCTGCACCTCCTGCTGCTGGAGCAAGGGTTCGACCAGTGCGAGAAACGCTTCTTTATTTTCATCCGTCCACATCGGAACCATCTCCCTAAAAAGATTAAGGCACATGGCGAAAAACCGCCATGTGCCACATTATACACGTACTAAGTAGGAATTGCACGCATTTCAAACAAAATTGCACAAAATATTTACATTTCGGCAAAAAGATAGAGGAAAAAGGTATAAATACCCATTTATTGGGTCATAATCTGTCGAAACTGTAAATTTATAAGGTTTTAATTGAAACCGGGACAGTCAGCTGTTCGGCAAGTTCGCGGTAAAAAACGTCCAAAAGGCCGTGGTAAACGGGCTTCCATGGTTTATTGCGGCCGCAGTAATGCACAAAAACTGCGTTGGTGCGCACCCAGTCAAGGTCGACCGGCTGGTTTTTAAAGTTGAGGTTGTGCAGCGTCAGATATTTTTCTGAAAGGTTGTAGATTAGCGGGTTCAACTGTGCAATGCGGTCATGGTACAGTGCGTTCAGCACGTCCTGGTCCGGCAGCACCATTTTTACCTTGTTCTTTTCAATGTAGTCCAGTACCTGTGCGGGGTCCTGGTGGCGGCGCAGTGATGCAAGGTCCATCAGCATCACGCCGCTGTTAACATAAGCCCCGCCCTCCGGGATGTCAAGACGCAGCTCGTTCAGCCGCTGAAAAGTGCGTTTTACGTGGCTGGCAGCGGCAAACCACGCGGTGTCAAGCTGCATTTCGTAAAGCGGGCGCACCGGGTTCAGCACCACAAGGTCGGGGTCAAGGTAAAGCACACGGTCAATTTCTGCCGGCAAAATGCGCGCTGCAAACAACCGGTAGTACATTTCTCTGGGGTAGCGCTTTTCAATCGGCGCACCCGCCAGCATATCGTCTTGCATCTGCACAGGGCAAAGCCGCAGCCGCTCGCCGCCCGGCACTGACTGCATGGCCTCAAAGTCGGCATCTGTCAGGGTGCTGTGCACGATATACAGCGCAAAATTTTCGCCCGGGTTTGCCCGCAGCAGCGAAAACAGCATCACCCGTAAAACCGGGATGTAGTTGTGGTCCAGTGTGACAAGCAAGTTCATGTTAGCGCCTCCGAATAGCAGCAGAAAGATACTATTATTTTAACACAGCGTGGGGTGCGTCTTCAACGGGGGCAGAGCGACAAAACCCAAAAATTGTCGCCCCCCAAAAGGCAAAAACCTGCTGTGGTACTAGGGCAGGCGGCGCGCGGCCCCGCTTGACATTTAAGGCACAGCTGCCTATAATAAATGCGTATGTTTTATTAAGAGCAAAAGCGTTGAAAGGGCCCATGACCGGCCCGCTGGTACCAGAGAGAAAGCCCTTGGCTGTAAGGCTTTCACCGGCTGCGGTCTTTGCCACCCTTGAGCTCCCGGCCAATCACCGGGCGCGGGCTGCCGCGTTAAGGCGCACATTGAGTGGCGGCGTTATGCCGCAATTTGGGTGGTACCACGGAGCTTTGCAGCCTTCGTCCCTTTACCGGGGCGGAGGCTTAACCTTTTTTAGGCGGCAAACCGGTTTTATTGCTGTGAAAAACAAGTATAGAAAGTAATGGTGAGCTTTACATGAAATGGACAGGCCTCAATGAGCTGCGCGAGTCGTTTCTCTCTTATTTTGAGAGCAAAGAGCATCTGCGGCTGGGCAGTTTCCCGCTGGTGCCGAAAAACGACAACAGCCTGCTGCTGATCAACAGTGGCATGGCACCGATGAAAAAGTGGTTTCTTGCACAGGAGGAACCGCCTTCCCACCGTGTGACTACCTGCCAGAAATGCATTCGCACCCCGGATATTGAGCGGGTGGGCATTACGGCGCGCCACGGCACCTTTTTTGAAATGCTGGGCAATTTCAGCTTTCAGAACTATTTTAAAGACGAAGCCATCGCCTGGGCATGGGAGTATCTGACCGGCGTGCTGGAAATCCCCGCAGAAAAGCTGTACATCTCGGTCTATTTAGACGACGATGAAGCGTATGACATCTGGACAAAGAAAATTGGCATTGCGCCCGCGCATATGGTGCGCTTTGGCAAAGAGGATAACTTTTGGGAACATGGCTCTGGCCCGTGCGGCCCGTGCAGCGAAATTTATTTCGACCGCGGGCCTGAATACGGCTGCGGCAAGCCGGACTGCAAAGTGGGCTGCGACTGCGACCGCTACATGGAAGTGTGGAACCTTGTGTTCAGCCAGTTCGACTCGGACGGCAAGGGTACTTACACGCTGCTCGAGCACCCGAACATCGACACCGGCATGGGCCTTGAGCGCCTTGCCTGCGTGCTGCAGGGTGTGGGCAACCTGTTTGAGGTTGACACCGTGCGCGCCATTTTGAACCACGTTGAAAAGCTTTCGGGCAAGACCTACGGGCAGGACCACAAAACCGACGTGTCCATCCGTGTGGTCACCGACCATATCCGTTCGACCGTCTTTATGGTCAGCGACGGCATTTTGCCGTCAAACGAGGGCCGCGGCTATGTGCTGCGCCGTCTGCTGCGCCGCGCCGCGCGCCACGGCCGTATGCTGGGCATTGAAGGCCCGTTTTTGGCCGAGCTGTGCGAGACCGTTATCACCCAAAACGAGCCGGCTTACCCGGAGCTGCGCGAGCACGCCGAGTACATTAAAAAGATGATCAGCGCAGAGGAAGAGCGTTTTTCAAAAACCATCGACCAAGGCCTTTCCATCCTTTCAAAGCTGATTGACGGCGTGCAGGATGCGGTGAAAGAGGGCGGGCAGAAGATTCTGTCGGGCGTTGAGGCGTTCCGGTTGCAGGATACCTTCGGCTTCCCGCTGGATTTGACCAAAGAAATTGCGGCCGAAGCGGGCATTGACGTGGACGAGGACAAATTCCACACCGAGATGAAAAGGCAGCGGGAGACCGCGCGCGAAGACCGCAAGAAAAAGGATATTTCCGGCTGGTCCGGCGATTTGTTTACCGAACTGGATGCCGAGCCCACGCAGTTTGTCGGCTATGGCGAGCTGGCGGCAGAAGCAACGGTGCTGGCACTGTCTGACGGGCAGGAGCTGGTAGAGGCGATTTCGACCGACGACGGCCCGAAAGAAGGCGTGCTGGTCGTGCTGGACCGCACCCCGTTCTATGCCGAATCCGGCGGGCAGGTGGGCGATATCGGCACCCTGCACAGCGGGCAGGCCACCTTGCGGGTAGAGGGCTGCAAAAAAACGCCGAAGGGCTTTTATGTGCACACCTGCACCCTGCAAAACGGGTTGCTGGTCACCGGCTCGCAGCTGACGGCAGAGGTTGACCGCCCGCTGCGCATGGCAACGGCGCGCAACCACACTGCGGCCCATCTGTTGCAGGCGGCATTGCGCGAGGTGCTTGGCACGCATGTGCATCAGGCCGGCTCTTACGAGGACAGCCAGCGGGTGCGGTTTGACTTTACGCACTTTGGCGCGATGAGCGCAGAGGAAATTGAAAAGGTAGAAAAAATTGTCAACGCCAAAATTTTTGAGGCAATGCCGGTCACCACGACCGTCATGCCGATTGCCAAGGCAAAAGAGCTGGGCGCCATGGCTCTGTTTGGCGAAAAATACGGCAATGAAGTGCGTGTTGTCAAGGTAGAAGAGTTTTCGACCGAGCTTTGCGGCGGCACCCATGTGCACAACACCGCACAGCTGGGCAGCTTTAAAATTTTGTCTGAAAGCAGTGCGGCTGCCGGCATTCGCCGCATTGAGGGCGTGACCGGCACCAACCTGCTGGCGCTGCTGGACGAGCGCACCGCAGAGCTTGCGCAGATTGCGTCGCAGCTGAAAGCCAGCAGCCTGAACGATTTGCCCGCGCGCGTGGCGGCCCTGACGGAAGAACTGCATGCAACGCGCAGTGAGCTGGAAAAGGCAAAAGCCGCGGCGGCCGGCCAGCAGGTAGAAGGCCTGTTGCAGCAGGGCACCGAGGTGGACGGGCTGCGGGTGTTTACCGGCAACCTGCCCGGTGCGGATGTGAACACGCTGCGCAGCATTGGCGAAAAAATTCGCGACCGTGTGCCAGAAGGTGTTGTGGTGCTTTGCAGCGAAGTGGACGGCAAATGCAGCATGATGGTTGCGGTGGGCGCGCAGGCGGTGAAACGTGGCGTTAAGGCAGGTGTCCTTGCCAAGCAGGCCGCAGTGATTGCGGGCGGCAACGGCGGCGGCAAGCCGGACTTTGCAATGGCAGGCTTGCGCCAGCCCGAAAAGATACCAGAAGCACTGGCCGCTGTACCGGGCCTTGTAAAAGAGCTGCTGTAACTGCCACGCGGCAGTTGCCGCAGGGTGTAAAACAGCATAACAGAAGGGAGCGAGAGTAAATGGAAGATTGCCTGTTCTGTAAAATCGGTGCAGGGGAAATCCCCTCAAACAAGCTGTATGAGGACGATACACTGCTTGCCTTTTATGACATTGACCCCAAAGCGCCGCTGCATTTTTTGGTAATCCCCAAAGCACATTACCAGTCTGCGGCGCAGCTGACCGAGCAGGACGCGCCGCTGCTGGGCCATGTGTTTGCGGTGATTGCAAAGCTGTGTGCCGAGCAGGGCTGTGAAAACGGCTACCGCGTTGTGACCAACGTGGGGGAGGACGGCGGCCAAAGTGTGCCGCACCTGCATTTTCATGTTTTGGCAAAACGAAGCCTTGCATGGCCCCCGGGCTGATGCTGCTGCCAGCCGCCCGCACCGGTAAGTTTGCCCAGTGTGGGCCCCATTATGCTTTGCTGCGGCAAAGCCAGACTGAAGGAGAAATACCATGGATAAAACTTATACACTCCACGTTGCAGGCGTTACGCGTGAACTGCCCATCTGCAAGGTGAACGATAACCTTTCCATTGCGGCTTTTGTGATGTTCAGCGATGTAGAATTAACGGTTGCCTGCGCGAAAGCAATGCTGGCAAAGGTGCCGGAGTTTGACGTTATTGTCACCGCTGAAGCAAAGGGCATCCCCCTTGCGTACGAGATGGCGCGCGAGAGCGGCAAACCTTACATCCCTGCCCGCAAAGGCCCGAAGCTTTACATGAAAGAGCCGATTATCGTGGAGGATAAGTCGATTACCACGCAGGGCCAGCAGCGCCTTGTCATTGACAAGCAGGATCTGCTGAACATGGACGGCAAGCGCATTTTAATTGTGGACGATGTCATCAGCACCGGCGGCTCGCTGCGCGCGCTGGAAACACTGGTCGGCTACAGCAAGGGCAAAGTGGTTGGCTGTGCTGCAGTACTGGCAGAGGGCGACGCTGCAAAGCGCAACGATATTATTTTCTTAGAAGAGCTGCCGCTGTTTTTCCACAGCTGAGGCAGGCTGCTTTAAGCCTAGTTATAAAATTGCCGCCGGTGCTTTATTTGCGCCGGCGGTTTTTTTGCCGCCCGCGCCGGGGGCGAAGCGGGGTGCTTCGGGTGACGAGAAAGATATAACGCTGCAAAGCGGGCAGAATGGGTATGTATTTTTGCTGATTACATGGTATAATTTAAACAAAGGCAAGCTGCCCGGGTATACGCTGGGCAGCGCCACTAAAATAAGCTGTGCGCCGGGTGCACGCCACCCGGGCTGCCGTGCCGGACAATACAAAGGAGTGTACCACGATGGAAAAGACTTATACGCTGCAGGTGGCGGGGCTGACCCGCGTTTTGCCCATTTGCCCGATTGGGAACGGGGTGTCCATCGCGTCATTCGTGATGCTGGGTGATGTGGAGCTGACGGTCGCCTGTGCCGCCGAATTGCTGAAAAAGGTGCCGGAGTTTGACGTCATTGTCACGGCAGAGGCAAAGGGCATCCCCCTTGCGTACGAAATGGCGCGTCAAAGCGGCAAGCAGTATTTTCCGGCGCGCAAAGGCCCCAAGCTTTACATGCAGGAGGCCGTGATTGTAGAGGACAAATCCATCACGACAGAGGGCCAGCAGAAGCTGGTCATTGACAAGCAGGACCTGCTTAGCATGGACGATAAGCGCATTTTGGTGGTGGATGACGTCATCAGCACCGGCGGCTCGCTGCGCGCGCTGGAAATGCTGGTGGGCTACAGCCGGGGTACGGTGGTGGGGCGTGCCGCGGTATTGGCAGAGGGCGACGCTGCAAAGCGCACCGATATTATCTATTTAGAAGAGCTGCCGCTGTTTTTTGACAATTAAGTGAGGCGGCCGCTTGCTGCGTTTGGGTTCGCTTTTTTAGCGGCCCAACTTTTTTGTGCTGTTTTTTTGCTGCAAAGGCCAATTTGGTGGTTGTTTGCTTTTGCCGCCTGTGCCCTTTTGGCCGCGCTTTGGGCTTGGTACCGTGGCCGCCGTGCAGTGCTGGTGGTGCTGCTTGCCGTTGCCGTTGCATTTTGTTTTCATGCCGGCTGGCGGCTGGTTTCTTTGGCCCCGGCACAGGCATTAGAGGGGCAAACGGTGCAGGTACAGGCAGTGGTAAAGCGCACGTATGAGGTAAAAGAGGGGGACCGCGCCCGCACCGACCTTGAAGTTACGGCAATCAACGGTGCACCAGTGCGGCCATTTGGGGTCAGCGTTTCCAGTATGCCGCTGCAAACACCCGGCACGGTGGTTACCGGGCAGTATTTGCTGTTGCAGGCCGACCAATACGACCTTGCGCGCGGCAACCTGTTGCGGGCGGTCGTTACGGGGCCGGTTACCGCTGCCGGCAGCCGTTTTTCCATACAAACTTTTTTTGTGCGTGCCCAGCAAACGCTCAGCCTTGCGCTGCGCAGCCGGTATTTGCCTGCCATTGGCGGCACGGCGGCGGCCATTTGCCTTGGGGATAAAACAGCACTGCTGCAAAGCATAAAAGACAATTACCGGCAGGCGGGTGCCGCCCATCTGCTGGTGGTCAGCGGGCAGCACCTTGCTATTGTGGCCGCCGCACTGGGGCTATTGTTGCCGGCCCGGCACCGGCGGCTAAGCAGTGTTTTAGTGGCGGCTGTCACGCTGTGCTTTATGGCCCTCACCGGGTTTACCCCGTCGGTCACCCGTGCGGGGGTGGTGGTACTACTCGTTGCCGCAGCCCAGCTTTGCAGCGCGGAGGCCGACACCCTGACTTCCCTTGGGGCCGCCGCCCTGTTGCTTGTGCTGCAAAACCCGGCTGCGGCTGCCGATGTGGGGCTGTTGCTCTCTTACAGTGCAATCCTTGGTATTTTGGCGGCAGATGCGCTGTTGCGGCGCAAAAAGCAGGCATTCACAAAACAGGGCAAACAACTGCCGGGCTGGCTTTGGCATATAGTACAGCTTGTGGCATGCTCTGCCGCCGCCGCACTGGCAACCGTGCCGGTACTCACGGCAATCGGCGGGGGCATTTCACTTTTTTCGGTTATCACAAATTTACTGGCGGTACCGTTGCTGGCCCCGCTGGTCGCTACCGGCCTGCTGACCGCATTGCTGGCGGCGGCAGGTGCCCCGGCTTTGTTAGTCCGCCCATTTGAGCTGCTTTGCGGGGTGCTGGTGAGGGTGTTAAACGGCTGGGTGGGGCTGATTGCCCGGCTGCCGGTGCGCCCGGTTTATCTCAGCGGCGCTTACGCGCTTGCAGTGGTGGCGTGCATGTTTTTACTGGGGGCGTTTTACCTAGTTTATTGCCCTGCGGTAAAGCGGCGGCGGTTTGCCGCCGGCTGTGCAGCCTTTTTGTTTGCGGCGGTTTTGCTTGGCCAACTGCTTGATTACGGCACACTGCGTGTCGCGCTGGTGGGCAGCACCACAAGGCCTGCCGTGGTGGCAAGCCGGGGCCAGCAGGCGGTCATCATCTGGCGCGGTGGCAGGGTCAATGCCGATGCGGTGCAAGCTTATTTAGAGCGCAACGACATCCGTGCGGTGCCGCTGCTAGTTAATTTAGGCGGCGAGGAAGTGCAGGAGCTGCTGGAGTTTTGCACCCCGCAGCAGCTGTGCGAAGTTGGGCAGCAGGTCGTCGCCGGCGTTACATTTGCGCCGTTTGATGGTATACTGTGTACAGTGCGCAGGCAGGGCGGCGGCAGCTATGTGGTGTTAAACACCGGCGGTTACACATTGCTGTGTACACAGGGTAAACCCGATGTTGCCGCCCTTGGCACGGTAGATGTGCTGCTTGCGGGCGGCAGTCAGCCCAAAAACTTACAGGCCCGCCAAATCGTCACCGGGCGCCGCCCCGCCGCGTGGGTGAAAGACTGCCCGCTGCCGGTGGCATCGGGGGATGGGGCAACGGTTTGGGTGCGCCCTGGCGCGTCGATAAAATTGATGGAGGTGGAATAGATGCCGGTATTAGACCTTGCAGGCTGGAACAATGCGCTGAAACAAGGGGCAGACGCCCCTGCGTATTTTTTCTATTCCACAGATGAATATCTGTTAGAATCCGCGGTGGGCCGGCTGATGCAGCAGCTTGTGCCGGATGGTGAAGAGCCGACGGTGCTGCCCGGCCCGCAGCCGGACATTGGGCAGGTGGTCGCTGCCGCGGGCGCGATTTCGCTGTTTGGCACAAAACGCATTGTGTATCTGCCTCGTATTGAGCCCACCACCATGAAAGCCGACGATGTGAAACTGCTGTGCGAACTGGTAGAAGAACTTGAAAACGCAGTGCTGATTATTACGATGCTGGTAAAAGAGCCGCAATACCCCAGCCGCGGCAAAGACACGCTGCCGCTGCCCGCCGCGGCTAAAAAGCTGCAACAGGCGGTAATGAAAGCGGGGCTGGTTGCGGCGCTTGCAAAACCCACCGAAGCCGATGCCACCCGGTTTGCCGCGCAAAAAGCAAAAGAGCTTGGCGCGAGCATGGAGCCTGCCGCTGCAAAAGAGCTGGTGGTGCGCTGTGGTATTGATTTGTATCTGATTACGAACGAGGTGGAAAAGCTGGCCGCCGCGGCGGGGTATGCAGCCATCAGCCCCGCGCTGGTGCGCGCGCTGTCTCCCCGCAATGTAGAAGCGGATGTGTTTGACATGGTGCGCGCACTGATGGCGGGCAAAAGCAGGGACGCGTTTGCCAAGCTGGCTGAACTGCTTTACCTGCAAAACGAGCCCATTGCCATTGCCGCGGCAATGAACAGCAGTTTTACCGACATGGTGCGGGTCAAGGCGGCCGCACAGCAGGGAATCACTTACACCGATGCGTTTCGCCGTATGGGTGGAAGCGGCAGCGATTACCGGTATAAAAAAAGCCTTGAAACCGCAAAGGGCTTTTCAATGCGGCAGCTCGAAACCTTTTTAGAGATTTTAGACCGCCTTGACCGCAGGCTAAAAGGCAGTGCGGTGGACAAAAATACCTTGTTGCAGGCCGCCATGGGCGAGATTCTGCTGGCAGGCAGGAGGAAGTGAACCGGTGCGCATTCGTGAGCTTTTGATTGTGGAGGGAAAATATGACGCGGCAAAGCTGTCCGGCATTGTGGACGGGCTGATTTTGACGACCGGCGGGTTTTCTATCTACCACGACCAGCAAAAAAAAGACCTGATTCGCGACCTTGGCAAAAAGCGCGGTATTATTATTTTGACCGATTCTGACGCGGCGGGGTTTCAGCTGCGCAATTATATCCAAAATTTTGCGCGCGGCGCGGTGATTAAGCACGCGTATATCCCCGCGGTGCAGGGCAAAGAAAAACGCAAAAAAACCCCGTCGAAAGAGGGCACGCTGGGGGTGGAGGGCTTGCCCGCAGAGGTGTTGCGGCAAGCCTTGTTGCGTGCCGGTGCCACCGAGCAGGGCGAGCGCAGCGGGCGGCAACTCAGCTATACTGATTTATATGAGCTTGGTATTTCGGGCACGCAAAACAGCGCTGCCCGCCGGCGCGAGCTACTGCAAAGCATTGGGCTGCCGCTGCGGCTTTCTAAAAAAGCACTGCTGGAAACCTTAAACGCCACCTATACGTACGAAGAACTTACCGCAGTGTGCGCGCCAAAGCCGGTCTTGTTTTGGGATTTTCACGGTACCCTAACCCTGCCGGATTCAAACTGGGTGGAGGCCTTTTTAAAATTATTGCCCGCCGGGGTATGCAATGAAGAACTGCTGCACCAAAAGCTGCGGCATGCCGGGTTGCCGTGGTGGACGATGCCGGGGCAAAAAACGCCGGTGGGCAAGGCGTGGTGGGCAGAGGTAAAGCAAAATTTTGCGCCGCTGCTTGCAGAGTGCGGGTATGACGAAGCGGAGATTAAAGCAGCGCTTGCGGCGCTGCGCGGGCGCATTTGCGACCCGGCGGCACACCGGCTTTATGCCGATGCCATCCCCACGCTGGCCCTGCTGCAAACAAAGGGGTACCGCAGCTTTATTGTGTCGAACAACTTCCCGGAGTTGTGGCAGGTGGCAGAGGGCCTTGGCCTTGCACCATATTTTAGCGGGTGCGTGGTGTCGGGGGCTACCGGGTGGGATAAGCCCAGTGCCGAGATTTTTCACCTTGCCTTGCAGCTTGCTGGCAGCCCGCAGCAGGCGGTGATGCTGGGGGATAACCCCACCGACGATATTGCGGGGGCCAAAAAGGCGGGGCTGTTTGCCATTGCGGTGCACGCGGGCAACGCGGTACCGGGGGCGGACGCCTGTTGTGACACGCTGGCAGAGGTGCCGGCGGTGCTGGCGGGTGCGCTGTGGCTGCAAAACGGGGGTGAAGCGCAATGAGCCTGTTTTGCTGCCCCATTTGCGGCGAAAAATTAACACAGCAGGGCAATGCGCTTTGCTGTACGCGCCGCCACAGTTTTGACTTTGCCACGCAGGGGTATGTTAACCTGTTGCCGGCAAACCGCCGTCACTCGGCCGCGCCGGGGGACGATGCCGGCATGGTCGCCGCGCGGCGCGCCTTTTTACAACAGGGTTGGTATGCCCCGTTTGCAAAAGCGCTTTGCCAACTGGCAAAGGATTGCACGGCCAATATTACTGCCCCGGCGGTGCTGGACGCCGGTTGTGGCGAGGGGTATTACACCGGCCTTTTGGCCAAAGCGCTTTGCCCCGCGGCACAGGTGGCGGCATTTGATATTTCAAAAAACGCCGTGCGCGCCGCGGCAAAACAGTACCAAACGGTGCAGTTTGCGGTGGCAAGCGCGTTTGCCATTCCGGTAGCAAACGAAAGCGTTGATCTGCTGGTCAATATTTTTGCGCCGCTTGCGCTAGAAGAATACCAGCGGCTGCTTTGCCCCGGCGGCTACTTTATTTACGCGGTGCCGGGCCCGCGGCATTTAATGGGCTTAAAACAGGTATTATACGACACCCCGTATGAAAACATGGTCAAAGACACCCAGTACACGGGGTTTCGCTTTTGCCGCAGGGTGCCCGTCACCGGTAATTTGCAGCTTACCGGCCAACAGCAAATCGAAGCGCTGTTTGCAATGACCCCTTATTACTGGCGCACGCCGCCACAGGGGGCCGAGCGTTTGCGGCAGCAAAACGAGCTTGCCACCGAAATTGAGTTTGACTTTTTGGTGTATCAAAAAAACACGTAATATACGGCTATTACAAAAGCGACACGCACAGCGTGCCATTTTTTTTGGCGCGATTTTTAAAAAGCACTTGTAGTATCCGTAAACATCCGTATACTGGGTAGTACGGCGCCGGAAAACAAATGAAGGAGTACGAAAAATGACACAGTATACAATCACCCCCATTGGTTTTATTCGGCAAACAGAGGGTGGCACAGTGCTCGAATTGAAAAAAGAGTACCTGCCGGCAATGCAAAACCTTGCAGGCTTTGGCCATTTGCAGGTACTTTGGTGGTTTGACGGTTGTGATACGCCCGCCTGCCGCAAAAATTTGGTAGAAGAAAGCCCCTATGCCGGGGCCCCGCGGCAGCTTGGCGTATTTGCCACCCGCTCGCCACAGCGGCCCAACCCCATCGCACTAACCTGTTGCGGCGTGACGTATCTCGATGAAGAAAGCGGCTGTATAGGCCTTGATTTCATCGATGCAAACGACGGCAGCCCGGTGCTTGATGTGAAACCCTACACCCCCAGCCTTGACAGGGTGGAAGAACCCGTTGTGCCGCAGTGGTGTGCAAGCTGGCCACGCAGTGTGGAAGCTTCGGGCGATTTTGACTGGGGCGCTGTTTTTCAGTTTTAAGCCCGCCACAAAGGGGCAGGCAAAAGCAACCGAGCAATAGCTAAGTAAAAGAAGAAAACAGTAATTTAAAACATAGCCGCCGGGGCGCGCAGCAGCGCGCCCCGGCATTTTTGCAGCTGGTACTGCAAACCAAGGTAGCAAGAAAGCAAACCAGACAAAGCAGTGCAAAAAAATGAGGAAAAAGGGAGTGCTGTTTCTTTTTATAATATGGTACGATGGTAGTAACAACGGAAAGGGTGTTGGGCATGCGTATTCTGCTGGTGGAGGATGAAGCGGCGATTGCAGACCTTGTGGAGGTCTATTTAAAAAATGACGGCTATGAGGTGGAGCGGTACGACAACGCCACCGGGGCGCTGGCGGCGGTGCGCCGGCAGCCGCCCGACCTCGCGTTACTGGATGTGATGTTACCGGATATGGACGGTTTTACATTGTGCCGGACGATAAGGGAGGACTATTGGTTCCCGATTGTCATGATGACGGCACGGGTAGAGGACAGCGATAAAATTTTGGGTCTTACCCTTGGGGCCGACGACTATATTACAAAACCATTTAACCCGTTAGAACTCGTCGCGCGGGTAAAAACACAGCTGCGGCGCTGCAACTGTTATAACCAGCAGGAGGCACCGCCGCTTAAAGCAGATGCGGTTGATTTTGCCGGGCTTGAAATTTGCCGCACCACACACAAATGCGCGCTGTACGGTGAAGAGCTGGCCCTTACGCCGCTGGAATTTTCAATTTTATGGGTACTTTGCGAGCGGCGGGGCAGTGTGGTGTCCAGCGAAGAGCTGTTTGAAGCGGTGTGGAAAGAAAAATATCTCGACAACAATAACACAGTGATGAGCCATATTGCACGGCTGCGCGAAAAGATGCACGAGCATGGGCGAAGCCCAAAATTCATTAAAACCATTTGGGGGGTGGGGTATACCATTGAATGACACAAATCAAATGCGCACTAAAGCGCGGGCGGCACACGGTAAATTGATGCGCCGTTTACTGGTACAATACTTTGCAGCCTTGGTTGCTTTTGTGTTGATGCTGGTTGTTTTTATTTTTGCCGGCTGGGTCATATGCGGTATGATTTCGTGGCGGGGGGATGAGCCCCTGTACCGCATTTTAAGTATTTTTCGCGATGACCTTTCATTTTTTTCTGCGCTCATCATCCTTGCGGGGTGGGCGGCAATTACCGTTTATTTCTTTTCAAAGCCGTTGCGCTTTTTAGACGAACTGGCCGCAGCCGCAAGCCAGCTTGCCAGCCCGCAGCCCCAGCCCATTGTGCTGTCAGACGAACTAAAAGACGTGCAGGACGAGCTGAACCGCGCCCGCGAACAGGCACTGCGCAACGCACTTGCCGCAAAAGAAGCCGAACAGCGCAAAAACGACCTTGTGGTCTACCTTGCGCACGATTTAAAAACCCCGCTCACCAGTATCATCGGCTACCTTACCTTATTGCGGGATGAGCCGCAAATTTCGGCCGAGCTGCGTGCCCGGTATACCGGCATTGCATACGAAAAGGCGCTGCGGCTGGAGGATTTGATCAACGAATTTTTTGACATCACCCGGTTTAACCTGTCTCACCTAGAATTGACGCTTTGCCCGGTCAACCTTGCACGCATGCTGCAACAGGTAGCCAGTGAATTTGAGCCGGTTTTGGCGCAGAACAGCTTGACCTGCAAGGTAGAGGTGCCACAAAACCTGCCCTGCGAGTGTGACCCGGACAAGCTGGCGCGGGTGTTTGACAACCTGCTGCGCAACGCCTGCTATTATAGTTTGCCCGGCACAGAACTGCACATCAGTGCCGAGATGCGGGGGCAAACCGCGGTGCTGCAATTTACGAACACCGGCAAAACAATCCCGCCAGAAAAGCTGAACCGTATTTTTGAACAGTTTTTCCGGCTGGACAGTGCCCGCAGTTCAGACACGGGTGGTGCAGGCCTTGGCCTTGCTATTTCGCGCGAGATTGTAGAGTTGCACGGTGGCAGCATTACTGCCGCCAGTGAAGACGGCATCACCACTTTTACAATAGAGCTACCGGGCCCAAAACAGCCGTAAGAAAAACGTAAGAACTTTGCACCAAAATCGCAAGTGCTTTTCAAAGTAAAACAAAAAAACAAAACGCCCTTCTCTGGTATGCTGAAAAGCGTAACAAAGAAGGGCGTTTTGCTTTGCATAGAAAGGCGGATAAAAATGAAAAAGTCAGTGATTTTGGTGTTGTTTGGCGGGGTTTCCAGCGAATATGAGGTGTCGCTGCAATCAGCGTATGCAGTGCTTACAAATTTAGATACGGTGCGCTGGGTGGCGCTGCCGGTGGGCATTACCCGCGAGGGCCGTTGGTTTTATTATACCGGCCCGCTGGATGCTTTGCAGGATGACAGCTGGCACCGCCGGGTGGCAGACCGCCACCCGTGCACCCTGTCACTGGACCGCAACCGGCGTGAATTGATGGTGCTGGACGGCACGGCGGCAAGCCGCACGTTTGACGCGGCGTTCCCTGTACTGCACGGCAAAAACGGGGAGGATGGCACCTTGCAGGGCCTGTTAGAGCTGGCGGGCATCCCGGTGATTGGTTGCGGTACACTTGCCAGCGCGCTTTGCATGGACAAGGTGCGTGCCCACCAGTTGGTTGCCGCCGCCGGGGTGCGGGTGCCGCGCAGTGCCGCATTTTGCGGGCTGCCGCAAGAAGATGCTTTGTTTGCGGCGGCGCAAACGCTGGGGTACCCGCTTTTTGTAAAGCCGGTGCGGGCGGGTTCCTCTTTTGGCATTACCCGTGTCACCAGTGAGGACCAGCTTGTCGCGGCGGCACAGCAGGCCACCGCATACGACGGCGAAATTGTGCTGGAAGAAGAGATCCCCGGTTTTGAGGTCGGCTGCGCAGTATTAGGCAACGAGCAATTATACACCGGGCAGGTGGATGAAATTGAGCTTGCCGGTGGTTTTTTTGATTTTGAAGAAAAGTACACGCTAAAAACATCGCAGATTCACTGCCCGGCCCGCATTTCGCCAAAGGTGGCGCAGCAGATTCAGCAGACGGCGATGCAGGTGTACCGCATCTTGGGGTGCCGCGCTTTTGCAAGGGTCGATTTGTTTTTGACCCCCGCCGGCGAAATTGTGTTCAATGAAGTAAACACGATACCGGGCTTTACCTCCCACAGCCGTTACCCCAATATGATGGCAAAGGCCGACATCAGCTTTGCACAGTTGCTGACGCGCATCTGCGAATTGGGGGTACAGGCATGAGCACCGTAACACTGCCTTACAGCAAGGTGTACGAGGGCCCGCTGTTGCTGGTCAACCGTGACCACCCTTTACGGCCGGCTGCCACGCAGCCCAAATTGTTGCCGGTGGGCCAGTATGAGGGCCCGGTGCAGATGGAGTACACGGCTGCAAAGCTGCTGCTGAATTGCCTTGGCGCGGTGGGCGCCACGGCACAGGTTGTCACGGTGTCGGGGTGGCGCAGCGGCGGTGAGCAGCAGCAAATATGGGACGATACCCTTGCGCAAAAGGGGCAGGCGTTTACAAACCAGTATGTGGCGCTGCCGGGTTGCAGCGAGCACCAAAGCGGCCTTGCCATTGACCTTGGGCATGCGGCCGCCACGCTGGATTTTATTCGCCCGGCCTTCCCGTATACCGGCATTTGTGGAGCGTTTCGCCACAAAGCAATACAATATGGGTTTATTGAACGGTACCAAAAAGGCAAAGAGCAACTGACGGGCATTGCGGCAGAGCCCTGGCATTTCAGATATGTGGGCGCGCCGCACGCAATGTTAATGCAGCAGTACGGCCTTTGCCTTGAAGAATATCTTGACTTTCTGCGCGCGGCACCCCGCAGCTGCCAACTGCCAGATGGCCGGGCGGTCACAGTGCGTTACGTTGCGGCGCAAGGGCCGGCTACCCCCATTCAGCTTGCAGGCGGTTGTTGCCAAATCTCCGGCGACAACGCGGGCGGCTTTGTGGTGACAGAATGGGGGCGCACCGCATGAGACAGGCAAAAAAGCTGCCCCTGCTGGACGATGCGCGGGTGGCCGCGGCGATACTGGTCTCGGCAATTCACACTTCACCAATGGTATCGGTGAGTGCCGATGCGGATTTTTGGCTGACAAGGGTACTGGCGCGCCTTGCAGTGCCGTTTTTCTTTTTGATCACCGGGTATTTCCTTGGCAAAGACCATTGGCGCGGCGCCGGGGCGTTTTGCAAAAAAATGGCGCTGCTGTACCTCGGTGCGGTGTTGCTGTACCTGCCGCTGAATATTTATAACGGCGGCTTCCCCCTGGGTACGGCGCTGACAAAACTGTTCATTGACGGCACTTTTTATCATTTGTGGTATTTCCCGGCCGTGATACTCGGGGTTGCATTGGTGTCACTGCTTCGCCGCCTTGGCAATAAGGCCGCATTTGCCGCCGCGGGGCTGTTGTACCTAGTGGGCCTTGGCGGTGACAGCTATTACAGCCTTTTTGTCAAAGTACCGGTACTAAAAGCTTTTTATGACGGCTGGTTTTCTATTTCGGGCTACACCCGCGGCGGGCTGTTTTTTGCTCCGCTGTTTTTGCTGCTGGGGGCTGCGGCAGTGCGGCTGCACCGGCGGGTGGCATTGCCCGCGTTTTTGCTGGCCTTTGCCGGCATGACAGCCGAAGCTTTTTGGCTGCACCAAAGCGGGGTGCAGCGCCACGACAGCATGTATCTGCTATTGCCGCTGTGCGCGGTTTTGCTGTTTTCGCTGCTACTTGGTGGCAACGCGGGGCGCAACACCCCCGCGCGCAGCTTTGCACTGTGGTTTTACCTTTTGCACCCGTGGGGCATTGTTCTGGTGCGTGGTATCGCAAAAGGGTTGCGTCTGCAAGGCGTACTGGTAGAAAACAGTGTCATTTACTTTTTGTTGGTGCTATTCATTGGTACGCTGCTCAGTGAAGCCGCCATGCTGTTGGTACCCCCAAAAGCCGCCCCCACGGCAAGGGCCTGGCGGGAAATTGACCTCGCTGCGCTGCGTGCCAATGCGCTGTTGTTGCAGCGGGCGGCGGGCAGGCGCTGCCGCCTGATGGCGGTGGTAAAAGCTGATGCTTACGGCCATGGGGCCGGCAAAGTGGCAAAAACCCTGCAAAAACAAGGGGTGCGTGCGTTTGCGGTGGCAAGCCTTGCAGAGGGCATTCGCCTGCGCTGTGCCGGTATTTGGGGCAGCATTTTAATTTTAGGGTATACCGCACCGGCACAGGCAAATGCCTTGCGCTTTTGGCGCCTGACACAGACCATCACCGATGCCGGGTATGCAAAAGCTCTCAGCGAGGCGGGGCCCACCGTGCGGGTGCATCTGGCACTGGATACCGGGATGCACCGGCTGGGCATCCCGGCAGAGGACCACGACACAATACGCAAAATTTATCGGTTGCCGCATTTGCACCTCTGCGGTACCTTTTCTCACCTGTGTGTGTCCGACCAGCTTACGCCTGCAAGCACGGCATATACCGCGCGGCAGATGACCCTGTTTTATGACACCCTCAGTTGGATGCGCAGCGCAGGCCTTGCCCCCGGCAAAGTGCACATTCAGGCCAGCTACGGTGCGTTTAACCTGCCCCCGCAGCCCTGCGATTATTTGCGGGCGGGCATTGCTTTGTATGGCGTTTACAGCGATGCCGCGCCGGTGCAGCGCCGCCTGCCACTGCAGCCGGTACTGACACTGCGGGCACGGGTGGCGGCCGTGCGCACCCTGCATGCGGGCGAAAGTGCGGGGTATGGGCTGATGTTTACCGCGCAGCGCGAAACACAGCTGTTAACGGTGGCCATTGGCTATGCCGACGGCTTGCCGCGGGGGTATGCCGCGCTGGGGGGCTGCGTGCTGCTGCACGGCAAACGGCTGCCGGTGGTTGGGCTGGTCTGCATGGATCAGCTGCTGGTTGACGCCACCGATGCAAGCCCGGTGCAAAGCGGGGACATCGTCACGGTTTTTGGCAAAGAGGGTGGCGAAGAGCTGCCCGCGCAGCAGGTGGCAGCGCAATGCGGCATGATTACCAACGAGCTGCTGGCGGGGCTGGGCAGCCGCTTGGGGCTGGTGTACCGGGGGTGATACCAAATGAAAACCTGTTTTTTGCTGGTGGTAGATGGCGATACCCCAACCCGGGGTGACTTGCTGCGTCATTTGCCTGCGGGGGTGGTGTTACAAGAGCTTTCCGCGCCAAAGATGGGGGCGGCGCAAAAGGCAGAATTACAGCTTGATACAGCGCGGCGCTGTGTGCACAAAGGCGGTAGCCAAATTACGCTGACCCATGCAGAATACCGGTTGCTTTGCCTGCTTGCCGCACAGCCGGGCAGGGTATGGGGCAAAGAACAGCTCTACCGGCAGCTGTGGCAGCAACAGGGCGGGTCCAGCGCACGCGCCATCTGGAACCTTGTTTACCGTTTGCGCCGTAAAATAGAGGACGACCCCGCCGTACCGCATTACCTGCGCACTGCCGGCGGTGGGTATCAGTTGGTGTTAAAACCATAAACAAAAGCCGTGCAACAACGCTGCACGGCTTTTACTGCTTTTTTGTAAGGGGGTAAGCAAAACAAGGGCAAAGGCCTTTTGTCAAAGCGTTTGCAAAAATTCGCCCAGCTTTGCAAGGCCGTCCTGCAATTCTTTGGTGCTGCAAGCATAGCCAATGCGCATTGAATGAGGCTCTTCAAAGCAGTCGCCAGGGGTCAGCAACGCGCCGGTGGTGTCCAGTAACTGCTTGCAAAACGCATAAGAATCTAAATCAACATCATAATAAAGCAGTGCGGTCGTGCCGGCCTGTGGGCGCACATAGCTGATGTGCGGCTGTGCGGCAACCCAGGCGTCCAGCAGGGCCAGGTTTGTTTGCACCAGTGCGCGGTTGCGCGCCAGCAACTGCGGGGCATGGGCCAGCGCAATGGCCGCAATTTCCTCGTCAAACATAGCGCAGCTGATCAGCGTGTAATCCCGGTGCGACAGGCAGGCCTTGCGCACGGCTTCGCTTTTTGTCGCAAGCCAGCCAAGCCGCAGCCCGGCAAGCGAAAATGCTTTGGACATGCTGCCAATCGCGATGCCCTTGTCGTACAGATCTACGATGGATTCCATCCACTCGCCACTTTGGGTCAGCGGGCGGTAGACTTCGTCACACAGCAGGTAGGCCCCGCAGCTTTGTGCAATGGCGACAATGCCTTGCAGGGTGTCGCTGCTCATCAGCGCGCCGCTGGGGTTATTGGGGTTGTTGATGCAGATCAGCTTCGTACGCGGGCTGACCAGCTGTTTCAGCTCGTCAAGGTCGGGCTGAAAGCCGTTTTCCTTTTTCAGGCGCAGCAGCTTTACCGTGGCGCCAATCGACTCGGGGATCGAGTATAACTGCTGGTAGGTGGGGATCACCGAAACCACTTCATCGCCCGGCTCTACCAAAGAGGAGATGACAAGGTGGTTTGCGCCCGCCGCGCCGTGGGTGGGGATGATGTCCGCCGGGGTGACGGTGCGGTACAGCCCGCAGATGCCGCTCAAAAAGTCCGGGTGGCCTTCAATGTGGCCATAGGTCAGGCGCTTTGCCGAAAAGGCTTGCCAAAACGCAGCGGCATCCACCCCGCACAGCGCGAACAGCTGTTGCAGCGAAACCGAGTCTGAGCAGGTTTCGGCAATGTTGTACGTGGCTTGTGTCTCATAGGCGTTCATCCACTCTTCTACTTTAAATTCTTTGATTTTCATTCTGCGTCCTCCCTTAAAAAAAGTGCCCAAACCCATACCTTTAAAACCTGCGGCTGGGTTTGAGCACTTGTTGCATCTTCATCCGGTGACAAAGAAAAGTGTAAATATTCAATTTGCAATGGGTATATTATAGCATAAGACGGCAAAAATGCAACAAAAAATTTATGATTATACAATTTTAAAAAGCAGGGAATAATTATTGACATATGTCATAAATAGAGGTATGCTGAAACCAGTACAAATGTCAATGGGCAGGTGCGCGGTCAGCCCGCCGGTGTGCCCGCAGCAGAAAGGATGAACAGGCAAATGAAAATTGCAGCAACGTATGAGGATGGTAAAATTTTTCAGCACTTTGGCCACAGTGAAAATTTTAAAGTGTATGACGTGGAGGGTGGCAAGGTAACAGGGGCAATCGTGGTGAATACGAACGGCAGCGGCCATGGTGCATTGGCCGGCCTTTTGAAAAACCTGCAAGTAGAAACCCTAATTTGTGGCGGCATTGGCGGCGGCGCTATTGAGGCGCTGGGCAGTGCGGGCATTAAGGTGCACGCCGGTGTTTCTGGTGATGCAGATGCGGCGGTGGCGCAGCTTTTGGCGGGTACCCTGGTAGCTTCGGCACAGGCAAACTGTGACCACCACGCGCACGAGCATCATGGCGGCAGCTGTGGTGAGCACGGCTGCGGTCATCACGGCAACTAAAAACAAATGTCTGTAAAAACCCGCCGGTTGCCCGGCGGGTTTTTTGTACAGCAATATCATGCAAGACTTTTGCGTCGCGGTGTGTTAAAATTTTGCTAGCAAATCAAAAAGGGGGGCGGCAGGCACATGAAACGGGAATTGCGCATGGTGCGGTTTGATGCACAGCTGCGGCTGGAAGCATACCATTTTCAAGGCCTGCTGCAAAAATTTCCGCCGCATTTTCACGATTATTATGTCATCGGCTATATTGAAAGCGGCAAGCGCAGCATGCAGTGTAACGGGGTACAGTACACGCTGGCCGCCGGTGATATGGTGCTGTTTAACCCCGGTGACGTGCACGCCTGTGCACCGGTAGATGGCCGCGCCATGGGGTATTGCAACTTAAACATTCCACCTAAAGTACTGCAACAGGCCGCGTTTGAAATTACCGGGCGGCGGCAGATGCCGCACTTTGGCAGGCAGGTGCTGTTTCGCAGTGAACTGGTGCCTCTGCTGCGCGAGGTGCATGGTATGGTGCTGAAAGGCGAGCAGGATTTTCACAAAGAAGAACTGTTTTACTTTTTGCTCAGCCAGCTGCTGGAAGAAAGCGCCCCGGCAATACCGCAAGCCGCCGCGGCGGCACAGGTACAGGCAGTGTGCGATTATTTAGACCAGAATTACAGTGAAACAATCACGCTGCAACAGCTAAGTGAACTTACGGGCTGGAGCAAATACCACCTGCTGCGCACCTTCACAAGGCAAAAGGATATTACCCCGTATAGCTATTTAGAAACCGTGCGGGTGGCACAGGCAAAACGCCTGTTGGTAGAGGGTGTTTGCCCCATGGATGCCGCCTTGCGCACCGGTTTTTCAGACCAAAGCCATTTTTCTAACTTTTTTAAAAAGTTCATCGGCTTGACCCCGGGGCAATACCAAAGTGTGTTTCGCAAAGAAGCCGGGCCGCCGGCAACCGCAATGTCAAACAAAGAGGAGTAAAAAGCGAATGGATACGACCGAAAAAAAGTGTGTGATGGTGATTGACGAAGAGCTGCCGGCCGGGGTAATAGGGAACACCTGTGCGATACTGGGCGCGACGTTGGGCAAACAACTGCCCCAGCATATCGGCGAGGATGTGACAGACGGCAGCGGCAACAGCCACATGGGCATTATTGATCTGCCGGTAGTGCTGCTGAAAGGCAATAAGCCGCTGCTGCAAACGCTGCGCCAACGGCTGTACGAGGAAGAAGCGTTTGCAGATTTGATGGTCGTCGATTTTTCTGACATTGCACAAAGCTGCAATGTGTACAGCGAATACCGCGCAAAAGCGGCGCGGGTACCGGCCGAAGCCCATATCTACCGCGGCATTGCGCTGTATGGCGATAAAAAGAAGGTTAACCGGCTCACCGGGGCCCTTGGGCTTTTGCGGTAAGCGACGGTAAACAGATTAAAAATAAGCAAAGCAGGGGCCCGCGCATTGCGGGCCCCTGCTTTGTTTTTGAGAGAAAATAAGGGGCGACAGATCAGCTGCCCCGTACAATTTGGTACGGCCAGTTCATAATGCCGCCAAAATCATAAACATTTTTATAGCCCAGGGCAGACAGCTTGCGGGCCGCCTGCCGGCTGCGCACACCGGAATGGCAATGCACCAGCAATACCGCGTCAAGGTCGGGCAGGGCCTTGGGCTGGCGTGAGCCAATTGATTCGTTGGGTACGAGAACAGAGCCGGGGATATGCCCCGCGGCATATTCTTCCGGCTGCCGAACGTCCACGACCGTCACGCCGCCTTTATCTATCATTTCTTTTGCTTTTTGAGGGGTGATGCGCTGGGGGCCGCCCTCAGCAGAAGCACCACTGAATAAATTACCAAATACATTTAAATTCAAAGTAAGTCGCCTCCCATACTGCAACTATATTGTTTACAGTTTATGCTGTAATTATAATTATTACAGTACAGAATGTCAATAGGCTTTGCAAAAAATAATTGCAAAAATTTTAAATGTAGCACAGGGGCGCACACGCCAAAAGTTAAAATGGTGTGCCCGCACAGAAAAAACAAAGCGAAAATGAATTATCTGTGAAAATAGTAACATAAAGTAATAAAAACTGTTGTAATTCCTATCAAATGGCTCTATAATAAAAGTATATTAAATTCCTCTAAGATAGCGACGGTCAAAGACCTGTTTTGGCGGCAGGGCTGTCTCACTAATTTAAAAATCAAACTTAAAAAATCGATTTTCGTTTGCGAAAGGAGCAAAACAATGAATACAGTTGAATTTTATCGTTGTGATGTTTGCGGCAATATGGTCGCGCTGGTCAAAAAGGGTGGCGGCACACTTGTGTGCTGTGGCCAAAACATGACAAAGCTGGAAGCAAATACGACAGATGCCGCAACAGAAAAGCATGTGCCGGATGTGAAGCGCGAGGACGGCAAAATTAAAGTCACCGTTGGCGCAGTGGCACACCCGATGCTGAAAGAGCATTACATTGAATGGATTGCACTTGTCAATGGGGACAAAGTAGAAATTCATTACCTCACCCCCGGTGCCGCCCCCAGCACGATGTTTAATGACGTTGCCAGCGGTTCGGTGTACGCTTACTGCAACCTGCACGGGCTGTGGAAGGCTGACCTTGACACCATTGTGGCAGGCCGCATTGACGGCGAAAATGTCGACGAGATCTGCTCGCCGGAATTTGCCGAGGGGTGTGTATCTTACTAAGAGGCGCCCAGTAAAACGCAAAAAGCACCTCATCACCTTACAAACAAAGGAGAGACGATTATGCTGAATGAAAAATTAGTAACCATGTTGAATGACCAGATCAATATGGAATGGTATTCCGCTTATTTTTACCTTGATATTTATGCCTACTATACCGACGCCAACCTGAATGGGTTTGGTAACTGGTACAATGTGCAGGCACAGGAGGAGCGCGACCACGCGACGCTGTTTATGCAGTACCTGCTGAACAACAGCGTGCGGCCCGAGCTGAAAGCCGTTGCAAAGCCGGATGTGCTGTTTCAAGATTTCCGCCAGCCAGCCGTTGCGGCGTTTGGCCACGAGCAAAAGGTCACGGCGTCCATCAATGCCATTTATGCGGTGGCATATGAGCTGAAAGACTTCCGCACCATGCAGTTCCTTGACTGGTTTGTCAAAGAGCAGGGTGAAGAAGAGAAAAACGCAGATGACATTATCAAAAAATACGACCTGTTTGGCACCGACCCGAAAGGGCTTTATCTGCTGGATGCCGAGCTGGCAGCCCGCACTTATGCGGCGCCCAGTTTAGTGCTGTAAGCAAGCTAAAAACCAACAGGCAAGGAGTGAACTTAAATGAATATTTATGATTTTGAAGTAAATAATATCAGCGGCGCCCCAAAGCTGCTTGCAGAATATCAGGGCAAACTGATGCTGATTGTGAATACGGCAAGCAAGTGCGGGTTCACCCCGCAATATGAAGGCCTTGAAGCACTGTATCAAAAATACAAAGGCGAGGGTCTGGTCATTCTGGGGTTCCCGTCCAACCAGTTCTTAGAGCAGGACCCCGGCAGCAACGAAGAGATCAGCGAGTTTTGCAAAGTGAATTACGGGGTCACGTTCCCGCTGTTTTCAAAAATTGAAGTGCGTGGGCCCGGTGCGCACCCGCTGTACCGCTTTTTAACAAAGCAGGCACCGTTCCGCGGGTTTGAAATGGACAAAGAGATGGGCCGCAAGATCGAATCGGTCGTGCGCGAACATTACCCGGAGAACCTGAACGGCGACGAAATCAAGTGGAATTTTACGAAGTTTCTTGTCAGCCGCGACGGTACAAAGATTACCCGTTATGAGCCGACGGTCACGCCGCAAGAGCTGGATGCCATCATTCAAAAAGAGCTGTAACCGCAACATAAAAAAACAGGGGGCATTGCCCCCTGTTTTTTTATGTTTATTTTTATGCTTGACTTACCGGTAATGCGGTTCAGCAGTACTGTGCAACCAACGCTAAAAATTCTTTTGCATACCGCGTGCATTTAATTTTGCCCACACCCGGCACCTTTAAAAAGTCTGCTTCTGTTTTGGGCAGCATCGTGCTAATTTTTTGCAGCGTCGCATCGGTAAATACGGCAAATGGCGGCACCCCGGCACTGCGTGCAAGCTTTAAACGCAGCTTTTTCAGCTCGGCGTACAGGCCGCTTGGGGCCATTGTTTCTTCGGGCTGTGGCGCTTTTACCGCCGCTTTTTGCGGCGTAAGGCAGCCTGAACAGTTGCCACAGTGTGCGGGCGGCTGTTCGCCAAAATACCGCAATAGCGAAGCACGCAGGCAGCCTTTGGCGTTTGCATAAAAGGTCATTTGGCGCAGTCGGTCTTCGTCCCGCGCACGCAGCTGCTGCGCCTGTTCTTCGGTAAGGTCGCCGCGTGCGTCGCTGTGCTCAATTAAAAAACGGTTGGTCATGACATCACGCTTGCTGTAAAGCAGCAGGCATTGTGCCGGGTTGCCGTCCCGCCCGGCGCGCCCGGCCTCCTGGTAATAGCTTTCAATATCCTTGGGCATATTGTAGTGTATTACAAAGGCGACGTTTGATTTGTCGATGCCCATGCCAAACGCGTTGGTCGCCACCATAAGCTGCACCCGGTCATACAAAAAATCGTCCTGGCTGCGCTGCCGGTCTTCAATGGGCAGCCCTGCGTGGTAACTGGTGGCGGCAAACCCGTCGTCGCAAAGGCGGGCGCAAACCTCTTCTACCGTTTTGCGGGTCAGACAGTAAATAATGCCGCAGCTGTCCGGGTGCAGCATCAGGTAATCTTTTAGCGCCGCATACTTGTCGGTGGTGCGCGCAACACCAAAATAAAGGTTGGGCCGGTCAAACCCCGTCACCGTCACACTGGCATTTTGCAGGCAAAGCAGGGAAACAATGTCCTCGCGCACCTGCCGTGTGGCTGTTGCGGTAAAAGCGCAGACCACCGGCCGCACAGACAGCCGCTCTAAAAAAGTGGCAATGTCAAGGTAACCGGGCCTGAAATCCTGCCCCCACTGCGAAACGCAGTGCGCTTCGTCCACACACACCATGCTGATGATTTGGCTGGCGCAAAGCGATAAAAAAGAGGGGGTCAGCAGGCGTTCTGGTGCGACATAAATAATTTTGTAAAGCCCCTGCTTTGCGTTTTGCAGGGCTTTGCGGTACTGCCCGTCCGACAGCGAAGAGTTCAGGTAAGCGGCCCGCACCCCGGCCTGCACCAGTGCGCCAACCTGGTCTTTCATCAGTGAAATCAATGGGCAGACCACAATGGTAATGCCGGGCAGCAGCAAGGCGGGCAGCTGGTAGCAGACAGATTTCCCCGCGCCGGTGGGCATAATACCCACTGCGTCGCCGCCGGCCAGCAGACGGTCGATGATGGGCTGCTGGCCGGGCCGAAAGCCGGTGTAGCCAAACACTTCTTGTAACAGTTGTTGCTTGCGGTCCATAAAACCCCTTTCCAACAAAGAGCCGCCGCGGCCAAAGCCGCAGCGGCAAAAACCCTTGTTTTGAACTGGTGCTTATTCCGGCATCATGCGCACAATGCCGCGCTCGGCGTCCACGGCGACCTTTACGCCGTCTTTTAAAACGTGGGTGGCACTGGTGGCGCCCACAATCACCGGTTTTTCCAGTGTAAGGCCCACAATAGCGGCGTGGCTGTTCAGGCCCGGCTCTTCGGCAATAATCGCGGATGCCTTTTTCAGGTATTCCAAAATTTCATTGCTGGTCGAGGGGATGACCAAAACGTCGCCGGGGTGCAGCTTCGTTTTTACTTCGGCCTCGCTTTTGCAGATGCAAAGGCGGCCGCAGTCTACCAGTTTGCCAACACCGACGCCCGAAAGCAGCGAAGAGCCAACCAGGTGTGCCTTGATCATGTTGGTTGTGCCGGAAACCCCAACCGGTACACCGGCGGTAATCACGGCAAAGTCGCCCTCTCTCAGGTAACCGGCTTTTTGCGCCAGCTCGGCAGAGGTGTCAATCAGTTCGTCAGTCGTCTGCACAAGCGGCATAATCAGCGGCACAATGCCCCATGAAAGGCTGAGGTGGCGGTAGATTTGCTGGGTGGTAACGCAGGCAATGATGGGCGGGGTAGGGCGGTATTTGCAAAGAAGCCGCGCGGTTTCGCCGCTTTTGCTCACCGTTACAATTGCTTTTGCGTTGATGTCCATTGCGGTGGTACAGGCCGCATGCGCCATAGCATCGGCGACACCCATATGGTCTTCCAGCCCGCGGTTGCGCAGGCGCTTGTTGTAGTTGATATCCGCTTCGGTGCGCACGGCAATGGCGGCCATGGTTTTAACCGCCTCAATGGGAAACTTGCCCGCAGCGGTTTCGCCTGACAGCATAATGGCAGAAGTACCGTCGTAAATGGCGTTGGCAACGTCGGTGATCTCCGCACGGGTTGGGCGTGGGTTGTTCATCATTGAGTCCAGCATCTGGGTTGCGGTAATTACGGGCTTGCCGTTGTTATAGCAGTGCCAGATGATGCTTTTTTGAATGATAGGGATTTCGGTGAAATCAATTTCGACACCCATGTCGCCACGAGCGACCATCACACCGTCCGAAACGGCAAGGATTTCCTCAATGTTCTGCACGCCTTCGCCGTTTTCGATTTTTGCAATAATCTTAATGTTGTCGCACTTGTGGGCATCCAGCAGCTCACGGATGTCCAGCACGTCGCGGGCGCAGCGGGTAAACGAGGCGGCAATAAAATCAAACCCGTTTTCAATGCCAAACACAATGTCGGCTTCGTCCTGTTTGCTGAGGTACGGCATTGAAAGGCGTACCCCCGGCACGTTGACACTTTTGTGATTTGACACATAGCCGCTGTTCTGTATTTTACAGGTGATGTCCTGTCCCTCCACCTTTTCAACGACCATCGAAATCAAGCCGTCGTCCAGCAAAAGGCGGGTGCCGGGGGCAACGTCCTGCGGCAAATCGCGGTAGGTGATTGAGCAAATTGCGGCGGTGCCCACCACATTGCGGGTCGTCAGCACAAAGCTGGCCCCTTTTTCCAGAAAGACTTTGCCGTCTTTAAAATCACGCAGTCGAATTTCCGGGCCTTTGGTATCCAGCAATGCTGCAATCGGCTGCTGCATTTCGTCACGCAGTCTACGCAGCAGGTTCAGCCGCCCAAGGTGCTCTTCATAAGTACCGTGCGAAAAATTAAACCGTGCGACATTCATGCCGGCGGTGATCATTTCACGCAAAGTCTCTTCAGAGTCAGTGGCAGGGCCGAGGGTGCAGATAATTTTTGTTTTGCGCAATGCAATTCCCCCTTCAACAGAACGACCGGACTATGCCGGAAAATTTTCGAAATCCACTTTATTATACTATAGATTTTAGGTTTTGCCTACTGCCCCAAGGGGAATTTGAATTGAAAATGGAGATTATAGCAAGTTTCACTTAAAACGGCAAAACAAAAGGAGAATTGTTGTTGATATCGTTTGTTTGTGTTATAATAACGATGTACTAAGCCATGTGCGGCAAGGGCGAAAAACGGGCAGTGGCTGCCAAATGTTTTTGCAATGCCGCCATAACAGAAATAATGTTTCAAATTGATAAAGGAGTTCAAAAAATGGCAAAAAGAGCGTTTATTATTGTGCTGGATAGCTTTGGGATTGGCAAAGCGCCGGATGCAGCGGCTTTTGGTGATGAGGGCAGCGATACGCTGGCTTCCATTTCTAAAAGTGCGAAATTTAATACCCCGGTTCTGGGCAGCCTTGGCATGTTCAATATTGACGATGTGACCTGCTGCCCGCCGGTGGCAGCGCCGAAAGCCAGCTTTGCGCGTTTGGTAGAGCAGAGCAAAGGCAAGGACACCACCATTGGCCACTGGGAGATTGCGGGCGTGGAAAGCCCCAACCCGCTGCCGACCTACCCGAACGGCTTCCCCAAAGAGGTTATTGACGAGTTTGAGGCAAAAACCGGCTGCGGGGTGCTGTGCAACCTGCCGTATTCCGGCACGCAGGTGCTGGTCGATTATGGCGAAGAACACCTGCGCACCGGCAAGCTGATTGTGTACACCTCTGCCGACAGCGTGTTCCAGATTGCCGCACACGAAGATTTGGTGCCGGTGAAAAAGCTGTACGAGTACTGCGAAATTGCCCGCAAAATGTTGGTGGGTGAGCACGGTGTTGGCCGCGTGATTGCGCGCCCGTTTGTCGGTACCGACAAAACCAATTTCAAGCGCACCCCGAACCGCCACGATTTCAGCCTGCTGCCCCCCAGCAAAACCATGCTGGATTATTTGCAGCAGGCAGGCCTTGAGACAATTGGCGTTGGCAAAATTTATGATATTTTTGCAGGGCAGGGTGTGAATAAAACGACCCGCACCACCTCAAACCACCATGGCATGGAAGTTACGCTGGGCCATGTAAAAGAGGACTTTGAGGGCCTTTGCTTTGTGAACCTGGTCGACTTTGACATGCTGTATGGCCACCGCAATGATGTGGACGGCTATGCCGCGGCCGCAACCGAGTTTGACGGCCAGCTTGCCGAGTTTTTGCCGCTGATGCGAGACGAGGATATTTTGATTATCACCGCAGACCACGGCTGCGACCCTGCAACGCCGTCTACCGACCATTCGCGTGAATGCGTGCCGATGTTGATTTACGGCAAGCAGATCCGTGAAGGCATCAACCTTGGCACCCGCCCGTCGTACGCCAACATTGCGGCGACGGTGCTGGATTATTTTGGCGTAAAAGCCCCTGTTGCGGGCACGAGCTTTTTGCCCGAAGTGCTGAAATAAAGCGTTCTGTAAAAAACATAAAAAAGGTGCCGCTTTTTTGCGGCACCTTTTTTTACAAAAATTTTGACGAAAATTGTAGTATTCGCCTTTTTAGTTTCGTTTCAAGTATAGAACGTAAAACAACAACGCTGCCAGTCGGCAGCACCGAAACGGAGGACGAAAACCATGTTTGCACAAACCATTATTTTTGCCAGTATTGCAGTTCTTTGCCTGGTATTCAGCGTCAGCGTTTTGGCTGCTGGCGGCATTGAAGATGTGCCGGAACCAGCTAAGGTGCCCGGTAGCAACGCATAAATACTGACCCCGGGAAGCAAGCCTCACAACTTTAGACCCCTCTTCCCTAAAGGTACAACCCGCCGGCATTTTGCCGGCGGGTTGCTTTATTTTTGCGGTGCCATATTCAGCGCTTTGCAATTTCAGCCCGAATGCGGTCAATCACCATGTCCAGTGCCACGGCATTATAGCCGCCCTCCGGCACAATCACGTCGGCATAACGCTTGCTGGGCTCCACAAATTCTTCATGCATGGGCTTTACGGTAGAAAGGTATTGTTCAATCACGCTGTCAAGGCTGCGCCCACGCTCTTTTACGTCGCGCAAAATGCGTCGAATTAGCCGCACGTCGCTGTCGGTGTCCACATAGACCTTGATGTCAAATAAGTCGCGCAGCGGTTTATTCTCAAAAATCAGAATACCGTCCACAATAATGACCGGCGAAGCCGCTACCGCCAAGGTTTCCGGCAGGCGGGTGAACTCGGTGTACGAATAGACCGGGCGGCAGATATCCTCCCCCGCGCGCAGCTTTAAAAGGTCTGCAATCAGCAGGTCGGTGTCAAACGCATTTGGGTGGTCAAAGTTTTGCTGTTTGCGCTCATCAAGGGAAAGCTCGGCAAACGATTTATAGTAGTAATCGTGGTTTAGGGTAGTCACCGCGCCGCCGAAATATTGAATAATGCGGTTTGCAAAGGTGGTTTTGCCCGAGCCCGAGCCGCCGGCAATGCCCAAAATCAATGCGTTTTTCTTCTCCATACAACATCCTCCTCAAAGGTTTGCAAAGTCAATGGAAAACTGGGTCTGGTACAGCTTTGCGTACAGGCCCTTTTGTGCCAACAACTCGTCGTGATTGCCGCTTTCTTCAATGCCTTTATCCGTCAGCACCAAAATGCGGTCTGCCCCGCGCACGGTAGAAAGCCGGTGCGCCACCACTAGGGTGGTACGCCCGTGCGAAAGGCGCTCAAAGCTTTTTTGTATGGCCTGCTCGGTCACCGTGTCCAGCGCACTGGTTGCTTCGTCTAAAATTAAAATGGGCGGGTCCTTTAAAAACACACGCGCAATGGCAATGCGCTGCTTTTGCCCGCCGGACAGCTTGACCCCGCGCTCGCCAATATCGGTGTCATACCCGTCCGGCATGGCCATAATGGTGTCATGTAATTCGGCCTCTATGGCGGCAGTTACAATTTCTTCGTCGGTGGCATCCAGCCGGCCGTAAGCAATGTTTTCGCGGATGGTGCCGCTGAACAAAAATACGTCCTGCTGCACAAGACCAATGTTGCGGCGCAGCGCCTCCGACGGGATATCCTGCACGTCAATACCGCCAATCAACACCTTGCCGCCGGTGGGCACATAAAAACGGGGAATCAGGTGGCAAAAGGTCGTCTTGCCGCCGCCGGACGGCCCCACCAGCGCCACAGTTTGCCCGCGGGGCACGGTGACATTAATGTTCTCCAGCACCGATTTGTTTTCATCGTATTGAAAGCTGACCTCTTGAAACGCAATGTCGGCAGAAAAGGTGCCGGGCAGCTGTGGGTTTTGGGGCTCCGGCTCCTGCGGGGTGTCCATGATCTGGCAAAAGCGCTCAAACCCGGACATACCGTCTTGAAACAGCTCTACAAACTGGTTCAGCCGCCGAATGGGGCTGGTGAACATGGAAATATACAGGATAAACGCCGCAAGGTCACCAATGTTGATCCAGCCCATCAGCGCAAAAAAACCACTGCAGGCAAGGGCAAGCAGCGGCAGCAGGTCAATGCCAAGCTGCATGCCGGCGTTAAACACCGCCATTACGCGGTAGACCCCCATGCGGGCCTGCACAAACGAGCGGTTGCTGCGCGCAAATTTTTCGTTTTCATAGTCCGCGTTGTCAAAGGCTTTGGCGACCCGGATGCCGGAAAGGCTGTTTTCAATCTCTGCGTTGATTGAAGCGGTCTCCTGCCGGCTGCGCGCAAAGGCGTGGATCATCAGCTTGCGCAGCCTCATGGCAAATAAAATCAGCAGCGGCACAAAAATAAAAATAATCAACGTGAGAGCCAGGTTGATACGCCCAAGCAGAATAAAAGACAAAATCAGCGTGACAAACGAGATAAATAAATCCTCCGGGCCGTGGTGGGCAAGCTCGGTGATCTCAAAGGTGTCGTTGACTACCCGGCTAAGCAGCACACCGGTTTTGTTTTCATCAAAAAACGAAAACGGCAGCGTTTGAATATGCGAAAACAAATCGCGCCGCATGTCGGCCTGAATGCGCACCCCCACCGTGTGGCCCCAGTAAATTGTAAAATAAGTGAGCAGGGTTTTAACAAGGTAAATCAGCAGCATTGCAATGACCCAGCCAAAAAACAATTGCAATTTATGTCCGGGGATATAGTCGTTGATGATGCGCCGGGTCAGCATCGGGTAAAACAGGTCGCAGGCCGCCATAAAAAACGCGGCCAGCAGATCCATAGAAAACAAAAAACGGTGGGGCTTGTAATAGTGTGCAAAACGTTTCAGCAGGCGCATAAGGTTAAAAATCCTCCAAAACCATCTGGGTGTAATTTAGCACGGTAAACCCCTCGCGTTCATACAGCGCACGCGCGCGCGGGTTTGCCGCAGTAACTTCAAGGCGAATGCGCGCGGCGCGGCCGGCGTATTCGGTTTTCAAAAATTGTAATACCTTACCGCCATAGCCCTTGCCGCGGCAGGCGGGTGCCAGGTAAAGCTCCTCCACCCAAACCACCATGCCGCCCGCTTCGGTAGACATCGAAAACGTCAGCTGGCAGTACCCGCAGATGCCCGTTTCATCCAGTATGGCAAGGCCGCGGTAAAGGCCGCGGTCCAGGGTCATCTCGCCGAAAGCATCGGCAAAATGCTGCACGGGTATAGGGTGTACAAAAGCGGGGGAGCTGTAAAAATCGGTCACCATTGCAAGAATTTGTTCTTTGTCCTGCGGTAAAAAAGTGCGAATTTGAAGCGACATAAACCTAACCTTTCTTGTGGGCGCACATTTAGCCGGCGGTGCTGTGCGCCCAGTAAGCGCAAATGGCAAGTGCTTCACGCAAAACAGAAGCCGGCCACACAGCGATGCCGGTGCTTACCGGCAAAGCCGCCGCCTGTGTAAAGCCGGCGCGCTGTGCGTAGCCGCCGGCGCGGTAGCAATGAAACCCGTCGGTGATGTAAAGCACCGGCTCGGTTAAAGTATAGCCATGACGCAGTAAAACATCCGCCGAAAACAAAAAGTTTTCGCGGGTAGAAGCGGCCTTGTCCTCCAGTAGCAGCTGGCTGCGCGGTATGCCCTTTGACACCAGATACTGCGCCATGGCCTCGGCCTCGGGGATCTCTTCGTACGGGCCCTGCCCGCCGCTGAGCACCAGCGTTACGCCCGGGTGCTGCTGCCAATATTGCACGGCGGCATCCAGCCGGTTTTGCAGCATGCCGGTAAGCTGCTGCCCGTGCAAGCCGGCCCCCAGTACAATGGCAACGCGCGGGGCCGCGGCAGGCTGTTTGCGCAGCGAAGAAACGCCCATCAGCCCCAGCAGAAACACAAAAAAGGCAAGGCCGCAAAAAAACACGACCTTGAGTATAAAACCAAAGCCGTGGCTGCAAAAAGCGGTCACCAGGGGGTAAAATCTCCACAAAAGCAACAACCCGGCGCTCAGCAGATACAATAAATACAGCCCAACCGAGACGCTGCGCCGCATGGTTAATACGATACTGTCGGCAAGGCAGAGCAGCCCCAGTAACAAAATTAAAAATTCTCTCAGTTTCATAGCTTTGATTTTAGCAGTATTTGTAAGTTTTGGCAACCTTACAGCGTTCTATATATTGTTTACTATCCAAAAATATACCGTATAGTCTTAGGCTGGTACAAAATGTCATTGGCGCAAAGGTACGGCATATGGTAAAATAAAATGTGACAGGCAGGTGAAAAAAATGAAACCTATGATAAAAGTGGAGCATCTGCGCAAGGTATACCGTACCGGTAAAGAAAAGGTTCTGGCCTTGTCCGACATCAACATCGAGCTGCAAAAGGGCGAGTTTTGCTGCATTGTCGGTGCTTCGGGCAGCGGCAAGTCGACATTGCTGAACCAGCTTGCCGGGCTGGAAAAGCCAAGCCGGGGCAGCGTAATCATCGACGGGCAGAATGTTTCGGCAATGAGCGAAAACCAGCTTGCTATTTTTCGTCAGCAAAAGCTGGGGTTTGTGTTTCAGTCGTACAATCTGCTGCCCACCCTGACGGCAACAGAAAACGTCGCGTTGCCGCTGATGTTTAAGGGCATTTCAAAGCGCAAGCGCGAAGCCCTTGCCAGAGAACAGCTAAAACAGATGGGGCTTGCAAAGCGGGCGCGGCATAAACCGACGGAAATGTCGGGCGGCCAGCAGCAGCGCGTGGGCATTGCCCGCGCCTTTGTGGGCAAACCGGCGGTTATTTTTGCGGACGAACCCACCGGCAACCTGGATTCGCACACAACCGTGCAGGTAATGAATGCAATTTTAAGCCTGATACGTGAGCACAAGATTACTTTTGTAATGGTGACGCACGAGAGGGAGCTGGCGGCCTGCGCCGACCGCATTATCACCCTGCGCGACGGCAAGGTGCTGCGCAACGAAAAGATGGAACACCCGCAGGCGCAATATGTTGCGCCGGACGGCAAAGACGACGACGATTTAAACGATAGCAGCTTTGACGACGATTTTGAAGAAGTCGTGCCAAAGCAGCAGGCGGCTGCGCCGCAAAGCGTTGACCCGCAGGCAGGGGCAGAACAACAGGCTGCCCAGCAGCAAGTGAGTGTACAACAGGTCGGCGAAGAAATTCGCCGCATGCAAGAGGAAACCCAGAATACCAACGAAACAACAAAGGAGAACAGCACCAATGAATAAGAAAAATGCGGTTTTTCAAAAAGTTCTAAGCGGTGCACTGTCGCTGGCACTGATGGCCGGCGTGCTGATGGCTGGCCCAGTGAGGGCCATAGAGGCCACACCAACGCCGTCCCCAACCCCAACTGCCAGCCCGGCCACATCCGGTACCGACCCTGTCATTACGGCTTATACCGTGCAGGACGCGGCAGGCAACGAGCTGCAGCAGATCAAAGAAGGGCAAAAATGCACCATTGTCATTGCCATTCACGACGGCCGTTACAGTGACAGCAAAAAAGCGACCAACCCGGATTCGCGCGGTAATATTGCGAATGCAAAAATTACCTCAACCGGGTCGTTTTCCAGCCCCAGCCTGGGGGATATTAAATTTACAACCCCCCGCTATAGCACCGACAGCCTGGATTACTCGGTCATTTTCAACGACATCACCTACCTTGGCGGCAGCAACAAGCTGGCATTTGACCTCAGCTATACCGACCTCAATGTTTCGCTGGTCAACCTGTCGCAGGCAATCAGCCAGTGTGTGGGCTCCACCTCTACCGACGGTGGCAAAAACAGTGCGCTGGTCGTAAAAAGTGCTTCTTACGGGGCCAGCGAAGTGCAGGCCGGTGCAGAATTTGATTTAAGCGCCGAAATTCTGGCCACTGCGGGCACCAATGCACTGGACATGGTGCAGGTTTCGCTGCAGCTGCCGGAGAAGATTACGGTGGTTTCGGGCAATAACAACTATTATGTGGGCAAGTTATCGGCAGAGGCTTCTACAACGGTGTCGTTCCGTTTAATGGCCAGTGCAGTGGCAGACCCGGGCAGCTATAATATCACGGTGAATGTCACCGGCGTTGCAAGCGATGGCACGGCGGTGGCCAACAGCCTGCAGGTTACGGTGCCCATTGTACAGCCCGAGCGTTTTGAATTGACGAATGTGGATATGCAGACCCCGCTGTTTGTGGGCGAAGAGGGTTCGATGACGGTGACCTATGTCAATAAGGGCAAAGGCATTATTTATAACCTGTCCGGCAAAATTGAGGGCACGGGCCTTTCCAACGAGGGGCAAAACCAATATGTCGGTAATGTGGCGGCAGGCACCGAAGGTACCATTGATTTTTCGCTGATGTCAGATACCGCAGGTATGGTCAACGGCAAGGTGATTTTGACCTACGAGGACGCCAAAGGCCAGGAAAAGACACTGGAAAAAGAATACTCGGTAGAGTTTCAAGAAAACGACAGCAGCATGGACCCCGGCATCATCGACCCCAGTAACCCCGGTGGCGATGTGGATATGCCCTCTACCGGTATGCCGTGGTGGGGCTGGGTGTTAATCGTGGTCGTTATTGTGGTTGTCGCCGTGGTCGTGGTCAAGGTTTTGAAAAAGCGCAAAGAGAAAAAGCTTCTTCTGGAGGATGACGATGAAGATATCTGATCTTCTGTCGCTCAGCTTTGAAAACCTGCGCCGCCGCAAAGGCCGCACCGCGTTGACGGTGATTGGCGTTGTAATCGGCACCTGCGCCATTGTGGTCATGGTTTCGCTTGGCATTGCAATGAATGTCGGGTTTGACGAAATGATCTCACAGTGGGGAGACCTGACACAGGTACAGGTATACAACTGGGGCAGCAGCAGCGATGTGCCAAAGCTGGACGATGCGATGGTGGCAAAGCTGAACGAGATCGAGCATGTCAAAATCGCAACGCCGCTGTACTCTCCGCGGTATTTGAACGCCCAAATTTTTGCGGGCAAAAGTGACCGCTACCAAATGGATGCCTACAACATTGTGGGCATTTACCCCGCGGCTATCAAAGAGCTGGAATACGAGCTGGTCAGCGGCAGTTATCTGGATGAAAATGCTTCGGCCAACAGCAAAAAAATCCCTGTCCTTGTGGGACAATACGCGGGCTACGGGTTTACCGATACCAAAAAGCGCGGTGATAAAGCCTACCGTAATCAGGGGCAGGTGGACGCACAGGGTAACCCAATTGACCCGTTTGTGGACGTGAACAAGGACAAGCTGACGCTAAAGACCGTCAAGCAGGACGACAGCTCGAAGCAGCTGGTGTACGAGCTGGACGTAAAAGGCGTGATGCTGGAAGATTACAAAAAAGGTTATGTCACGTCGCAGGGCATTGTCATGGACCTGAATACCGTCAAGCGGCTTGAAAAAGAATACATGAAGGCTAACGGTATTAAAGACGCCAGCTACGACAAAAACGGCTATGACAACATCTATGTCAAGGTGGACGACGTGGATAACGTGGATGTGGTAGAACAGGACATCAAAGACCTTGGGTACGAAACCTATTCGATGAACAGCGAACGCGAAAACATGCGCAAGCAGTCGCAGATGATCCAGATGATTCTGGGCGGCCTTGGTGCTGTGTCGCTGTTTGTTGCGGCTCTGTCAATTGCCAACACCATGACAATGGCCATTTACGAGCGCACACGCGAAATTGGTGTGATGAAGGTGCTGGGGTGCCGCCTGCCTAAAATACGGCAGATGTTTTTGCTGGAAGCCGGGATGATCGGTTTATCCGGCGGGGTGCTGGGGGTCGTGCTCAGCTATGGGCTGTCGGCGCTGATGAACAATTTCGGCCCGCTGCTGCAACAGTCACTGGGCAATGTGTTGCCGATGTACGGCTCTAAAATGTCGGTCATCCCGCCTTGGCTTGCGCTGCTTGGCATTGCGTTTGCCACCGTAATCGGCATTTTATCAGGCATTATGCCCGCAAACCGTGCAGTGAAAATTTCTGCGCTGGAAGCGATTCGGCACGAATAAGCGAGTTTCTGCTTTTCACAGCACAATAACAAAAAAGAGCACTGGCAGTTGCCGGTGCTCTTTTTTCATATCGTTACGCTTTTTATTTAATAGTCAGCCCCAGCAGCCTTGCAAGGTCGCAGGCTTGCAGTGCATTGACAATGGCCCCCTTCAGCTCTGGCCCGGCAACAGAAATGCCCTCAATATGGTCACTAGTAAAATCAATGCCTTTCAGCGGGGTAGAGGTAAAATCGCCATGCAAAAGCACAGTGTCTTCAAACTGCAGGCGTTGTGGCCGGCAGCTGTCAAACGAAGCATCCGGCAGCCTGCTGCCGGTAAACACCGTGTTGCGCAGCGCGCAGCCGCTAAAGCTGACAAAATCACCGGCGCACCGTAAAAACCTGCAGTCGCGCAGCGAGGCGCCGGTAAGCTGTGTGCCGGCCAGCTTGCAGTCCTGCATCATGGTGTCGTGCAGGGTAGAGTCGGTAAATCTGCTGCCGGAAAGGTCACATTGCTCCAGCAGGCATTCTTTAAAATAAACCTTGGGCATCTGGCAGGCAATAAAACGGCAATTGTGGAACTTGCAGCGGTGAAATTCCAGCCCGGCCGCCATAATATTGTCAAAGGTCAGGCCGGCAAACACAAGGTCTTCTACCGGCAATTCTTCTGCGGCTGCCTGTTCTAAAAAATGTGCAAGGTCATATTGGCGGTCAAATACGGTGGTATAGGTGAAATCAGGGGGATTATTCATGGGCGTGCCCCTTAAAATAAAGCAGTCGCAGGGTGTTGCCGGGGTTGCGGTCAAACAACAAAGAAGCCGGGCGTACCTGCCGCTCACCGCAGTTGCTTAAAATGACCTGGTTTTCGTTGCCACCCTCTGTGTAGCCACTCACCGTCACCCAATGCCAGTTGTCCTCACGCATTTCGGGCGCACGATGACGCAAAATCAGCAAAGCAAGCGGGTTGCCGCTGTCAATGCCGCGGCGCACAAAGTCAAACATCTGTTGCCCGCGCGACACACCGCAACCAACAGAATCCAGCGTGATGTTGTGGTACAGCGCAAAGGCGCGGAATTTCAGTGCATATCGCCCGGCGTAGGGGAAGCCCATGTAGCTGGGTGTTATAAAGCGAAACATATCTTCAATTGCATCGACATACTGCTGCTTTTCAAAGGTGTCGGTATTGCCAGTATACAGCTCACGCATGGCGGGGTCTGTTTTGGCGTAATAGGCGGCAAGGTTGGCACCGGTTGTGGGGCCGCAGCCAGAAAGGCGTTTCCAGCGGGTAGAGCACCACTCCTGGTCACCGCCGTATGCCCAACGGGCACCGTCCTCAATCAGCGGCATTTGCAGTTCAACAGTTGACAAAGAAATACACCACCTTTCAGTGGACAAAAAGCTGCGGGCAAAAGCAGCCCGCAGCAGAATAAAAACGCAAGTAATTTTACGCTAAGAGACTTCTGTTTGGGCAGGGAATAACGCGGTGCGGCGGCGTACAAGAAACATGATAATCCCAATGCTGAAAGCCGCCAGCAGCAATTCGCTGAGCCAAAGCTGGCCAAACAGGTTGCCGATGACCGGCAGTACAAAGTCCATAGCCGTGTGCAGTGCCAGCACCAGTAAAAAACCGGTCAGTGTTTTTTTGCGCACCATAAAGCTAAGCAGCAAGGTGGTAAGCGCAATTTGAACGCCAATCGTAAACAGCCTTTCCAGCCCGGCAAAGTAAAAATTTTGCGCGGGTACACTCGTCAAAGTGGCAATCAACGAGGCTGCGGCATCCGGTGTGCTGCCGGTGCCCTGCAACAGGGAAGCCGCGGTACCCTGGTTGACCGCGATGGCAAAGACAAGATTATTGATATACGAAAAACCAACAATCGTAATCGCCTCAATGCCGCCGTGCCCAAGGCCAGCCGCAAGGCCGTCCTCAAAACTGCGGCTGTGGCGCAGTACCAGCCAAAACAGCAAAAACCGGCCGGTCGTTTCAAACAGGGCGGCAGTAAACGCATAAAATACAGAAAGAGACCATGGCCCCCAGCCCAGCAAAAAGGCCTGTACAAAGTCAGTGCCAAGCAAGGGAACACGAATCATCAGCTGCGGCACAAGAAAGCTTAGTGTGCCGGCCAGCACCACCAGCAAACGGCGTGGCTTTTTGCGACAAAACCATACGGCCAGCGCAATGGGTAATGCAAAACAGATGAGAACGGTAAATAAAATACCGCCCAGTGCAGAAATAGAAACCATTGGCAGCCTCCTTTGGCGGTGTTACCCGCACGGTTTTAGTATAGGTTGTTTTACAGCAGCCGTCAAGCACCTCTCAGCAGCTGCCCCGTTTGCCCTGCCGGCGAACCACATGGTAAAAGCGCACAATACTGGATACAACCAAAATACCCAGCGCCAAAGACCCTGCAATACCAAAGGTATGCAGGCCGGTTTGTAAAAAGTTAATCGTGTCGCCGCTGATACCGTATTCCATCGTGTAGTAAATGCCGCCACCGGGCACCAGTGGCAGCAAGCCGACCAGCAAAAAGCCGGTGACCGGCGAACGGTTTACCCGGGCCATCACCTCGGCATAGACCGAAACGACGAGTGTCGCAAAAAAGCAGCACAGCAGCTCTGCAAAATAGGGCAGGCAGGCAAGATATACCAGCCAGCACAGTGCAGCCCCCAGCGGTGCCAGCACCAGCAGGCGGCCACGGATATTGACGACAAGAGAATAGGCAAAGCAAGCGGCAAATGCCGCGGCACAGGCCCCTGCGAATTGCAGCATCACAGCACCCCCAATAATGCGCGCCCAAGGCTAAGCGCCACACCGGTACCTAGTGCAATGCCGGTCGCCGTCAACAGCGCCTCTACCAGCTTTGTCAGCCCGGCAATCAAATCGCCCGCAATAATGTCCCGCATAAAATTTGTCAGTGCCACGCCGGGCACAAGGTTCATTAAAACACCGATGATAATTTTGTCTAGGTTTTGCCCAAAACCCAGCTGCACCAGCCCAAACGCCATGGCGCCCGCAACAAAGCTGACACAGATGGTGGTGAAAAAGGAATTTGCCTCAAACCGTTCAAACTGCTGCAAGACCAGTTTAATCGCCATACCGCAAAGCAGTGCCGCCGCGGCATCAATACCACTGCCGCCAAACAGCAGGGTAAAGCCAAGCCCCACAACGCCAAAAGCCGCCACCTGCAACCAAAACGGATGGCGCGGGATTGCGGTAATCGCCTGCATTTCGCGGCGGATTTCTGCTGCTTCGGGGGTGTTTTTGCAGATGCGCCGGCAAAGGTCGTTATAAGCGCCCACCTTGGCAAGGTCGCTGCCGTGGCCGCCAATGCGCCGCATTTCTGTCAGCGGTTTGCCGTCATCGCCAGGCAAAGAGACCAGCAAAAAGGTGGGGATAGCGAACACCGAGCCGCCGTGCGTACCATAGGCTTTCAACATGCGCACAATCGACTCTTCTACCCGGTAAATCTCTGCCCCGCTCTCCAGCAGGGCATAGGCGATATCGGTAGAAACATGCAGCAAATCAAGGCGTTCCAAACAGAAATCCCACCTTCCTTAAGAGGGGTTGTAAAGCTCGCTAAGGCGGCCTTTTTTGTCAAACATATAGTTGTACTGGATGCTGCGGTAGTCCTCGATTAGCTGGGTATACGGTGACTCGTCGTCAAACGAATATTCGTTGCCGTCGGCACCGATATACCCATTGAGGTTGATAGAGGGGATTTGGGTAGAAAGCCCGTTCAGGTAATCCTGGTACGGTGTGGTTTCAAGGCCTGCTGTCTGCAATAGCAGGGTAGACAGGTAGTTCGCACTGATGGTACCCGTTTCACTGCCGCCGGCCTCAATGTCATAGTTTGCCCAAAGCACAAACGGTACTTCGTAGCGCTTTTGCGCATCGGCCTGCGTCAGGTCATCCAGGCTTTTGCCCAGCAGCGTTTCATAAAACGAGGTGGGCAGGTTGGGCTCGTGGTCGCCGAACATCAGCACGATGGTCGGCTCGTCTACGGTAGAAAAATAGTCAATCAGGTTTTCAAATGCGGTGTCGGTTGCCTTAATCAGCGAAAGGTAGTTGTCCGCAGCCGCACTGGTATAGCCGTCCATTTCCATATGAACAGATTCGTCCGGCGCGTTGATCAGCCGCGAATAGCCGCCGTGGTTCTGCATTGTTACGTTAAACAAAAACATCGGCTGCCCCTGCTGCTTGTTTTCAAACAGCTCAATCACCTTCTCAAAGTCAGATTCGTCGCTGACACAGTTGCTGACAAAGCTGCCGATCATTTTGGCATTATGGAAAGAATCCAAATCATAAAAATGTTCAAACCCAAGCAGCGGGTAAACCTCGTCCCGTTTCCAGCAATAGCCGTAATACGGGTGTACCGCATCGGCAGAATACCCCTGCGCTTTTAAGTTGGTGGCAAGCGAGGGCAGGCCGCTGTTGATGTACTGCTGGTACACAATGCTGCTGGCGGGGAAAAACGCAAGTGTGTTGCCGGTTAAAAACTCAAATTCGGTGTTGCAGGTGCCGCCGCCAAAGGTGCTGACCCGCATGGTGCCGGTGATGGTGTTTTCGCTGCCGGCAAGGCTGTGCACAAAGGGCATATAATCCGGGGTGGCATCAAAATCGCCCAGCACCGAAAGGTCTGAAAAGCTTTCGTTCATAATGACAATCAGGTTGGGCTTTTGGCCTTCAGGCAGCGTTTCTTTGGCATACGCCTTTATGGGGTCGGCTTCGCTGTCAGTGATGGTCTGCTGCACATTGGCAACGCTGTAAGTGTCGGGCGTGTCAATATGCAGGTATTTTGTGCTGTAAGCAAGGGACAACAGCATGCCGTTTTCTTCAAAGGCAATGTTTTGGTTCCAAAGATAATCGTTAATTTCAAGGCTGTTCAAAAACGGCGTATTAGAAAACACCAGCGCAAATACCGCCAGCGCCGCCACACAGCCGCCGCGCGCAGCCCAGCGGGCTTTTTTGCTTTCTACCCGCCACGTGGCAAGCCCGGCAAGCAGAAACACAAAAATCAGCAGAAGGGTACCGGTAAAAAAGTAAAAATCAAACGGATATTCATATCGGTCCGACACGGCGGCCGCCGTGCGAACATTGTAAAGGTCCAGTGCTGAAATTGGGGTACCGCGGAAGATGCGCACCGCACTGTTTGCAAAGGCCATAATGTACAGAATAACAGCGGTGATGCGAATGGAAAGAGAAAAACGGCTTGTGATGGAATAAAAGACCCAAAGGATCAGCCAGACTAAAAGAAAGTTGAACAAAATGGCAAAAGAATGCACCGAGAACAGGTCGTTGACATCAAAGGTTTCCATCATAATAAGCAGCGGCAGCGAGCTGGTAATGAAAACCACAAGCGAGACTGTTTTTCGCAGCGAAACGGCAAAATGAAATTCTGTCAGCAGCAATGCCGCAATGGCGAATACCAGTAAAAATGAGCCCACATAATAAGTGGTTTCAAACCCGTTGCTCTCGTAATAAAATAAGTCACGCGACAGCAACAAAAAAATCAAAGCGCCGACGCTGAAAACCAGCGCAAGCGCACGGCGAAAAATGGATTTTGTCAGGGTACAAACCCCGCCCTGAGGTAAATGCAAAACAAAACAACTCCTTAAAATATGCCTTTAAAAACGGCAGCTATTACCTATAAAAATACCACACATGCCCCCCAAAGTAAAGAAATTGAAAAGTCGAAAAAAGGGCAAAAAGCAAATAAACGTAAAACAGAGGGCCGGTTATGGCTGTGCTGCGCCGGCTTTATGCCAGTTTAGTACCAGTTCTTCGCAGCCGGTGGCAGGGTCGACCTGTTTTTGAACAATTGTAAACCCGTTTTTTTGATAAAATTGCAGTGCCTTTTCATTTTGTGCGTATACTTTCAGCTGTAAAATGGGGTACTCCTGCTTTGCGGCATCCAGCAGGGCGGTGCCGTGGCCCTTGCCCTGGCAGCTGGGGCCAACAAACAAGGCCCCAATTTCGCAGGGGGCGCTAAAGCTTAAAAACCCCTCAATCACACCGTCCACCTCTGCCAGCAGGGTGGTCACCATTGGCAGCATGTCGTGGTAGACGGTGCGGTAAGCGTTTACCCAGTAATCCTCTGCAATAAACGGGTGTGCTTTAATGGTGCTGGTCAGCCAAAGCGCGGCGACTTTTTCGCGGTCGGCAGGCTCATAATTGCGTATTGTCATCTTGTGCTCCTAAAAAAGTGGAAATTTGGCCGGTATAAGCGCGGAAAGCGCTGGGCAGGCAGTAGTCGTCGGCTAATTGCTGCGGGTCCACGAACACAATGCCGTCGCATTGCCCGCCAACACTGGCGGCGTAACCCTGCATTTGCCATTCAATATGAGTAAAAACATGGTTGGCTTTGCCGGCGCTTTGTAAAGTAGCTACTGTAAACCCTAACGACACAAGCGCTTGTTCTGCTTCATTTGGTGTCAAATGGCCCGGGGTGCCGGGCAACCCCCACAGGCCGCGCAGCAGGCCGGCATCGGGGCGCTTTTGTACCCCCACACGGCCATTTTGAAATAGTAAAAAAACGGTGTGCTGTTCTGTGCGGCGTGCTTTTTTTGCGGCCTTGCGCGGCAATTGCTCGGTAAGATTGCCTGCCTTTGCGCGGCACAAACCGGCAAGGGGGCATACCTCGCAGTGCGGCGCCCCATTGGGCAGGCACACCATGGCGCCAAGCTCCATCAGCGCCTGGTTAAAGTCGCCGGGGCGTTTTTTGGGCAATACCTGTACTAACGCCGCGCCCATGTTGCGCTTTACTTCTTCCCGGGCAATATCAGCTTCGCTTGCCAGTACCCGGCTAAGCACCCGCAGTACGTTGCCGTCCACGGCGGGTACGGCAATGCCAAAGGCAATGCTGCCAATCGCCCCGGCAGAGTAGCGCCCAATGCCGGGCAGCGTCTGCAATGCCTCAAAATCGGCGGGTAGCCGGCCGCCGTATTCGTCCATCACCACGCGTGCTGCCTTTTGCAGGTTGCGCACCCGGTTATAGTAGCCAAGGCCTTCCCACAGCTTTAACAGCTGTTCTTCCGGTGCGGCGGCAAGGTCGGCAATGGTGGGCAGGCTGGCAATAAAACGCTCAAAATAGGGGGTTGCGGCTTCAACACGGGTCTGTTGCAGCATAATTTCAGACAGCCATACATAATAAGGCTGCGGGTCGCTGCGCCAGGGCAGCACCCGGTTGCCGGCGTCGTACCAGCGAAGCAGCGGCACGGGGATTTGCGCGAGCAAAGGCAGGTCTTGTTCAAAAGGGTTCATAGGGGTCTCCATGATGTAAGAAATGAGGGCAATTCTTCTAACTCGTCAATTACCGGGCTGCCGGTGGCGGCAAGCAGGCTGCGCGGCTGGTGCCCGCCGGTAAACAGCACCGCACGGCAGCCGCAGCCGGTGGCCACCTCATAATCGTGCACGCTGTCGCCGACAAATAAGATTCGCTCTGCGGGGGTGCCGCAGCTTTCTACAAAGCTGCGGGCAAGCTGCAGTTTGCTTTCGGCGTAAATATCGCCAATACCCAGCAGACGGTCAAAATAAGGCCGGATGGGGTAGCGGCCAAGCTGTAATTCAAGGTGGCTTTGCAGCGAAGCCGAAAGCAGTACCTGCGTCACACCCTCTTGTTGCAGCTTTTGCAAGATTGGTACGGCACCCTGCTGCAGGGCGCAGTGCACAGCCGCCGGGAGGTACCAGTCCATAAACTGTTGTGCCACCACCTCAAACGGGGTGCGCGCAAAATCAAACCCCACATTGCGGTAATATTGAATGATGGGGAAGCAAAAATTTGCCCGGTAAGTTGCAAGGTCGGGGATGGGCGGGTAGTCGTTCACTGTCAGTACCCGGTTGATTGTTTCAAATGCAACGGCAAGGTCGTCGAGCAGAGTACCGTTCCAGTCCCATACGACGGTGGTGAAGGTGTTCAATGCGGGCTCCTTTCGCCGGGTGCCGGTTAAAACCAGCGGTGTTTTTTAAAATAGTAAACCAGCAGCGCCACCACGGCGGCACTGATTAGAATTACAACCGGGTAGCCCATTGCCCAGCCGTATTCCGGCATGGAAAAGTTCATGCCATACCACCCTACAATCAATGTCAACGGCGCAATGATGGCGGTGATGACGGTGAACAGCTTCATAATTTTGTTCAGTTCAATGTCCACCTGCGCCTGGTACGATTCGCGTACCTGCGTAATGTAATCCCGCAAGCTGCCGGTGTGGCGGTTAAGCCGGTCCAGTTTACCCTGAAAAATACGGAAGTAACGCAGTGCGTCGTCGTCAAAAAAACCGTTTTCATTTTCCGTAATGCCATCCAGTATGTCGTAAAATTGTTCGTAATAGCCTTTCAGCGTGAACAGCTTGCGCCGCAACGACGCAATGTGGCGGGCATATTCCGGCGTGTGCTCACCTTCCAGCAGGCGGTCCTCCAGCGCCAAAATTTCGGCTTCAATATGGTCCAGGCGCTCGCCGTCTTCGGTGGTGAGTTGTTTAAACAAAAAATAAAGAATGTTGTCAAAGGCCACATCTTCCGCCTTTTGGGCAAAGGCGGCAAGCTCACTGCGCAGGCTGTTGCTGTCGCAAAACACCAGCAGCCGGTCACGGGTGACAGTAAGCAGCACCGGGTGGTTTGACAATATAAATTTTTTGCCGTTCAAAACATTGAGCCGAATCAGGTCCAACCCGATGCGGCTTTCAAACTTGGCCGCATGCCCAGCCAGAATTTCAGGTAAAAAAGAGCTGTCGCTGCCAAGGGCCTGCAACACACTTGCCGCGGCTTGCAGCGGGGCAATGCCAAAACAAATTTCGTCGGGGGGTGCATCCGGGCTTGCGGCAACCAGCCGTTTTTCTTGAATGCGGTAAAGCGATGGTGCGTCGTTTTCGGGCATCTGCGTCAGGCCTCCTCAACACCTTGCTCGGCAAAACTTTGCTTTTCACCCAGCAGTTCGTTTATCAGTGCGGCAAAAGACCAGCTGCGGTTATGGGCGGTCACCACCGCTTTCAGCGTGTCGGGGGCCAGTTCGTCGTCGCGCAGCGCTGTGAGCACATGGTCCAGCACGGCATCTGCAAACGCGTAAAAAACAATCACCTTTTCTGTGGGGGGGTCTGCCGGCCCGGTTTCGCCGGTAAGGGTAAAATTAGGTAAAGACAACAGCGCACCAATACTTTGGCCGACTTCATGCGGTTGTACGGTGCGTACCGACACGCGCTGCGCCCGAAACAGCGCCAGCAGCAGTTCGGTTTTGGGGTTTTGGTCATCAAAGCCATAAAGTAAAACGACCCCTGTTTGAATACGAGCTTTCATCGTTTCACAACCTTTGTATTAAAATATGGGGGCGGCGGCAGATGAATTGCTTTGCGCCCCTGCAAAAACAGCTTGTTGTATTATTATACCACAGGTTGCACGGTAAATGCAGCACCCCCGCTGCTGTGGCAGCGGGGGTGCTGGCGTGTTATTAACGCTTATTTTTTGACAACGGGCACCCAAACCTCAAAGGTGGCGTTTTGCGGGTCGGGGGTCAGGTAAAGCTCTACATCCGGCGCGTCGGCATATTCGTAGCCGGATGTCGGCAGCCACTCGGTTACAATGCGCTGTTCCAGCGTTTGAATAGAATCTGGCATACTGCCGGTACCGGGGAAGATTGCCCAGGTGCAGGCCGGTACCGTGTATTCCACAAACCCGGTGTCTGCCAGCGGTAAGTTGCTGGCGGCGGCGATGTAATAATACCAGCTTTTACCCACGCAGGCACTGATGCCAAGAATGCCCTTGATAGGGGTGTCCATCATGGCGGCAAGCTTTGGAACAACCCCCTCCTGCGCGGCTTTCGCCCATAACTGCGGCACCACTTGAAAATTTTCTTCTAAATTTTCTTTCAGCGGGGCCGAAAGGCCAACGATGCGAAAGGCTTCTTTTTGTTCAATACGATATTCCATTTGTGCAGCTCCCTTTACCATAATTTTGAAGCTGATGGGTAAAAACGCCTGCAGTGCAACCCCCTTTTCGCGTGCGGCAGAAGGCGCTATGCCGTGTACGCCCTGAAACGCACGGTTGAAAGCAGTGGGGGAGTCATAGCCGTACTTTACCGCAAGGTCAATCACTTTGGTATCGCCCGTTTGCAGCTCGACAGCGGCAAGCGTCATGCGGCGGCGGCGAATATATTCCCCCAGCGGCACCCCGGCAAGGTAAGCGAACATGCGCTGAAAATGATAGGCCGAGCAGCAGGCCACCTGTGCAATTTTTTCGTACTCCAGCTCTTCGGTCAGGTTTTGTTCAATGTATTCCAGCGAAAGGTTCAGGCGTTCTATCCATTCCATGTTGTCAGCTCCTGATTTGTATTATAGCTTGTGGTAAACGGGCGTTCCTCGCTTTATATGCACGAAAAAGAGAGGGAGCGGCACAGCGAAAAGCCGGCCGCAGAATTTAAAGCAGCTACAGTGCCGGTTCAAGCCTTGCCGTAAGTGCTGCAACAGCACGAATCGTTTTAAAATTGCGCACCGTGGCAACCGGCACCAGCTGTGTCGCTTTTTGCGCAAGTTTGGTATTGCGAATGCCACTGGGCAGCAAAAGGTATAAATCGCTGCCCGCAAGGTGCAACTGTGCACCGCCGGTTTGCAATGCCTGCAGGGCCACCAGCACCTCTTGCGGCGGCGGGGCCGCGCACAACTGTACATAATAGCTTTCGGCATCACCGCTTTGCAGGGCCGCCTGCGCCATAGCGGCATCAGTAAACGGCTTTGCAGCCGCAAGGGTTTGCATTTCTGCGGCAGTGCGCAGCACCACCGGGGTAGAAAATGCAAATTGCGCGGTTAAAACGGCTTCTATTTTTGCAGCTACTGCGGCCGCGGGTTCGCTGCTGTAAAAAACAACATTGCCGCTTTGCAGGTAAGTTTCAATTTGCCCAAAGCCCTGCCCGGCAAGGGCCTGCTTTAAGTCTGCCATTTTAATGCGCCCGGCGCGGCCCACGTTGACCCCGCGCAAAATGCAGCGAACACGGGCATATGCCCACCTCCTTTTAACAGCTGAATGTCAGCTGCCTGAAGAACATTTTGCCGCGTCGATTGCAAGTGCCACCATCAGCACCAAAAGGGCGTTTTGCGGCCCGTCAATATCCATCACATAGGTGTCAGTCAGGTGCAGCAGCTCTTTTGAAAGATGTGCAACGGTGTTGCCGGTTGCATCGGCAATGTCGTATTCCCATGCAAAAATATCACCGCTGACCTGCCAGCCGTTGCAATCCAGATGAAAAGACGGCTTAAAAAAGGTGAATTCCTTTTGTATTTCGCCAATACACCCGTCACCGACATACAGGCGAAAACGGGGCAAAAAAGTAAGAATTTCCTCTTTTACGGTGCCGGCATATTCGCCCGTCGCGTTGTAAATTTCAAGGCAGTGCCCAAGCGCAAGGCGCCCTTTTACCGTGTAGACCGTATTGCCAACCTCGTCGTAAATATCGTAGCTGTCAAACCACGAAAACAGCCGTTGCTTGAATAATAAACGCATACATGTTCTCCATTCTTTTGTTGTGTCACCTGTGTTTCAGTCTATCGTATTCGGGCAGCCAATGCAAGGCGGCATGGCCGCTTTTGTACAAATGGGTATGGGGGCAGCACCCTTGACAAAAAGTGAAAAAATGAATAAAATATCATAAAAATGAAAATATATTCAATTTTGTCTTTGCACAGTAAGGTGCGCCGGCGTGCGGGGCATAAAAAAGGAGTAACAAAGCCATGTTTCAAAATGTAATTGTACAAACACCCTGTAAGGCGATGGTAAACGGGTTGACCGCGCACCCGGAGCTTGGGGTGCCAGACTATGAAAAAGCGTTGCAGCAGCACGAGGCATACCAGAAAGCGCTTGCACAATGCGGTGTGGCCCTGACGGTACTGCCGGCACAGGAAGCGTACCCTGACAGCTGTTTTATAGAGGATGTTGCGGTGCTGACTAAATATTGCGCCATTATTACAAACCCGGCAACGCCAAGCCGCAACCCTGAAATTAAAGCAATCAAACCGGTGTTGCTGCAATTTTACCCACAGGACAAAATTTACGAAATCAACGCCCCCGGCACATTGGAGGGCGGTGATGTGATGATGTGTGGCGACACCTTTTTTGTGGGAATATCTGCCCGCACCAACGAGCAGGGGTTTCACCAGTTCAGCGAGATCCTTGCAAAGTTTGGCTGCCATGCGGTTGCGGTACCGCTTAACGAGGTGCTGCATTTAAAAACGGGTGTCGTATACCTTGAAAACGACACCATTTTAGCGGCGGGTGAGTTTTGCGATAAGCTGCAGCTCAAAGGCTATCAGCAAATTGTCGTGCCGCCTGAGGAAGCGTATGCCGCAAACTGTATTTGGGTCAATGGCACGGTGCTGGTGCCTGCCGGGTACCCCATAGTTGAGGGGAAGTTGCGGGCTGCGGGTTACCCCGTGCTGGTGTGCGATACCTCTGAATTCAAAAAACTGGACGGCGGGCTCAGCTGCCTTTCCCTGCGGTTTTAGCAGGGGATGGAGTTAAGCCTTTTTGCGCTTGCGCGGCTTTGGCAGGGCCACAAAGGGCAGCAGGGCGGCCACCACTTTGCAGCTGAGCGCATTGTCGTCGATATCAAGAATATAATGCTCTTTTGCGCCGGGGTAGGGTGCGCCGACAGATGCATTGCCCAAAAGCGTTTCGACACAGGGCAGCTTTTTAATGAATACCGTATTGTCGCAAACCAGCAGCAGGGGGCGGTCGTCGACATAAACCATGTATTCGCCAAACATTTTGCGCGCGCGCACTGTGCCGCAGGGGGCTACCTGTTCGCACACATAGGCGACAAATTCGGCGCTGGATGCCATACAGAAAACTCCTTTCAATCGGCCTGCGCGGCGGGGTGGCGCAAGTAATCTAAAATGACAGTCCCTTCTTCTACCATGTACCGGCTTAACGTGAGGGGGGCTGACGTGGCGCGTGGGTAAAACAGTGGTCTGCCATGCCCCAAAAGCACCGGGATAATGCCGATGATATAGCGGTCAACTAAATCCGCTTCAATCAGCGGCGCGGCGGCTTTGCCGCCGCCAAACAGAAAAAGGTCTTTGCCTTGTTTTTGTTTTTCGGCACGGATGGCATCGCAAAGGTCAACGGTGATAAAGCGTACGTCGTCAACCTCCAGTGGCGGGTGGCTGGTCACGACCAGCACCTGCTTGCCGGCAAAATCAAGGTGCATTTTTTGGTCGTAACACGCGCGGCCCATAATCACTGTGTCAATGCCCTGTAAAAAGGCATCATAGTCCCACCGCTGTGCGGTATCAAGGTGGTGTTGCCCGTCCCCGTGAATCCAGGCATAGCCGCCGTCGTCGTCGGCAATAAAGCCGTCAAGGCTCATTGCAAGGCTGAGAATCAGGTTTTTACTCAAGGGTGTCGGCCTCCTTTATTTTATGTGGATGTGGTTTGGCCTTTTGGCAGCGGTGTCAGGCTTTTTTGCATGACATAATTTTGTAAAGCGATACCCTGACGCACGACCTGCTGGGTGGTTACAACCATATAGCCACGCTGCTCAAAAAAGGGCTTTGCGGTAATAGAGTCGTGGGTCGTCGCCTGCAAAATGCCTTGGCTGCGCGCATATAGTTCCAGTTTAGCGACAAGCGCCGTCGCAATGCCGCGGTGCAAAAACAGGTGGTGCACAAACAGCCGGTCAAGGTAACCGGTGTCATCCATATCCCCAAAGCCGACAAGCTGGTCTGCCTCGGTTGCCACAAGGGTATGGTGCAACAACAGGCTTTGGCCCCAGCGCACAGCATCGGCGGTGCCGTGCAGCCATGCGTCAATTTGCTGCGGGGTATAGTCGGCGGCATTGACCTTGCGCACCGTATTGGTAAACAGGGCCAGTGTTGCGGCACAATCGGCAGGCCGGTAAGCCCTAAGCTGCATTTGGCATATCACCCTTTTTTACAAACAGCCCGCTTTTGCAAAAAACGCAAAGGCAGGCTGTTTTGTTATTGTACTTTCTTTTTGGCTCGTTTGGCCAGATACATTTTTTCGTCGGCCAGTTGAATTAGCTCATCTGCGGTAAGCAGCTCTGCCGATGTGGTTTTAATGCCGTACGAAAATGAAAGGCCTACCCCGGCGGGCAAAAAGTCAAGTGTAAGCGTTTCTACCGCTTGCAGAATGTCCTGCAAAAAAGCATGGGCCTCTTGCTCTGTGGTGTTGCGCAGCGACAGCAAAAATTCGTCCCCGCCATAACGCGCGGCCCAATCTGTCTGCGTGTGTATTTTATGCGCAAGCACGGCACCCACCGCTTTAATTGCAAGGTCACCCGCGCGGTGCCCGTACAGGTCGTTAATCTGCTTAAAGCTGTCAAGGTCAATAAAGCAAACAGAAAGCGGGGTGCCCTCCAGCATGGCATCTACCACATCCGCGGGCAGCCGTTCATCCACAAAGCGGCGGTTGTACAGGGTTGTGATGAAATCGCGCACGACGGCTTCGTTAATGCGCTCTACAAAATTTTCAAATGCTTCGCCGTTGATATAGTCCTGCAGGCCAATCATCATTGTGTTTGCGGTGTCCTTTAAAAGCTCTAACACAACAGGGCGTTCGGCATTTTTAACCGGTATGGCATTAACTAAAAAAACACTGTTATTGTTCTTTTCCATTTTAATAAAGCTTTGGTTGTTTAAATGCGCGCGAATTGAAATGCAGTTGTCGCAAATCTGGTAACGTTGCCAGTAATCGTGGCACACCTCACCAGAGCCGGTCAACGCGTCACCACGGTAGTCCAGCACTTTTTTTTCAACGGGGTCCACAAGGCGCACCACATCATACATTTCATGAAAAAAGTCTAAATTCTTTCGAATTTCATCGACGGTCATTGGCTTCATGGCTCTCTCCTGCTTATAATGGTTTCCTCATGAGGTAGTGTAGGCAGCGACCCCAACGAGTACTGCTTTTTCTGCGCAAAGCAACAACACGGTAAGGAGAAAATACGGTGAGTGCGGAACCTTGCAAAAAACAGATGATAATATTATTTTTCAATAATACCATATTTTGTGCGTTAAATCCATGAGTTGTTTTAGTATGATGAACTAAAAGTAACATTAGGCCAAAATTAAAATAAGAAACAAGACGATATGTGCCTTGTGGCAACACAAAAAGCGGCTTTTACCGCCGCCGGTGTTTTGCCAGCACGTTGGCGGGCAGCACCCAAAACAGGCCATAAAGGGCAAAGGTCAGCACTGCGCTGCCAAGTAATATTAAGAAAAACTGGGTGTAGACACCCCGCACCGTGCGTAGCACGGCATAGCCCACCGCAACAAGGCAGGACTGATGCAGCAGGTAAATGCCAAACGACGCCTTTGAAAGGCGGCGGAACAACGGGGTGTTTTGGTTAAAGGAGTGCTTTGCCATACCAAGGAAAGCCAGAATGGCCACCCACATCACTGCGGCGTCAAATATGCCGACGGCAATGCCATCCCGTAACTGGTAGGCAAAATAGCTGACCAGCTTCGCGCAGGTCAACAACAAAAACGCCAAAAACAAGGGCCACCGGCATTTTTCAAGCAGTTCTTCTATCGCGTCATTGCTGAAAACAAAAAAGCCCAGCAGAAACAAGACGAAAAAACGGCCGAAGCTCTTGCCGCCAAATTCCAGTATGGGGGTTGCGGCAAGCGGCAGCAAAAACAAACATAGCAGGGCAGGCAGTTTCAGCTTTTGCAGCGCAAGGCGCCGGATACCTTTTAAATAAGCATGCATCAGCGGCAACGCAAGCAGCGAAATTAAAAAAAGGTGCCATAAAAACCATAAATGCCCCATGGTAAACCCGCCGGTATAGCCGGTGAGGTCATTAAACTTTGAAAAGAATAACCGGTACTGCCCCAAATAGCTACCGGTATAACCGTTGTGAAACCGCTCGGCATAATAGGTCTGCACCGGCACAATTAACAAGACCTCTAGCACCAGCGGCAACAATAATTTATGCAGCCGTTCTTTCAGGTAAACAGCGGGGGTGCGCTTTTGCAATGCCCAATAAGACCCGATGCCCGAAAGCACAAACAAAAGCGGCATAAACCAAGTGTAGGTAGCAATAACAAAGCCGCTGATCGCGGCAACCGGGGCACTGCGCACATAAAAGTTTTCGCCCCAATCGTTATAGATCATCGCGGTGTGGTACGGGAAAAGCAGTAAAATATCCGCCCAGCGCAGGTTGTCAATGTAATATTTTCTCAAGCACAGCACACCCCATTTTATATGGCCGCACGGCAAAGGCTAAACCACCAGCCGCCCGCCGTGGTAACATAAAAATTCTTTTGCACCGCAGTGCATTATTTTTTGCAGCGAGCGTTCAGCCTCGCGGGCGTTTAGTGCATATTCGGGGTTTGCCAGCACCAGTTTGTCGCCCTGCAACGCGGCGGCATCGCCGGTAATCATGATGTGCCGCTGTGTGAGGTACAGCGAAATGTGCCCGGCAGTATGGCCAAAGGTTTCTACCACTTCACAGCCGTCGCACCAGTGAAACACGTCGCCGCGCTTTACGGCAAGGTCAACCGGGCAGGTGGACACACCCTTTAAAATTTCGCAAAACGCACGCCCAAACTCCTGTTGCTCTGCCGGCAGGGTGGGCTGCATCGCCTCTGCCTGGCATAACCGCAAGGGCTTTTGTCTGCCGTCGATAAAAGGCACTTCCTTTTCGCCGGCGACCACAATGACCTGCGGGTAGCGCTTTTTTAAAGCCGCAAGTGCCCCCATGTGGTCATGGTCGTGATGGGTCAGCACGACATGGGTCAGCATGGTACCATTCAGGCCATGCTGTGCCAAGGCATGTTCAATTTGCGGCAAAAAGCCGGTATAGCCGCAATCAACCAGCACGCAGCTTGCGTCGCTTTGCAATACCACCGGGTAAATGGTGTCTTTTACCTTGCCAAATTCAAACGGAATTTCCAATAAAATAACGCGGTTCATGGGGTCTCCTTTTTTGCGGTGGCAGCCTGTGGGGCCTGCCTGCGCAGCATCCCGGTTTTGTCAGCGGGCAAATAGTCAAATTGGTGTTTGTGATACAACTGGTCTGCGGGCTGGTTTGCAATCAGGCAGATAATACTGTCTTCATAGGTGTGTTGTTCAAAGTAAAGGTCAATCTGCTGCATCACCTGCTCGGCATAACCCCGGCGGCGGTAAGCGGCATCCACCATGATGTCACTTACCACATAAGTAATGCCGCCGTCGCCCACTATACGGCCAAACGCCACCAGCAAATCGCCATCGTACAAGCAAACGGTAAACAGTGAATTTTGCAGCGCAATGGCACTGCGCGCAAGGTCTTTATTGCCCATGCCGGCCCGTATGCGCAGGTCTACATACTCCTTGGCGGGCCATAATATGCTGTCCTTTTTTATAAATTTACGAAACCTTTGCTACCGCACAAATTGCATCAAAGCAGCGTGGCGCGGTTTCGGCCATGCTGTTTTGAAAGATAAAGTGCCTGGTCGGCGCGCTCTATTACATCTTTGTAAGAGGAGTCAAAAGCCTTGAAATAAGAAAACCCAAGCGAAAGGGTGGGGTTGATGACACCCTGCTGTACCTCGATTTGCATTACAGATATTTCGGCGAGAATTTTATTGCCGAAATTTAACGCGTTCTGTTCCGACAAGCCATAAAACATCACGATGAATTCATCGCCGCCCCAGCGGATTAACCGGTCAGAGCTACGAATGATATGATACATCGCATCCACGACGCTTACCAGCGCAAGGTCACCCACGGCGTGGCCGTAGTGGTCGTTGATGTTTTTGAAATAATCAATGTCAAACATCATAATGCAGGGGCTCTCGCCGCTTCGGCGAAACGCCTTGTAGTCTTTGGTCAGGTTGGCAATACCGCATTTACGGCTGTCGGCGCCGGTTAGGGTGTCTTTGTTCAGCTCCGACTCCAGTTGGGTTTGGGTGCGGCTGACGTACAGCTTTTCAATCAACATGATCAGCAAATAGCTGAATACCAGCATGGCAACAAACAACAATGCCAGCACCACTGTCAGGCGCGAAGCGCTGGCGTTGCTGGTGGCCGTGGTTTCATCAATATAGGCGTCCAGGTCGTTGACGTAAATGCCCATGGCAATGACCCAGTTAAAATCTGGGTACAGCTTCGCATAAGTCAGCTTTTCGGAGAACTGATTGGTGTCCGGCTCTTGAAAATAGTAGCTGAAAAACAGCTCGCCATTTTCATTAATCCCCTCCAGTTCAGTGAGGTAGGGCAAGTTGCCCTTGGGGTCGGTCATGTCGGTAGAAAGGTACATCCCCTCGGTAAACGGCATACTGGGGTGCACACGGCGCACCGCAAAATTTTTGCCGCCTTCGTAATTCAAAATTTCATTGACCCAAACATAAGAATTGTCGTCAAATTTCAAATTTCGAATTGTGTCTGCAATCGACTGTTTTACCAAATCATCAATATAGCTGTTGCTTACCCCAAACACGGCAATATACCGCCCGTGGCGTATTACACGGTACGAAGACATTTTTTCGCGCACCACCAGTAATGTTTTTGACCAGGTTTCCTGCCGCAGCACAGCGGGGTCGTAAAAAGGGGTATCGCTTTTGGTGTCCCACAAAATAATGGTCCAGTCCACATAGTCCTCGTTGCTTTTAAAAAAGTCTAAAAAGAAATCACAGAACTCATCATCCGACAGCCCCTGTTTCAACCCAAAAATGGCAGAGGTATTGGCCACCATGGTACGCATATATTCTTTTTTAGTGCTTTTGCTGGTGTCAATCTGTGTGATTAGGTTGTTGACCGTGCTTTTTAAAAAATCCTGCTTCAAGCTCAGAATAATGGCTTTAGAGCGCTCGGTATAAAGCCCGTTGATCTCTTGCAGAGAAAACAGGTAATAATACACCACCACACAGCAGATGATGGCCGAAACAATAGAAATCGAGATCAGATATTTGCGTTTAATCATAAACACCCTCTTCACCGACATTTGCACAATATCGACTGGCAGCGCGGGGCTGCATTCGCTGTAAACGCCCGGGGATGCTGGGGGAGGCGTTTGTGATATACAAAAACGATTATAAGTTATGCAGGCAGCCATTCCAAACAAAACAATAAAAAGCGGCGGGCTAAACTTTTTTTGCCTCAGTAAGGTTTTCGGTGACGCGGAATGCAACGATTTTTTGAATCAGTTCAAGTGGCAATGGCTGCCCCAAAGGGAATTGCACGGTACCGCGTGAAGTTTTGTAAGCACTGAGCTCTTGTGCAAAGGCAATTATCCCGGAAGAGGCGGGGTAAAAACCAATATGGCTGCGGTAAGCGGCAAAGTGTACAAGGTTGCCATGCAGGTAAAAAGTGGGGATGCCGTAGCTGATTTTTTCGGTCGCATCGGGGGCAGCCGTATGAATAGTTTCGCGCAGCTGCCGCAGCGTTGCTTGTATGTCGGCGGGGAACTGCATGATATAAGCGTCGATAGAAGCGGCGGGTACGTTTTCGTTTTTCATTTTTGCCTCCTTGTTGGGATAAGGCTGAAGAAGAACCGCTAAGAACTATTTTCATTTTATACTGAATTTGTATTTGGAACAAGGTTTATTTTAAAAGCAAATGGCAAAAAAGCGCATAGCTGCGCCAAAACTACAGGGCACGGCCTTGCACGCCATAAAAAAATGGTACTTGACTCTTGCATGGTGTGAGGGTTTATGCTTTTTGAAGCAGAATAAATGGCAAAGGAGTGCGAACCATGGAAAACCGCATAGAATTGCAGCACCATGTGCACGATTATGAATGTATGTGGAACGGTATTGAGGACCTTTACAGCAGAGATACGCACGAAACGCTGCCGCCGAGCTTCTTTTTTAGCTTGGCGTCATTTGGGTCGTTTTGCTATCAAAACACCCCCAAAGCAGAGCTGAAACGGATGATTGCCTTTGGCGATGGGCGCACAAAGCAGATGTACCGGTTTCTTGCCCCCATTGTGGGTTTTGATTACCGGCATTATGCCTACCCCACGTTTGAACAGGCGCTGAAAAAAGCCAAAACAGAAGTAGACCACGGCTACCCGGCGGTGCTTGGCGCATTGGATATGTATGATTTGCCATATTATAAAAAGCTGTACCACAGCGCGCATATCCCGTTTCACTATGTTTTAATGACAGGCTACAATGATGCGGCAGGGTACTGCTGCCTGCTTGATTGTGGGCGAAACGAAGTACAGCGGCTGCCCTATGACGAGCTGCGCCGTGCGTGGGGTTGCAGTTACCCCGGGTTGTCACAGCCCAATACGGTGTGCACCGTCAGAATGCACGCGACGAAAGGTAAATACCAAATCGCGCAGGAGGCGCTGGCCCAAAAAGCAGCTTTGTTTTTACACCCGCCGGTAGGTTTTATAGGTACCAAAGGGCTTGAGAAGCTGATACGGGATTTGCCAAACTTAAAGAAGGAGCTTACAGAAAAGCAGTATACGCAGCTGTTTACAAACCTTGTGACGTTTTTTGGCACGGTGCCAACCGTACCCAATGCACTGCTGGGCAGCAGCGCGCCGGATGAAGTGGCATTTTGCGGTGGGTTTGATAAAATAAGCCGTGTGCTGTATGATTTGGGCAGCGAGTATAGCGCAAAGCAGTTGCTTTGCGCGGCAGGGCAATTTGAAAAAGGCGCGGCGGCGATGACGGCCGTCACAGAAAGCATTGTAAAAAGCCTGATAACAGGCAAAGACAATACGGCAGAGCTGCAAACACTGTTTGCAGAAATACGGCAAATCATGGTGGGGGGCTTTACACTGCTTGCGCAGTGACCCGCCCCAGAACAACAAAAAACCAGATGCGCGAATGGAGGGCCGCAAAATGTTTGATTTTAAAAAAGAGGAAAGAGATTTCTATTTGCCGCCGGCAACACCGCAAATAATTACGGTGCCGGCCATGAATTATATTGCGGTGCAGGGCGAGGGGGACCCAAACGAAAAAGAAGGTGCCTACCAACGCGCGGTGGGTATTTTGTACGCGGTGGCCTATGCAATTAAAATGAGCAGCAAAGGCCTACATAAAATATCGGGCTTTTTTGAATATGTAGTGCCCCCACTGGAGGGCTTTTGGTGGCAGCCGGGGGTTGCGGGTGTTGATTACCAAAACAAAGCCGGTTTTCATTGGGTGTCGGTCATTCGCCTGCCGGGGTTTGTCACCAAAGCAGAATTCGATTGGGCAGTAGAGCAGGCGACAAAAAATAAAAAGACAGATTGTGCCGCGGCACAATTTTTGACGGTAGAAGAGGGACTTTGCGTACAGATGATGCATATTGGCCCTTTTGATGAAGAACCGGCGACGGTTGCACAAATGGAACGCTATTTAACAGAAACCGGGTATGAAAACGATTTGGGTGAAATGCGGCGGCACCACGAAATTTATTTGTCGGATGTGCGAAAAGTTGCCCCCGAAAACAGGAAAACCGTCATACGGCACCCCATTAAACCGCGCTGAACACTGGTTGATGGAAAGAGTGGGCCCGGTTTTTAAAACGAACAAAAGCTCTGCGACTTGGCATAACCTTGCCGCAGAGCTTTTGTTCGTTTTTTAAAATTCAGTATAAAAGCATAAAAGGGGTCAGGCAAAATAATGTAGAATCATCTCAAACGCAATGCGGTAGCCGGCCACAAGGCTGTCAATCTGCACCCACTCTTCACGCGTGTGGGCCAGCGCCCCGCGCACGGTGCCAAGGCAAACACTAGGGATACCCAGTGACAGCGGGATATTGCAATCAGTAGAGGAGGGGCCAACGGTAGGCTTGCTGCCGGTATGGCGTTGCAACACTTCGGTGGCGCGGCGGGTCAGTGCGGCCTGCCGTTCTTCATCAATTTCGCCGCTGCAGGGGCGCTCACCCACTAAAGCCGTATTGACGGTGATGCCTTTTGTGCGGTAGCTGTCTACCACCGCCTGAAAATGGGCGTCCATAAAAGCGAGGTCCTGCCGGCTGTCTGAACGAAATTCAAACAGCATTTCAGCTTGCTGCGCAATGGAATTGACAGAGGTGCCGCCCTGAATGGTACCCACATTGAAGGTCGTTTTTGTTTTTGTCTGCGGCACACTTACCGTGTACAGCGTGCCAATCATCGAAGCAAGGTAGGCAATCGCATTGCGGTTGCCAAAGTTTGCAAACGAATGCCCGCCCTCGGTAAGCACCTCTACGCGGTAGCGCATCGAGCCGACCGCATTATCCACAAGGCCGTCCATGTAGCCATCAAAAGAGAAAAATTCCTGAATGCGGCTGCCATAGGCCGAGACGATCTGGCGCGAGCCTTTCAGGTTGCCAAGGCCCTCTTCGCCAGAATTGGCAACGAACAGCAGGCCAATATTCCCTTTGGGCCGCAGCCTATTTTCGGCAATATATTTGGCGCAGAGCAGCAATGCACACAGGTTTGCCGTATCGTCGCCGATACCAGGCGCTTTAATTTTGCCATCCTCCACAACCAGCGGCAGCGGGGTAGTGTCGCCGAATACAACATCGGTGTGGGCCATAAACACAACGACCGGGTTGTCGCCGGTGCAGCCGACGGGATATACTACATTTAATGCGTCGTCCAGATAGACACCTTCGGCGCCCTGCGCCTGCAGCCAGTTTTTGCAAAATTCGGCGCGCTGCTCTTCATGGTTTGATGGCGCAGGGATGCGGCCAAGTGTCAGCAAAAGGTCGTATGCTTCTTTGCTGTGCTCTGTGATATAGCGCAGTATTTCAGGGGTCAATTGGTCCATAATATCATCCGCTTTCCGGGTAAAGTAGCCGCGGACAGTTGTATACTGCCGGGCTTTTCTTTTTATTATAAGCCGCCCGTGCCCCCGGTGCAAGGCAGCAGAGGTGAACAAGGGGTAATTTGGCGGCTTTGCGCTGGCTTTTACAGTAAATTAAAGCAACCCGCAGCAGGGCAATAAACAGCTGTGGGTTGGTTTATAAAGTGATGCCAAAATGTTTATAACATAAAAAAAGCAGTTTTTCAGTTGCTTAAGGTTCATAAACGCGCACGCTGTTGCGAATCTCTTTTGCTCGGTATAAGGCTTGATCGGCCTGCACAAAAAGCTGTGCGGCGTTTAGCGGATGGTGGTAGGGTGCGACGCCAAAACTGGCAGTCAGCTGTAGCAGGGGTTCTGCGACAAAGCGCAGCGCTTCCACTTTTTTCTGCATCCGCCAGCAGGCGGCTGCCACCTGCTCTAGTTCGACATTGCAAAACAGCAGGCAAAATTCATCCCCGCCATAGCGAAACACGGCGGTGCTTTCGCATTCGCTTTGCAATATTTCACAAAAAGCGACAAGACAGCGGTCGCCATATTGGTGGCCAAACCGGTCATTGACCAGCTTAAAGTGGTCAATATCGGCAATGACAAAAATATAAGTATTCGCCTGCATATCGGCTTCCATATCCCGCAAAGCGTCGTGCAGTGCTTTGCGGCTCATGGCCCCGGTCAGTTCGTCGGTTTGTACTTTTTTTTGCAGCCGTTGGCGCTCCAGCTCTTTTTGAATACTCGCCCCGTTTTTTTTGCGTTCATACCGAATTTGTACCAGGCATACCACAGCGACTGCCGTTAATATTGCAAGGGCAACCAAAAAGTTGCCAAGCCGCAGCGTGCTGTCAAACACACTCTGCTTATCAAGGTCCCAGCGGATAAAAAGCTCTGACAGCACCATACCCACAATACTTGCAACAGAGGTGATGACCGTTACATAATAGCTGGCATAAATGGTAGTCATAAACATGGCACCGGCAAAAATATAATAGGTGGCCACAAAAGCGCTGTGGGCTGTAAATAGCACAAAACAAATTAATACAAAGAAAAACGAAACAGCAAAGATTTTTTTATTTTGACTTATTTTGCGGCTGCGCAAAATAAGTGTATCCAAAGTAATGCACAATAAATTAATACCGCTTGGCAGGGCGATAAATTTAAAAATATACCGGCTGATGGAGGTATTCAAAAAGTCAGAATGAATGATGACGATGCCGATTAGGCATTCTACGACAAACGCAAACAATACAAACCCGACAGAAACCTTATAATGCAGCGACAGCCAGTCGCGGTCAATTTTTTCATATTCTTTTTTAATTTCGCTGATATGTGAATCATTCTTTTGCTGCACAGCCATAATTTCACCAACTTGAAAATCGAATAAACAGAATCAGGGCTTTGCTGCCGGAGGTGGGGCAGGCGGGGCGGTCAGGCTGCGCACGCAGTTGCGGCCACAGCTTTTTGCAAGATACATTGCCTTGTCGGCGGCGTCAATTGCGCGTTCTACGTCTGCAGTGCTGCCCGCACACAGGGTGCAGCTGCCGATGCTTACGGTTATGGTGCTTTCCAGCAGCGAAACGCCGTTTACTATTTTCAGCTCGGCAACCGACTGCCTTATAGTTTCAGCCATATCCTCAGCGCCTTTGTCGGGGTCGCAAAAAGAAGCATAGACAAATTCTTCCCCGCCCCAACGGCAAAAGAACTCGGTAGGTTTTTTGATTAAGCTGTCAATTTGCTTTGCAACAAGGCTCAATACGCGGTCACCCTCAGCATGGCCGTAAATGTCGTTAAAATTTTTAAAAAAGTCAATATCAATCATCAGTACAGACAAAGTGCAGCCGTTATGGGCGACGGTTTCAAGCGCAGTGTCAACATAGCCGCGGAACCCCCTGCGGTTGGGCACACCGGTCAATTCGTCCAGCAGCGCAAGCTGGCTGAGCTGTTGGTTGGCCTTTTGCAGCTTTTGGTTGATGACTTTTTTTTCTTCAATCTCTTTTTCGAGCAATTGCTTCGAGTTTTGCAGCAAAATGCGGTTGTTAAAATCACGCACATACCCACTGAAAATGACGCGGGAAGCCACCCAGGAAATTAAAAAGAAGATGCAAAGGTTGACATAATGCCCAACCAAAACATCAGAAGAGGTTTGAAAAAAGGGCAGACCGATAAACAAAATGGCAGTCGAAAGCAGGTTAGGCAATACATTGTCTCGGGTTTGCCGGACATACAGCACAGAACAGGTCATCAGCATGACCATAAACACGATCAGGTGGCCGTACAATTTTTGGTCCATCAAGGAAATCACGGCCCCCCAGCAGAGCAGCAGGGTAAGATAGGCCGTGATGATGTGGTCCATATAAGAAAACTCTTTTGCCGTGTGAATTTTTTTTGCAAGAAAGCGGTGGAGCACAAACAAATAAATGCCATTGATCAGCACGAGCAGCAGGTACAACAGCAGGTAAAGGCTGAAATGAAACCGCTCGTCTACCCTTAATACCGCTGCCCCGACATCTGCAACAATCAGCAATAATTCCACTATAATAATAGCAACGGATAACGTTTTGCCGCGCTGTAGGTTATCGAGAATTTCATTTTCTTTAAAGTGCTCGAATTCAACCGGGTCGACCGGGTTTTTAAACAGTTTCATGTTTTTCCCCCAACACCGTTTTGTGCTACCGTACATTTTGCCAATAACCTGGCAGGGCAGCCCCGCCCAAAAAATGAGAGAAACTCAATAAAGCGGCAGATAACCGCTCCAATCGGGCTTAAAATCATAAGACAATCCATCCTGCACGAGATGCAATGTGCAGGGGGTATGATCTGCATACAACAGGCAGCTTTGTATATCGCGCACGGTGTCAACATGCCGCTGTGCCGCGTGCGGCAGCAAAACGGATTTTGCTTTTTCCTTTGCCGCCTGCTCGTTCGCGGCGGCAAACAGGCGGTATTCATGCAGCTCACCAAATTGTTCGCTGCTGTAACCGCCCATTGTCACAAAAAACAGGGCCATGCTGCCGGCAGGCGCGGTAAAGCCGGCGGGGGCAAGTTCAATGCGGTGGCCGTCCGCCCCCGTTATCTGCTTGTATTCATCAAGATGCAAACTGGCCCCATACCAATGAAGTTTTATGATATCCTGTGCCTGTTCGGGGCTTTGTGCGACGACGAACTGAATATCGTGCAGCTCGATATTGGTGCCCGGCAAACTGCCGCCAAGGCCGAATGCATATAAGTTATTCAAAAAAACACCTCTGCTGTTTCTAAAAAACAGCGAAAAACAGGCACCACATTAACCGGGTTGCCGGGTATTGGCCCGCAGCTGTTTGCGCCGTTGTTTGTTTTGGTACATCCTCTTATCAGCACCCGCAAGAAAAGAATCCAACGTATCTTCGGGCTGAAGCACCGAATAGCCCATACTGATCAGTAACGGATAATTTGCCTTATCACTCCGGTTGTGCTTTTTGGTCAGGGCATCAATGTCCGTCATCAGCAGTTCAATCTGCTCAACGCTTGCCCTTTCGCCGACAATCATAAATTCATCTCCGCCCATGCGCGCAATAAAATCGTCGTGGCCCTTGCAGGCCCGCCGCAAAAGCAGTGCAGCCTGCGTCAGCGCGTGGTCGCCAATGTGGTGGCCTAAAGTATCATTAATGCTTTTAAATTCGTCTAAATCCAGCAAAATAGAGAAAAAAAGCCTGTCTCCATGCGGGGCGTGCATTCGGCGCTGTAAATATTGGTCAAGCCGCCTGCGGTTGTACAGCCCGGTCAGGTGGTCGGTCGAAATTTCTCGGTTTTGCAGGTTGATATAAATCGAAATACAACCCAGCATTGTGCAAATCCAAATGATGGACATGCCAAAAAACAGCGTTTGCGTTAAAGCAGATGCGATATTTACCAGTGTCAGCACCGCAAGCAGCAGGTTGACGCTTTGGTCTTTTTCCCAGCCGTTTTTAAAAAAGTCGTAAAGGCAAATGCCGCTGGCAAGCAGCAGGTATGCCAGAGAAATGACGGCCATAATAAAAAAGTAGGGGCCGCGGGCATAGATATTTTGTGCGTCAACCATAAAATACCAACCGGTAAAGGGGCTGATAACGCTGAGCGCCGTGCTGAGCAGAAGCGGGATCACGTAAAACCGCGCGCGGCGGCGCAGGGCTGCTTTGTTTTCGTATATTTTAAAATCGACATAAAGCAACCAGATAAAGCAGATAAACGGATTAAAGATATAATACAGCATCGTCACCAGCATATTGGCAACCCATGCCGCAGCCGATGGGCGGCCATCCAGCAGCCACATGCCGGTATCCAACAAAAAAATTGCAATGTTGGTTGCCATGATGCTGTTAAAAATACGCTGGTCAAGGGGGCTGTCTTTTAGTCCGCTGCGGCTGTTGCTGTGCAACAACAGAAGCAGGATGATAATCCCCACGATATTGATTTCCGCATACAAAAATGTCGCCATGTCAAAAGCCCCCTGTCTTTTTTGTTTTTTTTAGTCACAAAACAGATGAGCGTCGGCTTTCTACCGGCAGGTCAAAACAAGTTGTCTGCTTTTTGAATAAACTTGTGCGCGAAAGAAACCGCCGAAACAGTCAGGTTTTCACACAGGTGCGGCGGGTCATTTTTTTGAAACCCGCCGGGGCGAAGGTCGTAACACAAAAGAGAGCCATAATTTTTAGTGAATTCTTCGGCAAACTGGTAGCAAAGCGAAACAATCTCTTCTTCACTTTTACCGCGGCCGGTAAAATAAAAGCCGATAAACATCAGGGCACCCTCGACCAAACCGCACTGTGCGCGAAACCCGCCGGCCCCGTGCAGCCCAATGGCGGCGTTCATTGTCTGGGTATCAACGGGGGTGTTGTATAGCTTGCCAAGGCAAACCAGCATGGTTCTGGCGCAGTTTAAGTCCTGGTCCCAATAGAGAGCCTTGACATGATTTTCAATTTCATTATGCATAAATACCTCCCAAAGCGGAGAAAACACAGAAAAATCACGCGGAGTCAGGTCAAAATTCTGGTGATTGTCAAGTTTAACACCTGCATTAAATCAATTTCATTTTGTGAATCTGCCAGCCGAATCACCGGCCGTGTGCGGTTTTCGCTGTTTTGCTTTGTGACAATCGCCTGTTGTCCGGTAGAAAGTTCTACCGTAATACCGGTAGGGTAGGGCGAAACATATTCCATAATTTTTTTGACGCAGGGGGTGTCAAACATCACCCAGCAGTTTGACATCAGGAATTCCAGTGCCTCCGAAGGGTTCATTGCCTTGCGGTAGACTCGGTTGGATACGAGCGCGTCATAGACATCACAGACATGGATGATTTTGGCGAACGGGTGAATTTCGTCCCCTTTGAGTTGCAATGGGTAACCGCTGCCGTCGATGTTTTCGTGGTGCGACAAAATGGCGCTTTTTACGATTGCGGAGATCATTGCGTTATCTTTGACCATATTGTATCCTTCGCGGGGGTGAGAACGCAGGATTTGCATTTCCTCATCAGTCAGTTTTTCTTTTTTATTTAAAATATCAAGGTCAATCATCAATTTGCCGATATCATGCAGCAAGGCTGCCTCTGAAAGTAGTTTCAGCTGTGAATTTGTCAGCCCGGAACCAATGCCCACGATGACGGCCAGCACCGCGACATTGATGCAGTGGATGTAAGTGTAGTTATCAAACGACGCCACATTGACCATATCGACCGAAATATCCGATTGGTCGACCAGCTCATCCACAATGGAATGGGCCATCAGGCGACAGGCATCCAAATTGAGCGTTTTCAGTGATTTGATCGATTTCAGCCGCACTTCTTCCGATAACAGCTCTTTTACGGCGACACCCCTTGAAAGGTCATCGTAAATGTAAAGCCCGGGGTACCCCATTTTGCGCAGTTTATCAAGATACGTGCGCTTTAAAACGACATTTGCGTTTAGAAGAACCACACCGTTATCATTGTAAATGGGGGTTGCAAGAACGGCGTTTTCTTTAATTTTTTCAATCGGCAAATACCGCATTGACATCACCTACTCAGTTGCTTGATTACAAATGCTTCGCACAGCAGAGCAAACGACAGGCTGAACGCTTTGACCTCGCGTTTCAGCGGTCGTTAAACAGTTCCATATATCGTTCAGGATGTTCCGGCGTGTGGAACCCGAATTTTTCATAAAATGTTTGTGCGTCTTTTGTGACAAGGTTCCACCTGCGTAGCCCTTGTAAGTCGGGGTGGCGCATCACGCAGGTAAAGCACCAGCTGCCAAGGCCCTGATGGCGGGCTTCCTGTGAAATAATGACGTCGCACAAATACGCAAAAGTCGCATAATCGGTTACAAGTCGAATTAAACCAATTTGCCGGTCATTTTCGAACAGAGAAAAGCACAGTGAATTTTCAATGGCGCGCAGCGTAATTTCTTCATCTCGGTGGTCGGCCCAGTACGTTTGTTTAAGCAAGGCAAATACCGCTTGATGGTCTAGTTTTGCGGGGTCGGTCGTCAGTAAAAATTCGCCGTTTTGAAATTCTGCAATGTGCTTCATAATTCCTCCAGCAATCGTGGTTTAAACATCTATTTAAAATCGGGCACAGGGCCCGTGTTGCAGACAAAATAAAATAGAAATAGTTTGTGCTGGGTTTTAAAACAGGAAAATATAAAAAATACTGGCACGGCAAAAAAAGGCGGCCTATCCGCAGAGAAGGGGGCCATCCAGTAGAAAAATAGCAAAAAAGCGACAAAAACGCCGGATTTTAATAACTTTTACCGCGGATACCGGATAATTTGAGATAATATATAATTATATCATACTTTAGAGCTGATTTTGCTATTTAATTTTGCTTTTTTTCTGTACCATTGCTGCATGCCCCAGTTTATATGTGTAAAGCTGAAAAATACCGCGGTGCCCTGCGGGCTGCGGAACAACATTGCCCGCAAGCATTTCTTCGCACAGCGTTGCCATATCTTCTACTACTTCAAAGGTTAAGGGGCCCGCATCGGGGAACTGCGGGCAGGGGGTGGCTTGTTGCCGGTGGCCGCCCAAAAAAGTATAGTCACGGTAAGGGGCAAGCTTTGGCAACAGCTTTTTCAGTTCATCCCGGTACCGGCTGACCGGCAAGCATTCCGGCAACGCCATCAGCGCACCGGCACCAGAGCCCACAGCGTCGCCCAAAAACAGCGCCTTGTGTGTTTCGTCAATTAAAATAATGCTGCCGGGGGTATGCCCCGGGGCTGGCAAAACGCCCAATTGTATGCCGCCAAGGTCCAGTAAATCGCCGCCTTTTAACGGGCGGTAATGCTTGACATCGTAATGTTTGCGCTTTACGTGCAAAACCGGTGCGCCAGCCCAAACTGAAAACCGGCCAAACGGGGCATGCCAGTCATCAATATCGGCCTGATGCAGGTAGACAGTTTCAAATTCGGGCGCATGGTACATATGGTCGATATGCGCATGGGTAAGGGCCAGCTCCACCGGTTTGCCGGTCAACTGGCGCAGCAGCGGTGCAAGTGGGCCATCCATCATACAAGTATCAATTAACAATGCCTTTTGAGTGCCTTCGATTAGGTACATGGAATCGTTTTTTTCATCATCGATTGCCCAAAGCCCGTTTTGCAATTCTTCTACGCGGTATCCCATAATTTGCTGCATTTTGTGCCCACTCCACTGCAATTTTTAATTATTCATAAAATAAATTATAATATCTCGCGATTTTCGGTTCAAGAGCATTTAGGCTGATAATACCGGCTTCACGCAAAGTTTCTTTGCCTTCTACAAATAAAATCAGCACGGGGATTGAAAACACTTGGTAATTTGCGGCGATGGCCGGCAGGCTTTCAGGTTCGATTTTGCCCGCATGAATGGCGGGGTAGCTTTGCAGCATGCGGTCCAGCTTGGGCTCCATGTCGTGGCAAACGCCGCAGGTAGGACCACCAAAATAAATCAGCAGCATATCCTTGCTTTGCTGCAAATCTTTCAGTTCTTGTTCGGTATGAATCAGTTCCATTCTATCAGGCTCCCTGGTTTTAACGTTCGGGCTGCGGGCCGCTGCCCGAGATTGTTTTTGTATATTCTAAAATAATTGATGCAATTTTTTCGCTGTGTACGACATAACTGCCATGGCCTTCACCCGGAAGGATGCGCAGGCTGCTGTCCGATATGGCGGCGGCAATGCTGCGGGTATGCGTTTCGGCAATCAGGTCGTTGCTGCCGGCCAGCACAAGAGTAGGTGTTGTAATGGCGGCAAGCTGTTCTTTCGTGATATGTGGTTCTTGCAGCATTAAGGTGATTTTAGGGTCCTTTGTAATGTGGCCGATTAGCCAGAACAGCCGTCGCCAAAAGGGCTTGAGGCCCGTGGGCTCGGTGTTGGCACCGCTGACAATCAACCCGGCAAGCAGTGATGGGTAAGTGCAAGCCAGCAGTAAACCAATAATACCACCGTCACTGAACCCGTATAAAAAAGGCGAGGGCAGGTGCAAAGCCTCAATAAAGCAGCGCACATCTTCGGCCATGTCGGCGTAATGAAAGCTGCTTACCTTGCTGCTTTGCCCATGCCCCCGGCTGTCAAGCAGATAAACGGTAAAATGGTCGCGCAGCAGCGCTGCTGCCTTGTCAAAAATTAAATGGGTTTCGCCGTTGCCATGCAATAAAATCAGCGGCCGGCCGGTGCCGGCCGTTTCGTAATAAAGGGTGCAACCATTCACATCAATTTGCATACAACGGCTCCTTATCGTTTTAGCTGCGTTACCGCAGGGGCTTGCCCTGCAACAGCAGCTCAAGTGCTTTTGCTACCCGGGTGGTACGGGTTTCTTCTCTTTTTGCAGTTTCTACCCAGGTTGTGTATTCTTTTTGGTGCGTATACGAAAGCTTGAAAAACTGCTCTTTGGCAACGGGGTTTTTCTCCAGCACCGCCTGTAAATCGGCGGGCAGCACTGCGGTGCGTTCTTCGTCATCTTTTTCCACAACAACCTTTACGCTGCTGCCGGCACCTTTGCCAATCTGCGCCCGCAATGCATTGGTGATGCCAATGACATATTTGCCGTCCATACGTACAATCGAGCCGCGGTAAAGAACATCATCAAACCATGCTTTTACTTTAACGCGCTTTGCGCCAAACACGGCCTGTACGTCAAAAGGCACTTCGACATAGGCGCCGTCAATGCTTTCGGCAGCCAGCATAGTAGCGGTAAATTCCTGTTTCATTGTATCGCTCCTCTCTCGGCTTGTAAAGGGTGTCAGCCCGCAGACGGGCTGGCCCCGCCCAACGCGGCAAGGTCGGCATAAAGTACTTCCCACTGGTGCCCGTCAAGGTCCTCAAAGCGGTCATAATACATCCACCCGTCATCCTGCGGGGGCAGGTAGCGTTTTGCCCCAAGGTCTACCGCTTTTTGCACCAGTTCGTCCACCATAGCGCGGCTGTCTACTGCTATGGCAAACAACACCTGCGTTGTAGAGCCATCTGCAATGGGGCGCGGGGTAAAGGTCGCATAAAATTCAGGGGTGATCAGCATGGCATACACGCTGTCTTCGCGCAAAACAAGGCAAAGTGACTTGTCATCACAAAACTGCTCGTTAAAGGCAAAGCCCAGTGCCTGCCAAAACGCACGGGTTTTTTGCAAGTCTTTGATTGGCAAGTTGATAAAAATAGATTTTATGGTTTGTGCCATGGCGCATGCTCCTTTCGCTTCACTTTCGTGTCTGCCGCGGCGGGGTTATTGCAGCGCGGCTTCGGTGTACGCTTTAAAGTGGTCTAAAATAGACTGCCAACCGCTTTGCTGCTGCTCTGCGGTATGATATTGCTCTGCGTCAAAGGTTTCGGTCAGCACTGTTGCGGTGCCCTGTGCGGCAAAGGTGACGCGCACCTGTCGCCCGTCGTCCAGCTGAAAGGCAAGTAACTGCTGTGGGGGTTACCTCTACAAACGTACCGGAAAACGCAAACCCGGTGCTGCCGTCTTTTGCCTGCATGGCATACGAAAACCGCCCGCCCGCCGTCAAGTCACTGGTGGCCTGTGTGGTCTCCCAGTCCGGGGAGGCACTGTTCCAGTTTTTAATGTGTTGCGGCTCGGTCCAGTACTGCCAAACCATTGGCAGCGGGGCATGAACTAAAGTATGTACTGTAATGCTGACAGGTTGTTTCATGGTGTTCACCTTACTTTTTACGGCTGCTCCGGTTCAAACTGATTGCGGCGCGCAGCAAGTTTTGAAGAGCTTCTTTGTCTACCGCGTCGCCCTGATGAAAGTCGATTGCGCGGCGGGCGTTGCCCTCAAGGCTGGCGTTAAACAGGTGCCGCGGGTCTGGCAATTGGGCGCCTTTGGCAAAGGTCATTTTTACAACCTCTTTATAGGTTTCGCCAGTGCAGACCATCCCGTCGCAGTACCACACCGGGGTACCGCGCCATTTCCAGTCCTCAGTCATCTGTGGGTCGGTGCTTAAAATCAGGGCGCGCAGTTCAGCCAACAGCTCACCGCGCCAGTCTGCCAGCTCTGCAATGCGTTCGTCAATTTTCTGCGCGGGGTTCAGGGCAGCTTCAATGTGGTCCTCTTGCATCAGGTTCCCTTCTTTCTGCCATTCGGCAACGATATGAAAAGCTTGGTTATCAGTATAGTGATAAGGGGCTAGAACTAGTATACCATTTTATTCCTTTTTATACACCTGTTATTGAAAAACTGCGGTGTAAGAGAGGCAAAATTGCTCATTTACACTTTTAGCATGCCCCGAAACCCCCGGCTGCTGTAAAAGGAGGCCGCGCCGTTGTGGTAAGTAAACACGTGCCCATACCGAAAATCGCAAAACAGTGCGCCGCCAAGTGTGCGAATGTCACCTGGTGTGGACACCCAGCTTGAAGTAGAGGTATCCACCGTTACCACTGCCTGCAACGCGGCATATTGGGCTGCATCCAGCAAGGTTACTCCCATGGCGGCAGCCATGTCTACTACATTGCCGGCAGGGTTTATACCTTTGGCCTGCCGCTGTGCGGCGGCATCAAAACAAAGGTTGCGGCGCCCGGCAGGGCTTTGGGCACTGCAATCGCAAAAGAGGAAAAGCCCGTTTTCATCCACCCCAATCACATCGGGCTCGCCACCGGTTTCTTCCATCAGCAACAGGGTGCGCAGGCTCTTTTTGCCGGCCAGCAGCCGTTCTTGCACCGGCGCCCATGGCAGGCCGTCATGTCGTGCGGGGTTTGCGATAAATCGGTTTTGCAGTAATGCCAGCAATTTTTCATAAGCCATAAAAATACCGCCTTTCGGTTGAAAAAAATAAAAGTTATGGGCGGGGGTAGGTTTAGGTTCAGCGAAAAAGCGCAAAGCAGAACACAAAATAAGACAGGGGGATTGACCAGCCCGCCTCACCGCATATTTTGCTTTTTTTGCTTTTGAATATTGCGAAAGCGCGTACGGTTTACACCGGCAGAGCCCCAGTAAGAAAAAAAGCAAATAAAGGCATTCCAGCTTTTCACTGCGGCAAGCGGTTTAAAATGAATCACACCAAAGCGGTTATGGGGGTTACCAGGGCAAACATCACCCACTTGCCCGTTGTAAGATACCCGGCACCACACATGGCCTGAAATAAAGGGCAGCAAAGCTACCCCGTCGTATGTTTTGGCGGGGAAGCTGTTTTTTGTGCAGTAGACCATGCGGCTTTCAAAACCGCATTTGCGCAGCAGCTCGTTTAAAATACTTGCCTGTTGCCAGCAGTAACCCCGCCCCTTGTTTAATGCCCTATGTGGCAAATCAAAAGAATTGGTGTACGAGTATGCCATGCTCTGCGACACCCAGCTTTGGGCATATTCTATCAGTGCAATCCCGGTCAGGCCGGATGCGTGGCACTGGGCTACGGTGGTGTTGATATCCATGTTTTTGCCTCTTTTAGTTTTTTTCATTTAATTGACTGGTTGCGGGTAGCAAGGTTTAACTTTTACACCCAGCCTGTGCTACCCACATAAAACTTAAAATGCAGCGACAGCGCTATTCTGTACCACGGGTGCCACTGCGGTATGGACAATGTGGCATTCGCCACCCTTTTCAAAATAGCGGTCGAACCGCATCCCAATTTTTTGTGCAACCCGCTGTGAAGCGATGTTTTGCAGTGTGGTATAAGAGAACACGGCGGGGTAGTGCAATACAGTAAATGCGTACTCTTTGCAGGCGAAAGCGGCTTCGGTTGCAAAGCCGTTGCCGCAATATTGCGGCAGGGTGTGAAACCCAATTTCCGGCACGGTTTCGTGTTCAATCGTTTGCATTGTAATGCCGCAGTCCCCTATAAAAGTTTCATTTTGCTTTAAAATTACCGCCCACAGCCCGTGGTGCAGCGAGGCGTAGTTTTCTAAATTCCAATCGACCCACCGCTCCACTTCTGCGCTGCAAAAGGGGTGGGGGTAAAACTGCATGGAGACTGCGTCGCACAGCACTTTTTTAAGTTCATCTTCATCCCCGTGCCGCAGTTCGCGCAGGTAGAGACGCCGGGTTTCAAGCACCTTCATTTTTTGCCCCCCAAAAAGTAAAAGTACGCGGTGCGTTGCACCGCAAGCAAACAGCAATTTCTTTTATTTCATTTTATCTTATCACCTGCATTTCGTCAAAAAAAGTATACTTTGGCAAACCGCCTGTAAAAAATAAAACAGAAAGCAGGCACAGCAAAAAAGCAGCCGCCGCAAAATGCGACTGGCTGCTTTTTTGAAACAAGGAAATCAAATGGAATGGTTATCCCAAACAATTTTTACGATTTCGGGAGATTTGCTGTTGTACCGCACAGTGTGTACCGACCTTGTGCTGCTGTAGATGCTCAGCTTGTAGGTGTCGCCGCTTTGGTCGGTAAAAGCAAGGTAGCCAGAGCCGGTGCCAAAGCCACTTGGGCCCTGGGCGTCCACATTGATGACGTAATCGTAAATACCCGGCGAGCCGGTCAGGGTGATGCCGTATACGCATCCATGGTCGTTAAATTTGATGATGTAGTATAAACTTGACTGGCCATTGATCGCCACTTCAGAGTTTACCGTCATCCCGTCTTTACAGATAGCACTGGAATTTTCGCCTATTTTTTCCGCGGTGAAATTTGAGATAGGGTATGCCATACGAGTACCTCCTTTTTAAAACGGCATCGCATTGTGCGATAGGGTATAAGACACTTCGGCTGCTTTTATTATAAAGCAGGTAGGTGGCAGTTATGCTTGCAGTTTGCGCCCAAAGTCATACATTTTAAGAAGCAAAGTAAAAAAACTTTCAGTTTTTTAAACTATTTGCTATAATTCATAACAGAGGTATCAGGTAAATTTTGACAGGAGGGAGCTGCCTTGCGAATTGTAGTATGTGATGATGAGAAAGCATCTGTACAGATATTGTATCAAAAAATATCTGCCTATTGTGAACGGCAAAACCTGCACCCACAGGTTGACTGTTATGCCTGCGGGGAAGATTTTTTACAGGCGGCTGCCCATTATGACATTATTTTTATGGACATTTATCTGCCCGGCATCAGCGGCATTGAAACGGTGTGCAAGCTTTGCAAAAGCCGTGATTGCGCCGTTGTGTTTATGACGGTGAGCCGTGACTATGCAGTGGAAGCATTTCATATGAACGCGGCACATTATCTGGTAAAACCGGTGACGGATGAAAAACTGGCCGAAGCGATGCAGCGCTGCTTTGAACGCGCGGGGCGCGGCGGCCAGCGGCCCGAACAATTTTTAAAGGTCAACAGCAGCCGTGGGGTTTTGCCGGTGCCTTTTTGTGACATTGTTTACATTGAAAAATTAAATAAGGCCTGTATTGTGCACACGCAAAAAAGCAGCATTCATACCTGTACCACGCTAAATGCAATTTATTCTTTGCTGCAGCGGGCCGATTTTATGCGCGCGCAGCGCAGCTTTGTAGTGAATATGAATTATATCGAGACTTACTTTTTTGACAGGGTCGTGATGCAGGGCGGGCAGGAAATTATGCTGTCGCGCAGCAACCGGTCAGTGTTGAAAGCACAGTACCAGCATTTTTTGTTTGACCTTGCAAGAAGGGGGGGCATATGATTTTTTTCAGGATGTTTTTTGGCAGCCTGTTGCAGCTGGCCCCATTTGCAGCGCTGTGTATCGTGCTTTTGCGGGGCATTTGCGGTACCCAAAGCGCCGTGCGGCATTGCTGACAGCGGGGTTGCTTTTAGGGCTCTGCTTGTTGTTTGCCACAGCCTGTGTGTACCTTGCAACCGTTTACCCCGTGGGGCAGGCGCTATTTAACGGTGCGAATGCGGTGTTTATGGTCTGCCTTGTGCCGTGCTTGCTATGGTATCTTTTTTTGGTGCGGGATATTTGGCAAAAAAAGCTGTTTCTCTTTTTTTTCGCACTGACAAGTGCGCTGGCAATGGTTTCGGTGTGCAACATGATAGAGACATGGCTTGAAATGGGGCAACAGGTAGACGGCTTGCCATATTACGGGCACTCAATTTTTATCATTGCAGGTCTTACGGCAGCGCTGCTGCCCCCTTTGTTTTTATTGCTCAAGCACGGGTATTTGCCGATATCCGACGGTCTGAACGGCAAAGAAAGCGGTTATCTGTCGGTGCTTGCCATTTTGTTGTTTGTGGTGCTGGCCTGCGGGTTGGTGCCGATCAATTACGAAAACATCTACAACCCAATGTCACTTTTTTTGTTTTTTGCCCTGCTGGTTGCCGTTTTCATCGTTTACTTTTTTTATTTTAAGCTGATCTTGCATAACCACGAAAAACTGCAGGCCCAGCAGCAGCTGGCGCAGGTGGAACACCAGCTTGCGCTGCGCGACGAGCAATACCACAGGATTAGCGACAGCATTGAAAGCAGCCGCCGTACCCGCCATGATTTCAGGCATCATATTATTACCCTGCAGGGCTTTTTGGCAGCCGGGCAGGTTGCACAGGCAGAGCAGTATTTGAACCAATACATACAAACGCTGAATGAAGACGGCATTGCAAAGTTTTGCGAAAACACGGTTGTAAATGTGCTGGTAAACCATTATGGCGCACTGGCAAAAGAAAAAGGATTTGAGTTTACGGCACGTATTGAGTTGCCTGCAATTATGGTGGTTGAGGACCTTGATTTTTCAGTTTTGCTGGGAAATTTGCTTGAAAACGCAATTGAAGGCGCGGCGCATGCCCCGCAGGGTAACCGCAGCATCCGGCTTGCTGTTTTTTACTTGGGCAATATGCTTGCCATTACGGTGGACAACGGATTTGACGGGGTGGTGCAGCAGGTAAAAGGGGGATATTTGTCCCGAAAAGAGGGCCACACCGGTATTGGCCTGAAAAGCATTGAAAGCATTGCGCTCAAATATGGCGGCGGGTTAGACTTGGGGCACGATGGCGCACAATTTCATGCATCGTTGATGCTGTGCATGGCAACACCCCCGCAAAGGTAAAAGCTATGTGTTTTTAAAAATACAGGTTGCAACACAAAAAGCACAACCGGTTTTCATGTTTTTGAAAACCGGTTGTGCTTTTTGTGTATTTACCAGTTTAATAAAAGAGGGGGCTTATTACCACGTTTCGTACCGCAGCATAGTCTCCAGAGGTTTGCGGGGCCGCTGTTTTGGGGCTTCGTCGGCATACCCCAGAGTGATAATGCCGCACACGTATTTTTCGGGCGGGATGTTTAACACGGGCCGCACGTCCTTTTGTTCAAACCATGCGGTCCAACAGGCAGCAAGGCCAAGGTGTTCGGCCGCGAGCAAAATATGTTCCATCGCAATGGCGGTGTCCCGAATAACCAGCTTCAGCTCCGGCAGGGGGCTGTTTTCATCCAGCTCGGCAGGGGTTTCGGCCGCGACACGGCAGCGGATATCCGCAACGCAAACAATAAAAACAGGGGCGCCCAGCATCCAGTTTTGTTGGTGGTCCGCCGCACAAAGCTGTTCTTTGAGCGTTTGGTTTGTCACGGCGATAAAAACCCAAGGCTGAGTATTGCTGCCGGACGGAGCAAGGCGTGCGCTTTCAAACAGTTCTTGTAATTTTTCTGGTTCTACGGGCTTATTTAAATAGCGCCGAATACTTCTTCTGCTTTCTATTTCCGGTAACATCGGTTGGGGTCATCTCCTGTTGTTTTTATTGTGGCCTGCCCGCCGGTTTATTCAGCTGCAACGCAGCCACCGCCGCAATTTTTGGCTTTGTAAAGCAGGGCGTCCGCCCGTTGGTATGCGCTGTAAAAAGATATGCTGTCATCAAGGCCGGTACACATACCAATGCTGACACTAATGTCAATACAGGCAAGGGCGGCGGGCAGGGCAGGCTGTTGCTGCTTTACTTGCTGCGTAATGTGGTTTGCCACCTGCGTGCAATGCTCGGCCGTACATCCTGTTAAAATGACACAAAACTCATCGCCGCCAAGGCGCCCTATTACATCACCCGGTTGGGTGCAATTTTTAATGGTCTGCACCACGGCAAGCAACACGGTATCCCCAGCCGGGTGCCCATAGGTGTCATTGATCTTTTTGAATTTGTCAATGTCAATGACCATCAGGCATGCGGGCGCGGTTTTGATGGTTTTATATTTTTGTTCAAGGGCTTCCCGGTTTAAAATTTGTGTCAGGCCGTCCAGTTCTGCCTTTTCTTTCAATTTAAACTGTTGCAGCATTTGCTGTGTAACATTGCGCAACACGGCTACCGCACCGCTTCTTTTATTATTTGCCGTCAACAAGACATGCATGGAAACCTCGTAGTATTGAACGCCGCCGACTGTATCTATTTTTAACTGGTGCACACCATCTTCGGCACTGCGGCAGATATGGTTCAAGGCTTCGGTGCCCGCGGCGTCAAGTCTTTTTAAAAGCAGTTTTGCAGAGGTGTTTTCCTCCAGCATTTTGCCTTCTTTGGATAATACAATCACCCCTTCTGCAAGAGAATTGATTACCCAATCCTTTGCAAGCGGGGAAACAGAGAGAAAATTAAACTTAAAAACGCTGATACCAATAAAAAGGTAGGGGATACACAAAACCGCAGCCATTGGCATAGAAAAACCGTGCTGTTCTAATAAATATTGTTTGCTGAGTAGCAGAACTAACGCGACAAAAAAACCAGCAAAGATGGTGATAACCTGGTTGCGCATTTGCTTGAAAGTTTTTACAAGCTGAATCAACAAAAGTACGGTTGCAAACCCAAACAAAGCAAACCGAATCAAAACGAAAAAGAGACCAAGTGGGGTAGAGGTGACCATTAAGTCGCTGCTGCCGCCAGACGTTACAAGGTAGACCTTTGAGCGCAACAGGTGGTGTATGGGGTCGGTAAACAGCAGCAGCATCGCAAGGGTATTTAACCCGATAAAAACATATAAAATGGCCTGGTGCAATTTATTGGCCGCCTTTGTGTACGAGACCACAAACCAATAATTCGATACGGATACAAAGGCCATGCCAAACTGGACAATGTCCCGAAAAAACACTTTCCAATAAAAGTTGCTGGTAGACAGCTCGCAAATTGTCCCAAGGGTCCAGATCGCCATAAAAATCATTGAATACATAAAATAGGTGGAGGCGGGTTCCTCTTTGTTTTTATAGCTCAAAATGCCCAGCAGTGTAATCATAGAAAAAGCAATAATATTGAACCATATGTAGACAACTTGCATAGTCACCCTCGCTTCAACAGTTCATGTTAAAAGAAAATTCTTAGCTCAGAAAAAGGGGAATTTCCGCCCTGTAAAGCGGCGCCCACGTTCAGCAGGGGCGGGGGAATGTCAGGTTTCCACTTCGATCAGTTTTAAATCCATTGCACAGCCACCAACACGGACGGCCGAAATGCGGTTTTTGCTGATAGTCAGCCGGGCGCGAATCTCAGAGGGGCGTTTCATGGTATCGCCTTGGCTAAATGTCATATTTACCTGTTTTGTGGGGCCCAGTTTACCATAGTGATATAAATAACATGCAAGAGCACCGTTTGAGGTGCCGGTTGCAGCTTCTTCAGGGATACCATACAGTGGTGCAAAATTTCTGCAAGTAGCGGTACAGTGTGCAGTGCTTTCCATATAAAAAACGTGATACCCTACGGTGTGAAAGCGGCGGCTGATTTGTGCGATTTGCCTCATATCGGGTTGCAGTGTATTTAAAACCATTCTATTTTGAACGGGTATAATAATGTCCCGCAACCCGGTTGAAACAACCTGCGCCGGCAGGTCAGTGCAAATTTGAGCGGGGTCGATGCCCAAAGAGTGCGCAATGGTGTCGTTTGGCACGATTTCAGAAAACACCGGGGCAGACTGCTCCATCATCACAAAGCCTTCGCTGTCTATGTCGATTGCCAGCAAGCCGGCCTTGGTTTCTTGTGTATAACTGCCGGGTTTGATTTGGCCCAATGTGAACATCGCAAAAAACGTGCCGATGGTGGCATGCCCGCACAAATCAACTTCTTCGGTTGGGGTGAAAAAACGCAACTTAAAATCCGCAACAGCAGAATGGGAAACAAACGCAGTCTCACTAAACCCGATGGCTGCGGCGATATGCTTCATTTCTTCATCAGATAAAGAATCAGCATCAAAAACAACGCCTGCCGGGTTGCCACCCTGTGCGGTTTTGGCAAATGCGTTTATGGTGTATGCCTTGGTTTTCATGTAATGCTAACCTCTTTCTTTGAAATATATTGATAGCAGCACAAAGTTGGAATTACATAAACACGGATTTCCTGCTACGGCGTACGAAACCTGGAGAAATGGGGGGCTTGTCTGCTGATTAGGCGGTTGCACTAAACATTCTTTCTAGTATATGCCTTTTTTATAATATCAAATAATATCAAATTTTAGAAAGTAATAATATAAGGTGTTGCGACTTTACCACTTCAACCACCACATAAAACAGTATTTGTGCCGTATAAGCCCAATAATGAAAGCATGGCTTTTACAACGGTTATTCGCCGGGCAGCTCGTCATATTTTGCTGCATTTGCAAACCCGTTATCCCAGTTTGCACGGTGCGAAAAGTAAATGTGGGCCAGAGGTTTTATTTCAACGGGGGTATCTAGGCAGCCTGCGGGCACCACAAGCCTAGTGCCGTTTGCCTCTTGGCGTGGCAGGGCAGAACCACAGGTGGCACAAAAGCTTTTGATGTGCCCCTCTGCCCTGTGGTTATAGGTGGTGATGTTGCTTTGACCGGACAGCCATTTGATGCGTGCGTTATTGGCAAACAGATTGGCTGCGTGTGCAGAGCCGGTATCTTTGCGACACCACTCGCAGTGGCAGAGAAAAAACTGCTCAAAATCCCCCTCAATTTCAAATTTCACTTTGCCGCAAAGGCAAGACCCGCTGTGAAGCATAATACCCTCCTTGTAGTAGTATAAACGGAGAACACATTTTTACGGCAAAAAGCTAAAAAGCAAAAAATACTTGGTAAGCAAAACGGGTTTCCAGCAATTTTCAGTGGGCAACGGTTAGCATTTTAGGGCACAATGGGCCACAATTTAGTTGGTGTTAGGCCTATGTGCCGCAGTATAGTAAAAAAACTATTTCTTTAAAATACGTTTTAAATGGGGGATATCCAGTAAATTCACTGTCTCAAATTGGCCATCATAAAATACGCCCCAATTGTTAAAAACACAGGGCAGGGCTTTTGCCTGTTTTAGCGTGCCAACCTGAATCAGCGATGCGGGAATCTCGTTTTCTTCACAGTACTGCCGGACGGTTTCGATTGTCTGGGTAACAAACGGGCATTGCATGTCGTAATAGATGGTCAGCCCTTTCGTTTCAATCTGTTGTTTTTTTGCAGCCTGTGTAAATTGCGGGGTGGTACCGTCAAGAGAAAGCGCAAGCAGGTCATACCCATTAGCGGTCGTATCGACGACCTGAAAACCAAACTTTTTTGCAAAGGCCTGGTCTGAAAGCCAGGCCTTTTGCTTTTGTGCGCCCAGCATGCAAACACCGGCTTTGCCTTTTGCTTTTGCGTCTGCAAGGCAATATTCCATCAACGATTTGCCGTACCCTTTGCCTTTCTCATCGCCTAGTACCCACAGGCAGTAGATATAGTAATAGTTGCTGCCAACAATGGGTACCCATGCGGTCTCCAGCGGGGCATACTCAATAAAAACGGTGGCTTTGGCGTTGAGCTTGCGAAAGACATGCCCTTCTTTTAACCGCTCGGCCAGCCATTGCCGTTTGGCTTCTACCCCGGGGTGCGGTTTTTTACTGCGGATGATGCAGCACAAATGCTCGTTTGCAAGGTTTTCTTGTGTTAGATTGACAAATTCGGCCTCCATAAAAGCCCCTCATTTCAAAACAACTTTTCTAATTCTATGCACCCATTACGACCATGTAAACACCGACGATACACAAAAGCACCGCCACATAGGTTTGAAACTTATTGCGGTCCAGTTTTTTAATCAACCTGTTTGCGGCAAATGTGCCGCCCAGCATTGCGGTGCCCATTGCGATACCGGTAAGTAAAGTCGCTGCCGACATGCGGGTAAGCTTGCTATAGATCACGGTTTTTAAAATGTGCATTGCGGTGGCAGTGGCAGCTTCGCTTGCAATGTAGGCCACCGGTGGCAGCCCAAGCGATAAAAACACCGCTGCCCCAATGGGCCCGCCGCTGCCGCACAGGCCAGAAAGCCCGCCGGTTACTGCGCCGCCAACCAGCAACGTCGCTTTGCCTTTGGGCAGGTCTTTTTTTAACAGCAGCTTTACCAGCACCAGTGCCACCAATGCCGCGCCAATAAAGTGGGTGACAAGGCCCTGTGGTAACAACGCAAACCCAAACGCACCAAGCGCGGCCAGCGGCAGCGCGGTAAGGCAAAACCACCCGGCAGCTTTCCAGTCAATTTGCCGAAAACCCAGTGCCATGCGGGACAGATTACCTATTAGTTGTGCAATGGTCAGCACCGGCACGGCAACACTGGGGCCAACACACGCCGTTACCACCGGCAAAAGCAGCAGTGACCCGCCAAACCCGGCAGCACCAGAAACCAGCGCGGCAACAAAGCTGCACAATATTAGAATAACAAATATCCACAGCCCCATGCAATGCCCCCCTTACAAAACCCTGCGGTCAGTGCAGAAAAATTGCCCGTACCACAAACCAAAGTATCAATAACCAAACCACCGCAATGGGAATAGCGTAATACCACTTTTTCGGTTTCCCGTTTTGCCACATGCCCGCGGCCTCCAGCCGAAACCGCGCAAAGGTATCCGGCGGGATTAAGCGAATGGTCAGCGCAACCAGCGCAGGTAAAATAAGCAGGTCGTCAAGGTACCCAAGCACAGGGATGAAATCCGGGATCAGGTCGATAGGGGAAAGCGCATACCCCACCGTGATGCCGGCCAGCACCTTTGCCAGCAGTGGGGTGTCTTTGCTTTTCAGGCTTAAAAATACGGCAGGGATGTCGGTTTTAAGCTGCTTCGCCCGTTTTTTTAAATCCATCGGGGTGCCTCCGTTGTATCGGTTTTGTTTTTTAGCAAGAATAAAGTGAAAAGGTATGCTGCTTTTGTGTGATAACAGCAGAGGTGCTTTTAGGTAGCTAGACAAGTGGGGGGCATACGCGCCCGCGCGGCGGTAAACACCACCCGTGCCCTGCTGTGGGGTATTGCCGCGCCTTTTAGGTTTATGCCAGTTATTTAATGCCGATTAACGTTTTGAAAAATGGGATCCTTTTTACAAGTTCATATAAGACTATCGTTAACAAAAAGCTTGCGCACATGATGGTAACGGCCTGCAAAAACAAACCATTTAAATAACGTAACGCATAATACCCCACCGCCACAAGGATGGATTGGTGCAGGATATAAACGGGGAAGGACGCCCGGTTTAAATAGCCGAGTATTTTTGAATTAGAATTAAAAAATTTCAACCCAGCGGCAATGAGGGCACAACTACCTACCCACGCCACAAAGTTGACCAGCCCGTCACCATAATAGGCGTAATTATAATATAAAAATACAAGCGCAATAAGGCTTACGCAAAACAGGCTGCACAAAAGGGCCCAATAGTTTTTTAACACGGCCAAAACCTTTTCATTGCTTAACACGTAATAGCCCAGTAAATACAGTACAAAGTTTTTGCCAAGGCTAAACCCGCCAAAATTGCCAATATAATACCCCGCCCACACAAGGGCAAACAGCGCAAGGATGACGGCAAGGTTGCTTTTACCAATCAGCTTTTGCACTTTGTCATAAGGTACCAGCTTTGCAACCAATAAACCAGCCAAAGAAATTATAAACAAGAACAGGATAAACCATAATTGCCCGGGGGTAAAAGCGCCGTCATAGCCGGACAGGTCGGTAACATGCGTGAAAAAATAAAGAATGTTTTCTGCCAGGGTGCCGTCATAACCATCGAAGTATTTTCTTGCAAACAGCGTTTGAAAAGGCACAAGCAGCACCAACCCGCTAACAAACGGCACAAATAGCTTTTGTACTCGTTCGCGTATGAATTGTTTTGCTGACCGCTTTTCTAACGAATAGCGCGCACACATGCCGGCAATGACAAAAAGAATGGGCATAAACCAGGGGTTTGCCAGTATGATCAAGCTGCTCAAAAGGCGGTTTTCGCCGCCCCAAACATAGAATTTTTGGCCATAATCGTTCCAGATCATAAAGGTGTGAACAGGGAACAGCAGCAGGATAGAAAACACTCGCAAACGGTCTAAATAATAACTTCTTTGTCTTTCCATGGGGCCCTCGCGTTTTATAAATTTTGGTATTTTAAAGCACAGCGGCGGTTTAAGCTTGTTCTGCCAGTTTTTTAACACAGGCCAAAGCAGGGGGAAACTGCTGCCGAATTATCGTTTCCAGTTCCTTCGGGGTATCCAGCTCGACCAGCAATGTGGTAAGGCCGGCATTTTCGGTGAGGGTGTACCGTTCCAGCCCGCCTGCCCACTCTTTTTTACGTTTGCGCCGCCCGCGCTCTTTTGTATCGGTGCTATGTCGCAGCACCAATAGTTCGTTTTTGCGCAGCTTTTCTACCAGGCTGGTCACACCATAGCCGTTTACAGCAGATAAAAACGCAATTTCATTTCCCTCCTGCAATACCCCTTGCATATAGGTGCCTTCATCAATAAAATTGGCCCAAATACGAAAAGAGGCATCCTGCCAAAGGGTGGCCCATACCGTTTCTTTTGGGGCGGAAATTGTAATAGAAAATTGTAAGGCTTTCATTTGGGGCCCCCTTTTATTTGTTTAACAGTTTGTGGGGCTTTGCCCGCAAAAGCGTGGGTGCCTTTTATTACAGGTGGCAGGGCAGCTGGCCCGGCCGGCAGAAGCAGCTTTGTGTGCACAGGTAAACCTGCTGCCTGATTTAGTAGATTATAAATCGAAAGGAACAAAACAGCAGTACGCATACCCGTATTTTACTCGGGCTTTACTCTGCTTTTCCAGTTGAATAAAAACAGAACGCCGATTATAAATGCCGGCCCGGCGATCAGCATTCCCCATGAGAGTACAAGATACCACGGCAGCCCTGAAATGGCTGCGCTGTATATTAAAAAAAACACATACAAAAGCCCGACGCAAAAATAGCTTATCGCGCCTACAATTTCTTTTTTCCATGCAACCACAAGCAAAATCAACAATACGATTGAAGGGATATTGTGAAAAAACAGCCCTGCCACAATTTCACCTGCACTTATGCCCGGCTGAAAGACGTCAAGAGAAAATAGTGTAAGAAAACAGATGAATAAAATGGATAAAATTCTGGGTGCCCAGTAAAGCGCTTTTTTAGGCTTTTTCATTTGCTTTCCTCCTTTGTTGGTAACAGAGATCAGCTTTTAAAGGCTCTCACAAAATCTGCGCTGTGTGGCGCGGCGAAGCGATAAAAATAGTGCAGCCAAGGCCACTTTGCCGCTGGTTGGCTACCAGTTGTGCACATAAAGGCACGCGTACTGCTTGTGGCTACGCTTTTAAATCCGCAATAATAATCTTTTTCATTTTCGACAATCGTTCCCATGCGCCGGGTGCTGCCGTTAAGTCTTGCATGTTTTCAGGGTTAATTTGCCAGGACAAACCATACTTATCCTTGCACCAGCCGCAAACACTTTCCTCGCCGCCGTTTTTTGTAAGCGCATCCCAGTAGTAATCAATTTCTTGCTGGTCTTTGCATGCAATATGAAACGAAACAGATTCATTGAAAGTAAATTCGTCGCCCGCATTAATTGCGATATATTGCTGATTGAATAATTCAAAGTGAATTGTTAATACCTTGCCGGCAAAAGGCTGCTGAAAATCCAGAAGGCCCTCGTGGGGGTAGTACGACTTGGCAATGATCCTTGCATCGGGGAAAATAGAAAGGTAATAATCTACGGCTTCCTCCGCAGTTCCCTTAAACCATAGGCATGCAGTTATTTTGTTCATCATACGTCCTCCTTTACATACTTTAAAATTAAAAAAGTGTCGGCAACGGGCATAGGGCTTTGCGCAAAAAACTGGGTTTGGCTGCAAGGATTGTGGGGGCTGATATGCTATGCAGAAAGCGTTTCGTGCTTTTACAACGGGCACGGCGGCACTGCGTTTTGCTTAACCCGGTGCCAGCGGCTGCAATGGTGCGGTTTTTACAAGTTCGCGTTCGCAAAACAGGGCAGAGATAACAGCGTCGTAATCGGATAGGCGCTCACATTTTTTGATTTTTTTAAAATATTTTTCACTGTCTATAAATAATGAACTCAAATAGAACCAAATCTCCTTCATTTTATATAAAACGTTCTTTTCACTGTAATATTCTTTTTGATATGCTTGATAAACGCTGTCATGAAAGTCTTTCAATAAACTTTTTTCAATGCGGTTGCCCTGCAAAATCTCGCTAATCAGCCCCGGGTTTCGCAATAGCCCACGGCCAAGCATATAAGTTTCTACGCTGGGGAATTTGGCGCGAAGCATTTGGTAATCCTGCACCGTAAAAATATCGCCGTTATAGCAGACGGGGTTTTTGCTGAGTTTCAAAGCATCTTCAAAAACTTGCAGGTTTGGCTTGTTGTTGTAAAAATCGCTTTGAAGCCGGGGATGAATAATTAGCTCTTCAATAGGGTATTGGTTAAAAATTTCAATTAGCTTGTAAAACTCTTCCGGCTCATCTTTGCCAATTCTGGTTTTAATAGATATCTTTGTTGTGGCGTGTGTATAAATTTCTTCTAAAAAAAGGTTCAGCTCTTCTCTTTTTGCAAGAAACCCGGACCCCCGGTATTTTGAAACGACGGTGCCGGAGGGGCAGCCTAAATTCAAATTGACCTCGTGATAGCCCAGCAGCTTGATTTTGTCTGCGGTATGGGTAAAATCCGCCGCATTGTTGGTGAGCAGTTGGGGCACTAAAACGAGTTGCTGGTTATTCTCCGGCAAAATGTCGGTCAGCTCTTTTGCTTTCATGCTTCTGCTTTGATTTGCCGCAATAAAAGGGGAAAAGTATTTGCTGATGTGGTGGGGAAAAAAGCCTTGGTAGACATTTCTGAAAATATGCCCGGTGACGCCTTGCAGGGGTGCAAAGTAAAAATTCATATTTTGTGTAACCTCTTGTAAGCCCATGGGGCCGAATCGCCAACATGCAGCCATATAGTGCTGCAGTGAACGGCGTTTTGCTAAACCAGATTGGCGGGGCTGTTTATAGCCTTTTGTAAAGCCACGCTTTGCCTGCATTTTAGAAGGCATTACATATGGGGGAAAAGACTTAAAAAAATGCCATCTAAAAGAATAAGTTCACCGTGGAATTCAAATCCAGCGTGGCGGTAGATGTTAATGAAGAAGGACAAAAATAAACAAGACACTCTACGAGATTTGACGTAGGGTGCTTTCCATTCAACTTCATGTGACATTTATTTCGTAGCTCGAATAACACGAGCAGCTAAATCATTAAAGGCTAGATTAAAATCATCTATATTTTTTTTCATGTTATCCCATACTTTCCCTGACTTTTGAACCTGATCTTGCGTTAATAAAAACACGGGAGTGTTATTAGCTTGGGATTGCGCAATTAGACTGTTAAAGTCAGCAATACTAATTAGATTGTACGCTTCTTCATAGTTTTTAGCTTCGTGTTGAATAATCATATCATTTTCAGCTAAAACCGGAACCAGTTTTTTTGAAACAAGGGCATTAATGTCATCAATCCACTCCGAAAAAGCTTTTGCAGGAGAACCGTTTCTTGGACGATACCTTTGTTGTATCGTACCTATGAACTTAGGTGCGGAATTACTAATTTTGTATGTAGCATTCTTGAATATTGCATTGTCTTTTAATTTTTTATAAATATCATTCCAATGTGGGAAAACTTTTGTCAGTGATTCTATAGCCATATAGCAAAAATAATCAGGTGCACATGGTAAAATGAAAAAATCGCTTTCCATTAAAATATTAGCATTTGTTGCTGAAATGCTGGGGCTCATATCAACTAGTATATAGTCTATATTGTATTCATTCCCAGTTAAGTCAAGAAGATTACGTAGTGCACCTGGTACATTCTGAAATAGATTCAAAGTACCTGTCAGGTTTTCTGCTATACTGTAAGTAGCATCATATTCAGAAAACTCTATATGGCCAGGTAATAAAAACAATTTGCTATTTTCATCAAATTGAAAGCATGTTGCTGCTTTAAGTGCTTCAGGCTTTCCATCAAACACAGGAGAAAGAGAACTTTTAATATTGCCATCATTGTGCTGATAGAAATTGAACAACTTGTTTTCCTTATCAGTACTTAAACATAATCCGGTCAAATTGCATTGCGGATCAGTATCGACGATTAAAGTCTTATACCCCATTTCAGCTAGTTTCCATCCTAAGTGGAAGGTTGTTGTTGTCTTGCTTACCCCCCCTTTATTGTTGAATAGAGAGATTATTTTTGCCACATTCATTTACCCCTTTCTTAATAATTAATTATACATTTGCAATCATGTGCCCTGTTTCCATGCACACGCCAAAACCTTCAAAACACCTATCCTGTCCTGTCGTGAAAGCCTGTTATCAATCCTGTTCTCTCGAGAACCAAATTCGAGCCGATAGACTGATTCCCATACACAGGTAAAATCGCGTTTCGAGAGTGCAGCTTAAAAATCGTAAAACCACAGAAATGGCTTATTTACTGGGCTTTCCGTACATTCAGTCTTTTACCCTCGTCATCAATACCACTGTCTCAACATGGAACGATAGCATCAGATTGATGTCAGGTATGTGTTTTAGTGTTTTTCCGTGCAAGGGAATAGGTCGATAGTGGTTTTTATGGGTAATTGCCATGCGTGGGAATATGTCCATGATGTTATCTACTTTTATCTGTTCTCGGGAACAAGTCAATGATAGGGTTTATATCCAATCGCCTCCGTTGGCTATGTTGATAATTTTAATACAGTGAAACCCTCTGCCTGTAATCGAAAGCGTTGGTTTGACAATTGAAAGCACGGGTTAAGTTTTTTCTCATATCGATTACCCGTCTTACAAACAGAATCATTACCGAATTAAAAATGGAAAAGCCGTAATTGATGAACAAGCTGCCGAGCGGATAAAAATCCTGTTTCAGTCCTATCTGACCGGCGATTCTTTGGCAATGGCAGCAAAAAAAGCTGAAATTATAGCATTTCATGCGGGCATCAGCAGAATGCTTCAGAATAAGCGCTATCTCGGTGACGAATATTATCCGGCGCTTATCGACCCGGACACATTTACGGCTGCTGAAGCAGAACGTATCAGACGGGCAGAAAAACTCGGCCGAGTCCGAGAACCAAAAACCAAAAAAGAGGTCGTCTATCCCGCCGCCTTCCGCATCAGCGAAGGCACAGAGCAATTTGACGACCCATTCCAGCAGGCGGAATATTCCTACAGCCTGATAGAAACGGAGGTGGATATAGATGGAGGTCAGTAAGAATGTAACCGTCATTCCGGCGAGGAAGCATACCCGAAAGAGCAAGGACGAAGAAAAACCGAAGCTCCGCGTTGCTGCCTACTGCCGCGTTTCCACAGACAGCGACGAACAGGCGACCAGTTATGACGCACAAATTGAACACTACACCGCTTACATTAACGGCCACCCAGACTGGGAATTGGCGGGAATCTATGCGGACGACGGCATCTCCGGCACCAATACAAAAAAGCGCGAGGAATTCAACCGCATGATTGATGAGTGCATGGCGGGCAATATCGACATGGTTATTACCAAGTCCATCAGCCGATTTGCCCGAAATACACTGGACTGCCTGAAATACATCCGTCTGCTTAAGGACAAAAACATTCCGGTTTTCTTCGAAAAAGAAAATATCAACTCTATGGATTCCAAAGGCGAGGTCATGCTTACCATCATGGCGTCGCTTGCCCAGCAGGAGAGCCAGTCTTTGAGCCAAAACGTCAAGCTGGGGCTGCAGTACCGCTACCAGCAGGGCGAAATTCAAATAAACTGTGCTCGGTTCCTCGGTTATACAAAGGATGAGAATAAGCATCTTGTAATAGTGCCGGAAGAAGCTGAAATCGTAAAACGCATTTACCGGGAATACCTTGAGGGAGCCAGCATGCTTAAAATTGCCCGTGGTCTGGAAGCGGACGGCATCCTGAACGGCGCTGGTAAGGAAAGATGGCATACCAGCAACGTGAACCAGATTTTGCGAAATGAGAAATACATCGGCGATGCCCTGCTGCAGAAAACCTATACCGTTGACTTCCTCACGAAAAAGCGGGTTAAAAATAACGGCCTTGTTCCGCAATACTATGTGGAAAACAGCCACGAGGCCATCATCCCGCGTGAAATTTTCATGCAGGTGCAGGAGGAACTGGTGCGCCGCCGCTGCGTCCATACCAGCAAGAGCGGTAAAAAGCGCAGTTTCAGCAGCAATCACTGCTTTGCCCAGATGATATTCTGCGGCAACTGTGGAGAGATTTTTCGAAGGGTCCATTGGAACAATCGGGGCAAGAAATCTATAGTCTGGCGGTGCGTCAGCCGTTTGGAGAATACCGGCCTGTTCTGCGACGCCCGTACAGTACAGGAAAGCGACATAGAGCAAGTTCTTGTCACCGCTATCAACCAGACACTGTGCGACAAGAACGGTTTCCTCTCCACCCTGCAGGATAATATCACCGCCGTTTTAAGCCATGAAAGCGACACGACTCTGGCCGACATCGACAAACGACTGACGGAACTTCAAGCTGAGCTTTTGAAGCTGGCCAGTTCCAAAGCCGACTATGAGGAAGTGGGCGATGAGATTTACCGGCTCCGTGAGGAAAAGCAGAAGACCTTACTGCAATGCGCAAATCGTGATGAATTGCGCAAGCGGATTGATGACATGAACGCGTTCCTGCGGGAGCAGCCCACCACCCTTACCAAATACGACGAGCCGCTTGTCCGTCGACTGATTGAAAAAGTCACCGTCTACGAGGACAAATTCACCGTGGAATTTAGGTCCGGCGTGATGGTGGATGTGGAGGAATAGGATGGGAAAATGGGCGAACGTTTCCTCTTGCGGTTCGCTGAAAAACCTGCTTTTCGCTTGTTGCCTTTGAGTTCAGAGACTTTCCGCAAACTGTTTGCCATACTCTCTGCAGGTAGCGAGCTCCGCTTCATCCGGAATCCACAAAGCCCGGTGCCCCTCGTTCACAATTTGAAAACCGGCTTTTTTCAGTTCCTCCGTAAGCTGTTTTACGACTTCTCCGCTCCAGCCGTAGCTTCCGAATGCTGCGGCACGCTTATTTTTAAATTTGAGCCCTTTGATCATCTCCATCATGCCGCCGATTGAAAACAGGTACCCGTTGTTGATGGTCGGAGAACCGACCAGAATGGCCCTGGACCGGAACACCTCGGAGATGATATCGTTCTTGTCTTCTTTCGCGGAATTCATCAATTTAACGGCGATGGAAGGATCGGCATCGCGAATGCCTGCCGCGATGGCCTCTGCCATTTTGCGGGTGGAATTCCACATGGTATCGTAAACCAGCGTAACCTGATTCTCCTGATAATCATCCGCCCATTTCAGGTACTGCTCGATGATCTGGGCGTAGTGGGACCGCCAGATCACACCATGGCTGGGGCAGACAAGATTCAGCGGCAACTTCAGGTCGAGAACCTCGTGGATTTTCCTGGTCACGAATTTGCTGAACGGGGTCAGAATGTTGGCGTAATACTTCAGGGCCTCGGTAAAAAGCTCCGCCTGATCGACTGTATCGTCATACAGGGACTCGGTTGCATAGTGCTGGCCGAAGGCATCGTTGCTGAACAGAATGTTCTCGCCTGTCAGATAGGTGAACATGGTGTCCGGCCAGTGGAGCATCGGCGCCTCCACGAAAATCAGCTTGCTGTCACCAAGATCCAGCGTATCCCCGGTCTTGACGGTGACAAAGTTCCATTCCGGGCGATGATAATGCCCCTGAATGATCTTTTGGCCGTTCGCTGTGCAGTAGATGGGGGTGTCCGGAATCTCCCGCATCAGCTCCGGAAGGGATCCGCTGTGGTCGATTTCATTATGGTTCATAACGATATAGTCGATGCTTTTCAAGTCGACGTCCTGCTTCAGGCGGGCAACAAACTCCTTATCAAAAGGCTGCCACACCGTATCGATCAGGGCGGTCTTTTTGTCGCGCACCAGATAGGAATTATATGAGGAGCCCTTGTGCGTGGAATATTCGTCCCCGTGGAACCGGGTGAGCTCCCAGTCGACCTTGCCAACCCAGCTTACCTTATCCGTCAATTTTTTTGCCATCTTTTTTACCTCCGTCATTTTTATACGATAGGACTTATACCTGCAATCGCCTATGCGAATGCACAGACACGCGCGATTATTCGATGTTATTTAACGTGTCGGGCTGCAAAATGCGAATTCGTTTACCATTGCGCTCCAAAAGGCCTTCTTCCTCGAATTTCCCTATTTTTCGGGACAATGTCTCAGGGGCCGTCCCTAAAAATGCGGCCAGCTCCTTCATGGGCAGTGGAAGTGTCACTTCGTTTGATTCGGCTACCTTCATCAAATTCAGCAGATATCCGGCCAGACGGGACGCCACGGATTCGGTTGCCGTACTGGTAATAAGGCGGTCCGCCGCAACCAGGCGCCGGTTGTATTCCTCCAGCAGCTTGATACTGATCGACGGATACTGCGCCAGCAGATTCATGAAATCTTCCCGACCGATCGTACAGACTTCCAGCGCCGACAGCGCTTCGCCGAAGCCGGCCGGATTTTCGGATCCGAACAGGCTTTCCGCCCCAAAGAAATCACCAGACTCCAACACGCGCAGAAGCTGCTCTTTCCCCGATCCGGAAAGCTGATAGACCTTGACACGGCCGCGGGAAATAATGATAAGTCCGCTCTGCCGGTCGGGAGAAAACACCGTTTCCCCCCGGCGGAAGTTCCGGTGCCGCGTTATACCGCTGATTTTTACCAGGCTCTCATGATCCAGATGGTTAAAAATAGGCACCAGTTCCGCACACACATGGTTTGGCACGATCCTCCCCCCTCCTAACAATATAGAATCAAGCAGCCGACCAGCAGAACGGCGTCCGTTGGCTGCTTATTTCATTACTTTACTTCCGTTCGGATACCGGCGTCAATCTGTGAAAGCAGCTGGTATTCCTTTTGGAACCCCTCACAGGCGTCGGAAGGGGCGGTATATCCGCCAGTTACCTCACGTAGCTGATCCAGAATCCTGTTCAGTTCGCTGCGATCGGTTCCTTCGGACAGCCTCGCATGGAGATTGCCGACAAGCCAACCGACCTTTTCAAGCTCGGGATGAGCGCCGCCATGTACACGCCGTACCACCGGCAAGACTGCGTCCAGCTCTTTGAAAGCAGCAAGGACAGATTTCGGGCAGTTTTCCAAAGCACCTCTTTTGACAGACATGATTTTCCCTCCTTTTTTCTTTATGACAGTTTCAGCACATCATAACCAAGATCGCGTACCACCGCGGCAAGCGCTTCCGGTTCCGTCTTTTCTTCATCGTACTGAACCTTTGCCTTACTGGAGTTGAACAGAACCGTGACCGATTCCACACCGGATGCATTTTTCAATGCGGTTTCAATCTTCTGGGCACAGGTGGGGCAAACAAGCTGTTCTAATTGCATCGTCACTTTTTTCATTATGATTCCCTTCTTTCTGTTAGATTGTGATTTTATTTTATCACCATTCCAAGTAATTTCCTTGACCTATGTCAAGTTTTCCAGTTCTATTTTATTTTTTCGTGCGGGACGCAGCAGGCGCATTGCGTTGAGGATCACCACAAGAACGCTGGCTTCATGGACGAACATGCCGCTGGCCATATGGATATAGCCTGCAAAAAGTCCCGCGAGCAGCAGAAACACCGTACTGACCGCGATAACAATATTCTGGCGTGTCAATCCAACGGTGCGTTTTGCAAGTCGTAAAGCAATCGGAATACTTTCCAGATTTGACCGGATCAGAACCACGTCAGAGGTTTCCACGGCCACATCGGTGCCACCGCCCATGGCGATGCCAGTATCCGCGGCGGCCAACGCGGGACTGTCGTTCACGCCGTCGCCCACAAAAGCCACAACATGCCCTTCCCGCTGCATAGCCTTTACCGCGGCCAGCTTATCCTGGGGCAAAAGCTCTGCCCGCGCTTCACTGAGCCCGATTTTCGTCGCTACCGCCTCGGCGGTTTTACGATTGTCTCCAGTGAGCATCACCGTACGCTTGACGCCGAGTTTGTACAAATCAGAGATCATTTGCGCAGCGCCCGGTTTTACCGCGTCGGAAATCGCGAACAGCAGAAGAATTTTCCCGCCTACAGCCAGCAAAACAGTGGTAGCGCCGCGGTTCTGCGCTTCCGCCAGATCGTGACGCTGACTTTCCGTCAAGGGAATCCCGTTTGCCTCCATCATACGGGCGCTGCCTGCCAGAACCGATCTGCCATTGATCTCGGCGCGCAGTCCAAGGCCCTTTTCCGCTTCGCTGTGTATCGTCTCCAAAGATTCCGCTCCCCGATCCTTCGCGTAGTTTACAATGGCAGCAGCCAGCGGATGATCGCTGGCACTTTCCACGGCCGCCGCAAGCTCCAGCGCCTTCGGGATATTGTCCGTATATGGATACAGCGCTGTCACACTGGGATGTCCCACCGTCAGTGTCCCGGTCTTATCGAAGACCATCGTGTCCGTTTTGGCGAACGTGTGAACGCTGTCGCCGCCTTTAAGCAGCGTCCCGTTCCGGGCGCCGCGCCCAATCCCCGCCACGTTGGCCACCGGGGCGCCAATCACCAGCGCGCCTGGGCAAGCCAGCACCAGAACCGTAATCGCGGTGTCAAGGTTCCGAGTAATCAGCCACGCGGTGACAGCCAGAACGACTACCACAGGCGTGTACCATTTTGCAAATCGGTCGATAAACCGTTCCGCAGGAGATTTCGCATCCTGTGCTTCCTCCACCAGCGCGATAATCTTGGCGAACGTGGTGTCCTCTCCGACCTTGGTTGCCCGCATCTCCAGCGTCCCGCTATCCAAAATAGTGCCTGCAAAAATCTGATCGCCGGGGCCTTTGTGTGCAGGGGTTGATTCCCCGTTAATGCTGGCCTCATCAAGATAGCCTTCTCCCGATTCAACCATACCGTCTACCGCGACCTTGCCTCCCGTCTTTACCAGCAGCCGATTGCCTTCTTCCACTTCATCTGCGGAAATCTCCACAGCGCCGGAAGAATCAAGCCGCCAAGCTGTGGCCGGAGCCATTTCGGTAAGCGTTCGGATGGCGCTTTTCGTCTTGTTCAGGGTTCGCTGCTCAAGATAGGTACCGAACTGGAACAGGAACGTCACGATTGCCGCCTCGCTGTATTCCCCAATGTACAATGCGCCGATTACCGCTATGCTCAGTAGAAGCTCAATGCCTACCGTTTTCATCCGGAACCCCGTCAGCGCTTTGAACAAGATTGGCAGCCCCGCCAGAACCGTAGCGACAAGATACGCTGCAATGATGAGAGCTTTCCAACCGGTAAGCCTTTCAGCAGTATATCCTATTACGGTCAGCGCCCCAGCGGCAAAGGTAAGCGGCGCGGCGTACCGTTTCGTCAGGCCGAGAAGCTTTCTCTCAAATTTTTTCATCTTAATCACCTCAATCCTTTCTTTGACCCTATTATGGTCTAAGGGGGCCGAAAGGAAATTGATGTAGGTCAAGAATCTGAAATTCTCTTAATTTTTTCAAACCATGATAAACCAATATACAAGTATGCCGCGAACTCGAATATGTTTTCGCGGCGTTTCCCAACTACCAACTGAGAAAGCAAACGCTCCGTCTGCCGGGCTTTCGGGTTCATTCGGACAAAGCTTTCGATCCCAGATATTCCTTCAGGACAATCGCATGATTGATTTTCGGGTCTTTTGCCCCATACAACAGGGTAACCGTATTTTCCCTGCTTTGAAGAATGATCTGCCGGGCGGCCGCCTGCGCTCCGGCATCCGCATCCAGTTCCTTTCGATAAAGCATGCCGAATTCCTCCAAACGATCCGCTTTATGCCCAAACCACATCCGAAGTTCGCGGCTGGGGGCGAGTTCTTTTACCCAGCCATCCAGATGCGCTTTTTCTTTGGATATGCCTCGCGGCCACAGACGATCCACCAGCAAGCGTATCCCGTCACTTGTTTGAAAAGGATCATAAACCCGTTTTATTTGCAGCGCCATATCAAAGGTCTCCTCTCTCTGTTTTCTGCTGAAAATCCGCTATACTAATGGCAAGATGCCACCGAAATGTTTTATCAAATTTAGAGTCTGTTAACATATTATTAAATCGGCTTATTATCATATCAAAATCCAGACCTGTTCCCGCGCACATGCTAAAACTCAAAAAACATCAATCCTGTTCTCTCACCAAGCCCCAAAAACGAAAAACATCTATCCTGTCCTGTCGTGAAATCTCGTTATCAATCCTGTTCTCTCGCGAACGGAATCCGACCCGATAGACTGGTTCCCATGCACGGGTAAAAACCCGTTCTGAGTGTACAGTTTGAAAATTCAAAAACCACAGAAATGGCTTATTTACTGGGGTTTCCGTACACTCAGTCTTTTACCCTTGACATCAATACCACCGTCTCAACGTGCTTCGTCCTAGGGAACATATCCACCGGCTGCAGGCGCTGCAATTCGTACCCGCTTGCGGCTAAAATTTTGGCATCCCGCGCCGCGGTGGCAGCGTTGCAGCTTACCATGACAATGCGGGCGGGGGCCATTTGCAGTACGGCCTGCAAGGTGGCATCGTCGCAGCCCTTGCGCGGCGGGTCCAGCACGACCAGCGTGGGGTGCAGCCCCTCTGCCGCAAGCTGCTTTGCGGCGGTGCCGGCGTCGGCACACAAAAAGCGGGTGCGCCCGGCAAGGCCCATTTGCTGTGCGGCCTTTTTTGCGCTTTCAATGGCGGAGGGCACAATTTCCACCCCCACAAGCTGCCCTGCCTGCTGCGCCATTGAAAGCCCAATAGTGCCGGCACCACAATAAAGGTCCAGCAGCAGGTCGTTGGGGGTGGGGGCGGCAAAATCTTTTGCCACGCCGTAAAGCTGTTCTGCCCCCAGCGTATTCACCTGGTAGAAGGATGACGTGCTCAGCGACACGGGCACCCCGCAAAGGGTGTCCTGCAAGCGGCCGCTGCCAAACAACACCCGCTCTTTTTTGCCTAAAATTACATTGGTGTTCTGCGCGTTGACATTTAGCACAATAGAGTCGATTTCACTAAACTGCTGCACCGCGCGTTTGATTATCTCTGCCTCGTGGGGCAGCGTCGCCCCGGTGGCGACAATGCACACCAGCACTTTGCCGGTGCGGGTGGCGTGCCGCAGGTACAGGTGCCGCAACAAGCCTTTGCGCGTGTCCTCGCGGTAGACCGGCAGTTGATATTCGGTAAAAAGCGCACAAAAAAACGAGGCGATGCGATTGAGCAACATCGGTTGTAATTTGCACTCATCGCAGGGGATCGTGCGGTGGCTGCGCGGGGCAAAAAAGCCCGCAAACACGCGGCCATTTTCGTCCACGCCAAGCGGGTATTGCACTTTATTACGGTAACGGTCTACCTGCGGCGAGGGCAAACAGGGCTGTGCTTTAACGTTAAAACCACCAATACGGTCAAACGCGTCCTGCACAAAGCCGCCCTTTTGGGCAAGCTCGGCATCGTATTGCATGTGGCGCAGCGCGCACCCGCCGCAGCGCCCAAACACAGGGCAGTCAGAGGGGGTGCGGCCGGGGCCGGGGGCGTGCAGCTCTTTTAAAATGCCAAACGCATAATTTTTTTGCACCTTTACCACCTGCACCAGCGCTTCGTCGCCCGGGGCGGTAAACGGCACAAACACGGGGATGCCGTTATAGCGTCCCACGCCGTTGCCGTCGCTAGAAAGAGAAGTGATGGATAAAGGAATCGTTTCGTTTTTTGTCATGCCAATCCTCATTCATCGCCCGTGTCACTGGTAGTCTCCGCTGGTTCTGGCAACGGGGTGGCCTGTGGCAGGGGCGTAGTTTTTGTAATAAAGTCGACCAAAGTGCAGCGGTTTTCGTCCAGCCGCGCGTCGGTGCCCACGGTGGGGTCTCTGCCAAGCGCCGCGTTTTGTGCAAAGGTGGCGACTAAACCGGCTGCCTTGCTGTTTTGGTACAGCACAGTTGCCAGCACGGCCCCGCTGTCGATAGAACTGCCAAGGGAGTCACTATCGCCAAAGGTGCCCACCGGCACGCCGGGCAAAACGGTGGCAACCGCATCTGCTGCCGCGGCAGCCAGTGCAGGGGTAGAAGCAAGAATTAATTCTGTGCCGGTCTGTTGCAGCAGGGTCGCAGTGATGGCCGCCTTTTGTTCGTCGGCAGAAGTGCCGTTTACGGGCACAATAGCTAAAGTGTCGTCAAAAACGCCCCGGTTTTCAAAAATGCGCAGGGTAGCGGCGGCACGGCTGTCCTCGGCAGCGCCGCCGGTAAAAATAACGACTTGCAACAGCTTGTCGCCGTTTTTATCCGGGATGCGCCCGGCCTGATAATCGGCAAACAGCGCTTCGCCCAGAAGTTCGCCCTGCTTTGCGGGGTTGGCACCCACATACCAGCATTTGCTGTATTGCTGCAGCACACTGGCATCCGGCTTTTCGCCACAAAAAACAACCGGCAGGCCAAGTGCTGCAGCGGCACGCACATAGGCGGGGGCATCGCTGGCATTGGCAAGGCAAACGGCAAAAACCGTGGCCTTTTGTTCCGCGGCAAGGGTGGCAAGCTGGTCGGCACCGCCATCCACTGTAAAGGCATCCAGCCCTACAGCCTGTGCGGCGTCTAAAATTTCCTGTACTGAAAGGGCGGGGTACTCGCCATTGCCCGCGCTGCCCAACACGGCAAGCCGGGGTTCGCCCAGCGGCAGCAGCTCTTGTGCATTTGCGCTGCAGCCGCAAAATAAAGCGACCGCCAAAACCAAAGAAGCCAAAGAAAACAGTTTCTTTTTCATAAATCGTTACAAAACCGGGGCTTTTACCATCCGCACGATGCGAGAAAGGTTAAAGCTGCGCCGCCTCCTTACTCGCAAGATACTTACTGGGGGGGACCCCTTTATTCTTTTTAAACACGCGCGAAAAATAAAACTGGTCAAAAAAGCCGACGGATGTCGCGATTTCAGCAATCGACAAATTGCCGGACCGCAGCAGGTAACAAGCCTCGTTGATGCGGTAATTGGTCAAATAATCAATGGGGGACTCGCCAAGGTTGCTCATGAAAACGCGGTACAAATGGCTGCGCGACACACCGACTGCCTTTGCAATGTCGTCAATCGTGATTTCGTGCGAATAGTTGAACTGAATAAATTTGACGGCGTTTGTCACGTATACGCTGCTGCTGGACTGCGCCCGGTTTTCGGTGTGCTCGGTCTCTTTCATCAGCTCGGCTAAAAAAATGTACAGATAACCCACCATCAGGGCCTCACTGTAATTTTCCGGCCCGCGGGACAAAAAAATACTGAACAGCGCTTTTTTTACCTTTTCGGGGTTTTTGCAGGTGTGTACCGGCTGTTCGGCACCAAACGGCAGTTGTGCCACCAGTTTATTGGCGTTTGAGCCGTTAAAGCCCACCCAATAATACTCCCACGGGTCGTCCTGGTCGGCAGTGTAGGTGATGAGTTGCGACGGCTTTGCCAAAAAAATATCGCCGCTTTTCACCTCATAGGTAATGCCGCTTACCACGTAAGTACCCCTGCCGGCGGCGACATAATGGATCAAATAATGGTCCCGCACGCCCGGCCCCCAGGAATAGCCTTTTTCGCAGCTTTGCAGCCCGCAATTATAGATGGAAAGCTCGATATTATTGGTCTGTGTCTGTTTAAAACTCTGCTTATAAACGTTAGACAAAGCCGTCACTCCTTTCTGCTTTTTTCTCTTTTTTTATTGTAGCAGAACAATCAACATAAGTCCATGTTATAACACAAAAAAATCCGTTTACGACGCCATTTTTGTCTGTTATAATGAGACTAAACAGACGAATGCGCCAACGAGTGGATTCTGTGTTGGCTGACGAATAAAAAATGAGGTGAATTTTGATGGAAAAAGCAGAGGAGCTGCTTCAAAAAATCGAAACCGGTGCATACGATGAAACCTTCTGTGCTTTGTATTGTACCGATGCCGCAGGGGCTCAAAAACAGCGGGCGCGCTATGCCGCGGCAATTCGCCGGTTCAATGCATTGTACGGCGCGGGGCGCGAGGTACGGCTTTACTCGGCCCCTGGCCGGACAGAGATTGGTGGCAACCACACCGACCACAACAACGGCATCGTGATGGCGGCGGCCGTCAACCTTGATGTGATTGCTGTGGTGGCACAGAACGGCGAGGAGATCGTGCGGGTGAAGTCGCACGGGTTTGACCAGCAGGATGTTGTGGATTTGCAGGACAGCGAAATCCGGCAAAGTGAATTTGGGCACAGCAGTGCGTTGATTCGCGGCGTGGCGGCGCGCATCTGCCAGCTTGGCGGTAAGGTGGGCGGGTTTGATGCCTACACGACCAGCGACGTGCTGCGCGGCAGCGGGCTGTCGTCCTCTGCGGCGTTTGAAGTTGTAATGGGGGCTATTTTCAACGGCGAGTTCAATGAGTTTCATTTTACCCCGGTACAAATCGCACAGATCAGCCAATATGCCGAAAACGTGTACTTTGGCAAACCCAGCGGCCTGATGGACCAAACGGCCAGCAGTGTGGGCAGCGCGATTACCATCGATTTTAAAGACCCTGCCAGCCCGGTAGTAGAAGAAGTGCCGTTTGACCTTGCGGCATATGGCCTTGCCCTGTGCATTACCGACACAAAAGGCAGTCACGCCGGGCTGACAGAGGATTATGCGGCTATTCGCGGCGAGATGGAAGCCGCAGCGGCGATGTTTGGCAAAAAGGTATTGCGTGAGGTGGACGAACAGCAATTTTTTGCCGGCATTCCGGCAGTGCGGCAGGCTGCGGGTGACCGCGCAGTGCTGCGCGCGGCGCACTTTTTTGCCGACAGCCGCCGGGCTGTTGCGCTGCGCGATGCGGTGAAGGCGGGGGAGATTGAGCTTTTTAAAAAGCTGATCATAGAGGGGGGGCATTCCTCTTTTGAGTACAATCAAAATGCCTATTGTGTGCGCCACCCCGAAGAGCAAGGTGTTTCGGTGGGCCTTGCCATCAGCCAGTATCTGTTGCAGGGCAGCGGTGCCTGGCGGCTGCAGGGCGGCGGGTTTGCCGGTACCATACAGGCTTTTGTGCCGCTTGCAAAACTTGCGCAGTATATTGAAATGATGGAAAACACATTTGGCGCAGGCAGTTGTTATGTGCTGAGTGTGCGCAACTACGGTGCAATACAGGTAAAAAGCGATTTAACATGAACTGTGAAATGATTTTGTGAATAAGTTGTGAATTTATGCGGGGGCCATGTAGGAATACATGGCCCTTTTGTGTTATACTGTTAGCACACAAAGAGGGAGGTAGGCAGGTTGAAAAAAAAGATACTGGCATTACTTGCCGCCTGTTTGCTGTTGACCGGTTGTACCGGCCTTGCGGATTCGCTGCAAATTTGGCGTGACGGTTTTTTGCCGGATGCGACACTGGCAGAGCTGCCGTATATCGACCCCAACATCACAACTTCATTTGAACCGGCAATTTCGCAGTTTTACTACGACCAGCTGCCGGGTGAAGCAGAGCAAAAAATTTACCGTGCCTACCTTGAATTTTTAAAAAATGACACGCAGGAACAGGTTTATATAAAAGGCAGCTACAATTCAAACCAGGTTGCCAATGCGCTGTACGCGCTGCAAAGCGATTACCCGCAGTTTTTAACTTGCAGTTGGGGGTACACGTTTACTTATCTTTCAACCTCTAGCGGTACGCCGCTTGGTATTGAAATTGCGCCGGTAAAACTTGACGAGGAAACCCTTGCGCTGCAGGGCAAGCTGTACAGCGCCCTTTCGCGGGTTTTAACACAGGCAAAAGCATATGACGACGTGTGGCAGCGCCAGCTTTTTTTATACGAAAATGTCATTGAAATGACCGCCTACGATACCGATACCGCCAATATTGCACCGCTGACACAGGCAGAGCAGATGCCGCTGACTTCGCGGCTTGCACACACGGCGTATGGTTCGTTGGTACAGCAGGGTGCGGTGTGTGACGGCTATGCGTATGCGTTCCAGCTTTTGTGCAATTATGCGGGTATTCCTGCGGCCACAGTAACTGGTATGTCGTTCCGCGGTACGCGGCCGGAAACGCAGGACTATGTCGAAAACCATGCGTGGAACGTGGTGTTTTACGGCGAGGATGCATATTATTGCGACCCCACATGGGATGACAACGGTGCGGAATACCTGGATGCCGACGGAGAACGTGTTTTTGCACCTGCGGACACCGATGGCCTGACTAAGCTTGCGCCGGAGGTGCTGCACCGCTATTTCAACTTGTCGTACGAAGAATTGGCAGGCGACCATGTGTTTAGCCCACAGTTTACCTCCCCCCAGCAAACCGCCAGTCGGCCGCGGGATTATTACACCGCCATGAATTTAGAGGCGACGACGCCGCAGCAGCTTGCCGAGCTGGTTTCGGCCAATGTCCGCGGTGATATCCCCGCCGGGGGGAGAGGGTTTGAGTTGCGGGTGCGGTATGACACTGAAAGCCTGACAGACGAGGTGTTTCAAAAGCTGTACGCCACCGGTATTCGTGGGCGTGTACTGGTTTCTTACCCACCCAACGGCACCGGCTGCTGCTACATCTTTTTGCGCAACATTTAACGGCTGCCCACACTACGGGCAAACGTTCACCGCTTTGCACAGCAAACTGCTCGGAAATAGAACGGTTTTTGCCGGTGCTTACAAAAATTATTAAACTTTTTTGCGGCAGCTACTTTTTTTTGTATCTCTGTGGTAAAATATGCGTAAACTAGGCGGGCAGGTTTGCCCGCCACAAATTTGTCAGGCATGACAACAGGGGGATACAATTAATGAGCTATCTGCGCAAGAACATGGGGACCTGCTCGCACAGCACCGAAGTTTCGATAGGGCCGGACGGCAAGATTGAATGGGTCGAAATTGTGGGCGGGTGTGACGGCAACCTGAAAGGCATTGCAAGCCTGATACAGGGCATGGATGCAAAGGAAGCGATTACCCGGATGAAAGGGCTGACCTGCGGCCGCAAAACCACCTCTTGCCCTGACCAAATTGCACTCGCACTGGAAGAAGCGCTTGCTGCAAATAATTAACATGTTCCATTGAAAGGCAGGCGTTGTAAAGCGCCTGCCTTTTTTTGTGTAAATATTGAAAAAACGACAAAATTCAAATTGACAAATCCTCCAAATGCTTTATACTATACTAAAAAGGTGATGTTTTAATGCGGCGAATCTCTTTCTTGTGACCGAACTGGTCCCTTGTCGCTTTGAGGCTGATAAAATACGGCAATGCCCGTGGGCAGCGGCGTAACCCAAAAAGGAGGATACGATGATTTATATTGTAAAGCGCAGCGGTGCAAAAGAGCTGTACTACGGCGATAAAATCATTGCGGCTATGCGTAAGGCGTTTCTTAGCAAGCAGGTTGCCTGTGACGATGCGCTTTTACAGCAGCTGCTGCAAAAGGTAGAAGGAAAGCTTGCCGGGTTAGAGGATGTGCCGGTAGAGCAGATACAGGACACCGTAGAGCAGGTGCTGATGGAAGCAGGCCAGTACCCGGTGGCAAAAAGCTACATCCTTTACCGTGAACGCCGCACCCGCCTGCGCACTGCACGCGAGCATTTGGTTGCTGCCCTTGTCGATAAGGGTATCGCGGGTTGTCTTGAAAAAATTCAGCTTGATTTTGAGGATTATGACCTTGCGCGGCTGGATGCGAAGTACGTTTCGTTTCAAAAGCCGCAGATGACTGAAAAAGAAGAGTTGCAGGCGCTTACCCGTGCGGCAGTGGAGCTGACAACAAAAGAGGAGCCGCGCTGGGAGTATATTGCCGCACGCCTGCTGTATTACGATTTTGCAAAAGAGCTGCGGGCAGAAGAAGAAAAACGCCATATTTTCAGCTTTTATGATAAGCTGCAGCAGTTGACCGGCGACGGGCTGTATGGCAATTACATTTTAGAGCATTACACCAAAGAAGAAATTAACCATGTGGCGGGGTATCTTGAAGAAGGCCGCAACGAGCTGTTTACCTATGCGGGGCTGGACCTGCTGCTGAACCGCTATATCATTCGCAGCCACCGCCACCAGCCGCTGGAATCCCCGCAGGAGATGTACCTTGGTATTGCGCTGCACCTTGCAATGCAAGAGCAAAACGACCGGCTAAGCTGGGTGAAAAGGTTTTACGACATCCTCAGCTTGCAGCAGGTGACAATGGCCACCCCGACGTTATCGAATGCGCGCAAACCCTATCATCAGCTTTCCAGCTGCTTTATCGACACCGTGCCGGACAGCCTGGAGGGCATTTACCGCAGCATCGACAGCTTTGCGCAGGTCAGCAAGTTTGGCGGCGGCATGGGCATGTATTTTGGCAAGGTGCGTGCCACCGGTAGCACAATACGCGGGTTTGAGGGCGCGGCGGGCGGTGTAATCCGCTGGATCAAGCTTGTCAACGACACCGCTGTTGCGGTGGACCAGCTTGGCATGCGGCGCGGCGCGGTGGCCGTATATCTGGATGCCTGGCACCGCGACCTGCCGGAGTTTTTGCAGCTGCGCACCAACAATGGTGATGACCGCATGAAAGCGCACGATGTGTTCCCGTCGGTGTGTTACCCTGACTTGTTCTGGCGCATGGCAAAAGAAAATTTAGACCAAAGCTGGTATTTGCTGTGCCCGCACGAGGTTTTGACCATTAAAGGGTACAGCCTGGAGGATTATTACGGCGAAGAGTGGGAGAGACGTTACAAAGACTGTCTTGCCGACACGCGTATTCGCAAGCGGGAAGTCAGCCTGAAAGAGATTGTGCGGCTGATTTTAAAGTCGGCGGTGGAAACCGGCACCCCGTTTGCCTTTTACCGCGACGCGGTCAACCGCGCCAACCCCAACCCACAAAGCGGCATGATTTATTGCTCCAACCTGTGCACTGAAATTGCGCAGAACATGTCGCAAACGACCTTGGTAAGCAAAGAGGTCAAAACACAAGACGGCGAGACGGTCGTTGTTACCACGACAAGGCCCGGCGACTTTGTGGTGTGCAACCTTGCAAGCCTGAACCTTGGCGTGTTGCCGGTGCAGGACGATGAAAAGGTCGGGCAGGTCGTTTCCACCGCAGTACGTGCGCTGGATAATGTCATTGACCTCAACTTTTACCCGGTGGCCTATGCCGAGCTGACCAACAAAAAATACCGCAGCATCGGACTTGGGGTGTCGGGCTACCACCATATGCTGGCAAAGCACGGTATTGCGTGGGAAAGTGAGGCCCACCTTGCCTTTGCCGACGAGGTGTTTGAGCGCATCAACTACGCCGCAGTGCGGGCCAGCAACGCCATTGCAGCAGAAAAGGGCACCTATGGCTGCTATGCCGGCAGCGACTGGCAGACCGGTGCCTATTTTGAAAAACGGGGTTATACTTCGCCGCGCTGGCAGCATCTGCGTGCGCAGGTGGCCCAAAACGGCATGCGAAACGCCTACCTGATGGCAATAGCCCCAACAAGCTCTACCAGTATTTTGGTTGGTACCACGGCAGGGCTGGACCCGGTGATGAACCGTTTTTTCTTGGAAGAAAAGGCAGGGGCCCTGTTGCCGCGGGTCGCGCCGGATTTGACCCCCACGACGTTCTGGCTTTACAAAAGCGCCCACCAAATCGACCAAAGCTGGTCGGTGCGTGCGGCGGGCGTGCGCCAGCGCCACATTGATCAGGCCCAAAGCTTTAACCTCTATGTCACCAATGATTACAGTATGCGGCAGGTGCTGAACTTGTATATTTTGGCATGGGAAAGCGGCGTAAAAACAATCTATTATGTGCGCAGTAAGGCGCTGGAAGTAGAAGAATGTGAAAGCTGTTCATCGTGAGGAGGAGACATTAAAATGGAAGAATTGCAAAGGAAACCGCTGTTTAACCCGGGTGGGGACACACAGGTGCGCGACCGCCGCATCATTGGCGGCAACACCACCAATCTCAACGATTTTAACAACATGAAATACCCGTGGGTCAGTGACTGGTACCGGCAGGCAATGAATAACTTCTGGATCCCGGAAGAGATCAACATGAACGCCGATGTGAAGGATTACCCAAACCTCACCGCGGCGGAACGCACGGCCTATGACAAAATTTTAAGCTTTCTTATTTTTCTCGACTCCATCCAAACGGCAAACCTGCCGTCAATTGGCGAATACGTCACGGCAAACGAGGTAAACCTTTGCCTGACAATTCAAAGCTTTCAGGAATGTGTGCACTCGCAGAGCTACAGCTATATGTTGGACACCATCTGCAACCCGACCGAGCGCAACGACATTCTGTACCAGTGGAAAAACGACGAGCATCTGCTGCGCCGTAACACCTTTATTGGCAGCCTGTATAACGAGTTTCAAACCAGCAAGGATGTGACGACCTTTTTGCGGGTGTTGATTGCCAACTATATTTTGGAGGGCGTTTACTTTTACAGCGGGTTTATGTTTTTCTACAACCTTGGCCGCAATGGTAAAATGCCCGGTTCCGTGCAGGAAATTCGGTATATCAACCGAGACGAAAACACCCATTTGTGGTTGTTCCGTAATATTCTGCTGGAACTGCAAAAAGAACGGCCGGAGCTTTTTTCTGTGGCAAATGTACAAATGATCCGCGAAATGATTGACGAGGGCGTACAGCAGGAGATTGCATGGGGCCACTATGTGATTGGCGACGATGTGCCGGGCCTTACCAAAGAAATGGTGACCGACTATATTCGCTACCTTGGCAACCTGCGGTTTTCCAGCCTCGGCCTTGGCACGTTGTACGAGGGCTGCGAGCAAGAGCCGGCCAGCATGGCCTGGGTCAGCCAATACTCCAATGCCAACATGGTAAAAACGGATTTCTTTGAGGCCAAAAGCACGGCCTATGCCAAAAGCACGGCGTTGGTGGACGATTTATAAACCCCTTGCATCCGCTTGTGGGTGTTTTTATAGATTTTGATAGAACCAATATTGCAACATTTTATCCTGTGTGCGGCTTGCTTTTTTTGCAGGCCAAAGCAGGTGCAGAAAATCATAATTAAATACTAATAAAAAGGAGGCGTTTTTTATGCGCCGAATCTCACTTTTCATAATTACTGTTTTAGCTTCCATGGCAATTCTGGCCGGCTGCGGCAGCGCGGCATCTTCCTCTGCAAGTGCGCCAGCATCTTCCAGCGCGGCGGCCGCTTCAAGCTCCGCTGCTTCCTCACAGGCAGCCTCTACGGGCGATTCAACATCCTCTTCGCAGGCCGGAGAAAAAGTATTTACTTTGGACGAGCTTGCAACGTATAATGGTAAAAATGGGCAGCCCGCCTATGTGGCGGTAGACGGTGTGGTTTACGATGTGACCAACTCGCCCGAATGGACCAATGGCGAGCACAAGATGGGGGTGACGGCCGGGCAGGATTTGACGGATATCATTAAAGAAAAGTCGCCGCACGGTGTGGCAGTACTAGAAAATCTCCCCATTGTGGGTAAACTTGCAGAATGATGGAGGAAGAACATGCTGTACGAATTTTTGGGGTTTGTTAACCTGCTTTTACTGGGCATTTTGGTGACACCCTATGTGCTGCGCAAGCTGAATGGCTGGTTTTTTCACACTAAGTCGCCAGCCTATTTTAAGGTGCTCAAAGCGTTTAAGGCAATTCACCGCCCGCTGGCACTGGCCCTGCTTGTCGTTGTCGTTATCCACGGCTGGCTGGCACTTGGCAGCCTGACACTGCATACCGGCACTGTGGCTGCGGCAGTGTTTATTCTCACCGCTGTGTTGGGGCTTTCGTTCTATCTGTTAAAAAAGCCAAACCTTTTAAAAACACACCGGGTGTTTGCACTTCTTGCGGTATTGCTGGTGGCATTTCATCTTCTGTTCCCCTGGGCACTTAGTTAAAAACAATAGAAAACACCGTGCATGGTGCTGTTTTGCTGCACTACGCCCGGTGTTTTGCTTTTTCAAGCCAACTATAGTGGCACTTTTATTGGGTTGGAAAAGCAAAGAAAAAAAGAAAAACCATGTGTGAGATTTATATCTCATACATGGTTTTTACTGGCGGAGAGAAAGGGATTCGAACCCTTGTCACCTTTGAGGGGTGAACACGATTTCCAATCGTGCGCTTTAGACCAACTCAGCCATCTCTCCATAGGGGAAAACAGGTTTGTCCAACAATAAAAAATATGCAATTGTATGCGCCTTTTTGGCTGCCCGTGGCAAAGGGCGCTTATCTATAATAAGCAATTTTGGGCCCGTTGTCAAGTGATTTCATCTTGAGAAATTTAAAAAAAGGGGTTATAATAAGGCAATGCTTTTTTGTACGGGAATTTGAGATGTGACACAACAAAGCTGTTGTGCTTTTTGCATGTCAAAACAAAAAAGTGTGACAATAAAGAGGGGGTACTTATAGAGTGGCAGATTATCTTTCCATGAGTAAAGAGGCGCTGCAAGCAGAGCAGCAGGAACTGCAAAAAAGCTATGACGCATATTGTGCAAAGGGGTTAAAGCTGGATATGTCCCGCGGCAAGCCCTGCCCGCAGCAGCTTGATTTGTCGATGGACCTGTTAAAGATTCAACAGACTACGGCTGAAAACGGGATGGACCTGCGCAACTACGGCTGCCTAGAGGGCATCCCGGAGGCACGCCGCCTGTTTGCAGAGCTGCTTGGCACCAGCGAAGAACTGACGATGGCCGCCGGCAATTCCAGCCTAAACCTGATGTTTGAGGTGATTGGTATCGGCTGCCGCGACGGGTTTGGCGGTACGCCGTGGGATAAGGACGAGCACAAAAAGTTTTTGTGCCCAAGCCCCGGGTATGACCGGCATTTCCGTGTGACAGAGTATTATGGTTTTGAGCTTGTCCCGGTAAAAATGACGCCGGATGGCCCGGATATGGACGCTGTGGAAGAGCTGGTAAAAGACAGCAGTGTCAAAGGGATCTGGTGTGTGCCCACCTATTCAAACCCGGACGGTTATTGCTACAGTGACGAAACGGTGCGCCGCCTTGCCGCCCTGCAGCCCGCGGCAGAAAACTTTAAAATTATGTGGGACAACGCCTATGTAGTGCATTATTTGGGTGATGCCCCGGCCGAAACGCTGAACATTATGCACCAGTGCAAAAAAACCGGCAGGGAAGAGATGCCGGTGCTGTTTTGCTCCAGCAGCAAAATCACGTTCCCCGGTGCGGGCATTGCCGCGCTTTCAGCCGGGCCCGAAACCTTTAAAGTGCTGCTGAACGGCATGTTCCCCATGACGATTGGCTTTGACAAGCTGAACCAGCTGCGTCACGTACTGTTTTTGAAAGACAAGCAGCACATTTTAGCCCACATGGCAAAGCACAAGGCGGTGATCGGCCCGAAGTTTGACGCGATGCAGCACCTGCTTACACAGGGCCTTGCCGGGTGCGGTGAAATTGCGTCGTGGACACACCCGCAGGGCGGTTATTTTATCAGCTTATATGCAATGCCGGGCTGTGCAAAACGCACGGTGGCACTGTGCAAACAGGCCGGCGTAGTGCTTACAGGCGCAGGCGCTGCCTACCCCTATGGCAAAGATCCGCAGGATTCCAACATTCGCCTTGCACCTACCTACCCGGCGCTGGCAGAGGTAGAAGAAGCGACAAAGCTGATTTGTGTTGCGCTGCGCCTTGCCACGGTGGAAGCGTTACTGGCAAAAGCATAAAATTTGGTTCAAAGGCGGCCGGAAAGGGGGCGTTTGCAGGTGCATATCGGGGTTTCAACCTCCTGCTTTTACCCGGCCCTGACAGAAGATGCGGCCCAGCGGTTGCAAACGGCGGGGGTGCAGTATCTGGAGCTGTTTCTCAATACCTTTTCTGAAATAGAGCCGGGGTATCTGAACGCCCTTAAAAGCCAGCTTGATGCAACAGGGGCCAGAGCATTGGCGTTTCACCCGTTCACTTCGTCTATGGAGCCTTTTTTCTTTGCCACCAGCTATGAGCGCCGCTTTGCAGATGGCGTTGCAATGTACCGCAGGCTGTTTGAAGCGGCTGCACTGGTTGGGGCTAAAATTTTTAATTTTCATGGCGATTACAAAGCGTCGCCCTACCCGTTTGAGCTGTATTGCGAGCACTTTGCCCGGCTGGCCGATATTGCCGCCGAATACGGCATTTTGCTTAGCCAGGAAAACGTGGTGCGCTGCAAGTCTGGCAGTATCGAAAATATTCGCAAAATGCGTGCGCTGCTGGGGGATAAAGCGCATTTTACGCTGGACCTCAAACAGGCCGTGCGCAGCGAGGTATCGCCCGAAGAGATGCTGGATGCAATGGGCGACAGCCTTTGTCACCTGCATATCAGCGACCACACCGCACAGCAGGATTGCCTTGCACCGGGGGCCGGTCAGTTTGATTTTGAAGATTTTTTTCAAAAGCTGCACTGGCGCGGCTACCAGGGCAACGCCGTGATTGAACTGTACCGCGGTAATTTTGCCGAGATGGCAAACCTGCTGCAAGGGCTGCGATATTTGGAAACAGTTACAGCGAAAACGTTTTAGAAAATAAGCTCTTTTGTCGAAATGTGTCAGAAAATGCGATGAAAACCTCTTTTATGTCGATGCTGTTTTGTACTATAATGGGGTACAAAGGAGTGTGAATCATGGAACAGGGACTTATTATTGCACGAGAGATTGCTCAGTCAGAAAATAAGGTACTTGAATATTTCCTGATTGCGCGCCCTCATCTGGACGGTTTTTATTATTCTATTGCGGTGATGTCGGCGGGGCTGGGCGGTAAGTTTTGTCAGGTGGACAAGGTCACAGGCAATGAAGCGCGGGCACGGGGGTATTTTAACCGTTTACTGAATGGCGCAGTTCGCCCTGAAAACCTTGCAGAGGTATTGTATGAAATGATTGTTCGATAGGAGGAAGGTATGAAGTGTCCCTACTGCGGAGAGTCTGAATCGAAGGTGATCGACTCAAGGCCGGCGGATGACGGGGAACGTATTCGCCGTCGTCGTGAATGTCTTGCGTGTCAAAAACGGTTTACTACTTATGAAGTGGTAGAAACCGTGCCGCTGATGGTCGTGAAAAAAGACCGCTCGCGCGAAGCGTTTGACCGGCAGAAGCTTTTAAACGGTTTGATGCGCGCCTGCGAAAAACGACCGGTTGGGGTAGACACGCTGGAAAAGGCAGTGGACGAGATTGAACAAACTCTGCTGAACACGCTGAACCGCGAGGTCACGTCACTTGAAATCGGCGAGCTTGCCATGGCGCAGCTGAAAAAAATTGATGAAGTTGCCTATGTGCGCTTTGCGTCGGTTTACCGGCAGTTTAGTGACATTAATACCTTTATGGACGAGCTAAAAGAGCTGTTGAATTCGAACAAGAATAAAAAAGCAAAATAGTGAGACAGGACTAACAAAAACGGGCAACACTGGGTTTTAACCGGGTGTTGCTTTTTTTAGGCCTAAAATCGAAAAAGGAATTGTTTTACAATTATATCCTATGGGGATACACTGTGAAAAGACGGCTAATTATTGCTGCTTTTTGTATGTCAAATTGCGAATAATTGAGCTGAAAGAGGATGGGAGCTTTCGGTATATAGCAGGCGAGGCGTATGAGCCGGGTATCCCTGCGAGTATCAGTTAAAGAAAAGCGGTCGCCATAATGTATGGCAATCGCTTTTTTAATTACCTAAAATCAGGAAGCTGGTAAGACTGCCTGCATAACTATAATATAAAAGGCTTTTTTATAATTAAGCTTTCTGACACATCAAATGCTGTGGCAGTTTTTTTGTTGCTATAAAACGGGCAAATTAATTTAATATGCTACATAAAATTAGTAAAGTAACAGGATAAAAACCGGATTTAAACTATTGTCTCTCTAAAGAATACAATTTAATTGAAAGTCAAACGAAGGGAGAAGTAGCAATTAAATCGACATGTATTTAAATAAAATACAATAATTTAAGTTTAACCGTTTTAAAAAACACTTATGTCCTTGAAATAAAAACAGTTTAGAGGGTTGCACAAACTTTTTTCCTACTTGTTATGCGCAAGGCGAGAAAACACCAAAAAGTGTCTAATTTGCAGATTTCCCGTGGATTTTTTGTGCTCAATATGGTATAACTGGGACATGCGAATCAAATTTCGTATTGGAGAGGATGGAAAGTGATGAAAAAATTCTTGGCAGGTGTCCTTGCTTTGGCAATGGCGGCTTCGCTGATGACGGCTTGCGGCGGTAGCGCCAGCACAGCTTCCGGCGAAAAAGTAATCAAAATAGGTGTATTCGAGCCGCTGACAGGGGAAAACGGCGGCGGCGGATATCAAGAGGTTCTGGGTATGCGGTACGCTAATACTGTTTACCCCACTGTGACGGTTGGCGGCGAAGAGTATACAATCGAGTTGGTCGAAGCCGATAACAAGTCGGACAAGACCGAAGCAGTCACCGCGGCGCAGTCGTTAATCAGCAAAGGCGTTATTGGTGTGCTTGGTTCTTACGGTTCGGGTGTTTCCATTGCGGCCGGCGACACCTTTAAGCAGGCGCAAATCCCGGCAATCGGGGCTTCCTGCACCAACCCGCAGGTAACGCTTGGCAACGATTTCTATTTCCGTACCTGCTACCTTGACCCGTTCCAGGGCACTGTGATGGCGACCTTTGCACTGGAAGACGGTGCAAAAACCGCTGCGGTTCTGACCCAGCTTGGTGACGACTATTCGTCTGGTTTGGGCGCTTACTTTAAAGAGGCCTTTACCAAAGCTGGCGGCACGGTAACTGAAGAAAACTTCCAGACCAACCAGACCGATTTTAAAGCGGTATTGACCAACATTAAAGCTGCAAACCCCGATGTGTTGTTTGCCCCTTCGTCCATTGCGACTGCCCCGCTGATCATTAAGCAGGCGCGCGAGCTGGGCCTGACCTGCAAGATTATGGCCGGCGACACTTGGGAGAACGGCACCATTATTGATAACGCCGGTGCGGACGCCGAAGGTGTTTGCCTGTCGACTTTCTTTGACGATGCTGCCCCCGGTACCGAAGAGGCAAAAAGCTTTGTAAAAGGCTTTAAGCAGTATCTCGTGGACAACAAACAGCCCGAGACCATCCCGGCGGTTTCCGCACTGGGCTATGATGCTTACCTTGCCCTGTACAAGGCCATTCAGGCTGCCGACAGCACCGACCCCGTTGCAGTTCGCGATGCGCTGAAAACCCTGTCGTACGACGGTGTTACCGGTACGATTAGCTTTAACGAAAACGGCGATGCCAACAAGGACACCGCGTTTATTAAAGAAATCAAAGACGGCGAGTTTAAGTTCGTCAAAACAGTAACCGTCGGCTAAAGCTGCCCGATAGCTTTATGGGAGGCAATGAAAAGTTGCCTCCCGTTTTGTGTTTGAAATTACGCAAGGAGGCAATCCCATGTCGCTTTCGACCTTTTTACAGCACTGCCTGACCGGCATTTCGCTGGGCGGTGCTTATGCATTGATTGCGATCGGTTATACAATGGTATACGGCATTTTGCGGTTGATCAACTTTGCCCATGGTGACATTTTTATGATGGGCGGGTACTTTATGATCTTTTGCATGGCGGTATTCCCGTGGTGGCTCTCGGTGCCGTTCACGATTATTTTGACGGTACTGCTGGGTGTTGCAATTGAAAAAGCTGCTTATAAGCCCATTCGCAACGCGCCGCGCATGTCGGTTATGATTTCGGCAATCGGCGTATCTTACCTGTTGCAAAACCTTGCAACTTATTTGTTTACTGCGCTGCCGCGCGCGTACCCCGAAATTCCGTTTTTGAAAAAAATCTTCCAAATTGGCAGTGTGTCGGCGTCTTTGGTCACTTTTCTTACGCCGGTGCTCACGCTGCTGTTGGTGTTTGGCTTGCTGTGGCTGCTGAACCACACCAAACTCGGCATGGCCATGCGCGCAGCGTCGAAAGATTTTGAAACCAGCCAGCTGATGGGTATCCGCGTGAACCGCGTCATTTCAATGACCTTTGTCATTGGCAGCGCACTTGCGGCCGTTGGTTCTATCTTGTACTTTACCGACCGCATGTCGGTCACCCCGTTCAGCGGCAGCCTGCCGGGCCTAAAATGCTTTGTCGCCGCGGTAATCGGCGGTATTGGCAGTGTGCCGGGTGCGGTGGTCGGCGGCTTTTTGATTGGCATCAGCGAAACGTTTTTGGTGGCGTTTGGTTATTCTACCTTCAGCGACGCATTTACGTTTTTGCTTTTGATTATCATGCTGCTGCTGCGGCCCACCGGCTTGTTCGGTGAAAAGAACATAGACAAGGTGTGAGGTGTGTAAAATGAAACAAACAATGCACAAAACGCGCAACACCACCGCCACCATTGTCACCGTTGTGTTGGTTTGCGTTGCGCTCATCTTCTTAGACATGAATAAGTCGCATTATGGTATGGCGGTTTCTATTTTGCAAAAAGCAGTTATCTACTCGGTCGTTGCTGTTTCCATGAACCTGCTGAACGGTTTTACCGGCCTGTTTAGCCTGGGGCAGGCAGGCTTTATGGCGCTGGGCGCCTATACCACTGCCATGTTGACGATCCCGGTCACAAACCGGGCGTCGGTGTACTACATTTCGGGCATCAACCCGATACTGGAAAAACTCAGCCTGCCGTTCCCGCTTGCACTGGTGGCGGGCGGCTTGGTGGCGGCCCTGTTTGCAGTGCTGATTGGCGGCCCGGTGTTGCGGCTGAAAAGCGATTACCTTGCCATTGCCACACTAGGCTTTGCCGAGATTATCCGCGCGCTGATTGCCGCCCCGCAGATGGACACCATTACAAATGGCAGCTATGGCCTGAAAATGATCCCCACGTTTGCACATTTAATTGTGCCGTTTGCCATTGCGGCAATTTGCATTCTGGTGATGGTGCTGATGCTCAATTCGTCGTATGGTCGCGCGTTCAAGGCCATTCGTGAGGATGAAATTGCGGCCGAAGCCATGGGCATCAACCTGTTTCGCACAAAGCTGATGAGCTTTGTCACCTCTAGCTTTTTTGCGGGGGTCGGCGGCGGTATGCTGGCGATGTATATGTCCAGTATCGACTCTGGTACTTTTAAAGTGAATATCACCTATGATATTTTGCTAATTGTGGTACTGGGCGGTATGGGCAGTGTGACTGGCAGTATCTTGGGCTCGTTTTTGGTGGTGGCCAGCAAAGACTGGTGGCTGCGCTTTTTTGACGACCCTCTCACCATTATGGGGGTCAATATTCCGTTGTTCCGCACCGGGTTTCGCATGGTCGTTTTCAGCGTCTTGCTGATGGCAATTGTGCTGTTTTACCGCCGCGGCATTATGGGCACGCGCGAGTTTACATGGGACGGCTTTTTTACCTTTTTTCAAAACTTGCCGGGCAAGCTGAAAAACCTGAAAACCACCTTTGGCAAAAAGAAAGGGGGTGGGCGCAATGGCTGACGCATTGCTGCGTGCAGAACACATTACCATGCAATTTGGCGGCGTTGTTGCAGTGGATGATTTGAACCTTACGGTCAATAAAGGCGAAATCGTTGCGCTGATTGGCCCCAACGGTGCGGGCAAAACCACCGCTTTTAATGTGATTACCGGTGTTTATGCACCCACCTACGGCGCAATTTACCTGAAAGACAAAAAAATCATTTCCAACCACCCGCAGGGCAAAATGAAAAAGCTTTATGCGGGCAGCCACAGCGGTGCATTTGAAAACAGCGTGGTCAAAACGCCGGACGCCATTACCCGCCTTGGGGTAGCGCGTACGTTTCAGAATATCCGGCTATTTAAAAGCCTGACGGTGCTGGACAATGTTATGATCGCAAAGCACTTACATTTAAAAGCCAATTTGCTGTCGGCCACACTTCATTTGAATTACAAAGAAGAAGCGGCTATTCGCGGCGAGTCGATGCAGCTGCTAGAGTTGCTTGGCCTTGCCGACCTTGCAAACGAGGTGGCAGAAGGCCTGCCTTATGGCAAGCAGCGCCACCTTGAAATTGCGCGTGCACTCGCAACCAAGCCCCAGCTTTTACTGCTGGATGAGCCCGCGGCGGGTATGAACCCGCAGGAGACCGAAGAGCTTACCGCGTTTATTTACAAAATCAAACGCGATTTTGATTTGACGGTGCTGATGATCGAACACCACATGAATTTGGTCATGGATATTTCAGACCGCATTTATGTGCTGGACTTTGGCCGGTTGATTGCAGACGGTACGCCGGAAGAAATTCAGGCAAACCAGCGCGTGATTGATGCCTACCTGGGGGTGAGCGAAGATGAGTGAATTTTTAAAGGTAGACAATTTAAGCGTAAGCTACGGCGGTATTCAGGCGGTCAAAGGTGTTTCGCTGCAGGTCGAAAAAGGCAAAATTGTCACGCTCATCGGGGCAAACGGCGCAGGCAAGTCTACCATACTGCGCACGATTGCAGGTATTGTGCCTGCGCAAAGTGGCAGCGTGTCGTTTGAAGGCCAGCCCATCACCGGCCTGCCCGCTTACGAAATTGTACAAAAGGGCATCACGCTGGTGCCGGAGGGGCGGCGGGTGTTTCCCAACCTGACGGTGCTTGAAAACCTGAAAATTGGTGCGTATTTGCGCAAGGATGATTTGAGCGAAGACCTTGCGTATGTGCACGGGTTGTTCCCGCGGCTGAAAGAGCGCGGCTGGCAGTTGGCCGGCACGCTTTCAGGCGGCGAACAGCAGATGCTTGCCGTTGGCCGCGCGCTGATGAGCCGGCCCAAGGTCATTATGATGGACGAGCCGTCTTTGGGCCTTGCACCGCTTGTGGTGCGGGATATTTTTGAAATCATCAAAACGGTCAATGCCGACGGCATTACCGTGCTGCTGATCGAGCAAAACGCCAATATGGCGCTGAAAGTTGCCGACTGGGCCTATGTGCTGGAGACCGGCACCCTTACATTGCAGGGGGAGGGCGCAGAGCTGATGCAAAACGAGGCAGTGCGCGCCGCATACCTTGGCAGCAACAAAAAGAAAAAGTGATTTTACCGCGTTACGGTAAACTTACCAAAATGCAGATGAACTTTTTATTGTATTAAAAACCGGATACTAACAGTTACATGTTAGTACCCGGTTTTTTGGCGGGCGCAACATGGTGGCCCGGCTATTATTTATCGTGGTGTACCTAGGTTAAAGCGCAAAATCCTCCGATGTGAACTCCGGCAGCTTGGGCCGCCGTTTAGGGATGCGTTTCAGCGGGGAATAACGAAATTTGCGGCAAGAATAGTAAGGCGAAACCATCCCTTTTTTAATGCATAAAATCATCACATGGTCAGACGCTTTGCGCCCGAATTCGCAATATTCACAAGATGGGGGCACGTCACCCGCAAACAATCCGTTTTTCATGAAAAACTCCTTTACCAACCCAGCTTTTAAATGGTAAATTTCATTTTTATTATAGCAATTCTTGAAAACCACGTAAAGGCCACAGGGCGGTATTTGAAGGGTAAAAGAGAATAAAGTCATAATATATAAAAAATATTTGTAATTATTTTAATAAAAAAGACATTATTCAAAAGGAGATGCTGTAAAAAATCACAAAATTCTTTTCTTTTCAGCGTGCAGAAAAATTTATCTGTCAGAATGTAGAAGAATGTGTTATAATGTTTCTGAGCTAAAAAAACTGTTTATTCTGACGGATAATGGGCGAAAATTATGTATAAAAGGCGGGGAGGGCCTTCATGCCGGAAAGACGATTGAATTTGGATTCCATCGATGATGCGCTTGCCCTGCTGGGCAGCGGTGATGAACACCTCAAAGCGATTGAAAAGCATTTTGGTGTGCGAGCAGTGTACCGCGGCACCGAAATCAAGCTGTCCGGGCAGCAGGAAGCCATTGACGGTGCGGCACATACCCTGCAGGCGATGCTGCAACTGCTGAAAAACAAGACCCCGCTGGATGAACAAGCCCTTCATTACTGCATTTCTCTGGCACAGGCAGGGGATGAGAGTAAGGTGCAGGAGCTTACCGGCGATTTTGTGCTGCTGACGACAAAGGGCAGGCCAGTGCGCCCTAAAACACTGGGGCAAAAAGCTTACCTTGACTCCATTCGCAAAAACACAATTACCTTTGGGGTTGGGCCTGCGGGCACCGGCAAGACTTACCTTGCGGTCGCTATGGCAGTGCGCGCGTTCAAAGCGCATCAGGTTTCGCGCATTATTCTCACCCGTCCCGCCGTGGAGGCGGGTGAAAAACTGGGCTTTTTACCGGGGGACCTGCAAGAAAAGGTAGACCCCTATTTAAGGCCGCTCTATGACGCATTGTTTGAAATGCTGGGTGCCGAAAATTATCAGAAGCTGGTAGAAAAAGGCGTAATTGAGGTGGCACCGCTGGCTTACATGCGCGGGCGCACGCTGGACGATGCGTTTATTATTCTGGATGAAGCGCAGAATACCACGCCGGAACAGATGAAAATGTTTCTCACCCGCATGGGGATGAACAGTAAAGTGGTGGTGAACGGGGACATCACGCAAATCGACCTGCCGCAAAAATCGCGCAGTGGTTTGTTGGAAGCAACCGTGGTTTTGAAAAACATTGAGGGAATAGCCAGTATTCGCCTGACAGACAAGGATGTGGTGCGCCACCGCCTTGTACAGGAAATTGTGCGTGCTTACGAGCGCGCCAGCGCCAAAAAAACGGCGACTAGGGTGCGCCACCCAGACAGCAATGATGCGGTGGACGCTCGATAATGCTTTATTTTGAAAGGAAAGAAGGACAAGCAGGATGCATAATAAAGTGTATATTACCAACCAGCAGAATGCGGTCAAAATTCCGACCGGCATTCGCATTTTAATTCGCCGCAGCTGCAACGCGGTATTAGAGACCGAGGGGTTTGACCGCCCGGCAGAGATCAGCGTGACCTTTGTGGACAACGAACATATTGCGCAGCTGAATGCCCAATATCGCGATAAGCCGGTGGAGACCGATGTGCTCAGCTTTCCCCTTGGCAGCGACGGCAAATACGATGTGAACGAAGAGACTGGCGCCGCAATGCTGGGCGATGTGGTAATATCCATGGAAAAGGCAATGGAACAGGCCAATATTTACGGACATTCGCTACAGCGCGAAGTCGCATTTTTGACCGTGCATTCCATGCTGCATCTGCTGGGCTATGACCATGTGGAAGGCGGCCTTGCAGAGGTTCATATGCGCGAAAAAGAAGAGCAGGTGCTGATAAAGCTGGGGCTGCCCCGCACCATTGCTTATACACCGGAATAAATGAAAGGGGCAACCGGTTTGCGTAAAGGTGGCTTTTTTCGCGGGTTTGTTTACGCGGGTGCCGGTATCTTGCGCGGCATCCGGGAGGAGCGCAACCTGCGGTTTCATTTTGCAGCGGCGGCATTTGTGATTTACTTTTCACATTTTTACGCGTTTTCTGTTGCACAGAGGATGCTGCTTGCCCTAGTCATCTGCGGGGTTATTTCGCTGGAGCTTGTCAATTCGGCCTTAGAGCGTGTGGTTACAAACCCCAAAACCCCGCAGCGTTATGCGCTTGCCGGGGCAGTAAAGGATATGGCGGCCGGGGCGGTGCTGGTGTTTTGTATTGGCGCCGCTTTTTGTGGTGTGCTGTTGTTTTTTGACGCTGCCGTGCTGCAACAGATCATTGCTTACTTTTTGGCTGCATGGTACCGCCCTGTGTTATTGGCGGTAGCCCTTTTGGCGGCCTATTTGTTCGTGTTTCAATATGACCATTTTGACAAAAGGAGAAACAACATTTGACTCTGAAACAAGAGAACCAGACAAAGTCTGTTTTCGTCGCGATTGTGGGCCGCCCCAACGTGGGCAAGTCCAGCCTGCTGAATGCGCTGATTGGCGAAAAGCTGGCCATTGTGACTTCAAAGCCGCAGACGACCCGCACTAAAATCACCGGCATCCTGACAAAAGAAGAAACACAATATGTCTTTTTGGATACCCCCGGCATTCACCAGCCGCGCACCCGCCTTGGCAAACATATGGTAAAGGCGGTAGAAGAAAGCGTGGGCGATGGCGACGTGAGCCTGATGGTGTTTGAGCCGTATGGAGATTTGACCGAGGCAGAGCAAAGCCTTGTCGAAGAGCTGCGCCGCACCGGTGCGCCGGCCATCGCCGCGGTGAATAAGACCGACTGCTTAAAAAAGCCGCAGGACCTTGCTGCCCGTATTGACTTTTTAAATGGGCTTGGCGTATTTCAAACGGTCATTGGGGTGTGTGCGGCCACCGGCGACGGGGTGCCGCAGTTATTAGAGCTTTGTGGACAGTACGCTATCTTGGGGCCGCATTATTTCCCCGAGGATTCTTATACCGACCTGCCGGAAAAGGCCATTGTGGCAGAGCTGGTGCGTGAAAAGTTGTTGCTGTTTTTACGCGACGAGCTGCCGCATGGCACTGCCGTAGAGGTAGAGCGCTTTAAAGAGCGCGAGGACGGTAAACTGGTGGATATTGAGGTCACCATTTTTTGCGAAAAGAAAAGCCATAAGGGTATGGTGATTGGCAAGGGCGGCGCAATGTTGAAAAAAATCGCGACCGCCGCGCGGCAGGACTGTGAGGACTTTTTGGGCCAAAAGGTCAATTTGCAGTGCTGGGTCAAGGTGAAAACCGACTGGCGCGACAATGAGTTCTATTTGAAAAACTTTGGGTTTTCTAATTAAGCGGCAGGCCCTTCCGCTTTGCAGCACAGTAAAGGAGAACGCCGCATATGGCGCAGCAGATCAAAACAAAAGGGGTCGTCCTGCGGGAGGTTCATACCGGTGAATCCGACCGCATTTTGACGATTCTGACACCACAATACGGGGTGATCTCCGCCTCGGCCAAAAGCTCTCAGCGGCTGAAGAACAAGCTGTTTGCCGCTACAGGGCTTTTTTGCTATTCTGATTTTGTGCTGTTTGAAGGCCACAGTATGTATATTGTGGATGAAGCAGAAGCAATTGAGAACTTTTTTGGCCTGCGCGCCAGCGTGGAGGCAATGAGCCTTGCTATGTATTTGGCCGAACTGCTGAGCACACTTGCGCCGGAAGGCGAAGAAGCCATGGCGCAGCTGCGGCTGCTGCTGAACAGCTTTGCGCTGATTAGCAAAGGGCAAAAGGACCTGCATCAAATTAAACTGATCTGCGAGCTGCGTGCGCTTGCGAACGCGGGCTATATGCCGGATCTTGTTGCTTGCGGCGGCTGCGGCTGTTACGAGGACACCGCGTTTTTCTTTGACCTTGAACAAGGCACGCTGCTCTGTGGCAGCTGTGCTGCAAAGCAGGGCAGGCAGGTCAATCTTTCGGGCGCAGAGCTTGCGGCAATGCGCCATATTTTGTATAGTGAGCATGAAAAGGCATTTGGCTTTACACTGGTACCCCAAAAGATGAAACACCTTTCTGCCATTGTGACAGCCTATGTTGTGCGACAGCTGGACCACCGTTTTAAAAGCTTGGACTTTTTGCAGACGGTGCTGCCCTGAGGAGCGAAAAAATGAAACAAAAATATTTGCAACACCTTGAATTTTATAAAATTGTAGAGCAGGCGGCGCAAAACTGTGTCTGCCCAGAAGCCGCGCAGCAGCTGCGTGCGGTGCAGTGCGGGCAGAATGTGGAAGAGGTGCGCAGCGAGCTTGCCAAAACCGATGCGATGACCGTGCGTTATCTGCGTGTCGGCCCGCCGCGCCTTGCACAGGTAGAAAACATTTTACCAACGGTGCAGCGCGCGCAAAAAGGCGGTGTGCTGTCTATGGCAGAGCTTTTGCTGTTTGCCCACACACTGCGCAATTTTGAATCACTGTTGTCGTGGTATTCGACACAAGACGCCGCCGGCCCCAAGGAGGACCGCGTGCTGGATGATTTGTTCTATTCCATCACCGAGCATCCGGCGCTTTCAAAAAGCATCAACGAAGCCATTTTATCTGAGACTGAAATGGCAGATACCGCAAGCGATACGCTGCTGGACATTCGCCGCAAAATTCGCACGTCTGAAAGCAATATCCGCGACCGGCTGGAGGCGATGATCAAATCGCCCTCTACGCAAAAATACTTGCAGGACGCAGTTGTCAGCATGCGCAGCGGCCGGTTTGTTGTACCGGTCAAGGCAGAGTTTCGCGGTGAAGTGGGGGGCGTCATCCACGACGTGTCCTCGTCTGGCGCCACACTGTTTGTAGAGCCCAGTGCCGTGGTGGAGCTGAACGCCCGCATTTTGCAGCTGCGCAGCCAGGAGCAAGAGGAAATCGAGCGCATTTTAGAGGCGTTTTCTTCTGCTGCTGCGGCAACACAGCCGTTTTTTGGTGTCAGTTACCATGCCATGCTGGAGGTGGATACTCTGCTGGCAAAGGCAAAGCTTGCAGCCGACCAGGGGGCAACGATGCCGGCGGTGACGCAGGGCAACGGCTTTTACCTGCTGCATGCCCGCCACCCGTTGCTTGACCGCAAAACGGCGGTGCCGGTGGACATTGAGCTTGGCCGCGACTATGACACGATGATTATTACCGGCCCCAACACCGGCGGCAAAACCGTCAGCTTAAAAACAGCGGGGCTGCTGCTTGCCATGGCGGCCTGCGGCTTTTTAATCCCGGCATCCGAGCGCAGTGAAGTGTGCCTGTTTCGCGAAATACTGGTGGACATTGGCGACGAGCAGAGTATTGAGCAAAGCCTTTCTACTTTTTCTGGCCATATTAAAAATATTGTCGATATTTTAAAAGAAGCGGGCCCCGATACGTTGGTGCTGCTGGATGAGCTTGGGGCTGGCACCGACCCTGCCGAGGGCGCTTCGCTTGCGGTATCGGTAATAGAGACCCTGCGCGAGAAGGGCAGCCGCATTATGGCGACCACCCACTATGGCGAACTGAAAGTGTTTGCGCTGGAAACCCCGGGGGTGCAAAATGCCGGGTGCGAATTTGACCTTGAAACACTGCGCCCAACCTACCGGTTAAGTGTCGGGGTACCGGGGCGTTCGAATGCGTTTTTGATTGGCGAAAAGCTGGGGCTGCCCGCAGGTGTTATCAAACGGGCGCAGTTGCATCTATCAGCCGAGGATCAGCGTTTTGAAACGGTGCTGGGCCAGCTTGAAGATTTGAAGCTGGAAATTAAAGATGACCAGACAGAGATTGAACGGCTGAAATATGTGGCGGCAAACCAGCTTGCCGTGGCAAAGGAAGAGCGGGACGAGCTGATTCGCCAGGGCGAAGAGGCGCTTGCCGCGGCGACGCGCAAGGCAAAAGAGCTGGAACAAAAGGTGCAGGATACCGCGTACGACTTAATGGACGAAATGAAGGCGCTGCAAAAGCAGGAAAACCTGACGGCCGCACAAAAGCTGCAGCGCGCGCGCCAAATAGCCAGAAAAGACGCCGCAGGCATTACCGAGGGCCTTGCCAGCCAGAAAGAAGAAATCACCTATATCCCGCTTACCCGCGTTAAGGTGGGGCAGGTAGTCATGCTGGCACAGCTTGGCCAGCATGCCACGGTAAAAAGCCTGCCGGACCGCAATGATATGGTAGAGGTTGTTTGTGGCGCCATCAAGACAAAGGTACCGCTTTCCGGCCTGATGGCGGCAGCGCAGCCCAGCGGCAAAAAGGCAAAACCGCAGCAGAAATACCGCAGCAGCGGTGCCAATGCCAGTGTGACCCGCAGTGCTGCAATGGAAATTAATTTGATTGGCATGACCGCAGAAGAGGCGGTGATGGAGGCCGAACGCTTTATTGACGGCGCAATGATCAGTGGAATGACCACCGTGTGGCTGATTCACGGCCGGGGCGCGGGCATTTTGCGCAAAGCGCTGCATACCATGCTGAAGGGCAATAAATCAGTGAAAAGCTACCGCCTTGGCAACTATGGCGAAGGGGAAGACGGTGTGACCGTGGTGGAATTGAAATAATAGGTAAAAACACCCCCCTCGTTTTTTATTTGCGGCCCCAGGTTGAGCGGGCGGGCACAAACCCTCGATGGTAAAGTATTTTGTGATTTCACAAAGAAGCGCCGTGTAAGCGGCGCTTCTTTATTTTTTAGCCGCATGCGCCCACTACCGTAAAACCTAACCGTGGCATCAGTTATTGGGCCGCTCTACAGGCTTTCGGTTTTGCCCTGTGGCTAAGGCTTGTTTTGTAAGCGGGAAAAGCGGCCGGCAATAGCATTGTAAAGCTTTAATCAGCAAAGCTTTATGTAGTTGCCTTGCGTGCCGCTTAACGGCAAGCCGGCCATTTGCTTATTTGTTGTGCGAACATCGAAAAACACTTGACAAATACCATTAATGGTATTAATATCAAAAATGGAACTAAAGGAGGCGCATTATGCTAACAGACCTAAATTATATTATGCTCAACCCAACACGAATGCGTATTGTAGAAACCTTTGCTTCACGCGGTAACATGACGGCAAACGAAGTATGTGAGGTATTACAGGATGTGCCGCGGACCACCCTTTACCGGCACATCAATGTGTTGCTTGCCGCCAATATTTTGGCGGTTGTAAAACAAAAGAAGACGCGGGGCAGTGTCGAGCGCACACTTGCGCTGAATTTAGATGAAATAAACAGCGCAACTGATGTGAAAAGCATTCCACAACAGGCATTTGGCTTTTTAATGGGGGTCTACTCGAAGTTTGAAAGGTATTTTAACAAAGACAATTTTGTGCCAGGCAGCAATAAAGTGTTTTTCAATCAGACTGTCATGATGATGACCGACAACGAGTTCGACGAATTTTTGGCAGACCTGCAAGCGCTGCTTGTGAAATATCATTACGAGGTTGCCGACGGGAGAACACCGAGGGACATATCCATTATTTCGGCACCGCCAACCCAGGATGATGATGGAGAATAAGATGGAGAATAAAATGAGGAAGATCAAAAAGAAACGGAGGAAAAAGGTGTTGGCTATTCTTGCAACGATTTTTGGCATGCTACTATTGCTGAACCTCGTCAGTTTATTTGTGAACCAGGTTTTTTATTCCCACGAGTTGGATGATCTTGCACCCTACGGCAAATTAGTGGAAGTTGAGGGAAAAAAGATGCACGTCTATTCAATGGGACGCGGCGAGCAGACGATTGTTTTATTGCCCGGGTTTGCGAACCCATTGCCGAGCGCAGACTTTGCCCCCCTGATGCGGGCATTGGCAAAAGACTATACGGTTGTGTGTGTCGAATATTTTGGCATTGGCTTTAGCGATGAAACCAATACCCCCCGCACAAATGAAAACTACACCACAGAAATACGTTTGGCGCTCTCTGCCGCAGGCTTTGCCGCGCCTTATATTTTAATGCCGCATTCCGGCTCGGGGATATACACCGAATATTATGCGGCAAAATACCCAGAGGAAGTGTCGGCTATTATAATGATAGACACCACATCGTCTGCTGAAACAAGTATCAATGTCCCCAAGTTTGTTTACAGCTTGGGTAAGGTACAGCAAGCCATCGGCATTTCCCGCCCGCTCAACTCGGTCGTAGTCCAGTCCACGCTGGGGATCAACGAAAATAACGGTTATACGCAAACAGAAATCAGCGATTACACAAAATTTATGAATCACTACTATAATGATACCATCGCAGACCAGATAGCGCGGCTGAACGAAAACACAAAAGAGGTGATGGGGATGGAATTTCCGCGCAGCGTGCCTGTTTTAAAGCTTGTGGCATCCGAAACTGCAAAGGGCAAGCAAACAGGCGTCGCATATCAAAATGCGCATATAGAGCGGTTGGGCCCAAGTGCAGAATGGCGCATCATAGAGGGCACCCATTATTTATATCATGGCCATATAGAAGAGATTTACCGCGCAACAAACGATTTTTTGCAAGGCAAATAAAACTGTGGCGGCATTTGCCATGCCGTTTCTGCGCCGCCGCAATTTTACTCGCACACAAACACACCCCCTGATGTATTTTTTACATCAGGGGGTGTGTTTGTTTCTATGATTTGTTTTTGCAGTTGAATATCGAATTTGTGAGGCGTTTTATTTTCAGGCGTCTACAAAACACCTGGCTGCGCGCCCCGCGATATTACAATTCTTCTTTATCCTTTGGTTGCTCGGCTTTCTTAGCCGGGGCTTTTCTTTTGGCAGGGGCTCTTTTGGCAGCAGACCGTTTTTTTTGCGCTTCAGCCGCCAGTTTTGCCTTTTGCTTTGCAACATCGGCCACCGGGTCAGAGCCGGTGTTACGCACCCCGGCAGCGGGCCGGCGGCGAACCGGTTTATGCGTTTCTGTTTTAGCGGCTGCTTTGCCGGCTTCTCCCGTCAAAGTGCCCTTTGCGGCAGGCGATGCCTCTTTTTGCTGCACGTCGGGTTTCTTTTTCAGCCAGCTGAAAAGCGACGGCTTCCCCTCGCCGGGCTGTGGGCGGCGAGGCTCACTGCCGGTGTTAAAACGACGCTTTACATTAATGGGTACCGGCAGCCCAAGATCAATTAATTTGTGATGCAGGGATGCGGTGTTTTCAAACAGAAGCGCGGTCAGGCCGAGAGACTCTGCTGCGGCGACATTGGCAGGGCTGTCGTCGATGAACAGCGTTTCGGCGGGGGAAAGCTCGTAAGTGTGCAGCAGCAATTTAAAAATTTCAGGGTCCGGTTTTGCCATTTTAGCGGCGAAGCTGGGCACCCCGCCTTCAAATAACTGCATAAACCGGCGGCGTTGCTGAAACATCAGGTAAACGTCCTCCGGGATATTCGACAAAAAATAAAGGTGGTTGCCGGAATGCCGCAACGCAAGAATCAAATCGACCGTGTCCAGCTTAGTCACCATCAACTCGCGCCAATCGTCCAGCACCAGTTGTGCCTCGTAGCGGTGACGGCCCGCGGCTTCCAGCATATGACGTTCAGCCAAAGCACGGGTAATTTTACCCTGGTCCAGCAGCTTCCAGTCTTCACTGTCAAAAATAATATTGTATAAAAATTCTTCAAGTTCTGAATTATTGAACAATTTGCTCAAATAACCTTTAGGGTCGTAATCAACAATAACGCCGCCAATATCAAAAACAATATTCTTAATCAAGGCGCTTTCCTCCGGTTTGTGGCGCCGCTTGGCGCGGCAAATTAAAGTATCATTAACTTTTATAGTTTAACACTTTTTCATCTATTTTAAAAGCGTGAAAACATCTTTTCACAAAACGGTAAAGCCTCCTTGTATAAAATGCCGAAATATAAAATTTTTGTCTGCCAAAATAGCCAAATCGACAATTTGTCAAGAATAGAAAAAGGAAATTATTTACAAAAAAAAAAGAATACTTTTAAAAATGTTGCATAAATATCCCGAATGCATTAAAATAAACCATAATCCATCCGTCCAGCCTGCAGGGGTGGGCAGGGGTATGGATGAAGAAAAAGAGGGAGTGCTTCGCATGAAAAAATTATTGTCTTTGTTCGCAGTCGCAGCGCTGGTGTTTTCATTGGTTGCCTGTGGCGGGAGCCAGGCATCCTCGGCCCAGTCCGGTGCCCAGTCCGGTACTGCAGAAGATGTGCTTAAGGTCGGCATGGAGTGCGCATACGCGCCGTTCAACTATACCCAGACCGATAATTCCAACAATGCCGCCGAGATTGATGGCGGCGGCTATGCCGGTGGTTACGATGTGCAGGTCGCGCAAAAAATTGCCGATGCGCTGGGTAAAAAGCTGCTGGTGGAAAAAATGGAATGGGACGGCCTGCTGCCTGCTTTGACCTCCGGCAAAATCGACATGATCATCGCCGGCATGTCCCCGACCGACGAGCGCAAAGAGTCGATTGATTTTTCGGACAACTACTATGTGTCAGACCTTGTCATGGTGGTGCGCAAAGATGGCGCTTATGCCAATGCCACTTCGCTGGCTGATTTCAGCGGTGCAAAAATTACCGCACAGCTGAACACCTTCCATTACACGGTTATCGACCAGATTCCCGGTGTGGACAAGCAGACGGCAATGGAAGATTTCCCGACAATGATCGTGGCGCTGCAGTCCGGCAAGATTGACGGCTATATCTCCGAGCGCCCGGGCGCAATGTCCGCACAGATGTCGAACCCGGACCTGACCTACATCGCATTTGCTGAGGGCAAGGGCTTTGATTACAGCACCGATGAGGGTGCCATCGCGGTCGGCATTAAAAAGGGCAGCGACCTGAAAGACCAGATCAACAAGGTGCTTGCCGGCATCAGCGAAGATGACCGCCAGAGCATGATGGAAAACGCAATCGCAAACCAGCCTGCGGCAGAATAACGCTTAAGCGGCAGGTTGTTGTGAAATGAAAACGTAAGGCTAAAACACTATCCGGGCAAATTGTCCGGGTAGTGCTTTGCTGTCTTAAAAAAGGAGAGCTGAACACATGGAACGCAGCTTTTTCGACTGGGTCGTTTACATCCTGCAAAAATACGGGATGGACCTGCTGAAAGGCACCGGCACGACCATGCTGATTGCGGTGGTCGGCACAATTGTCGGCTTTTTGATCGGCCTGCTGATTGGCAGCATCCGCACAATACCGGTTGGCACCAAAGACAAACCCATTAAAAAAGCTTTGCTGAAACTTGTGAACCTTCTGCTCAATATTTATATAGAAGTGTTTCGCGGCACGCCAATGATGGTGCAGGCCACGGTAATTTACTTTGGCCTGATGGAGGCGTTCGGCATTGACATGAGCCCGCTTACCGCCGGCTTGCTGGTCGTTTCAATCAACACCGGCGCCTATATGTCCGAAATCGTGCGCGGCGGCATTCAGTCGATTGACCGCGGCCAGTACGAAGCCGCACATGCGCTGGGCTTGTCGCACTGGGGCGCCATGTTCAATGTCATTCTGCCGCAGGCAATTCGCAACATTTTGCCGGCAATCGGCAACGAGTTCGTTGTGAATATTAAGGATACCTCGGTGCTGAACGTCATCAGCGTGACCGAGCTGTTCTTCTCCACGCGTTCCAGCTGGCCCGCACCTATGAACCGTTTTTGATCTGCGGTGTCATTTATTTGATTTTGACCTTTACAACGACCCGCATTTTGCGGCTGATTGAAAAGAAGATGGACGGCCCGGACAGTTACACTATTTTGGGCTCCGGCTCGGCGGCATCTGCGCCAATTAAAGTATCGGCAAAAAAGGGGGCGCACTGAAATGGAAGAAGTCATTCGCATTGAAGGTCTGCGCAAATCCTTTGGGCAGAACGAAATTTTAAAGGGCATTGATTTTTCAATTCAAAAAGGCGAAGTCGTCTGCCTGATCGGTGCTTCCGGCAGCGGTAAGTCCACCATGCTGCGCTGCATCAATCTGCTGGAGGTTGCCACCGGCGGTGCCATCTATTTTCACGGTACCAATATTTTAGAGCAGACCCACGGCACGCGCGATTACTGCGCAAAGCTGGGTATGGTGTTTCAAAGCTTCAACCTGTTTGAAAATTTGACCGCGCTGCAAAACTGTGTAATGCCGCAGCGCAAGGTGCTGCATCGCGAAAAAGCGCAGGCAGAGAGCACGGCAATGGAATATTTGTCTAAGGTTGGTATGGAGCAATACGCCAACGCCAAGCCGCGCCAGCTTTCCGGCGGGCAAAAGCAGCGCGTCGCCATTGCGCGCGCACTTTCTATGGAGCCGGAAGCCATGCTGTTCGACGAGCCCACCAGCGCACTGGACCCTGAGATGGTGGGTGAAGTGCTGAAGGTTATTCGGGACCTTGCCGACAGCGGGCTGACAATGCTGATTGTCACGCATGAAATGGCCTTTGCCCGTGAGGTGGCCGACCGCATTGTGTTTATGGCGGACGGTGTGATTGAAGAGCAGGGCACGCCGGAAGAGATTTTTGACCATCCCCGCAGCGAGCGCACCCGGCAATTTTTGTCGCGGTTTCACGCCGCACAGCAAAACGGCTGAATGCTGTATAGCCGACATGCCTCGGTAACTACCGGGGCATGTTTTTTGTAAAAGCTGCGCTATAAAAGCCCTTGCACAAATTGCAGGGCAGGGGCTTGTAATTTGTGTCAGGATATGATACACTAATTCGGCAATACGCACGCATTGCTTTGTTTACGTGTGCCCCGGCCCTGCCGGCCGGTGGTGGTAAACAGCAGCGGCAATGCGGAGGAAAAACAATTTTTAGGAGGATTTATTTATGGCAGTCGTATCAATGAAACAACTTCTCGAAGCCGGTGTACATTTTGGTCACCAGACCCGTCGGTGGAACCCCAAAATGAAGAAGTTCATCTTCACCGAGCGCAACGGCATTTACATCATCGACCTGCAGAAGACCGTTAAAATGCTGGATAACGCGTACAACTTTGTGCGTGACCTTGCAGCAGAGGGCGGCACCGTGCTGTTTGTCGGCACCAAAAAGCAGGCACAGGATTCCATCCGTGAAGAGGCCGAGCGCTGCGGCATGTACTACGTGAATGCCCGCTGGCTGGGCGGCACCCTGACCAACTTCCGCACCATTCGCAAGCGTATTGACCGCCTTGAGCAGCTGAAAAAGATGCGCGAGGACGGCACGTTTGATTTGCTGCCCAAAAAAGAAGTGGTCAAGCACGAGCTGGAAATTGAAAAGCTGGAAAAATTCCTTGGCGGCGTGAAGGACATGAACAAGCTGCCGAAGGCAATGTTTATTGTTGACCCGCACAAAGAGCGCATCGCTGTTTCGGAAGCGAAAAAGCTGAACATCCCCATCATCGCGATTGTGGATACCAACTGTGACCCGGATGAGATCGACCACATCATCCCCGGCAACGACGATGCAATCCGTGCCGTGCGCCTGATTTCGGGTGCTATGGCGGACGCCGTGCTGGAAGGCCGTCAGGGCGTTGCAGATGCTGCACAGGAGCAGAAGGCAGCCGAAGGCGCCGAGGCTTAAGGTGTGCAACCCCAACGAAGATAAGTGAATACAGGAGGTAACTGAAATTATGGCATCTTTTAGTGCAATGGACGTAAAAACCCTGCGTGAGCAGACTGGCTGCGGCATGATGGATTGCAAAAAGGCCCTCACCGATGCAGACGGCGATTTTGACAAAGCAGTTGAGCTGCTGCGTGAAAAGGGCCTTGCGGCCCAGACCAAAAAGGCGGGCCGCATTGCTGCCGAGGGTATGGTTTACGCTGAAGTAGATACCGATAAAAAGGTTGGCGTTGTTGTTGAAGTGAACGCCGAAACCGACTTTGTCGCGAAGAACGATAAATTCAAGTCGCTGGTGTACGGTATTGCCCGTGCAATCATCGAGCAGAACCCTGCCGATGTTGAGGCGTTGATGGCCTGCAAAATGGAGGACGGCACTGTTGAAACCGCCTTGCAGGAGCGCATTTTGGTCATTGGCGAAAACATGAAAATTCGCCGCTTCACCCGCTACGAGGGCGATTGCGTTTCGTACATTCACGGCGGCGGCACCCATGCGGTGCTGGTGGCGTTTGATACCGACCTTGCTGGCAACCCCGACTTTGAAGTCTGCGGCAAAGATGTTGCGATGCAAATTGCAGCTGCGAACCCCGCATACGTCAACGAGAGCGAAGTGCCGGCAGAGGTTATTGAGAACGAGAAGAAGATTCTGCTCGCTCAGATTGAAAACGACCCCAAAATGGCAAGCAAGCCCGAGCAGGTCAAGACCAAAATGGTCGAGGGCCGTATCGGCAAGTATTACAAAGAGAACTGCCTGCTTGACCAGCCGTTCGTAAAGGACGACAAGATCAGTGTTGGCGGGTATCTTGCCGACACAGCCAAGAAGCTGGGCGGCAAAATTGGCGTTCTGCGTTTTGAGCGCTATGAAAAAGGCGAAGGCCTTGAGAAAAAGCAGGAAGATTTTGCTGCTGAAATCGCCGGCATGGTGAAATAAAAAATACACGAAAAGAGCTGCTCTGCTGGGCGGCTCTTTTTTTGCGCAAATTTAGCGCTAAAGGCTGTTATATTGCGGCTTTTTGGTAATTTAAAGGCAAGTTGCCGCAGCCGGGCACAGCGCCCGGGCAGCAGTGGCGTGTTTTGCGGGTTGCCGGTTTGTGCTTTACAACCGGGGGCAACTATTGTAAAATAGAGTGAGCAAATATGCGGGCGTTTGCCCGCCTGAATAGTATCTTAGGCGGTGGTTTATTTTTGGAACTGAAATACAAACGAATTTTATTAAAACTGTCCGGCGAGGCCCTTGCCGGCGACCAGAAAGTCGGCATTGATTACCCCACGGTGCTGCGCATCTGCGAAAGCATCCACAAGGCGCAGTCTCTTGGGGCTGAAATTGCCATTGTGGTGGGCGGCGGAAACTTTTGGCGCGGCCGGTCCAGCGGGGATATGGAGCGCACGCGCGCAGACCAGATTGGCATGCTGGCAACGGTAATGAATGCCCTTGCGGTAGCCGATGCGCTGGAGCACCTTGGCCTTGAAGTGCGGGTGCAAACAGCGATTACCATGCAGCAGATTGCAGAGCCGTATATTCGCAACCGCGCGACCCGTCACCTGGAAAAAGGCCGTGTTGTAATTTTGGCCTGTGGTACCGGCAACCCGTTCTTCTCTACCGATACGGCCTCGGCGCTGCGTGCGGCCGAAATCAATGCAGATGTTGTATTTAAGGCCACCATGGTGGACGGCGTGTACGACAAGGACCCGCACAAATTTAGCGATGCAAAAAAATACCACACTTTAACATTCACCCGCGTGCTGAACGACCAGCTTGCGGTGATGGATTCCACCGCGGCCACCATGTGCCGCGACAACAGCCTGCCGTTGTTGGTATTTGACATTTCTGACCCTGAAAATATTGTCCGCGCTGTGCGCGGTGAGGACATTGGCACATTAGTGAAGGAGGAACAGTGACATGAGTGAGATCGTTCAAAAATACGAGTCCAAGATGGAAAGTGCAGTGGACCACTTTTCTCGCGAGCTGCTGACCATCCGTGCGGGCCGCGCAAACCCCGGTATTTTAGACCATATTACGGTAGACTATTACGGCACGCCGACCCCAATCAACCAGGTTGCGGCAATCGCCGTTTCTGAGGCGCGTATTCTTACGATTCAGCCGTGGGATGCCTCGATGCTGCACATGATTGAAAAAGCAATTTTGACCAGTGACATCGGCATCAACCCCACCAACGATGGCCGCATTATGCGTCTGGTTTTCCCGGCCCCGACAGAAGAGCGCCGCAAAGCCCTGACGAAGGACGCACAAAAAATGGCGGAGGATGCAAAGGTTGCGGTGCGCAATGTGCGCCGTGAAGCCATGGATAAATTCAAAGCACAGAAAAAAAACAGTGAGCTGACCGAGGATGACCAGAAGCGTCTGGAAGAAGAGACGCAGAAGGTGACCGACAAGTTCATTAAAAAGATCGATCAGGTTTGCGAAGAAAAGATCAAAGAGATCATGGAGATCTGATGCAGCAGCAAAAGTGCCGGGCCGCATGCAATACGTGCGGCTCGGCCTTTTCCGAAACCGGGAGGGTAGCGGCATGGCACAGCAAAACAGCAGCGCACAGGGGCTGCATATTGGTTTTATTATGGATGGCAACGGCCGTTGGGCCAAGAAACGCGGCCTGCCGCGCAATATGGGGCATTCTAAGGGCGCGCAGGTTTTTCAGGACATGGTAAAATACTGCAAGCAGCTTGGGGTGCAGGCCGTTACCTTTTACGCATTTTCAACAGAAAACTGGAAACGCCCGCAGGATGAAGTGGACGCTATTATGAAGCTGCTCAAAGAATATCTGCTGCGCGCGTTTGACTATAAAAAAGAAGATAACCGCATTATTGTATTGGGGGACCGCTCGGTGCTTACCCCCGAAATTCAGCAGCTGATTTTTGAAATAGAGGACGGCACAAAGCAAAATACCGGCATGATCATCAACGTGGGCATCAATTATGGCGGCAGAGAAGAAATTACCCACGCTGCGCGCGCGCTGGCCCAGCAGGTGGCAGACGGCAAGTTGCTACCGCAGCAAATCAATGAAGAACTGCTGGCAGGGCAGTTGTACACGGCGGGCCAGAAAGACCCTGATTTTATCCTGCGGCCCAGCGGGGAAAAGCGGCTGTCAAACTTTATGTTGTGGCAGGCGGCCTATTCAGAGTTCGTTTATATGGATGTGCTTTGGCCAGATTTCACAAGAAAAAATTTAGACGAGGCAATTGCCGAATTTAACAGCCGCAGCCGGCGCTATGGCGGCATTTAAGCCGCATTGGGAGGTTTACCAATGAAAACACGGGTTATTACTTCGCTGGTCGGTATCCCCATTCTTTTTCTGGCGTTATATTTTTACAATACCTTCTTTTTTAACTTGATTATTGCGGCGCTTTGCCTGATTGCACTGTACGAAATTGTCAGCGCATTTCAAATTAAAAACCCGTTTTGGCTGTACCTGGCACTGGTGCCGATGGAACTGATTTTAATGTTGAGTGACCGGCAGAGCATTCGCCGGTTTGTTCCGTTTTTGCTGTTTTTGTTTATTGTTTATATTGCGGTTTGCGTGATTTTTGAATTTCGCGAGCTGAGCTTTGCACAAATCAGTGAGACAGTTCTGTTTTGTAGTATTGTGGCTTTTGGCTTTTATGCCATTATTTCATTTAAAACCCTATTGCCGTTTGAGCAATACCATTACGATGCCCTGTACCTGATTATGCTGGGCTTTGGTTTTGCATGGGGCGGGGACACAATGGCGTATTTTACCGGCAGAGTTTTTGGCAAACACAAGCTGGCCCCCACCCTTAGCCCGCACAAAACGATAGAGGGTGCGGTGGGCGGCATTTTGGGCAGCATTTCACTGGGGTTGCTGTTTACGTGGGTTTACTCCTTGCTGCTGCCGGTCATCGAGCCCGGCACCACGGCTTCAATCAGCGGGCACAACTACCTGATTGTGTGCGGTGTGGGTGTAGTGGCCAGTGTGCTGGGTATTATGGGGGATCTCTTTACTTCCGGCATCAAACGCCAGTGCGGCATTAAAGATTATGGGTCTATTTTCCCGGGGCACGGCGGTATTCTGGACCGCTTTGACAGCGTTATTTTTGTCATGCCGTTTGTGTCGCTGCTTACCCGGGTGCTGCAGTTTGTGCAGCGCTGACCCCCAAAGAAGGGAATTCCATGAGCAAACTAATTACATTGCTGGGGTCTACCGGCTCAATTGGTACCCAGACGCTGGATGTCGTGCGGGCGCAGGGATACCAGGTATTTGGCCTTGCTGCAAACCGCAGCACAGAACAGCTATTGTTGCAAATTGCCGAATTTCACCCCAGTGTCGTTGCCGTTGCAGATGAAGCTGCGGCGCAGCAGGTGCGCGACGCGGTTGTGACGATGCAAAACCCGCCCGCCGTGCTGGGCGGTACCGCAGGCCTGTGCGAGCTTGCCGCCATGCCGGGTGCAGAGCTGGTGCTCAACGCAATTGTCGGCATTGCCGGCCTTGCCCCTAGCCTTGCGGCGGTAGAAAGCGGCAAGGACCTTGCGCTTGCCAATAAAGAAAGCCTTGTCACCGGCGGTGCGCTGGTCACGCAGGCGGTACGGCAGCACGGGGTGAAACTGCTGCCGGTAGACAGTGAGCATTCGGCCATTTTTCAGTGCCTGCAGGATGCGGCATCTGCCAAAGCACTGAAAAAGATTTTGCTTACCGCTTCGGGCGGGCCGTTTTTTGGCAAAACCCGTGCCGAGCTGCAAACGGTAAAAGCAGCCGATGCGTTAAAACACCCCAACTGGAGCATGGGCAGCAAAATTACGATTGACAGTGCGTCGCTGATGAACAAAGGGCTGGAGCTGATTGAGGCGGTCTGGCTGTTTGGCGTAACACCGCAGCAGGTACAGGTCGTTGTGCAGCGGCAAAGCGTCATTCACTCTATGGTGCAGTTTAGCGATAACTCTGTTTTGGCCCAGCTTGGCGTGCCGGATATGCGCATCCCCATTCAGTACGCACTCACCTGGCCACAAAGGGTACCCGGCCCGGCACCGGAGCTTGATTTTACCACTCTTGGGCCGCTGACATTTGATGTGGCCGACGAAGAGACCTTTTGCAGCCTTGCGGCGGCAAAGCAGGCGATTGGGCTGGGCGGCCTTGTGCCGGCGGCACTTAACGGTGCAAACGAAAAAGCGGTAGAGCTGTTTTTGCAGGGCAAAATCAGCTTTTTACAGATCGGCGAAATTGCACAGCGCACGGTGCAGCATTTTAGCAGTGCGGTGGGCAGTTACACGTTACAGGACGTATTTGATTGCGACGCCGAAGCACGGCGTTTCGCACAACAGAACACAAGCGGTCGTTAGCCGTACCGTAAAACAACCGGCCCCCAAAGCCGGTATTTGTTGAAGGAGAAGCTATGTCTTTATTCATTACGATTCTGGTGTCGATTTTGGTGTTTGGCGGTGTTATTTTTATTCACGAGTTTGGCCATTTTGCGACGGCCAAGCTTTGCGGCATTCGCGTAAATGAATTTGCCATTGGCATGGGGCCCACACTGATTCATTTTACGCGCGGCGAAACCACTTATGCACTGCGCCTGTTGCCAATTGGCGGTTTCGTGAGCATGGAGGGGGAGGACGAAGAGTCGACCGACGAGCGCTCGTTTACCCGTGCCCCTGTTTACAAACGTATTTTGGTTGTTGTGGCCGGTGCGGTGATGAACCTTGTGCTGGGGTTTGTGGTATTGCTGATTTTGGTTTCACAGCAAAGCGCAATTACCAGCCGCACGGTCAGTCAGTTTTCTGAAAACGCTTCCACGCAGGCAAGCGGGCTTGCGCTGGGGGATGAAATTATTGCGGTCAATGGCCGGCGTTGCTTTATTGCCGACGACATTGTGTACGAGTTTATGCGCACCCAAAACGGCACGGCAGATCTCACTGTGTTGCGCGACGGCAAAAAGGTCGAGCTGCCGCAGGTGAAATTTGAGACCAAAACGCAGGCAGACGGTTCTACCGGCCTTGTGATTGATTTTAAGGTGCTTCCGCTGGAGAAAACCCCGCTGAACGTGTTGCGCGAAGGTGGGCTGTGGACGGCTTCGTTGTCCCGCATGATCTTCCTCAGCCTTGTTGACCTTGTCACCGGGCGGGTGGCAGTCAATAATCTGTCCGGCCCGGTGGGCATTGTCACGGTAATCAGTGAGGCGGTGTCGGTTGGGTGGCAGCCAATTTTAATGATTCTTGCCATGATTACCATCAACCTTGGCATTTTTAACCTGATTCCGTTCCCGGCGCTGGACGGCGGCAAATTGTTCTTGCTGATTATCGAGGGGATACGCCGCCGACCGCTGGCACAAAAGTATGAAATTGCCATCAACTTGGGTGGCTTTGCGGTGCTGATGCTGTTAATGGTGTTTGTGACATACAACGATATTGCACGGTTGATTCACTGACCCGTGTAGTTGCGGCAGAAAGGACCTATAACATGAGAATGCTTCGAAAAGAAGTGAAGATAGGCAATACTACAATTGGCGGCAACCATCCGATTGCCGTGCAAAGCATGCTGAACCGCCCCATCAGTGACATTGCGGGCAATGTGGCGCAGGCAAAAAGCCTTGCCGCAGCGGGTTGCCAGATTATCCGGGTAACAGTGCCGCATGAACAGGACGCAAAGGTCGTCGCGGCCATTAAAGAGGCTGTTGACCTGCCGCTTGTCGCGGATATCCACTTTGATTACCGTGCGGCCATTGCGGCGGCCGAGGCCGGTGCGGATAAAATACGCATCAACCCCGGCAATATTGGCGGTGACGACCGTGTTGCTGCGGTGGTGCAGGCATGTAAAGCAAAAGGCCTTCCCATTCGTATCGGGGTCAACGCAGGCAGCCTTGAAAAAGGCTTGCTGGCACAGTACGGGGCACCAACGCCAGAAGCACTTTGCGAAAGTGCCCTGCGCCATGTTGCCATTTTGCAGCGGCATGATTTTGATAATATCGTCATCAGCATCAAGTCCAGCCACGTGCCCACCGTGTTGGCAGCCTACCGTTTGCTGGCGCAGCGCTGTGACTACCCGCTGCACATTGGTGTCACCGAGGCCGGCACCTACCGCATGGGGCTTATTAAATCGGCCATGGGGATTGGCGGGCTGCTGCTCGACGGCATTGGCGATACCCTGCGGGTGTCGCTGACCGACGCGCCGGAAAAAGAGGTGCAGGCCGGGTTTGATATTCTGCGCGCCGCCGGCTTTGCCGTGCCCGGGCCGGAAATTATCAGCTGCCCCACCTGTGGGCGCACCAATATTGATATTGCAAAAATTGCGCAGGAAGTTGAAGAACGGCTGCACGGCTGCAAAAAGCAAATTAAAGTGGCCGTGATGGGCTGCGTGGTCAACGGCCCGGGTGAAGCCAAAGAAGCGGATATTGGCATTGCCGGCGGGGTAGACAGCGCGGTGCTGTTTATCAAAGGGCAGCAAATTCGCACGCTGCGCGGGGATATCGTAGGCCAGTTGATTGACGAGATTGAAAAGCTTTGACCCTTTTCAAAGCAATTAAAACGGGTAAAAGGGGGTACGCAGTTTGGAAGCACTGGTATTAAAGCTATGGCCGGAGGTTGGCGGCGAGCTTGGCGAAAAGCTGGCGGGGGCAGCGGTAAAGGCCGTTGCGGTAGACCGTTCGGCGGCGCTGGTCACTGTGACGCTGCAGGCCCCCGTGCCGTTTACAGCCGAGCAGCAGCAACAGCTTGCCCAGCTTCTCACCGGCCGTTTTGAGGGGTTTTGTGTGCAGGTGCGCAGCGCCTTGCAATACGAGGACCTTGGCCCCGCCGAGCTGTTGGCATTGGCAGAAGAGCTGAAACGCGACGGGCTGCCCCTGAACGGCTTTTTAGAGGGCTGCGGCATTGAAATTGAGGGGCAGACGATTACAATTGATGTCTGCCATGGTGATGTGCTGCTGCACCAGATGGGCTTCGTCGAAAAAATGGCGCAGTGTGTGCGCAAGGCGACCGGGGTGCTGCCGGTCGTCAAATTAATTTGCTCTAAGCGCCCCAGCGCAGAAAAAGTGGAAGCAAAAATGTTGGCAAAACAGCCGGCACCACAGGCCCCAGCCGCTGCGCGTGGGCCGTCGCGCAGCGTGAAGACCGAAATTGCGGTCGACGGGCTGGAGCTGACCGACACGCCGCCAAGGCTGGTAAACGGCAGGCCGTTTAAGGCCAACAACGTGACGGCCATTAAAGACCTTGGGCAGGACAGCGGTAAGGTGACGGTTTGGGGTGACGTGTTTGCAAACGAGGTCAAAGGCAGCTTTCGCAAGATCTACCGCATTGCCATCACAGACAAAACGTCTTCGATTAATTTAAAAATCAGGCCGGAGCTTGACGAAAACACCGAGCGCTGGGACAATATTCAGCCGGGTGACACGTTGATTGTCAAGGGCCTGTGCAGCTATGACAGGTACGAAAACGACTATGTTATTATGCCGTTTGACGTGCTGAAGGTCGAGCGTCGCGGTCGTGAGGACCATGCCGAGCAAAAACGCATCGAGTTGCATCTGCATACAAAGCTCAGCTCTATGGACGCAATGGGAGACCCCGCCGCGGCGGTGCGCCTTGCTGCCCGCTTTGGGCACCCGGCCATTGCCATTACCGACCACGGCGTGGTACAGGGCTTCCCCGAAGCGATGCTGGAAGCTGATAATGTGAAAAAGAAAAACCCGGACTTCAAGCTGATTTATGGCTGCGAGGCCTATTTTGTCGACGACATGGTGGATGTGGCGTATGGCGATGGGCGCGGCAGCCTGCGGGGCAGCTTTATTTCGTTTGACATTGAAACGACCGGCCTTTCGCCGAAAGAGGACTGTATCACTGAAATTGGTGCAGTAAAAATCGAAAATGGTGCGGTGACACAGGTGTTCAACACCTTTGCAGACCCGCAGCGACCTATCCCGCCCAAAATCACACAGCTGACCGGCATTACCGACGACATGGTGCGCGGTGCCCCCAGCCAGGGCGGGGCTGTGCAGGCTTTTCTAAACTTTGCGGGTAACCTACCGCTGATTGCGCACAATGCGCACGGGTTTGATATCCGGTTTATCCGCGTGGCGGCACAGGCCGCGGGGCTGCCGTTCCATAACCCCTATATCGACACGCTGCCGCTTGCGCAGGCAATGTATAAGCTGAAAAACTATAAGCTTGACACCGTGGCAAACCATTTGGAACTGCCGCCTTTTAACCATCACCGGGCAAGTGACGATGCCAAAATTCTGGCCGATATCTTTATCCGTATGATTGAGGAGCTGGAGTTTAAGGGCGTTCGGAATATCGAAGAAATCAACACCGGCCTTGGCAGTACACGTGCACTGTCGAAGCGCAATTTCCATATGATTTTACTGGTACGCAACCAAATTGGGCTGAAAAACCTGTACAAAATGGTCTCGTTTGCCCATACGCAGCATTTCTTTAAGGTGCCGCGCATCCCGCGCAGCATGCTCTTACAATACCGCGAAGGGCTGCTGGTTGGCAGTGCGTGTGAAGCTGGGGAGCTTTACAGGGCTGTGGTCGAAGCGCGCAGCCACGAAGAGCTGGTGAAAATCGCAAAATTTTACGATTTTCTTGAAGTGCAGCCGGTGGGCAACAACGAGTTTATGGTGCGCGAGGGCCTTGTGAACAGCGAAGAGGAAATTCGCAATTTCAACCGCACCATTGTCCAATTGGCTGAGGAGCTGAAAAAGCCCTGTGTTGCGACTGGGGACGTGCATTTTTTAGAGCCGGAGGATGCCGCTTACCGTGCGGTGTTGCAGGCGGGCAACGGGTTTAAAGACGCCGACAACCAGGCGCCGCTGTATTTCCGCACCACCGACGACATGCTGCAGGAATTTGCCTATATGGGCAAAGAAAAGGCGTTTGAGCTGGTGGTAACGAACCCGGGCCTTTTGGCGGACAGGATTGACGGGGATATCCGTGCCATCCCCCGCGGTACCTATGCCCCCACCATTGAGGGGGCGGATGAAATGTTGCGCACCGCCACAATGGACAATGCGCGCGCACGCTATGGCGACCCGTTGCCAGAAGTGGTAGAAAAGCGCCTCACGCGGGAGCTGGACAGCATTATCAAGCATGGGTTTGCGGTGTTGTATGTCATTGCGGTCAAGCTGGTGGCCTATTCTAACGAGCACGGGTATCAGGTGGGCAGCCGTGGCAGTGTCGGTTCGTCTGCCGTTGCCAACTTTTCTGGTATTTCAGAGGTCAACCCGTTGCCGCCGCATTACCTGTGCCCCAAATGTAAATACAGTGAATTTTTTGACGACGGCTCGGTAGCCGATGGCTTTGACCTCCCTGACCGCAAGTGCCCGCGCTGTGGGGCCGACCTTGCGATGGACGGGCACGACATCCCGTTTGAAACATTTTTGGGCTTTGACGGCGACAAAGAGCCAGATATTGACCTTAACTTTTCGGGCGAATACCAGTCTCAGGTGCACCGCTATACCGAGGAACTGTTTGGCAAAGAATTTGTGTTTAAGGCCGGCACCGTGTCGGCATTAAAAGACAAAACGGCGTACGGCTATGTTAAAAAATATCTCGACGAGCGCAGCCGTGTGGTGAACAGGGCTGAAGAAAACCGCCTGACCATTGGTTGTACCGGCGTCAAAAAGACGACCGGCCAGCACCCCGGCGGCATGGTTGTTGTGCCGGCAAACCACGAGGTGTATGATTTTACCCCCATTCAGCACCCGGCAGACGACAAGGACAAGGGCGTCTATACGACCCACTTTGAATTTAAATACCTGCATGACACGCTGCTGAAGCTGGACGAGCTGGGGCACGACGTGCCGACGCTGTATAAACATTTGGAGGATATGACCGGCATTAAGATGGATGATGTGCCGATGAATGACCCCAAGGTGATTTCGCTGCTTACCTCTACCGAGGCACTGGGCATTAAGCCGGAGGATATCGGCAGTGAGACCGGCACCTTTGGCATCCCGGAGCTTGGTACGAACTTTGTGCGCCAGATGCTGATTGAGGCACAGCCCCAAAGCTTTTCTGACCTGATTCAGATTTCGGGCCTGTCGCACGGCACCGACGTGTGGAACGGCAATGCGCAGGATTTGATTAAAGACGGCACCTGTTCTATTTCAGAGGTCATTGGTACCCGTGACAGCATTATGACCTACCTGCTGCACAAGGGAGTAGAGCCCAAGCAGGCGTTTAATATTATGGAGCTGACCCGTAAAGGCAAGGTGGCAAAAAGCGGTTTCCCCGAAGGGGCCGAGGAAATGCTGCGCGAACACAATGTGCCGGACTGGTACCTTGACAGCTGTAAAAAAATTAAATATATGTTCCCCAAGGCACACGCCGTGGCGTATTTAATTGCGGCAATCCGGCTGATGTGGTTTAAGGTGTACCACCCGCTGGAGTTTTACGCCACCTACTTTACGGTGCGCGGGCAGGATATTGATTACGAGGCGGCAGTGGGCGGCAGCCGTGTGGCGGCGCGCAAGCTAAAAGAAGTCAACGTGCGGCTGAAAGAAAACAAAAATGCCAAGGATGAAGATATTTTGACCAGCTTGCAGATGGTCAGCGAAATGCTGGCGCGCGGGTACGAATTTTTGCCCATCAAGCTTGGTAAGTCAGAGGCAAAGCGCTACCTTGTGGAGGACGGCAAAATCCGGCTGCCATACCTGTCAATGAAGGGCATCGGCGAGGCTGCGGCGGTTTCGATGGAGAGTACCTGCCGCGAAAATGCCAGCTTTTTATCGGTGGACGAATTCCAGTCTCTTGCCGGTGTCTCATCGTCTGTTATTGAATCGCTGGACACGGCCGGGGTATTTCAAAAATTGCCGAAAAGCAGCCAAATCAGCTTATTTGGTTGACAATAGCGCGCAAAGCAGAAAAAGGGGAGAAGCAGGTTCATGGCAAATACGGTTTCACTGACACGCTACACTGTGGGGGAAGATGCTTATAGCCAGCTGCCAGCAGCGGCCATGGGCCTTGGCACCCGTTTGTTTGTAATTGGCGGGCATACCGCCCTTGCCGCCGCCCTGCCGCGGCTGCAGGCAGCACTTACGGGCAGCAACCTGGCCATCGCCGGTGTGCAGTGGTATGGGGGCGAGTGCACTTACAACAATATAAAGGCCTGTGCCGATGCGGCAAAACAGGCCGGGGCACAGGTGATTGTGGGTATCGGCGGCGGCAAAGCGCTTGACACGGCAAAAGGGGCCGCCAATCTGCTTGGCACCCCGGTGTTCACACTGCCCACCATTGCGGCCACCTGTGCCGCAACAACGGCGCTTTCGGTCATTTATGACGACAATCACAAGTTTACCGAGTTCGCTTTTTTTGATGCCCCGGCGCACCACACCTTTATTGATACTGCGGTCATTGCCGCGGCACCGGCAAAATATCTGCGCGCGGGCATTGGCGACACGCTGGCAAAGCATTACGAGTGTACGTTTGCCAGCCGAAACGACAATTTAGACCATTCTTCCGGCATGGCGGTCAACCTTTCACGCATGTGCAAAGACCCGCTGCTGCAGGTTGGGGTGCAGGCACTGCAAGACTGCGAGGCAGGCGTGCCAAGCGACGCACTGCAGCAAGCGGTACTGGCAAATGTGGTGACTACAGGGTATGTTTCTTGCCTTGTGGCGGAGGACTATAACGGCGCGGTGGCGCACTCGCTTTTTTACGGGCTTACCATCCTGCCGGATTTTGAAAAAAACTACCTGCACGGCGATGTGGTCGCCTATGGTATTTTGGTGCAGCTTGCGCTGGACAAAAACGAAAACGAGCTGTTGCTTTTGCGTGATTTTTTGGCTGCGGTCGGCATCCCTACCTGCCTTGCCGACATTGGTACCCCATACGAAAAAGCGGTGCTGGCCCCGGTTTTGGCAGAAGCGTTGACAATGCCGGATATGCAGCATTTGCCCTATGCGGTGACACAGGAGATGCTGTGGCAGGCTATTGGCACCGTTGAAGCCTTAAAAAGTCACAAATAAGGTCACAAAATAGTAAAACTGTATATTTGCAGCACTGTCGGCACTGTGTTATCATTAAGAAAACACAGTGCCAATTTTATACCATTACATATAGTTACTGTATAAGGGGAGGAAAAGCATGAATAAAAACAAGGTCGTTGCAATTCTTTGTGCCGCTTTTTTATTTGTTGGCACTATGACCGCCTGTCAGGCACCATGGGATAAACAAGAAGCTTCGTCGCTGCCCGCCGCAGCAAGTGTGGTACCCACCGCAACCCCCGCGCCGACGCAAGAGCCTTTGGCGACTACCAAAACACAATTTTTTGATTTCGCCTTGGGCAAGGCGCAGCTGCTGGACGAATATAACGGCAAAACCCCGACACAGGGCGGCAAATTTTTAAAGCTGGAAATTACCGTTACCAACATCACTTCTACCGTAGTGCCAATGTATGACACGGATTTTCAGCTCGTGACTTCAAACAACACCGTAATTGTACCGCAAGAGGCTTTTAATGACGAAATGGTGCCGATAGAGTACGAGCTGCAAGAGGGAGAATCCGCCACCTACACTTATATTTATGATGTGCCCGCAGAGGAAACGGATTTTAAAGTGCTGTACGCAGAAGAATATGATGATCCGACAACAGGGGAAAGCAGGGTACAGGGTGAAACTTACAAGGTACCGGTAGAGCTTGCCTGAAATACACAAATTGCTGCTTTTCAAACCACATTTGACATCAATGTGGTTTGTTTTTTGCCCAAAAGAAGTGTCATTTTTTGTGAATACATCATAATGTTATAACTTTTGCTTTACAAATTGTGCTACGCCGATTATGATAAATAGGTAATATCTTTTATTTTGCAGGCACCGCCTGCGGCAAAACCCAAAGGAGGACAGGTTATGTCATTGCAGTACCACCTGAAAATTCAAGAAGGCGACGTGGCGCCTTATGTCTTGTTGCCGGGTGACCCGAAGCGGGTCCCCATTGTTGCAAGCTATTGGGACGAAGCGCACTTTGTTGCGGATAACCGTGAGCACGTCACCTATACCGGTGTCTACAAAGGGGTGCCAATCTCTTGCACCAGCACCGGCATGGGTTGCCCCTCAACTGCCATTGCGATGGAAGAGCTTGCCCGTTGCGGCGTAAAAAACTTCATTCGCATCGGCACCTGCGGCACTTTTCAGGATTATGTGAAAAAAGGCGATCTGCAAATTTTTGATTCGGCCTGCCGTTATGACGGCTGCTCTAAAGCCTATGCCCCGCTGGAATACCCGGCGGTTGCCTCTCACGAAGTGGTAGAGGCCTGCATTCAAGCTGCAAAAGAGCTGGAAAAGCGCTACCATGTGGGCACGACCCGCACACAGGATACCTTCTATGCCAATTACCCGGAGCCCGGCAGCTCGTTCAATAATTTCTGGCAGTCCCGCTGGAAAGAATTCTACCCCGACCTCAAGCGCCTCAACGTCCTTGGCGGCGAAATGGAAACCAGCATTGTGCTGGTGCTCACCCGCATTTGGGGCCTGCGCGGCGGTGCCGTGGCCGTCACACTGGATAACATTATTCAGTCGCAGGAGGAAGAGGGCGAGTACGAGCCCGAAAAGGCATTGGATCACAGCGAGGACAACATTAAAACATTGTCGCTGATGGGCTGCGAAGCCATTAAAAAGCTGTGGGAAATTGACCAGGCAAAAAAATAACACCCAAGGCTGTTTTGGGTGTTATCAAATAGGCAATTTAAAAAACCGTACCCGGCGCATTGCTTTGCCCGGGTACGGTTTTTGTGTTTGTTAAACAAAGCAGCAGGCGGGGCAAACAGGCATTGGCCTGTCACCCTGTGGGCAGCGCATCAAAAAAGCGCTGTACTGCGCAGTGGCCCAGCTCAAATTGCTTGCCCGCAAGGTAATGCAGGGTGCTTTCTTGCGGTATTTCGGCTGCAAAGCCCAAATGGTAGGCACACAGCAGCTGCCCGCGCACGGCGGGGTATTCACTGTTCAGCGCGTCGTCACCATATTTTAAGTCGCCAAGCAGTGGGCTGCCCAAAAACGCAAGGTGTGCGCGTATCTGGTGGGTACGGCCGGTGTACAGGGTGACCTTACACAGCGAAAGATTGCCTTTCGTTTGCAAAATGTCCACACCGGTGATAATCTTTTGCCGGCCCTCTGCGGGCTTGCGAAAAATCTGCACCCGGTTTTTGGTTTCGTTTTTCAGTAAATATGCAGTATGAATGCCCTGCGGGGGCGTGCCCTTTGCCACACAAAGGTATTGCTTTTGCAATAAATTGTCACGTACCAGTGCCGTGCCGTCGCGCAGTGCTGTATATGTTTTTGCTGCAAGCACAAGGCCTTCGGTGCCGCGGTCCAGCCGGTTACAGATGGACGGCCGAAACGGGCTGCCGCCAGCTGGGGTGTATTCGCCCTTTTCTTTTAAATAATCTACAAACAGGTCGACCAGGTTGGCGTCCCCGGTGCGGTCAGAATGGCACAGCAGGTGGACCGGCTTTTGCAGTAGGGCAATTTGTTCATCCTCGTATACTACATTCAGCTTATCCGCCGGGCGGTGCTTTTTTTGCGGGGCAGGGGGGGCTGCAAAAAATTCGTCATTCAAATAAAGCTCAATCAAATCCCCTTGCTGCAAACGGGCGTCCGGGGCGGCGCGTTTGCCGTTTACCTTAATGCGCTTGTTGCGAAAGGCTTTATGCATTAAAGCGGGGGGCAGGGCGGTCGTGACCTTTTCCACAAAGCGGGAAAGGCGCACCCCGTCATCATTTGGCCCGGCAGTATAGCTTTTCAAACTGATTTCCCCTTTGGTGTCTTTAAAAACAGACGTTTTTCATGTATAATAATGGAAATTGCCGCCCGGTAAACCGCACCAAGATAATAAGGCGGCTTGCGGCAAAATGGCTGCACTTCAGTATAATGCAATATGACGGGGGTGTCAATTTGGGCGTACATGACGGGCATCGGCAGCGGTTGCGCGAGCGTTTTTTAAAAGAAGGGCTTTCCGGTTTTGCGCCGGTTAATGTGCTGGAGCTGTTGTTGTTTTTTACAAATCAGCGCTGTGACACCAGCGAAACCGCACACCGCCTGCTAGAAAGGTTTGGCAGCTTTTCGGGTGTCCTGGATGCCCCTTATGCCACCCTTTGCGCCGCCGAGGGGGTGGGCCCGCTGTCCGCCTGCCTGATAAAGCTCACCGCCGCCTGCGGTGCATTCTATGCAAACGACCGTGCTGCCCGGCTGGGCAGTATTTTATCCACAAAACAGGCGGGGGCCTATTTTGTACCCAAATTTACAGGCAGCACCAGTGAAGAGGTGTATTTGCTGCTGCTTGACGATAAGCGCAAAATACTGCGCTGTGCAAAGTTGTTTGAGGGCACGGTCAATGCGGCGGCCATTACATTAAAGAAGGTCATGGCAGAGGTGGTCATCAGCAATGCGACGGCAGTAATTTTGGCCCATAACCATCCCGGCGGGCTTGCACTGCCCTCGGCAGAGGACAAAGCGGTGACAAAGCAGATCAGCACTGCGCTGGATATGATTAATGTACGGCTACTGGACCATGTCATTGTTGCAGACGAGGAATTCTTTTCTATGGCGGACAGCGGTTTACTGCATGCCATGCCGGCGGTACCGCAGTGAATGGTATGTGCCGGGGGAGAAAGGCTTTGCGGTACACGGTTGAACGTGCTATAATACTTTTCGCCCCTTATAGTTCTGTGGCAAGACGTGCATTTTGGGCTTTGCCACAAAGGAGATGAACTGATGCCGTTACAGGCAACAATTACACAGTCGGGCACATGGGCAAAAAGTATCGCCGTCTTTTTTTCTGCCATGGTGCCGTTGATTGAAAACAAAGGTTCTATTATTTTAGCGGCGGCGCTGAATTTGAAGTGGTATATTGCCTACCTTGCCACTTCACTGGGCACGTATTTGCCGGTGCCGTTTTTGCTGCGCAACAGCAGAAAAAAGCTTGCGGTGTTGCGCCGGTTTCGGCCGGTTGAATTTGTGATGGGTCATGTGGATGCCTTTGCAAAAAAACATGCCGCCTTTTTGCACCGGCATGGCAGCATGGCGCTGGCGCTCATCATTTCTATTCCCTTTACCGGCATCGGCAGCTGGGCAGGGGTTTTACTGGTCGACATTTTAAAGCTGGACCCCAAACGCTCTGCCGCGGCAATTTTTGCGGGGGTGGTGGTTTCCGGCTTTTTGACGACGGTTGGGGTGTATGGCCTGTTTCTTGGTATACGCCAGTTGTTGCACTTTTGGTGAAGTCATACGGGTAAAAAAACAGCAAACAGGGCCGCGGCAAAAGCTAAAATCACAACAAGGTTTTTTGCTTTGAAACAGGTACCAAGTAAAAGAATTTAAAAGGATAATAAAGCAAACAGAAGAATTTTGGATAATTTTTGCAAAAACTGCTTGCTTTTTTGAATTTATTCAGAAAAATGAAGAAATTTACATAAAACTATTGACAAAACACACCATCGCCTTTATAGTACATATTGTGTGTTTGCATCTGAGGTTTTGGGCGCTTTTCCACCCGCCAAAGCCTGAAGCAACATGGGTGTTGTATGTACTGCTGTAGCCTCCGTTTTTAATTTGCGGTTGGTGTAACAAACCTTTTGCGGGGCAGTATAATTGGCACCTGCCCGACGGCGCAGAGCCACGGGGTCAATACCGCAAAGGGGGATGCAGGATGGATAATAATACGATCATTGCGCTTAAAAACATTGTTGTCGATTTTGACGGGGAGGCAGTCCTTAACGGGTTGTCGTTAGACATTCACGATAAGGAATTTGTCACGCTGCTCGGCCCTTCCGGCTGTGGTAAAACCACGACGCTGCGGGTCATTGGCGGTTTCCTTGAGCCAAAATCGGGCAATGTTTTTTTTAACGGAAAAGACATTACCAGTTTGCCGCCGTATAAGCGGCAGGTCAATACCGTGTTTCAAAAGTATGCGCTGTTTCCACACCTCAATGTCTACGAAAATGTGGCATTCGGGCTGCGGCTGCGCAAGGTGGATGAAAAAGAACTGAAAACACGGGTGCTTGAAATGCTGGAAATGGTGGGCCTGCGGGGCTTCGAGCGCCGCAACCCGGTGACCCTTTCCGGCGGGCAGCAACAGCGTGTGGCCATTGCGCGGGCGCTGGTAAACCACCCAAAGGTGCTGTTGCTCGACGAGCCGCTTGGCGCGCTGGATTTAAAGCTGCGCAAAGAGATGCAGGGCGAATTGAAGCGCATTCAGCAGAATGCGGATATCACGTTTATTTATGTCACGCATGACCAGGAAGAAGCGCTGACCATGAGCGACACCGTCGTCGTGATGAACGGCGGGTACATCCAGCAGATTGGCAGCCCGGTAGATATTTACAACGAGCCGGAAAATGCCTTTGTTGCAGATTTTATTGGCGAGTCAAATATTTTGTCCGGCGTGATGGAACGCGATTTCAGCGTGGAGTTTGCCGGGTGCCAGTTTACCTGCGTGGACAAGGGCTTTGCAAAGCGTGCCCTTGTGGATGTGGTCGTGCGGCCGGAGGATATTCAGGTTGTGCCGGCAATTCAGGGCCAGCTTTCCGGTGTGGTAAAAAGCGTTATTTTTAAGGGCGTTCATTATGAAATGATTGTCGAGCAGGCGGGCACGAACTGGAAAATTCATTCCACACAGGCCCAGCAGCCCGGCCAGATTATCGGCATGTGCATTGGCCCGGACGAAATCCACATCATGAACAAGATGGAGGATTAAGCCATGAAGCTGAAATCCAAAATCACTGCTGCACCTTATCTTGTATGGATGGCGGCCTTTATTGTTGCGCCGCTGCTGATGGTGTTGTACTTTGCTTTTACCGACAAGGCAGGGCACTTTACACTTGAAAATTTGTCCGGCCTTAGCCAGTATACGCCGGTTTTTGTGCGCAGCATTTTGCTGGCGGCTATCGCCACGGTGATCTGCCTTGTGCTGGCCTACCCGCTTAGTTTTATGCTGTCGCGCCTGCGCGAGGGCAAGCAGCGCATCATGCTGATGCTGGTCATGCTGCCCATGTGGATGAACTTTTTGCTGCGCACCTATGCGTGGATGACATTGCTGGAGCGCAACGGCCTTATCAACCGCTTTTTAGGGCTGTTTGGTGTGGGCCCGCTGAACATGATCAACACGCAGGGCGCCGTGGTGCTTGGCATGGTGTACAACTACCTGCCTTATATGATACTGCCGCTCTACACCATTATGGTGAAAATAGACGACAGTTTGGTTGAGGCCGCACAGGACCTTGGTGCCGGCAGGGTGCACACCCTCACTAAAGTATTGCTGCCGCTTTCAGTGCCCGGCATTACGACCGGCATTACCATGGTGTTTGTGCCCAGTATCTCTACCTTTATTATCAGCCGCATGCTGGGCGGCGGCTCTAACCTGCTGATTGGCGATTTAATTGAGCTGCAGTTTTTAGGCAACAGCTATAACTATAATTTAGGCAGTGCCATGAGCCTGGTGCTGATGGTCGTCGTGCTGCTGTGTATGAGCTTTACCAACCAGCTGGACAATGAAAATAAGGAAGGGGGCGTCGTCTGATGAAAAAGATGGGGGCCTTTTCCAAACTGTATCTCGTGCTTATTTTTTCGTTTATGTACCTGCCTATTGCGGTGATGGCGGTGTTCAGCTTTAACCAGTCTAAAAGCCGTACCCTGTTTACCGGTTTTACACTGGACTGGTATCAAAGCCTGTTTCGAAATGATATGATTTTAAGTGCGCTGGGCCTTTCACTTGTCATTGCGCTGATCTCTTCTGTGATTGCAACCGTGCTTGGCACCATGGCCAGTATTGGTATTTATTCCATGCGGCGCACAGCGCGCGGCGTCATCATGAACATCAGCTATATGCCAGTCATTAACCCAGAAATTATCACCGGTGTTTCAATGATGTTGCTGTTTGTGGTGGTAAAGGGCTGGCTGGGGGCGCAGATTTTCGGCATCCCCACACTGCTGGTCGCGCATATTACCTTCAATTTGCCCTATGTTATTTTTAATGTCAGCCCCAAGCTGCGGCAGATGGATATTCGCATGTGGGAGGCGGCGCTGGACCTTGGCTGTACCCCGATACAGGCGTTTTTTAAAGTAGTGCTGCCCGAGCTGATGCCGGCAATTCTGTCCAGCTTTTTAATCTGTCTGACTTATTCGATTGATGATTTTATTATCAGCTACTTTACCAGCGGCACCATGCAGACCTTGCCGATTGCTATTTACAGCATGACCCGCAAAAAGGTCAGCCCGGAAATCAACGCATTGTCGACGATTTTGTTTGTGGTAATCCTTTCAATTATTTTGCTAATCAACGCAAAGGACAGCCGCAAAGAAAAAAAGAATGCAGTTCGCATCTGATTGTCAGATGGTTTTAAAGTTTTTATAGAGAGTGTCGTGAAAACGAGAGGAGAATATGGTATGAAAAAGGTGGCAAGCTTTGTGGTATCCGTGTTGCTGCTGGCAACAGTTTTTGCATTGCCGGCGCAGGCGGCGGTCACGCTGGATGACCCCAGCTATGACTGGACGCGTTTTAAAGGACAGGATATCACCCTGAACGTATATAACTGGGGGCTTTATATTTCCGACGGGTCCGACGGCGGGTTGGACATCAACAAGGAATTTGAAGACCTGACCGGCATTAAAGTGAATTACACGACGTACGATACCAATGAAAGCCTGTATGCCAAGCTGAAATCCGGCGGGGCAAATTATGATGTCATTGTGCCCAGTGATTACATGATTGGCAAAATGTCAAAAGAGGGCCTGCTTGCGAAGCTGGACTTTGCGAACATCCCCAACAGTGCCATGATTGGCGACCAGTACAAAGGGTTGGATTATGACCCCAATGACGAGTATTCTGTGCCGTATACCTGGGGTGTCGTGGGTATTGTGTATAACAAGACGATGGTAAATGGCACAATTGACAGTTGGAGCGCGCTGTGGGACGAGCAATACAAAGGGAATGTGCTGATGTTTAACAACAGCCGCGATGCCTTTGCCATTGCCTTTAAAAAGCTGGGCATGAGCCTGAACCCCTCTTCTACCGAGGATATTCAAAAAGCGGCAGACGAGTTGAAAAAGCAAAAGGGTATTGTGCAGGCGTACGTGATGGACGAAATTTTTGATAAAATGGAGGGCGGGGAAGCAGCCCTTGCGCCGTATTACGCCGGCGACGCCATTACAATGATCAATGAAAACCCCGACCTTGCGTTTGCCATCCCCAAAGAGGGCACCAATTATTTTGTGGATGCCATGTGTGTGCCGGCCACCAGTACCCAAAAAGAAGCGGCGGAAATGTACATCAACTTTATGTGTGAAACGCAGATTGCGCTTGCAAACTGCGAGTTCATCGGGTATTCCACCCCGCAGGTAAAGGCAGAAGCCCTGCTGCCGGATGAGCTGAAAAACAGCCCCATCATGTACCCCTCTAAAGATGTGCTGGCTAATACTGAAATTTTCAATGTGCTGCCGGACGAGCTGAACCAGGCAATGGACGAAGCATGGAGCGATGTAAAAAGCTACGATGAAAAGGGCAATGACCTTTTGATTCCCGGTGTTCTGGCGCTTGCCGTTGTTGGTGTTGCCGTGGTATTTTGGCGCAAAAGTGTCAGAAAAAAGCGCAACGATTATTGAGTGAAATAGTTACCCAATGGGCCCGGCATTACAGCTGGGCCCATATTTTGTGTTTGTCCTGTGAAAACGGGCTTCGGTGGTGGGCGGCGGTTTACTTTTAGTCGTTTATAGGATAAAATAAGAAGGTCCATAAAATTTGAATGGCTGCCGCGGCAAACGGTGCGGCAAAGTATTGCTTTTAAAAAGTGAGGCGATTGTATGCCGCAAGAATGTCTGCGGATAGAGCATATCTGTAAAGCATACGACGAGGGCGTTGTTGCAATTCAGGATGCCTGCCTGGTGCTTCAGCAGGGCGAAATTCATGGCCTGCTGGGTGAAAACGGGGCGGGGAAATCTACGTTTTCTAAAATTATCAGTGGGCAAATCAAGCCGGACGATGGCTTGTTTAGCTTGATGGGCAAAGAGATCAGCCCCCAAAGCCCGACCGAAGCAGCGCAGCTGGGCATTGTCCGCCTGCAAAAGCATTCGGGTTTGGTGCCATCCTTAACGGTGGAAGAAAATATTCTTTTGGGCCGTGAAAACGGGATGCTTCGGCCACTGCCGCGCAAAAAGATGCGCAGTGAAGTCGCGGCGCTTTTAAAAGAATTTGCGATGGACCCCGGCCCTGCAGACCTTGCAAAGCACCTGACCGCAGAAGATGCTTTGGAAACAGAGGTGCTGAAAGCTTATTATGCCGGGGCGCATTTGATTATTCTCGATGAACCCGCTTCGTATTTCAGCGTGGCGCAAACGCAGGAGCTGTTTGCGTTGCTGCGCAAAGTGGCGGCAAAAGGTGTTGCCATTTTATATGTTTCAAACCAGGTAGACGAGGTGTTGGAGCTTTGCGACAACATTACCGTGCTGGTTGACGGGGTTACAACAAAAACGGTGCCGGCATGGGCTGCTGCCGCACAGCAGATGAAGCACGACATGGAGCGTGAGGGCAAGGCGTTTCAGGTGCGCTGCCCCCCCGCACAGCCGGGCGATACGGTGCTGAAGGTGCGCGGGTTATCCACCTTTAGAGATGAAACGCACCCGGTTTTGAACAATGTCAGCTTTTGTATTCACGCCGGCGAAATCCTTGCGCTGGTGGGCAAGCCGGGCAGCGGCATAAAGGAGGTCTGCGAAGTGGTGGCGGGCCTTGCGCCTGCGGTGGCGGGCCAGGTGCTGCTGTATGACGATGACATTTTGGGCGAAAGTGTGCGCGGGGTACGCGATTTTGGGGTCTCGTTTTTAATCTCGTCTCCACAGCGCACCGGCGTTGCGCCATCGCTGAGTATTCAGGAAAACTTGCTGCCCTACCAGTATACCAACCCGCAGTACCGCAACTATGGGTTTCTTGACAAAGAAAAACTGCAAGAGGAAGCGGACCGGCTGATCAAGGAATATGACATCCGCTGCATCAGCGGGCAGGAGAATGCCAGCACATTGTCGACTTCCTCCGCACAAAAGCTGCTTGCCGCGCGCGAGCTTTCAAACGAGCCGGTGTTGCTGGTTGCGTATCAGCCCACCGCCTACACCGGGGACGATGCCGCCGCGTTTTTAAAGAAAAAGCTGATTGAGCTGCGTGACGAGGGTACGGCAATTTTGCTGGTGCCAACCGATTGGCGTGAATTTTCTACCCTTGCGGACAGCGTCGTTGTGCTGCATCAGGGCTCTGTTGCAGCGTACCTTACCGGTGTGCAGGGCAACGAAGATTTAAACCCCTATATCAATGGGCAAGCGCGCATGAGCAATGAAGAACTGGAGGCGGTTTGCTTTGAATAAAATCAAAAGAAAAGTGCCCCCCGGGGTGCAAAGCCGCCTTGCGGCCGGCTTTTTGGCATTGCTGTTCTGCTTTTTGTGCGTAGTTTTGTTTGAGCCACAAAAAAGCGCTGCCCTGTACAGCTTTTTTGTCGAGCCATTTTCGTCCGCCGCTGAAATTGGCGGGCTGATTTCAATGGCAACCCCGGCGGTCTTTATTGCGCTGGGCGTATCGTTAATGTTTCAGTGCCGCAAGTACAGCTTTGCATCCATTGGTGCGTTTATGCTTTCTTCGGCACTTGTTACCATGTTTTTGTTGCGCGGCAACGAAAAGCCCAACTGGTACCTTACCCCGGTTGCTTTGATAATCGGCATTTTGGCGGGTGCTCTTGTGGGCCTGTTGCCCGCATTGTTGTCCTTTAAAAGTAAAATTCATGTGGCGCTTTCTTCTCTGTTGCTGAATTACTTAATCTTACAGCTGACCAGCTACCTGCTCATCAGCCGCATGCAGGACTTTTCGCAGGCCGATGTCACCTCATTTGAAATACCGCAGCGCATGTGGCTTGCAGAGTTTTGGCCGGCGCTGGGCCTGCGGTGGGGCACCTTGCTTGCCATTGTTGCGACAGTAGTGCTGTATTTGCTGTTGTATCGCGGCAAAACAGGCTACGGCATTCGCATGGTGGGTGCCAGTGAAACGACGGCAAACTACGTAGGGCTTTCTGCCGGTGCAATTGCACTGGTTTCGCAGTTGATGGGCGGTGCGCTGGCTGGGCTTGGCGGTGCCGTTGAAATGATGGGGGTTCAGCCGCGTTACCAATGGAACGAGACGTTCCCGTTTATTACCCTTGTGGGGCTGCTGGCGGCCATTCTGGTGGATTACAACCCCATTTGGGTGCCGGTTTCGGCCTTGTTTTTGAGCTATTTATGGAAAGGCGCGCAGCTGTTGTATGCCGACACCGACTTCCCGGTTTATTTAGGCCTTGCGGCTGCGGCGGTGATGGTGCTCATTTTGTTTGCACTGCGGCAGATCGTTGTTGCGGACGAGTTAAAACGGTTTGGCCGTTGGGTACTGCGGCTCACCCGGGCGGCCGGGCGCGGTATACGCCGGCTTTGGCGCAAGTTGCGCGCCAGCCTGCAAGAGGTTAAAACGGGCGCAAAAGAAGGGGCTGCTGCACAGCCCGCGCATGCTGCAAAAGAAAAAAAGCAGCAACATGACGGGGAGGTGCAATAATGCAGATGGATATGGTGCAGTCTGTTTTTGGTGCGGTATTCAGTAACCAGTACCTCTCATCGGTTATTTTTATTGGTATTTACATGACGCTGCTTGCACTTGGCGTTTTGGTTGGGCGCAGGGCCGGTATTTTCTTTCTGGCAATAGAGGGTGTCATGTCGGTCAGCGCAACAGCCGGTTATTACTTTGACGGCTTTTTGCGTGCAAAACTACTGGCCGGGGCGGCCGAGGGCAGTGTGGCGTATGAGGCTGTCCTTGGCAAAGCGAACACCTTGGGGTGGCTTGGCGGTGTTGTTGCCGGGCTATTGGCAGGTATGTTGTTTACCTTGCTGTTTTGCGCGCTGCTGCTTTACAGCAAGGCAAACGAGCTTATTTTGGGCTTTGTGATGAACACGCTTGCGTTTGCTGTTTCGGGCTTTGTATTCAATTTGGCCGACCGCGCAGACAGCACCGGCTTTGTGCTGCCCGCGCCATTGCCTTCCATTTCAGTGCCGGCAATACAGCAGATACCGGTGCTTGGCGGCCTGTTTGGCACAATAAGCTGGGGCTTATTCTTTGCCATTGCCGCGCCGTTTGCGGTGTTTTATCTGTTGAATAAAACAGATTTTGGCCTTCGCATGCGCGCAGCGCAGGAAAACCACGCAGCGCTGATTGATGCGGGCATCCCCGTTGAAAAGCTGCAATTGCAAGGTATGATGCTCGCCGGGGTTTTAGCAAGCCTTGGTGGCATTGTAATTGCCCTTGCGGGGGACGTAAAGGGCTTTACCATTATGCCGCGCGGCGAGGGTTACCTTGCCTTGGTGGCGGTTTGGGCCTCTGCCGGGCGCATGGGCAAAAGCATGCTTGCTGTTTTGCTGCTTGCTTTGGTGGGGGCGTTGTCCCCGGTGCTGTCCGGCGTGTTGCACCAGACCCCGCTGTTGCAGGCACTGCTTTACCTGGCCGGTTTGGGCGGGCTGCTGCTGCACTCCTACAACGAGCGCAACCGGCATCGCGCAAGGCTTCGTTTCCAGCGTCTGCTGCTGTCGGGCGAAGAAGCAGCCGAAAAAAGGCGCCTTCGTTGGCACAAAAAGAAAAAGTAAAAGCAGTACAAAAGGGCCGCAGCGGTTGCTGCGACCCTTTTTTGTGGTTTTTTAGCCGGTACTGATTTGTAAGGTGCTTTCTGTTTGTGCCTGCTTTTATCAGGCAGTTACCGTAAAATTAATAATGGGGCAGCCAATTTCAACCGGTAAAAACAGGTAGAAAAATAATGGCTTTCATTTGCGGCACAAAAAAATGATGCCACTATACGGCAGGCATCATTTGCAGTTGTTGACAACATGGTTCTGCCATCAGGCAGGCAGCGTAAAACTAGTTTTCGGGTGCGGCGTCTTCCACTTCACTGTTTGGCACCACAAATTTTAAAATACCGCGCCACGCAAAGTGCGAGGCAAACAGCCACAGCACAGAAAAATACAGGATTAAAACAGCGGCGAACGAGTAGGGGATCAACAGCACAATGGGCAGGCTGGTCAGCAATATTGTAGTAAGTATGGCAAGGTCATCTTTTAAGTCTAAAAAGAAAAGATAAAAAGAATTCTTAATTGCGGCTTTTGCGGGCAGCTGAACACCGGCCAGCATCATATAACCGTAAAACGAAGAAATCAGCGTCACAAAAAAACCAATGGCAGCCAGAATACCCAGCACCATAAACGGCATAGACTCCGAGGCAGTTGTCAAATAAAACACCGCGGCAAAAGCAGTCAGGGTCATCAGGCCGTGGTATACCAGCCCCGCCAGCAGGCCCTGTTTGAAATTGCTTTTAAAGGTATGCCAAAAAACGCGAACCGGCTCGTACCCGCGGGCGCACTGCCAGTCAACAAACGCTTTTGAAAATGCGATGGTTGCGGGCCCGGCAATAAAAAAGGACAAAAAGAAAACAAGTAACGTAAACGGCAACGAGCCCGCCGACAGTAAAAAGAAACCCAAAATTAAAAAGATGCTTAAGCAGGCGGAATAACAAAAATTGAGCAAAAACAGTTCTCCCCAGTTTTCTTTTACAATCTGGGCAAGCAGTTTTGCGCCGGTGGGGCGCCGGTCTTTGCCGGGGGCCATACTTTCCGGTACGGGGCCTTTTTGACTAAAAAACATGCGGTACGCTCCTTTTTTAGTTGTAAATTTTATTGGTTTACGGGTGCTAAGGGTGTTTGTAGCAAGCGCTTTTCAGTAACAATATAAGTGGCCTTCAGGTCATGCTGCCCGGCCGGGATGTCTGGCAGCAAAAAAACTTCCGGGCAAATCACAGCCCAGCCAAAGGCGGCACCTGCAAGGTAGCGGTCATAATAGCCACCGCCATGGCCCAGCCGGCGGCCAGTTGCATCACAGGCAAGGCAGGGCACAAGTGCAAAATCAATATGGCTTTTTGCAATGACAGGGCAATCGGGTAAAGGCTCTAAAATACCAAATGCACCGGTACCGGTAAGGTCTGCCGGCGTGGTAATTTGCCGTGCCTGCATTTTGCCAGGCCCGGTGCAAAGTGGCACGGCAACCCGTTTCCCATCGGCAAGGGCCTGCCGTATCAGGGGCAAGGTGTCCGGCTCGTGTGCAGTACCGACAAAGCAAAACAATGTATGCGCCGCCCGGTATTGTGCCAGTGCAGTAACATGGGCCGTTATCTGTGCCGACAGCAGCGCGCGGTTTTCTTTTGTATAAACAGCCTTAAACTGGCTTTTTATCTGTGTGCGCAAGGCTGCTTTTTGTTCTGCAATACCCATTACCGGTTCCTACCATTTTAAAATTCTTCGGTTTATGGTAAAATAAACCCTGTCATTTATCTTATCACACATCACAAAAAAGTGAAAGAGTGAAACCGGCAAATGACAAAGGAGCCCAGAATATGATTCGATTGATTGCAAGTGATATTGATGGAACGCTGTTGCCCCACGGGCAGCGGGAAATCAGTGAAGAAATGTTTACGCTGATCCGGCGGTTGCATGATGCCGGAGTAAGGTTTGTGCCGGCAAGTGGCCGGCAATACCCCAGTATGCGACGGCTGTTTGCGCCCGTGGCAGATTTGCTGACCTACGTGTGTGAAAACGGCTCGCTCGTGATGGAAGGCAGCGAACCGCTTTTTCAGTCGGTAATCGACCGGCAAACTGGCCTTGCACTGATTGCAGATATTGAGGCGCAGCCCGGGCTTGAGGTTTTGCTGAACTGCCGGCAATCTTGCTATATTTCGCCGCGTGACGGCAATTATGTGCACCATATTCGGGATGTTCTGTGCAACCAAACCCATACTGTAAACGAATTTACACAGGTAGAAGAGCCGTTTTTAAAAATATCGGCATGGTGTACCGGCGGGGTTACCCCCGCGCTGGTCGATTATTTTAAGGGCCGCTGGGGCGAGACAATGAATGTCGCCGTGGCAGGCGAAAAATGGATTGACATCACCCTTTCAGACAAAGGTGCCGCGCTGGCGCAGATTGCCCAAAAACATGGCATACAGCCGGCAGAAGTAATGGCGTTCGGCGACAATTTTAACGACATTACCATGCTGCAATATGCACAGCATTCTTATGCTATGGCAACAGCCGACCCTGTGGTGCTGGCCGCAGCGGCCCACCGCTGCGGCAGGGTGGAGGACGTAATTACCCTGTTGCTGAAACAATAAAAAAATAGCCCCGGCAGTGCAGCTTTTATTTGCTGCAAAACTGCCGGGGTCTGCTTTTTATTTATTCTACGGTAACACTTTTCGCAAGGTTGCGGGGCTTATCCACATCACAGCCGCGCAAAACCGCCATGTAATAGGCAAACAGCTGCAGGGGTACCACCAGCAGCATGGGCATAAACAGTTCTTCGTACCGCGGCAGGTTTACCACATAATCTGCAACGTCGGCGGGCAGGTCGACACCCTCTTTGCAGAACAACAGCACTTTTGCGCCGCGGCTTTTAGTCTCTTTCACATTGCTGATGGTCTTTTCAAAAATGGCATCCTGCGTGGCAAGCGCGACCACCGGGGTACCCTCCACAATCAGGCTAATGGTACCGTGTTTCAGCTCTCCCGCGGCATATGCCTCCGAATGGATGTAGCTGATCTCTTTGAGCTTCAGCGAGCCCTCCAGGCTGAGCGCGTAGTCAAACCCGCGCCCCAAAAAGAACAGGTCCTCGCAGTTCATAAACAAAGAGGCAAGGTGCTTGATTTCCTCGGTGTTTTCTAAAATGCCACTCAGCAGGTCAGGCAGGCGAGTCAGTTCTTTCACGTACCGTCGCACTTCAGCCTCCGGCAGGGTGCCAAGGGCAAGTGCCAGCCGCAGAGAAAAGATATACAGCACTGCAAGCTGTACACTGTATGCCTTTGTGCTGGCCACGGCGATTTCAGGGCCTGCATAGGTGTACATCACATAGTCTGCAGCGCGTGCAATAGAAGAGCCCACCACATTGACAATGGCAAGGGTTTTCGCACCTTTTGCTTTTGCCAGCTTTAGCGCGGCAAAGGTGTCCAGCGTCTCGCCGCTTTGCGAGACAATAATCACAAGGTCATTTTTGCCGATGATAGGGTCACGGTACCGAAATTCAGAGGCGATATCCACGTCGGTAGGTACCCGGCAAAGCCGCTCGATTGCCGTTTTACCCACCATACCCGCATGCATGGCGGTGCCGCAGGCCACAATGTGGATGTGTTCGATGCCGCGCAGGGCTTCGTCGGTCAATTCCGGGACATGCAGCTCCGGCAACCCGTCCTCCAGCCGGGAGTTGATGGTGGTTGCCATGGCACGGGGCTGCTCGTGAATTTCTTTCAGCATAAAATGCGGGTAACCGCCTTTTTCCGCCGCCTCAATATCCCAGTCTGCCGTCAGGTGCTCTTTTTCTACCGGCAGGCCGAATTCACTATAGATCTGAATGTGGTTTTCGTCAATCGACGCAATTTCGCCTTCTTCCAGCACGCTGTATTCGCGGGTGTATTTCAGCAGGGCAGGAATGTCGGAAGCAAGAAAGTTTTCTCCGCTGCCATACCCAACAATCAGCGGGCTTTCTTTGCGCACGGCCCAAATGCGGCCGGGCTGGTCGCGAAACAAAATGGCAAGGCCATAGCTGCCGCGTACCTTTGACAATGTTTTAATAATGGCATCCAGCGCATCGCCATGGTAGTGGTAGTCCAGTAGCTTTACCAGCACTTCGGTGTCGGTTTCGCTTTCAAACGTATACCCGTTTTCCATCAAAAATTCTTTCAGCTTTAAATAATTCTCAATAATGCCGTTATGTACCAGTGTCACTTTGCCGCTGGAATGCGGGTGACTGTTCAGGTCAGACGGGGCACCGTGGGTGGCCCAGCGGGTATGCCCAATGCCGCAGCAGGAGTCGATTTTGCCGTGCTCTTTCAGCTTTTCTTCCAGCACCGAAAGCCGCCCAATGGATTTGACTACTTCAATGCCGTCATCGGTGTACAGTGCCACACCGGCCGAATCATAACCCCGATATTCCAGCTTTGTCAGGCAGTCAATCAAAACCTCGCAGGCATTCTTGTGCCCGGTATATCCTACAATTCCACACATAAAGCGTTCTCCTTTTAATACGTTTCATTCAAAAACGGCACAAATGGAGTAAACAAAATTAAAGGTAGCCCAACAGGGGATACCCAAACCCTATTTTGCGTACAAAAAAGTAAGCTGCCCCGTTGGGTACAACCTGCGCAAAATAGAAACTGTGCCGTTTTATACGTGCTCGCCCAAATTGGCAAAGCACAAAAAGCTTTTGCTTTGCAGCGCAACGCAAAAGAAAATTCAATGTTTCCCGCAAAAGCGCTTTTGTTGCGGCTTTTCAGCCGTCTTTGCACGCTTTTTCACGACCCGTTCGGGGAGGGCCGGCGAAGCATCCGCCGAATTCTTCGATCACTTCGCACCTCGTCACCCTGCCGCCTAGTGCAGCAGGGCCCGGCGCTTTGGGCACATAATTTATCAAACCTCCTTTGCCGTTTACGGCATTACGGCTGCTTTCCTACCGGGCCCCGCCAAACAGCAAAGGCCGCAGCCGATATTCATATAGCAGTCTGACCCGCACCAGGGCAAAGTCATACAACAAAAAAGCGAAATTGGACAGAAGAACCAAGCCGATTGTCAAAGCAAAGGACGAAGTGGCAAACTCCTGTACAATTTCGCTGATAGGAAACACAAATAAAATAAGGCTGTACATAAAAAACACAAGGCCGTTGAACAGTAAGACCTTCGCCAGTAAAAGTAACACGGTTTTGTGTATTTTGTCAAGTTTTTCTTTGATCATGGGGTAAAAGCCGAGTAAAAATAAAAAAATCAGGCTTTGCTCTTTATCCGGCACAAAAAAGAATGCCAAAAGCCCCACGGCAGCATAGGCCGTTATGCCGGTTTGCACGCTAAACTCACGCTTCAGCGGCCACAAAAACAACCCGGCCAGTGCGGGGGCAACAAAGGTGGCAAACGGCAGAATGCCGCCTAGCAGCATTACCGTCACAGAAAGCGCAGACAGTACGCCGCCCAATGCAATTTTGCGGGTCTCAAGACGCATCAAATGGCCTCCCGGCGGTTGCCCGGCAGGTAAGCCGGGTAAAATAAAAGCTACCGCTATTATACCTTAATCGGCGCCGGGTTACAAACTGTTTTGTCTGGCCCGCAAATGGGTGGTTGATTTGATACCCCGCAGCCTTTATACTGTTGAAGAAGATAAATGCTACGAATGGGGGAGACAGAATGACGGATCTTCAATTTTACAGCTTACTTGCGGTGTCCGCATTGGCGCTTGTGTTTGCCGCGGCCGCATTTTTGAAAAGACCCCGGCAAAATGACGCACAGCCGCAGCAATTGCGGCGTGAAATGCTGGAAGAGCTGCGGGCGACCCGCACAGAGCTGACGGCGTCAGTCAACAACTCGCTGCAAAATTATTCGGCGGTGCAGTCTACCGCACTCAAGCAAATCGCCGGCATGCAGGACAGCCGCCTGCAGGCCCTTGACGAGCGCTTTAAAGGCCTTTCGCTGCAAACAGAGCTTAAGCTGGACAGCATCCGCCGCACAATGGAAACCCGCCTGACCGCGTTGCAGGAGGATAACAACCACAAGCTGGACCAGATGCGCGAGACGGTGGATGAAAAGCTGCAAAAAACATTAGAGGACAAGCTGGCAAAAAGCTTTGGGCTGGTGAACGAACGGCTGGAACAGGTGTACAAGGGCCTTGGCGAAATGCAAACACTGGCAATTGGCGTGGGGGACCTGAAAAAAGTGCTGTCCAATGTCAAAACGCGCGGCATTTTGGGCGAAATTCAGCTTGGTGCCATTTTGCAGGAAATTTTGACCCCGGACCAATACGACGAAAATGTCGCCACCCGCAAAGGCAGCAGCGAGCGGGTGGAATTTGCGGTAAAGCTGCCCTCCGGCGAAGACGGGGAGACGATTTATCTGCCGATTGACGCAAAGTTCCCCGCAGATTGCTATGCAAACCTGATGGAAGCCTATGATACCGGGGATTCAGAGCAAATCGCAGCCGCGGGCAAAATGCTGGAAAACCGCATACGCAGTGAAGCAAAGGACATTCGGGATAAATATGTGCATGTGCCCGACACGACCGAATTTGGCATTTTGTTTTTGCCGGTAGAGGGCCTTTATGCCGAGGTGGTGCGCCGCGGCATGGTGGAGCGGCTGCAAACGGAGTATAAAGTAACAATTGCGGGCCCCACCATTATGGCGGCGCTATTAAACAGCCTGCAAATGGGTTTTCACACGCTGGCCATTCAAAAGCGCTCCAGCGAGGTGTGGGACATTTTAGGGAATGTAAAGTCAGAGTTTGAAACTTTTGGCAAAGCGCTGGCGCAAACACAAACAAGGCTGCATCAGGCATCGGATGAGCTGGAAAACCTTGTGGGGGTGCGCACCCGGCAAATCCAGCGCAGGCTGCGCAACATTACGTCTTTGCCGGCGGCAGAGGCGCAGGCCCTGCCAGAGCCCATTTTGCAGGAAGAAACTGAAGAATAACGCAAACCAAAGGCCCCGGCAAATTGCCGGGGCCTTTGATATAACGATGTTGTTTATATGCTGGGCTAACCCAAATAACCGCCGGGGTCCTGTGCCGCACCATTTTGGAAAACGGAAAAGTGAAGATGTGCGGCAGTGGAGTTACCGGAATTGCCCGCGGCGGCAATTACTTCGCCACGCGTCACCTGCTGGCCCTCGGCAACGTAAATAGCCGAAAGGTGACCATATAAGGTCGTCAACCCGCCGCCGTGGTCAATAATGACTTTAAGGCCATAACCGGTAGAGCGGTATTCCACTTTGATGACCGTGCCGTCTGCCGCCGCGTGCACCGGGCGCCCCAACAGGGCCCCGTTGCCGCCCGCAAAGTCGTACCCGTTGTGAAATTCCTGGTTGCCGCCGCCAAACGGGTCGGACCGGTAACCGTACCCACTGGAAAGGTAAAAATACCCCTCGGACGAAAGTAATGGGTAGCTGAGCGCCCCGCCGGTGTAGGTCGTGCCGGTGCTGTAATGGGTCGCCATCCAGGCATTGGTTTCGTCCACTGCCGCGCGGTAAGACGCGTAGGTTTGGTCGTATTCACTTTGCTTCGATTCTTTCTCTGCCTGCGCCTCAGAAATTTTATCGTCCTGCGTGTGAATACTGGTCGCAAGCTCCTGCTGTTTTTGCTGTAAGGCCGCCTGCTGGTCATTCAGTGTTTGCAGTTGGTCGGCAAGGGCTTGTTCTTCGGTTTCCAGCTGTGCTTTTTGCTGTGCCAGCCGCTCCAGCAGTTCGGTGTCGGAGATAGAAATGCGAGACAGTGTCGTGCCTGCTGTCAGCAATTCGTCAAAGCTGTTTGCCCCAAGCAGGGTAGAGACCGCCCCGGAGGTGTGCATGACCTGCATTGCGCGCAGCCGCTCACGAAACAGCGCGTCGGTCTGCGCAATTTGCTGTTTGGAGTCATCCACCTCTTTTTGCTTATCTGCAACCGCCTGTTTTGCGGTTTCAATGTCACTGAGCATCAGCGTGATCTGCTGCGAAAGCACATCACTTTGTTTTTGAAGGGCTTCTTTTTTTGTCTGTGCGTCTTCTACCGTACCTTCAAGAGAGCTGAGCTGATCCTTGATCTGCTGAAGTTGTTTTTGCAACGCGGCAATGTCGTCACTGCGGTCTGCTGCCTGTAGTGGTGCGGCAAACAGAACGGCAATGGCAAGTACAAGGGCCAGCGCAGCAGGTTTTTTCATCCGCTTTCGCATGGCGTTCGCCTCCTTGTGTTTCCTGTTTTATCATAACAGCCCATTTGAAAAAAGCAACCTGTAAAATGTGAAAAATTGGCCCGGCGGAAAACCCGCCGGGCCAATTTGGGTGTAATTAACCGCGTTCGCCGGTGTGCATTGCGCGGCGAATAGGGATAAACAATTCGTGGAACAATAGCGGCAGCATGGCAAACACAATCAGCGAAAGCCATTCGGTAAAGGCCAGTGTTGTTGTGCCAAACAGGCCTGCCAGCGCCGGGATTTCAGTGGCGCAAACCTGCAACAGCAGGCTGCCGAAAAAGCTGATCAGCGTTAAGCGGTTGGTGTGCCGTGCCGTAATAAAAATACTGGTGTCCACGTCCCGCATGCCAAGGCTGTGCCAAAGCTGGCTGACGGCAAGCACGGTAAAGGCATAGGTCTGTGCCCTTGTCAGCAGTGCCCCGGTTAAAATAGCGTCAATGGATGCCACCGAAACAGGGGTGCCTGCGGCGGCAAGCTGCTGCACCGGCAGGTAAAGAAACGCGCCAAGCATCATCAGCGCAATTAAAATGCCGTAAAAAATAGTGAGAAACAGGCCGCCGCCAGAAAACAAGCTGTCTTTGGGGTCGCGGGGCTTGCGCTGCATAATGCCGCGGGGCTTGTCGTCTGCGCCCAGCGCAAGGGCGGGCATGGTGTCGGTGATCAGGTTGACCCAAAGGATATGCACTGCTTTTAAGGGGCTGGCAAGGCCCGCCACAATGGCGGTAAACATGCTGATTACCTCGCCAAGGTTGGAGCCCAGCAAAAAGATGACCGTTTTTTTGATGTTGCTGTAAATGCCGCGCCCTTCTTCAATAGCGGCGCGAATTGTGGCAAAGTTATCGTCGGTCAACACCATGTCGGCGGCATCCTTGGCGACATCCGTGCCGGTAATGCCCATTGCAACGCCAATATCGGCGGCTTTCAGGCTGGGGGCATCGTTGACACCGTCACCGGTCATCGAGACAATTTTGCCGTTTGCTTTCAGCGCTTTCACAATGCGCACCTTATGCTCGGGGCTTACGCGGGCAAATACCCGCAGGTTGCCGGCGCGGCGTTCCAGTTCCTCCTGCGGCATTGCGTCCAGTTCTTCACCGGTCACACACTGGTCTGCCGTTTCGGCAATGTCCAGCTGCTTTGCAATTGCAAGCGCGGTGTCGCGGTGGTCGCCGGTAATCATCACGGTGGTGATGCCCGCGTTGCGGAAGCTTTGCACGGCATCTTTCGCCTCCGGGCGGGCCGGGTCAATCATGCCCACCAGGCCCACAAAGCAAAGACCTTCTTCGGTTGCGGTGTCATCGCCGTACTTGACCGCCATTGCAAGCACGCGCAGCGCCTCTTTTGACATGGCCGAAGCCGCCTCAAGAACCGCGTCTTTGTCTTGCTGTGTCATGGCACGACGCTTGCCATTGTCCAAAATATCAATGCAATGCGGCAGCAACTGGTCGGTGGCGCCTTTGGTGTACGCCTCTAGTTCGCCGCCGTTTTGGTGTACGGTCGTCATCATTTTACGGGCAGAGTCAAACGCCTGCTCGTTGACGCGCGGCCAGGTTTGCTCTAAAGTTTCGCGCGCGTTGCCTGCAATGGCACCCATATCCAGCAGGGCAAGCTCGGTAGGGTCGCCAATACGGCTGTTGTTTGCAACCGAGGCATCGTTGCAAAGGGTAAAACCGCGCAAAAACAGTTCGTCCTTTTGTGCGGTCAGGCTTTGCGGGTCACGCAATTCGCCGTTGGTATAAATTTTAGTGACGGTCATTTTGTTCTGGGTCAAAGTACCGGTTTTATCGCTGCAAACCACGCTGACAGCGCCCAGTGTTTCTACAGCGGGCAGCCGGCGCACAATGCTGTTGACCTTGACCATGCGCTGCACACCAACGGCCAGCACAATGGTCACCACGGCAGGCAGGCCTTCCGGCACGGCCGCAACGGCAAGGCTGATGGCGGTAAGCAGCATTTCAACAATGTCGCGACCCTGTATTAAGGCAATCACAAACAGTGCGGCACACAGCACAACGGCAATGATGCCTAGCAGCTTACCCAAAACGGCAAGGCTTTTTTGCATGGGGGTCAGCTCATTATCTCCGTCCAGCATTGCGGCAATCTTGCCAATTTCGGTGGCTTGCCCGGTAGCGACCACAACGCCCTCACCGCGGCCATAAGAAATACTGGTGCTGCTGTAAGCCATGTTGTGGCGGTCACCCAACGGCGCATCCTTTTTTGTAATAAAGGCGGCATTTTTTTCTGTCGGCACACTTTCGCCGGTGAGTGCGCTTTCATCTGCTTTCAGCCCGGCGGTAACAGTCAGCCGCAGGTCTGCGGGCACAATGCGCCCAGCATCCAATAGCACAATATCACCGGTTACCAGTTCGGCAGCGGGTATTTCACGCACCACACCGCCACGCCGCACGGTTGCCGTGGGGCTGCTCATTTCGCGCAGGGCATCCAGCGCACGCTGGGCCTTGCCTTCCTGCACCATGCCGACAATCGCGTTCAACAGCACGACCCCTAAAATAATGCCCGCGTCAGAAAACTCTCGCAGCGCAATCGATACCACGGCAGCTGCCAAGAGTACATAGATCATCGGGTCTTTTAGCTGCGAAAGGAACATTTGCAGTTTTGTAGGCGGCTTTTTTGCTTTCAGCGCATTGGGGCCCTGTGTGGCAAGGCGCTTTTTCGCTTCTTCTTCCGCCAGGCCGTGGTTTGCCGCATTCAGCTCCAGCAGCACATCGTCGGCGGTTTTTGTTTCGAACATTGCAGTACCTCCGGTTATTCAAATTAAGAGTGGCCATAAAATAAAAAAAGACCTTTGATACGGCTGGAAACCATATCAAAAGTCTTGTTACCTGAAGCGGTTCCCGTTCCAGCCGGGGGGAACCCGACGGTTGTTGGATACGGAAATTAAAACTACTCCCTTTTGTTCCTATTATATTATCGCCGCGGTTTGCTTTTGTCAAGCAAAAAACCAGATATTTACTAAAAAACGAAGTGTGTTTTGGCGCGTGACACAAACACGGGGCCGCATGGGCGAGTAAGCGGGGGGAAGCCGTGTTTACTTGTTATTTGCTCTGAGCGGAAAACAGCGTGGGGGCAGAAAGGTAAAGCAGCACAGCCGCAGCCGTCGTTAAAATCAATTCTGGCAGCATGTAAGAGCCGTTATAGGTCAGCGAGTAATACCAAACAGCCTGCCCCTCGGGCGCATAAGAGCCCCAGATCAAAACACCGCTTAAAAAGCTGCAGCAAAACCGCAAAAAGCACACGGCGGCGGTACCAACACCAACGCCAAAGGCCTTGTTTTTGAAAGGCTTGGCAAAAAAACCGGCAAGGCCCAGCCCGCTAAAAGCAATTACATAGTCAAGCAAAATCATGCCCACAAGCGCGATAATGGTGTTAGAAGGGGGGGCGTAAAAATTTAGCAGCATTTGCAACAGGCTGTTGACAAACCCTGTGGCAAGCCCCCATTTGACCCCGTGCCGAAACGAAACCAGCACAAAGGGCAGCATGGAAAATGCGGTGATGCTGCCGCCAGTGGGCAGTTCAAATACCTTGATCTGTGACAGAATGGTGCCGATGGCAATCATCAGCCCGCACTCCACCAAAATGCGTGTTTTTGAGAAATTGTTTGACATAATAGATACCTCACACAAAGTAGTACATAAAAACAAAAAGCACCTGTTTTTAATAAAAACAGGTGCTTAACCTCGGAGGGTATGGTGTAAACTTCCTACGCCGGCATTATCCGGATCAGGTTAAAGGGTTCATGTACTGCTTACAGTGACAAATCTCAGCCTTTCGGCACCCCTGTTTTTATGTCCGGGTTTATTATATGCGCCAGTAACTTGCTTGTCAAGCGAGTTTATTTCATGTAAAGCCCCACAAGCTGCAAATCGGTGTTGAAGCTGATGGTAAAGGTGAGGTTGGCGTTTGCGTATTTTGCAAGCACCACAATCGTTGCGATACTGTCCTTTTCACTGGTGGCATCTTTGACAAACGAGTCAAACGCGCCCACTTGTTCGCTGACGGGCGCCCATGCTTCGCTAAGCTTATCCGCAGGCAGCGCGGCTTTCATCGTATCGTCCATCATTGCGACAACGGCATCATAATCATTGTTGTTCAGGTCGGTGACAACCTCATGTGCCAGTGAAACAACCTTGTCTTCATCGTAAGCATCCGACAAACCGCCGCCGCAGCCGGCAAGCAAAGCGGCGCAAAGCAGTGCGGAAAGACAAACGGCAATCAGCTTTTTCATTTTCAGTTCTCCTCGTTTTTACTATTTTTAGTGTTAATTTTAAGGGCTTCACGCCCCATATCACAAAGGTCGTTCAACGTGCATTCTGTGCAGCGTGGGCTGCGGGCAGTACACACCGCGCGGCCATGCAGCACCAGCCGGTGGCAAAAGTCGTTACTTTCAGCCGGGGGGATGATTTTCCACAAGGCCATTTCCACTTTTTTAGGGTCTTTTAAATCCTGTACCAGCCCCATGCGGTTGCTCAAGCGGATACAGTGGGTGTCGGTGACAATGGCGGGCTTGCCAAACACGTCGCCCATAATCAGGTTTGCGCTTTTGCGCCCCACGCCGGGCAGGGTGAGCAGGGTGTCGAAGTCATTCGGCACTTTGCCGTCAAACTCGTCTACCAGCTTTCTTGCTGTCAGGCTGATGTCCCGTGCTTTGCTGTGGCCAAGGCCACAGGGCTTCACAATGGCTTCAATTTCGTCCGGTTCAGCCTCGGCCAGTGCTTGTACCGACGGGTAAATGGCAAACAAATCCTCGGTGACCACGTTTACACGGGCATCCGTACACTGTGCGGCCAGTCGTACACTCACCAGCAGTTGCCATGCGCTGGCGTAGTCTAAGGTACAGGCCGCAAGCGGATAGGCCTGTTTTAGGCGTTCAATAATTTCAAGTACCTCTTTTTTCTTTTTCATCGGGCCCTCCACAATAGGTGTACACAAGCTGCATACAAACCGGCAAAAGTAAGTTTAAAAGCATTATAGCATGCTGTGCGGCAAAATAAAATGTGCCCCGGCAATAAAATAAAACAGGGGTATTCGCCTTGTCTTTTGTGGGCACTGCTAGTATAATTTGTATATATTCTGTATTTACACAAAGTGTGGCCGGCAGGCCGCCACAGATGCAAAAGAGCGGAGGAGCTGACGCAATGTTTGGAGATGTGATGGATACCATCGGTTTTGTTCGGGCGCGGGATGAAGAGGTAGGCGCCGCGATGGCACGCGAAATGGATCGCCAACGCAAAAATATTGAGCTGATTGCCTCGGAGAATATAGTTTCCCCGGCAGTGCTTGCGGCAATGGGCAGTATTTTGACCAACAAATACGCCGAGGGTTACCCCGGCCACCGCTATTACGGCGGCTGCCAGTTTGTCGATGAGGTGGAAGAGCTTGCCCGCACCCGCGCCTGCAAACTGTTTGGCGCAGACCATGCCAATGTTCAGCCGCACTCTGGCGCACAGGCAAACCTTGCCGTTTACTTTGCGTTGCTGCAGCCGGGCGATACCGTGCTGGGCATGAACCTGTCGCATGGCGGCCACCTGACGCACGGCAGCCCGGTCAATATGTCGGGTAAGTATTTTCACTTTGTGCCTTATGGCGTAAATGACGATGGCTTTATTGATTATGATGCCCTGCGCGAGCTGGCACTAAACGAAAAACCCAAAATGATCGTCGCCGGTGCTTCTGCCTATGCCCGCATTATTGATTTTGAGCGCATTGCCAAAATTGCAAAAGAAGTTGACTGCCTGTTTATGGTGGATATGGCCCATATTGCCGGCCTTGTGGCGGCAGGGTTGCACCCGTCGCCCGTGCCGTATGCCGATGTGGTGACCACCACCACCCACAAAACACTGCGCGGCCCGCGCGGCGGCATGATTTTGTGCAAAGAGCAGTACGCAAAAGCCATTGACAAGGCCATTTTCCCTGGCACGCAGGGCGGCCCGCTGATGCATGTCATCGCCGGCAAAGCGGTTTGCTTTGGCGAGGCGCTGACCCCCGAGTTTAAAACGTATCAGCAGCAGATTGTTGCAAATGCCAAGGCATTAAGCGAGGCTTTGCTGGCACGCGGCGTGCATTTGGTTTCGGGTGGTACCGATAACCACCTGATGACGGTGGACCTGCGCGGTACCGGTGTGACCGGCAAAATGCTGGAGGCACGGCTGGACGAAGTACACATTACGGCCAACAAAAACACGGTGCCCAACGACCCCGAAAAGCCTACGGTTACCAGCGGCGTGCGCATTGGCACACCGGCCGTAACGACCCGCGGCTTTGGCAAGACGGAAATGGAAAAAATAGCAGATTTTATTGCCGGGTGTGTTTTTGACTACGACAATAAAAAAGACGAGATCGCCGCGGGCGTAGAGGCACTGACCGCACAGTTCCCGCTGTACGAATAACCGTTTATTACAGCAAGCCCAAAGAGAGGAGCCCGTATGGCTTATATCAATGCCACCTTACGCAGTACGCTTATGGGGCGCAGTGTGGCAGTTTCGCTGTACTTCCCCAACGATTACCCCGAAACCGTGGTGCCTGAAATACGCGGGGTCGTCACCCTGCTGCACGGGTACACCAACAGCGGGCAAGACTGGCTGCAAATGTCGTCAGCTTGCCGCTATGCGGCAGACAATGGGCTAATATTAGTTGCCCCCAGCTGTGAAAACAGCTTTTATTGTGATATGGTATATGGCGACGCATGGTATACCTTTGTGACAGAAGAATTGCCCGTGCTGCTGAACCGCTTTTTTAAGCTGCCCACCGAGCGGGAGAAAAACTTTATTGCCGGGCTTTCTATGGGCGGGTATGGGGCCATGATGATTGGGTTAAACCACCCGGAGAGGTATGCCGGGGTTGCCAGTTTTTCGGGCGCGGTGGACCTTGCCCTGATGTTTGAAAAAGGCCGCGGCCTGCCACAGCTGCGCCAGCAGTTTGTGCCGGTTTTTGGGCAGGATTTAACGCTGCCAGACCAATATGACCTGTACAAACTGGCTGTAAAGTTGAACAACTTGCCAGCAGAAAAACAGCCCAAATTACTGTTTACCTGTGGCATGCAGGACGATGAGGTGTATGAAATTCGCACCCAAAACACCGCGCTGTACAATACTATGCAGCCGTTGCATTTTGCAAACTACCGTTACCTTACCTGGCCCGGCAACCATGAGTGGAAATTTTGGGACCGCAGTTTGGTGTATGCCATTGACTATTTTTTAGAGAACGGCTATGCCGAACAAAAGCTTGGCGATTGGCGCAGTGAAGTGCAAACCGCCCCATAAGAGAGGGGGAAATGCAGATGGAAAGCCCGCTGGCAGACCGCCTGCGGCCCAAAACGCTGGACGAAGTGTTTGGCCAAAAGCACCTGCTTGCCCCCGGCAGCGTATTTCGCAGTAATATTGACGCGGGGCGCATCCCCAATATGGTTTTTTATGGCCCGCCGGGGGTGGGCAAAACCACGGTGGCCCGCATCATTGCCGAAAACAGCGGCATGCGGCTGCACAAGCTCAACGGTACGTCGGCTTCTACCGGTGACATCCGTACCGTGATTGGCGAAATCGGTACTTTAATTGGGCATGGCGGCATTCTATTATATCTCGACGAAATTCAGTACCTCAACAAAAAGCAGCAGCAAAGCCTGCTGGAATGTATTGAGGACGGCAGCATTACCCTGATTGCCTCCACAACCGAGAACCCTTACTTTTATGTGTATACCGCCTTGCTTTCGCGGTGTACGGTGTTCGAGTTTAAACCGCTTACTGCGCAGGAGATCAAAGAGGCGATAGAGCGGGCAAAAGTATTGCTGGAGCAGCAGGACGACTGCAAAATTATATTGCAGCCCGATGCGCTGGATTTTATGGCAACGGCCTGCGGCGGCGATGTGCGCAAAAGCATGAGCAGCTTAGAATTGCTTGCCGGGGCGGCGCCTACAGCTGACAAGGTGAAAACTATTACACTTGAAATGGCACAGCAGGTGGCCCAGCGCAGCACCATGAGCTATGACCGCGATTCAGATAATCACTACGACACCATTTCGGCGCTGCAAAAAAGCATCCGCGGCTCTGACCCGGACGCGGCAATTCACTACCTTGCACGGCTGCTTGAAACCGGTGACCTGCTTTCTGCCTGCCGGCGCTTGCTGGTCATTGCAGCGGAGGATATTGGCCTTGCGTACCCGCAGGCCATCCCCATTGTGAAAGCCTGTGTAGACAGCGCGCTTCAGCTTGGCCTGCCCGAAGCGCAATTACCACTTGCAGACGCGGCGATTTTGCTTGCTACGGCCCCCAAAAGCAATTCTGGTCACAACGCCATCATAGCCGCCCGGCAAGACTTACAACGCGGGCGCAGTGGGCCTATCCCGCGCTGCTTGCAAAACAAGCATTACGACGGGGCCGATGCGAAGGTGAAAGGGCAGAATTATTTATACCCTCACGATTACCCGGGGCACTGGGTGGCCCAGCAATATCTGCCCACCGAGCTTTTGGACACGGTGTATTACGAGTACGGCCCCAATAAAACCGAGCAAGCGGCAAAAGCTTATTGGGAGAATATCAAAAAACAAAAACCATAATTTGTTCTCCTGCTGAGATGACAGAGAAAAGGGGGCCAAAGCAAGGCTATCGCTGCGCTTTGGCCCCTTATTTTATAAAATAACGAGGAGGATCATTTCATGAACGAAAACGGTGTGGTATCCAAACGAACACGGTACAGCTTTGGGTTTGGCTGTATTGGGCGCGATGCGGCGTACACGCTGGTAAGCAGCTTTGTGTTGACTTACCTTACCCTTGCGGTTGGCCTGAGTGATTGGCAGCTTGCCGGCGTTGGTATTATTATGGTAGTGGCCCGTGTTTGGGATGCCATCAACGACCCGATGATGGGCACGATTATTGACAATACGCGCTCACGCTGGGGCAAGTTTAAGCCTTATATCATCAGCGGCGCACTGCTGAACAGCATTTTTATTGTGTTGCTGTTTTTTGATTTTCACCTCAGCCAGGGCATGTTCCTTGTTGTGTTTGCCATTACCTATATTATGTGGGGCATGACTTACACCATGAATGACATTTCATACTGGAGTATGCTGCCCAGCCTGACGGTCAACCCCAAAGAGCGCGAAAAAGCATCCTCACTTGCACGAATTGGGGCAAATATCGGCTTATTTGTAGTAACAGCGGTCGTGCCCATCGTATCACAAATGGGGCGTATGGTCAGCACCTACCGGCTGATTGCCATTGCGGTGGCAGTGCTCTTTATTGCGTGTCAGTTATTGGTCGTTGTCGGCGTGCAAGAAAAAAAGAATGTCGTCACCTCGGCCCAAAGCCATACGACACTGCTTGGCATGGTAAAAATTATCGCGAAAAACGACCAGCTGCTGGCCATTATTATTTGCATGCTGCTGTTCAACATTGGCTATTTTACAACGACCAGCTTTGGGCTGCAGTTCTTCTATTTTGACTATGGCGTGTACGGCGGCAATGAGTACACCATTTTTGCCATCACGATTGGCGTTGCGCAAATTGTAACGCTGTCGTTTTACCCGCAAATTTCAAAGCATTTTAACCGCCGTCAGCTGTTTGGGCTTGCCATTGGGCTGGTTGTGCTGGGGTATCTTGGCTTTATGACGGTGGGCTATCTGCTACCCATGAACATGATTATGCTTTGCATCATTGGGCTGGTGCTGTTCAGCGGGCAGGCAATTATTCAACTACTCAACCTTGTGCTATTGGCCGACACCATTGAGTATGGCCAGTGGAAGCTGGGTACCCGCAACGAGAGCATTATTTTCAGCCTGAACCCGTTTATCACCAAGCTTGCCAGTGCCATTCAGGCCGGCATCTGGACGTATACGCTGGCGCGCTCGGGCCTGAACAGCTATTCAAACCAGATCAGTGCGCTGGAAAAGAACGCCGCGCTGACAAAAGACCAGATCAAAGCACAGGCCAATGCGCTGATCACCCAAATACCTGCAAGCTCTACGCTGCAAATGCGCGTTTCCATGATTGCGCTGCCGCTTTTGCTGATTTTGGCAAGCTATTTTGTCTACCGTCGCTTTTACAAAATCGACGATAAGATGTACCATCATATTATTGAAGACCTGGAGGCCAGAGCATTAACAAAGGAGGAATAGACTTTTGGAGGCTGCAAAGCTGGAACAGATTTTAAATACCCTGACATTGGAAGAAAAGGCGTCGTTGTGTTCAGGCTTGAATTCGTGGGAGACAAAGCCCATACCGGCAAAGGGGGTGCCGTCTGTCTTTATGGCAGACGGGCCCACCGGCCTGCGCAAAGAAGACCTTGCACACAGCCAGCAAAACGGCGGGCCCAGTGTAAAGGCAACCTGTTTCCCCACAGAGGCGACGATTGCCTGTGCGTGGGACGAGCAGCTTACGATGCAAGTAGGCCGCGCGATTGGTGCCGAGTGCCGTGCAAACGGTGTAACCACGCTGCTGGCGCCGGGGGTAAATATGAAGCGCAGCCCGCTGTGTGGCCGCAATTTTGAGTATTATGCCGAAGACCCCTTACTGGCCGGTAAACTGGCTGTGGGGTTTATCAAGGGCTTGCAACAGCAGGGTGTTGGATGCAGCTTAAAGCATTTTGCGGCCAATAGCCAGGAAACGCTGCGCATGTCGGTCAGCAGTGAAATTGACGAGCGTGCGCTGCACGAAATTTACCTGCGCGCGTTTGAAATTGCGGTAAAGCAGGCGGCCCCCAGCACATTGATGTGCTCGTATAACAAAATCAACGGATGTTATTCGGCAGATAATCACGAGCTGCTCACCGAGATTTTGCGGGGTAACTGGGGCTTTGACGGCCTTGTAATGAGCGACTGGGGCGCAGTGCATGACCGTGTGGCCGGGGTGCGTGCCGGGCTGGACCTTGAAATGCCCAGCAGCTATGGGGTGACCGACCGGCTAATCGTGCAGGCGGTGCAAAGCGGCATGTTACCGATGCAAGAGCTGGATACTGCCGTGCGCCGGGTGCTGCGCTTTGTGTTTGACTGTGCCCAAAACAGTGAAATTGTTCCTTGCGACTTAGCGGCAAACCATCAGCTTGCCGTCACCGCGGCGACGCAGTCTGCGGTATTACTGAAAAACAACGGGGCATTGCCGCTAAGGGCCCAGCAAAAAGTACTGTTTGTAGGCGAAATGGCACAGGCACCCCGTTACCAGGGCGGCGGCAGTTCGATTGTAAACGCAAATGCACCGGTGGCACCGCTTGCCGCTGCAAAAGCGCAAGGGTATGCGGTTACCTTTACACAGGGCTGGCGCAGTGAGGACGAAGCTCCCAGTGAAGAGATGATCAACCAAGCGGTGCAAGCGGCACAGCAGGCAGATACCGTTGTACTGTTTTTAGGGCTGACTGAAACAGATGAAACCGAAGGGCGCGACCGCAGGCACATTTCGCTGCCACAGCCGCAGCTTGCCCTTGCAAAGGCCCTTGGTGCGGCGGGTAAGCCGTTTGTTGTGGTGTTAATTGGCGGCAGCCCGGTAGAACTGCCCTGGCTTGGGCAGGTGGATGCCTTGCTGAACTTTTACCTTGCGGGGGAAGGTGTGGGCGAAGCTGCCTGTGACCTGCTTTGGGGCAAACAGAACCCCTGCGGCAAACTGGCCGAAACGTGGCCGCTTGCACTGGCACAAACACCGGCTTACCTGCATTACCCCATGGGGCCAAGCTATGTCAGCTATAACGAAAGCATTTTTATTGGCTACCGCTATTACGACACGGCGGGTAAAGAGGTTTTGTTCCCGTTTGGGTACGGCCTTTCTTACACCAGCTTTCAGTACAGCGACCTGCAGGCAGAAAGCAGCGGCACCGGCAATGTGACCTTACGGTTTACTGTGGCGAATACCGGCAATATGGCGGGGGCGGAAATTTGCCAGTGCTATGTACGCCCCAAAACGCCGGTGGCTTTTATGGCAAAGCAGACCTTGGCCGCGTTTCAAAAGGTGACGTTGCAGGCAGGGGAAAGCAAGCGGGTTGAGCTGGTGTTAGAAGAAGATGCTTTTGCGTTTTATTCGGTTGCAGAGCACAAGTTTGTCGTGTCGGCAGGGGAGTACGAAATTCGTGTTGGCACCAGCAGCCGCGCGCTGCCCTTGTGCGCAACCGTCACCCGGCAGGGCACAATGCAGTTACCGTTGCCACAAAGCCAGCTTGTAACCGGCTATTACGGCAGTATCAGCGGCAACGAGTTCCCCGATGATGAATTTGCAAAGCTGCACTCGCTACCTGAAAACAAAAACATTGCGGCAAAACCGGGTGAATTTGCGTTGGACAGCACGCTGGGGGAGCTGAAGGCAACCTGGCTTGGCCGCCAAGTGTGGAAAATTGCGTTTCAAATTGGGGTGCGTACCAACCATTTTGTAAAATCCCCTAAAGTGAACCGCGAAATTGTGCGGCAAATGACGGCGGAATTGCCGGTAAAAAATATCGCGCTGATGTCAAACGGATTTGCCGATTTTGAGTTGACCACTGCGTTGCTGGACGTCTGCAACGGCAAGGGTGGCAAGCGCAGGCTGTTGCACCAGTTACACCTTGTGCTGCGCCGTTACCGCGCACAAAAAAAGCCGGCTAAAATATAAAACAGGGTCTCAAACTAAACACATAGAACTTTTTGGCAAGAAAGAATTGACAAAGCAAGCGGTATTCAGTATAATAATAAAGCCGTCAGAAATGACGGCGTTTTATCCGGGTGTGGCGCAGTTGGTAGCGCGCTTGACTGGGGGTCAAGAGGCCGCATGTTCAAGTCATGTCACTCGGACCAAAAAAACCAACGATTTTTAATCGTTGGTTTTTTTTAACTGTATTTTTAGGGGTTTACAAAGGGAAAGCCCGATAACGCTGCTTGTCTCCGAATAGAGTGCAATAGGGCTTTTTGTGTGATTTTATGAAAATTCCCATGTCCCGTATTTTTTGTACAATAAGGAATTGAAAAACAGAGTGGAGTTCTATGAGAATGAATTTTGAAACGATTGGTCTAAAGCCGGAACTTATTGCAGGACTAAACAAACAAGGGGTTACCGAGCCTATTGGGATACAAGATAAAATGTTCTCCGCTATTCTTTCTGGAAATGATATAATGGCGTGTTCACAGACGGGAAGCGGAAAGACCCTGGGATATTTACTCCCGATCTTTCAACGGCAAGAGGATATTCAAAACGGCCTTCAGGTAGTCATCCTTGTCTCAACCCACGAGCTTGGTTTGCAGGTACACCGACAAATTGAGTTGCTTGCAGCCAACAGCGGCATTTCAATCAGAAGCGCTGCGGTATTTGGTAATGCAAACATCAATTTGCAAATTAAAGCGCTGAAAACAAAGCCTCAAATTGTAGTTGGAACTCCGGGCAGAGTTCTGGATTTAATGCAAAAAAAATAGAGGCTTCGGTAGTTTGTGTGGGTAACTTAGCGGCCCGGGAGCAACAGTTGGACGCACGAACAGGACAGCATGACCATGGCGATCATGTTGTCGGTGTTGCGGAAGCCAAACGCAGTGCGAATAA
>JAEWRN010000035.1 GCA_023460035.1 Bacillota bacterium
CGCAGACATGAATCTGCACGCCCACGTCATAAACCTGCGCCATATCGCAGATTTTTTTGGTCTCGGTGATTCCGCCGGTGTTTGCCAAATCCGGCTGGATGATGTCGAGGGTGCGGTCCTCAAAGAACTGGCGGAAGCCCCAGCGGGTATAGCTGCGCTCGCCGGTGGCCAGCGGCAGGGAGCAACGCTCTTTGATGTGTTTGAACATACCGGGGTTGCAGGGCATCGTGGGCTCTTCAAAGTACATAATGCGGTACGGCTCCAGCGCCTTGCCCAGAATGGCGGCGGTATTGGCGTCCAGCAGCGAGTGGATTTCGACGATGATGTCAAGGTCATCCCCGCCCGCCTCGCGTGCCGCGGCAATGCGCTCTATCGAGCGCTTTAAATCATGGTCACGGTAGCAGCCGCGAATCTGGTTGCCCTGTGTGGCAAATACCTCACCAAAGGGCTTTTCTTGGGTGGGGGCAAAAACGGGGTCAATTTTTACCGAGTCATAGCCCTCCGCCATTGCGTCCTTCACCACGTCATAGTAATCTTTCGGGTCGTACAGCAGTGTTAACGAGTCGTTTTTCTCAATGAGGCTCCGCCAGCCAAACTGCAGCTGAGAAGCGTAGGCGCGCAATTTTTCGTTGGTTTTGCCGCCGAGCAGCTTATAAACGGGCAGGTTCAGCGCTTTGCCCTTAATGTCCCAGCAGGCGGTGTCAATGGCCGCCATGGCCGAGGTGACGACAACGCCGCCGCCCATGCCCCAGAACGTGTGGCGGTGCAGGTGTTCCCAAATTTTTTCAGTATCAAACGGGTCCATGCCAATGACCAGCTTTGCAAAATCCTGGCACTGGCCAAAAGCCGCTTCCGAGCAGTTGCCGTAGGCAAGGCCCGCCTCGCCAAACCCGCTGATGCCCGCATCGGTGTTCATCTTAATGGTGACAAACCCGCCAAGGGCGCCGTCACCGAGATAACATTCTATACTTGTGATTTTCATAAATAGGTCTCCTTTCTTTTGCCGATGATCGTTTATATTCAAAAAAGTCGTACAGGGAAACAAGTTATTTTGCGGGGGCTTCTTCCTGGTCTTCAGCCCACACAGAGGTGTGAATCTCAATATTGCCGCGTTTGGCGCGCCAGATGCCGATCGCCGCCATAATCAGCAGTGCCGACACATTGGCAATGGCCAGCGCGGGCGTCATGGACAGGCAAGACTTCCAGAACACCACAATGAACCCAATCAGTGACAAAACGCAGATTGCATAGTACAAGCCGTCGGGCACATGGAAACGAGACTTTTTCCAGGCTTCGGGGTACTTCTTTGGCAGTTTAATCAGTGCCGCAAAGTTGAGGAACGCGAAGAACGAGGTGAAAAGCTGCACCATGTTGGTAATGACGGTGATGGAAAGACCGAAGACAATGGGGATGACACCCAAAATGTACATGAAGGTCAAGATGAATACGCGCGAGCCCTTTGCGTTTTTCTTGCCAAAGGTGGCGGGCAGCCAGCCGTCATCGCAAGACTGGCCAATGGTAATTGCGTTGTAGGCAAAGCTGGAGTTGAGGGTAGACAGCAGCGCCATAATGGGGCCGCCGATAATGAAAAAGTAGAACAGCCAAGTGGGGAAAATACGCTGTGCTGCAAAAACAAGGGTCGCAGAGTTGCCGTATTCTTCTACACTCATCACGCCCACACCGGCCATTGCAACGCCCACATACAACACGATCAGGGTAGGCACGGCAAGCAGCAGAACTACCGGGATATCGCGTTTCGCGTTTTTGGCATCGCGGCCATAGGCAGTCGTCATGTAATAGCCCTGGCAAGAATAAACAAACAGCAGAACAGCACCGGTAAACCCGCCGGAAATTTGCCCCTTGTTAAAGGTGATGCCCCAGCCGCTAATCAAAAAGTTGGGGTCGGCAAAATTAAAGATGGGCAGTTTCATTTTAAAAATGCCCACAACGGCAAACAAAATCAAGGCGGCAATCAGCAGCCAGGTCATCAGCTTTTGGGCCTTCGCCATTACGTCCACACCCAAAAGGTTGACAACAAAAAACACGGTCAATAGCGAAACACCTACGATAACGCGGGGCAGCGCGCCGCCCAGTGCGGGGATGATGTCGCCAAGGTACGCAGAAGCGGCGGCACCAAACAGCGACAGCGACAAACACTGCGTTAAATAGGCGAACGCGAAAATACCGGATGAAGTGGGGCCTGCCAGCTCGCACAGCATGGAGTAGTTGCCGCCCCCAAGGCGCAGTGCGGATGAAACGAACACGAAAGGCAGAATCATAACAAAGCCCATGATAATTGCCACAAAATAGGCAAGCCAGGCAGAATAGCCTGTCATTTTAATGGCTGGTACGATCAGGGTAATAACGCCGGCACCAATCACTTGCCCAATTGCCAATGCATAGAGTTCGGTTTTTCCAAGAGTTCCGGGTTTTGGTGCGGGTTCCTGAATTACTTTAATTGCCATCGCGAAAACCTCCTCAGTCTTTTTACGGATTTTAGGGAAACTTGCACGCGGGGATCGAATTCTTTGCAGGGTATAAATTTGCTATAGGGCTATGGCCCAAACGGGTATCGTTTACCGGTAATGTCGCTGTCTACCCCCTTTTTTAATTCGTTGTTTTTCCTATTAAAAATTACATTACAGCCTTGTAAAGAAGTGCTTTGTCAATGGCTTCCTGCAAAAACTCGTTGCCGATGCCGGGCAGGTCGGGCACGGTGAAATACCCATTCTCCGGCTGCAAATTGTATTTTGTAAGGCCGAGGCAGGTGTCCATTCGGTTGCAGGTGTGATGCTCGTGAATTACAAAATTGGGGATGGTGCACTCCAAATGCAAAGCGGCGTTGGTAGACAAAGGGCTGCCCGCAACATGAACCTGAATCCCCGCGTCAAAGGCGTGTGCCATATCGCAGATTTTTTTCACTTCGCTGATGCCGCCGCAGTTGCCGATGTCGGGCTGGGCAAGCTGTAACAGGTTGCGCTTAAAGTAGTCGGCGTACTGCCAGCGCGAGAACAGCCTCTCGCCATTTGCAATGGGTACGCTGGTGTACTTGGTGATGTACTCCACGGTCTGGGTCGTCGGGGTATTGGGCTCTTCAAATGCCAAAATGCCGTATTTTTCAGCCAGCTTTGCCAGCTGTACTGCGCCGAGTGCATCGGGGTATGAATGGTTTTCCATAATAATGTCTACCCCGTCGCCGGCAGCTTCGCGGGCGGCTTTCATCCGGGCTTCCACCATTTTAAGCTGGGCCGGTGTCAAAAAGCCGGTCGTGTCCAAAAAGTTCAGCGGCTTGCCCTCTTCGTCGCGGTCAAAAAAGTCAATTTTTACCGCGTCAAAACCCTCGGCCATAGCCAGCTTGACATTGTGCGCATAGTCCTCCGGCTTTACTGCCCACAGGTGCTCGCTGACACCGACCTGCCCCCAGCCAAATTGCAGCTGGCTTGCATAGGTGCGCAGTTTGTCCCGCACTTTGCCGCCGAGCAGCTGGTAAACAGGCACGCCGAAATGCTTGCCCTTAATGTCCCACAGCGCCACATCAATGGCCGCAATGCCAGAAAACACAACGGGGCCGCCATTTTGGCCCCAAAAGGTCTTTTTGTACATCGTTTCCCAAATCAGCTCTGTCTGCAAGGGGTCCATGCCAATCACAAGCTGGGCCAAATCACACACCATGCCAAAAGCCGCAGAACCGCCAATGCCATACGCCATGCCGGCTTCGCCGTCGCCGCAAATACCGGCGTCGGTGTGAATACGGCAGCCGATGGGGCTGTTCATTTTACTGTTGGCAGTGGGCAGGCGAAAAACTTCCACTTTCGTAATTTTCATACTGGTTTCTCCTTATTTTTTGTTGCCGGTTAATCACTTAATCAGTTGTTCGCTATGTGAACAAGATAAGAGCTTTTTGAAGCAAAGTCAAGAGGAAACTAGAAGATTTGTGAGGTATTGAAATTTAAAACAAAAATTATTGTGCATAATTTTAAAAACAGCCGGCGGCCTTTGCGCAAATTGGTGTTGTGGGCAGTTTAGTGAAGCTTTTTGCTTTCTGTAATATAAAAACTGGTGTGTCAATTTTATAATAAGCGCAGGCGGTTTAGAATGAAAAGTAAAATCATGCGGTTTTACATTTTTTTCAGACGGGATAAATACAATTAACGACAAAAAAACAACAATTGTGACGCTATAATTGAGTAACAAAATATTTGAAAAATATAAATTAAAAATAGATATGACACATTTACAAATTTTATACTTTTGACAACGAAACAAAGAAAAACTGCACGAAACGCCCAAAAACAGAAATCGTTTAAAATTTTATTATTAAAATAAAATTGAAATAAAAATGTAGTTTTGTGACTAAAACGGGTAACTTTTGTCACAAAAAAGCCGATAATAAAAGGTAGTGGGAACAAAATCTGGACAGTAATTTAAAAAGCAAAAATGCATGAAAAAGTGATTTATTTATTTATAATACGTTAAAAATAGAGCAGATAACGCGATTTGAAAAAGTAGAACCGCAAAAGAGCTAGATTTTTTATGGTGAAAAGTGTATGATAAAATTGTTTTAGTAAAAGCAAATTTGATAGGTTGCCAGAAAAAGAGAAAACACCCGACATTTGATTTTAAGCAATTTTTTACAGGAGAGACCTATGAACCATTGGATCATTGGAGCAGAAGTGATCGCGTGCATGATTATCGGGTTGATTTTGTATTTTTCCCGCGAAAGACTATTAGCACGTACCATACAGACGCGCATTTATCGCAGCTGTCTGTATTTTGCGTTGTTTTCTATTATATTGAACATTGTCTCGGTCAAATTGCTCGAGCAGCCGGTCAAGTCGCTGTATTGGGCGATGTACCTTACCAGCGTGCTATATTATGTGCTGTTGTGCTTACTTGAAACGGGGTTGCTGATCTACCTGCTTTATTTAATGCAGGCGAAACGTCGTACCTTTTATATTGCTGGGGTGCCCGCGGCGGCGCTGCTGCTGGCGGTGCTAGTCATCGCGGCGGGTAACGGCAATACCGGCTTGCTGTTTCGTATTTTACCGGACGGTACTTTTTTGCGCGGCCCGGCAAATGACATCAACTATTGGGTGCTGGTGGTCTACGCGCTCATTATTGTGGCAAGCTATTTTAGCCGGCGGCGGGTGGTGCAGCGCAGCCTGCGCGGCATTTTGCTGTTTTTGCCGGTGATGGCGCTTGTAATGGGGGCCGTGCAGTACTGGGTGCCAGACATGCTGATGAGCGGCATTACGGTAGCCATGGTACTGCTGGTGCTGTTTTTTCGGTTTCAAAGCCGTGGTATCCGCACCGATTCACTGACGGGGCTGTGCGGCCGCGAGGGCTTTTTTGAGTCGGCCGACGTACTGTTTAAAAAGGGCGAGCCCTTTTATTGTATCGGTGTGGTGTTGCACCATTTTGGGGATGTCAACAAAAAGCTGGGCCCGCTGGGGGCCGACCAGTTGCTGCGCCGCGTGGCGGAGTATTTAGACGATATCAGCGCGCAGGGCAGTGCCTGCCGCATCAGCGGTGTGGAGTTTGTGCTGTTGCTGCCGCGGGTGAACAAAGAAAAAGGCAACCAAATTTTAGAGAGGGTGCGCCGCCGGTTTGGCCTGCCGTGGAACATCCCGCAGGGCAGTTTTATGCTGGAAGCAGGCCTTGTAGGTATTCGCTGCCCCGAGCACGGCGAAAACATTGATGTGCTGGCTGCACATTTAGAGTACAGTATGCGCAGCTTAAAGCGGGTGCGTGGCACCAATGTGCTGGAATTTGACAGCAGGCAGCACATTTTGCTGCAACGCCAAAGCGAACTGAAAGAGCTGATTGAATGGGCACTTGAAAAGCGCGCGTTTAAAGTGGCATTTCAGCCGATTTATGATTGTAATGAGAAGGCGCTTTGCAGTGCCGAGGCGCTGCTGCGGCTGATTGACCGCGAGGGCCGCCCGGTGCGCCCGGACGATTTCATCCCCCTGGCCGAGGAATATGGCCAGATTGTCGAGATCGACTGGATGGTGCTGGACATGGTGTGCAGCTTTTTAGAGGAAAACGAGCAACTGCCCATCCGCTCTATTTCGGTCAACTTTTCGGCGCAGGAGCTGGAGATGCCCGACGCCGCGGGCCGTGTGTTTGAAACGCTGCGCAGGCACCATATCCCGGTTGAAAAAATTAAAATTGAACTCACCGAGCGGGTGCTGTATCAGGACCTGCCCCGCATTCAAAAGGTACTGACCGAGCTGTGTGCCGGCGGGGTGGGGCTTTATCTTGACGATTTTGGTACCGGGTATTCGAACCTTGCAACAGTGCTGCGGTTGCCGTTTGAGGCGATTAAAATAGACAAAAGCCTGTTGCAGGATATTGAAACCGACCAGCAGGCGGCGTTGATGCTGGGCTCGCTGGTGCGCACCTTCCACGAAATGGGGCGCAAGGTGATTGTAGAGGGGCTGGAGCGCGAAAAGCAGTTTTCGGTAATCAGCTCACTGCCGGTTTCTGCGGTGCAGGGCTACTATTTTGCCAGCCCAATGAGCGGCAAAGACTATCAGGAACTGCTGGGGGCAAACGGCGGGGTAAATTAAAACCATAACTGCGTTAGGTGACAAAAGGGGGAACACGGGCGGCATGGCGCTTGAATTTAGAAAATACAGTGACAGCGACCTTGTGGCGATGCAGCGCATCTGGAACGAGGTCGTCTCTGCGGGGGACGCCTTCCCCGGCGAGCAGCCGCTTAGCTTGCAGGAGTGCCGCAGCTATTTTGCGGCACAGACCTTGACGACACTGGCGGTGCTGGACGGCCGCGTGGTAGGGTTGTACATCCTGCACCCCAACAATATGGACCGCGCGGCACATATTGCGAATGCCAGCTATGCGGTGGACAGTGCGGTGCGCGGGCAGCGTGTCGGCGAGGGGCTGGTGCGCCACTGCCTTGGCCAGCTTGCGGTTTACGGGTTTACCGGCCTGCAATTCAATGCGGTCGTTGCCACCAATACCGTGGCGATAAAGCTGTACGAAAAACTGGGCTTCGTGCGGGTGGGCACCATCCCCGGCGGGTTTCGGCTGCCGGGCGATGTGTACTGTGACATTCACATTTATTTTCACCCGGCATTACCGGTGCATGAGTAAATAAAAAGGCGGCCGCCCTTTTGGGGCCGCCCCCTCACCTTGTCGAAGAACCCCGTTTACGCAGAAGCATAAACCGGGTTCTTCGTGAGTTGTAAGCCCAAAATAGTGAATACGGCGCAAGGAAAACAGGTTCTCCATTTCCAGTTAGCCAGTTTTTTGAGATTCATGGCAGCAAACTTAAGCTTCACCCAGTTTGTTACCTGAGCGAGGCCGCGATATTGTGTATAACGCATCGCGTGTTTTTCCTTAGCGTCAGCAAAGACCCGTTCTATGGTTTCTTTGCGACGCGCATACAGCTCCTGGTATTCCGGCGTGTAACGGGCATCGTCCGCCAGCTCCTCGTAATGCTTCCAAATGTGTCGCTGCACCGTCTTGACACAATCCTTGGCGTGCGTGCACAGCTGCCGGGTAGGGCAACCGGCGCAGATTTTGGGATCGCTTTTGTATTCCCGATATCCCTGCCTATTTGCCGTGGCATAGCGCAGGGGCTGGTATTCCGGGCACAGAATGCAGTCATAGTATTCGTCATAAACATACTTCCACCACTCATGGCCGCCTTTCATGGTCATAGGGCGTTTGTAGGCCGTGGATAGTACGCGAGAATCTTCAAAAACCTTCTTGCAGATATGGGGCGTCTTGTAAGCGGCATCGGCAATAACCGTCTCAATTTCGGGAAAGGATGCTGTCACCTTGGCATATACATCGTCAAAAGCCACGCTGTCATGGACGTTACCCGCCGTGACCACGGTTTCCAGAATGAAGCCGTTCTTGTCGCAGGCGGTGTGGGCCTCATAGGCGAACTGCCGCTTGTGCTCTCCCTTCACGAACAGGCCGCAGTCCGGATCTGTCACGCTCTTTGTCACCGTGCAGGTTTTCTTTTCCTTTTTCCGGCGGGCCAGCTTCTTTCTAGAGGTGTTGTCCCGCTTCTTTCTGCCGGATTTCGGAGGCTCCTTGTCGTCAAACGGCGCCTTACCATGTGCTTCCCGATCGGCGTCCACCTCCGCCATTAGTTCCTGCGCATAGCGTTTGGATGCCACCGGAATGACTGCCTTTACCCGTTTCTTTGTGTTGGCGCTGGCTTTGATGTGGGTTCCGTCGATGAAGACTGCTTGAGGTGAAAGATAGCCCGCGTCTGCGGTTTCCTCCAAAATCCACGCAAAGATTTGACTGACTGTTTCCTCTGTGAAGCGGTGACGAAAATTGTAGCTCACTGTGGAAAAATGCGGAGTTTCCTCCTGAAGCGTATAGCCTATAAACCAGCGATAGGCAGTGTTTAAATAAATCTCATCCGCTGTTCTGCGCAGGGAGGGCAGGCCATACAGGTGCTGGATTAGCACAATCTTCACCAGTACAACCGGGTCTATGCTTGGCCGGCCGTTGTCCTCGCTGTACAGCGGCTCGACCATCTCGTACAGCCGTTCCCAGTTTACTGCTGCGTCTATTTTCCGCAGCAGATGATTCTGCGGTACCAGACTTTCCGTATCCACAATTTCTAACACACCGCGATCTAATTTTCCTCGCTGCAACATTCCTCATCACCCA
>JAEWRN010000036.1 GCA_023460035.1 Bacillota bacterium
CACTTATATAGTACGAAATTGGAATTTACTTAATTATCCTTATTTTCAATTACATCATTCATACATAACAATGACATTACTAATGATACAATAAACAGAGATATAGGCGTAGCAGATACACTCTTCATAAAATAGTCAACAGTTGAGAACATAACCATAGATAAAAGGGTATCTAATACAACAAACATTATCTTTGCTTCTAACTCATTTATTTTCTTGAAGTGTGAAAATAAAACTTTAGGAATTGCTTTTACAAACAGTTCGATAGGGAATCCAAGTATGCCAGATACTACAAAGAACAAAATAATGCTTCCAACCGACTGATATGTAAAGCCAAACAACTTCATCAACGCACCACCAAAGATTGCGATTATTGAAACAATGGCTACGATAATTCCCACTATAATAAGAAAACCTATAAATTTCCCAATGATGTTTTTTATCTTTTCCAACATACTACCGACCTCCAAATTGTAAACATTTACATTATGCATTGTGACTACAATATCAAACATTTTACAATTTTACCATTAAGACATTCTGAATTTTCTATGAACCTTCTCTAAAATGGAAGGTCGACAAATTGGAATTTGTCAATACCTATTACCATAAAGATATTTATTTGAAATTCTCTTTTGTGTTTCCAAATATTTTGTAACGTTTTCATCATAATCAGGATAATTATAACCAAGTGAATCTGCCACTTTTTTAGATATTTTTTTGAACAAACATAGACACAAATCAAACGATTTCCACATTTCTTCATACGAACTCATTGAATATGTATTTAGTAAGTTATCCCACAATTCTTTTGAAATATGCTTATCTAAAAATTTATAGTTTTTACCCAAACTGAAATTAAATCCTTTTTCAGTACCGACATACCAACTAATCATCCTAAGAAGCTCATGACGTAATACTTCATTCATATGGTCTATTGCAAATAGTATTTCACCACGAAGTAAGCCCTTGGATACATATGTTGCAACATTCCAAAATTCGTTACAACAGTCATCAAACTTTCTTTCTGTTGGACACTTAATGTAATAATCTTCATCTGTGGGAACTATTTCTGTTTTAATCATATTATCTTTATCTAACATGATTTTTACAAGTTTATCGCGAGTAAGATACTCCTCAAGCATTGAAACAGGTAACAAAGTTAAATCAATCTTTACACCATCATCAAAAAGCATTATATAAGAAAATCCTTTTTCTTCTGGAGGAAATAATTCCATATCTTCAGGTTTTTGCATCATAATTCTGTTACCAAAAACACTAAGCCAGTCATCGCTTTTCAAAAATTCTCCCATATCTATAACAAAAAAAGTAATATCATAATCTTGAAGATTGTCTTTTGGTATATTAACATTAGTGCGAGACCCCTCAAGAGTTACAATTCTAATTCTCTCATCTTGAAAAGCAAAATTCAAAACTAAATCGTATATTTCTTTTTCAGTCCTCATTTCATTCACCTCAATAAAATTATATCACAAAAAAAAGATTGATTCTAACTGTTCTTATAATTTGATAACCGCATCAAGGCAGAGCGTAAGTGCATATTCGTATGCATTACCGCCCCAGTTTCTTTCGTCGTATTTGTCAACATCTGCAAGACTGTCTGCGGTATAAAGTATCATACCCCAGGTTGCCCCTCTGAAATCAGCACAGGCCGCCAGAGCAGAACATTCCATTTCTACAACTGCACAGCCTTCACTTTTGCGATAAGCCACCTTTTCTTTGGTTTCACGGAAAAATCCATCCGTTGACCAGGTTATAACCTCCTGATATTTCATACTATGCTCAAGAATGGTTTCTTCAATTGCTTTTCTTGCCTTCTCGCTGATTTCCACAAATCGAGAAGGGGGCGCATAGTGATAAGATGTTCCCTCATCACGCAGAGCCTTGTTTGGTACGAGGAATGTACTTTCGGGGAACTTTTCCAGAGCACCGCAACTACCTGCCGAGATTACCTCTCTTACACCATAACCAATCAGCCAATCAAGTATCTGTGTGGCTGCTGCCGCACCAACGGGTGCTTGACAAAGCACAATGTCCTCACCCTTGTATTTGGTGATGTAAATGGGATAATGCTTCGTTGCACTCTCAAAAGTGGATACCTGTTTGGTATCACTTTTACTGGCATATTCATCTATGTAAGCACCAAGAAATGCGAACACACATTTCTTGGGTAAGTTCAAACCAAGATTTTCATGAGTGGGATTAAGAACTGCTGTCTGCTCTGTATCAAACTCCAAAATCGGTATTTCGTTTTTAATAATAGCCATACTATCTCTCCGTCAAATTCAAATTTGTCTTTCTCTTAATTTCCTATTATACACCAAAATTATGAATATTTCTACCCGCCGTCTATTGACCTCAATTACGAGGGAAATAGGCGGCTTTTTTGTTTCTAAAAAAATATTTTCAAGAATTTTTTGAAAAAGGGGTGATTTTGGGTGTGCATTTTGACCCCCTTTGTCCAAATGAGTGAAGGGGTTAATTCCGAACCACGAAAAGG
>JAEWRN010000037.1 GCA_023460035.1 Bacillota bacterium
CTGTGTAAATATCTGCCGCAAGGCAGTTATTCATATATTCCTCCTTAGCTCAGCTGGTAGAGCATGCGGCTGTTAACCGCAGGGTCGTTGGTTCGAGCCCAACAGGGGGAGCCAGGCTAGCAGGGCCACGCCAATCTTGTGTTGGCGCGGCCCTGTTTTATTGCTGTTTTGCAGTACTGGCAAGGATATTCTATGGTAAAAGGGATACCACCGGCCTACAACAAAAAGTCGGCAAGTATCCCTTTTTGACACTGCCCTACTCGGATATAACACTAACCCAAAAGCCTGCATTTAGATGTATCTCAAACATCCAACTACAGGCTTTTCATTTTTTACTATTTACATAAAAGAATACATTCTTCTGTAATTCTGTTTATTTCATCTTCTGCAACGGGTGCAAATCCTTCCCACGACAGAGCTTCATTAATATCAAAGGTTTCCTTGCCGTCCTTCACAAAAAACGGAATACCAATTCCGCCATTCTTTTTATACACTGTAAACGCAGGGTTCTCTTCTCTCATTTGCAAAAATGCACATAAATCTAAAGATTTTTCTGTAATATTAACATACTGGTAGTCCACATTTAACTGTTCAAAAATTATTTTCATTGCAAGGCAGTCTTTACAAAGTGGTGAGCCATAAACTGTAATCATAGTTTCCCTCCAGCTATCGATGTTTATGTAAATTAATTAACCTTGGTATTATAACGTTTCTTGTTTAAAATTGCAATATTCAGATGTAGGTAAAGTAAAAATACAAAGTAAAAGACGATTTATAATTCTGTTTTACAAACTGTATAGAATAATCGACGATGCTTTGCCATTACGCGGCCCGGCAAACCAACAAGCAAAATTACTACAAGCACAAGGGGCAAAAGCAGTCAATAACGGTATTGGTTTGCAAATGCAATATCGATTTAAAAATCAACATAAAGTAATAAACAAAGCGCAAAATACGGCCCTTTGTGCTCAGCACTTGACCCTGCTAATTGATACCAGAACTGTAACAACCAACCTGCATTACTGCAAAGGCAATATTCACAGGCTTGCCGCTGCAACAGCATGCACTACAGCTGTGTACCGGTGTAAAAGGCATGCAAAAAACCGGGCCCTTTACAAGTGGGGGCACGGCATAAGGATACCTGCTTTTGCAGGTGGCTTGACAAAATGGCGCAAAGCAGGGTATCATGGGCGGCAGAACTGCCGGTGTGTGGTGTTTGCCCTACTGCAACAGGCCCCCATGCGGGGTTTTATTTCACTGTGGCAACGGGGGCTGCCGCACAGACCAGGCAAGGGGGGAGCACATGTATTCTAAACAGTGCAGGCTGCACAACCAGGCCGGGCTGCATGCCAGGCCTGCGGCAGAATTTGTTTTTTTAGCCCGTACTTTTACAGCCCGTATTAAAGTGAGAAACCCTGTAACAGGGCAGGAGGTTGATGCAAAGTCGATTGCGAGGGTGCTAGGGTTGGGCCTTGACAATGGGCAAGACCTGCTCATTACGGCACGGGGCAGTGATGAGCAGCAGGCGGTCGATTCATTGGTACAGCTAATCGACAACGGGTTTGAAGAGAGTTAACAAACCAGAAAGCAAGCATAAAAAAGGTGGCGCGAAACCGGTTCGCGCCGCTTTTTTTGTTTCTTTTTGCCCTGGCATACAAAAAAGCTTTGTGCGCCGCGGTAAAAGGTAAGCGCCAAAAAACAGGCGCGGAAAAGCAAAACCGGGGGCTAAACTACCCTTTTCACTGTGGACAATCTACAAAAACAACCCACAAAATTTTACATTATACAAAAATAAAACAAAAGAGTGAGGTATTTGCGACAAAATTTGGACTTCGCAACGAGAAATCGATGTGTTAGCATCAAAACAGAAGCAGAAAGGTGTGTGAGCATGGAGTATATTGCGCTGGACAGCCGTTGCCGTCAGGTGCTTGACTATTTGTGCGCATGTGAGGACTATGTGCCAATGGAGACCATTGCCGCGGCATTAGAAAAGAATAACAACCATATCAATTACAGTCTGCTGAAAATCAACAACCTCTTTGCCGAGCAGGCGCTTGGCACCATACCCAAAAAGCGCGGGGCGGGGGTTGCGCTTACGGCAAAGCAAAAACAGTGGTGGAAGAACTTTTCGGCAGAAAACACCCATCTCGACTATGTGTTTACGCAGGAAGAGCGGGTTTCGGTGCTCATTTGCCAGCTGATGCTGGACGGGCACAGCTTTTCGGTTGATACCGTTGCGGTACAGCTGGGGGTCAGCCGCAACACGATTTTCAGTGATATGCGTAGCGTAAAAGAGCTGCTGGCCGGGTATAAGACCGAGCTTTTTTACGATACGCGTACCGGCTACCAGATGCAGGGTGACGAATTTGTGCGGCGCAGCTTGTTTTTATACCACCTTTCGGCCATCACCCCTCTGGCACAAGAGCGGGTATTTGCCCCCGATAAGGACACTCAGGTCGCCGGTGCATACGCCCAACTGCTTTTGCTGCAAAAAGAATTGCATGTGGAGTATGTGCCCGGCGTGCTGCCCAAACTGGCATTGCTGCTGAAATACATCACACAGGCCCAGCGGGGCGCCGCGGTGCAGCCGCAGCCACTGCGGTTTTCAAACGAGCAGAAACAGGAGATTCAAAACCACAAAGAGTACCCTGCGGTCTGCAAGTTTTTTTCAGGCCTTGAAGAAAACGACCGCCTGTACCTTGCCTGCCAACTGATGGGCAACCGCATACGGCACAAGTATTTGATGGAAGAGACCAGCTCGCAGGAGAGCGTCAACTGTGCCAAGCTGCTGATTCAGCAGTTTGAGCGGCTTACCGGCCTTTCGCTGGAGGACACCGCGCAGTTGACCCATAACCTTGCCGTACATTTTTCGCGGGCCATTTACCGCTATAAATTCAACATTGCGCTGCAAGAGCTGCCCGGCGTGCAGATACGCCAGCAGCACAGCGAGCTGCTGACACTGGTGCAGATTGCGGTAGAACAGCTTTCGCAGGACATCGGCTACCCCATCGACAGCACCGAAACAGCGCTGTTGACCGGTTACTTTGCGGCACACCTTGAAAATTATCATTTGAATATCTCGCGCACCCCGGTGGTGCTGGTGGTCGAAAAAGAGCCCGGGCAGTACGAATACCTTGCAGATGTAATCGCGGCAGAGTTTCCGATGCTGGAGATCACCGATATCGTAACGGTAGAAGAGTTGCCCGACGTGACACCGAATTACAAGATACTGATTTCCACCGTGCCAATCAACTCGCCCTGTTACAACACACTGATTGATAAAGAGATGGCCAACGGTGCGCGGCAGGCAATTTTTCAGTGCTTTATGCGGTACCGGCTGGGGCGCAGTGTGGACGAGGTGGACGGGCTGGTAGAGCGCCTGCGCCCCTACCTGCACCGCGATACCGAGCTACGGGTCAAAAACGAGATTATTTCGTTTTTAATGGGCGGGGTGTACCGGCTTGCGGATATTTTAAAGCCGGACTATGTGCAAGTGGTCGGCGCCGCATGCAACTGGCAACAGGCGATACAGCGCTCGGCAAAGCCGCTGCTGGCAGATGGCACAATTGAAGAGAGTTATGTGCAAAACATGATTGATTTGATTTCTGCCTATGGCAGTTACTCGTACATCTGCAAAGACGTTTACCTGGCGCATGCCAAGGTGAACGGGGATGTACACCGGTTGGCGCTAGGGCTTACCGTATTTCAAAAACCGGTGCTGTTCCCGGGCGAAAAGCGCGTGCAGATCGTGATTGTGCTGTGCCCGATGGATAAAAATTCGCATTTTAATGCATTTAAGGAGATGGTGGGCATTTGTTCACAGCCGGCCGCAATCATGCAGATGATCGGCGCGCCGGGCAGCGACAAGCTATGGGAGACCATATGCAGATACTTACCCGAATAGGCAAGGGGCGATGAAAAGGAATGTCAGTATTATCTTCAATAATCGGTGAATCGCTGGTGCGGCTTCACGCAGAGGCAGAAAACTGGGAGGACGCAATTAGAAAAGGCGGGCAGCTGCTGGTGGACGACGGCAGGGTAAGCGAGGCATATGTGCAGGGTATGATTGATTCTGTCAAAGAGGTGGGGCCCTATATCGTCATTGTGCCACACCTTGCCATGCCGCATGCCGACCCTGCACTGGGTGCGGTGCGCAGCGGGCTTTCCATCCTTACGCTGGCAACCCCGGTCTGGTTTGGCAACGGGGCCAATGACCCGGTAAAATATGTGTTTTGCCTGTCGGCAGCCGACAAAGCGGACCACCTGCTGGTAATGCGCAGCTTTGTGGCCATTTTAGAGGACGAGCACTTTTTTGAGGTGATGGACACCGCAAAAACAGGCGGTGAAATCGTGCAATACATGTTAGACCACGAAGTGACAAAAAATTAAAGGGGGTGAAACAATGTACACAGGGTTAGTACTTTGCCGCACCGGCATGGGCAGCAGCATGATGCTGCGCATTAAATTAGACCAGGTGATCCGCGAAAACAATTACCCGGTAGAGCTGGAACATGATGTCATCAGCACCATGAACAGCCACCACGTTGATTTCGTCATCACGATGAAAGATTTGGTAGAAGAGCTGCAGGCACAGTTGACCTGCCCGATTTACGGGGTGGAAAACCTGATGGATAAGGTGGAACTAAAGGGTGTGCTAGACCGCTTTTTGGCAACGAAGGCGGAGCAATAAAAACAAACATGGGAAGGTGAGGAATAATGGTTCTTGTTGATTTACTGATTGACATTTTAAGCACGGCGTCAATTTTGGTGGGCTTTATGGTACTGGTGGGGCTGCTGCTGCAAAAGCGCAAGGCGACCGAAGTAATCACCGGCACAATGAAAGCAATTATCGGCTTTTTAATTTTTGGTGCCGGCGGCACAGTGGCCCAGTGGGGGCTAAACGATTTTCAGACCTGGTTTTTTAAGGGGTTCGGCCTGCAGGGCGTGCTGCCACTGTCTGAAGCGGTCACCGCGCTGGCACAGCAGCGGTTTGGCACCGTCATCAGCCTGATTATGGTGTTCGGCTTTGTGGTCAACCTGCTGGTGGCGCGCGTCACCCCGTTTAAATTTGTGTTTTTGACCGGCCAGCACAACCTGTTTTTGGCGGCACTGCTAACCTGTGTGCTAAAGGCAATGGGCCTTAACAATGTCGTGACCGTTGTGGCAGGTTCGCTGCTGTTGGGTATTGCAGCTTCGGTTTACCCCGCCATCGCACAGCCGTGGATGCGCAAGGTGACCGGTAATGACGATATTGCAATTGGTCACTACTGCACACTGACCTATGCACTTTCTGGCTGGATTGGCTCGAAAGTGGGCAAGCCGGAGGACAGCACTGAAAAAATCAAGCTGCCGGGCTGGCTGTCCATTTTTAAAGATTATGTCATCTCGGTTTCTATCTCGGTCGGCATCTTCTTTTATGTGGCGGCAATCTCTGCCGGGCGCGCCGCGGTGGAAGCGACCTCCGGCGGCACAAACTGGCTGCTGTACCCGGCCATTCAGGCACTCACCTTTGCGGGCGGCCTGTACATCATTTTAACCGGCGTGCGCATGATGCTCAACGAGCTGGTGCCGGCGTTTGTGGGCGTTTCTGAAAAGCTGATTCCCAACGCAAAACCGGCGCTCGACTGCCCGGTCACCTTTCAGTATGCGCCAACAGCAACCGTAATCGGGTTTGTTTCGGCCTACCTTGGCGGCCTGCTTTGCATGGCCATTTTTGCGGCGCTTAAAATGCCGGTCATCATCCCGGTGGCCATCCCATATTTCTTTATCGGCGCTACGGCGGGCGTGTTTGGCAATGCAACCGGCGGTTGGAAAGGCGCCATCGCAGGCGGGTTTGTCACCGGCATCATTATTGCGGTGGGCCCGGCGCTAATCTACCCCATTATGTCGGCCATCGGCCTTGCGGGCAGCTCGTTCCCCGAGCCGGATTTCGTCGCCCTGGGCCTGATCGTGTTCTATGTGGGCCGCCTATTTGGCCTTTCCGGTACGTTGTAACTGCCGCGGCAAACTAAAAAATTACAAGCGCAAACAAAGGCCCCGGGCTGTGCAAGGTTGCCGCGCCCGGGGCTTTTTCAATACAGCTTGTGCAAAACAGCAGACGCAATAAATAGAAAGTACGGCAGATGAAAGGGGCTTTATCCATGTCGCAAAAACAGCAGCTGGTACAGCGGCTACAGGCGCTCGCGCGCAAAAACCGCAATACCATTATTGACATGATTTACACCGCAAAGGCGGGGCACCCGGGTGGGTCGCTTTCGGCAATCGACCTGATGACCTACCTGTACGAAACCGATATCGACCTTACCGCAACCGAGCGCAGCCGGTTTGTGATGAGCAAAGGCCATGCGGTGCCCGCACTGTATGCCATTTTATATGACAAGGGCATGATAAAAAAAGAAGAGCTGGGCACTTTTCGCACAATCAACTCCCGCCTGCAAGGGCATACGCATGTGGTGGATTTGCCCGAAACCGATGCTTCCACCGGGTTGCTGGGGCAAGGGCTTTCCATTGGGGTTGGTATGGCACTGGGCAAGCGGGCAAAAGGGTCACAAAAAAATGTGTATGTTATGGTGGGCGACGGCGAGCTGCACGAGGGGCAGAACTGGGAGGCGCTGATGGAGGGCGCACAGTACCACCTAAGCCAGCTGGTTTTGATCATCGACCACAACAATCTCTCGTCCAAAGCGCCTATCCCGCAGGTGATGAACATTGAGCCGCTGGCAGAAAAGCTGCGTGCGTTCAACTGGCATGTAGAGGAGATTGACGGGCACGATTTTTACGAAATCATCGACTGTTTTGAACGCCTTGCCTGCATTGGCGACCGGCCGAAATGCATTATTTCACACACAGTCAAAGGCAAGGGGGTCAGCTTTATGGAAAACAACCCGAAATGGCATTCCAGCGCGCTGACCGATGAAGAATACAAAACCGCCAAAGCGGAGCTGGGGGTAACAGAGTGATGGAACAGTATGAATACGCCTCTTGCCGGGATTTTATCGGCCCGGCACTGGTTGAGCTGGCGGGGCAAAACAGCCGCATTGCAGTGGTGGATGCAGATCTTGCCTCCAGCGTGACGACCCACCTGTTTCAAAAAGCTTACCCGGACCGTTTTTTTGAGATGGGCATTGCAGAACAGAGCTGCATGGGGGTTGCGACCGGCCTTGCAAGCGAGGGGATGATCCCATTTTTTGCGAGTATGGCCATGTTTACCGCCGGTACCGCGTGGACCCAGCTGCGGCAGGCCTGCTATGCGCGGCGCAATATTAAGGTGATCGGCTCACACGCCGGGGTGGATGATGGGCCGGACGGTGCTTCGCACCACGCGTGCGAGGATTTGGCACTCACCCGTACCATCCCCGGGCTGACGGTGATGACCCCAGGCGACAAATGGGAGCTGATTGCCGCCATTCAAAAAGCGGCAGAAATAAACGGGCCGGTGTACCTGCGGGTACCGCGCGACAACACCCCAGTTTTGCACAAGCAGGGTTGCGATTTTGTGCCGGGCAAAGCAGAATTGCTGCGCGACGCGGGCGATGACTTTGCGATTGTTTATGAGGGCGCCGCCGCCGGACAGGCTGCCGCCGGGTACGACCTGCTGCAACAACAGGGTGCGCGCGGCAAGCTGGTTGCACTGCGCACAGTAAAACCGCTGGACACCGCCCTGCTAACACAGTTGGCACAAGCTGTGCGGGTTATAATTACGGTAGAAAACCACAGCATACTGGGCGGCGTGGGCGGCGCCGTTGCCGAGGTGCTGGCAGAGCTGCAAACCACCGCGGTGCTGCGCAGGGTGGGCATTTTAGATGTGTTTACCGAGTCGGGTAAGATTGCCGACATCAAACAAAAATACAAGCTGACGGCAGAGCAGGTGGCCTTACAATATGCCGATGCCGCCAAGTGACCGCGGTTTGTAAAATAGAGCGCAAATAACACAAAAGGCAGCACCTTCAAAGTAAGGCGCTGCCTTTTGTACTGCCGCAAACAGGAGGAATGGTGTGAGGCTTTTTATCGGTTTTAGTGGTTTTTGTAGCAGTGGTTTACAGGCGGGCTTTTACCGCAGGGCTTGCCCGGCCAGTTTTTACAGCCCGGCTTTCGGGTTTAAGCCGGTAACACCTGGCTTTGTGCCGGTAACTTTTTACAGGCAAGGTTTCGCTGCCGGTGTCAGGCTTTAACCCTCCGCGGGCAGGGGCTCTGCCGCGGCGGGTGCGGGGGCTTTGTTATCGCGTGCGGCAAACAGGTTTGCCACAATGGGCCCGACGATCTGGTGAATCACGGTCGCCAGCACGCAGGGCAGAATGGCAAGCGTGCCAGGGAAGGCCGAGTTTGCCAGCGTGCACGAAAGGCCGCTGTTTTGCAGCCCGACCTCCAGTGACAGGGCACGGGTTTTTTCTTCGTTAAAATGAAACGCCTTTGCAATGCCGTACCCGGCAACAAGGCCCAGCACATGGTGTACCAGCACCGCCAGCGCGGTAACCCCCACAATGGCAAGCCCGTTTTGGGTAAAGCTGCTCTGGTTTGGCCCCACGCACATGCCAAGCACCAGCAGGATGCAGACGGTGGAGACGAGCACCAATACTTTTTTGAACTGTTCCACCTTGCTGCCAAGCAGCGCGTGCACACCAAGCCCCAAAAAGATGGGGATCAGCACGACCATGACGATGGAGAAGAACATGCTCCAGAAATTGACCTCAATCCACTGGCCGGCAAGGGCCAGCGTCAGGGTGGGGGTCAGCGCCGGGGCAAGCAGGGTGGTGCACATTGTGATGGTGACCGAAAGCGGCACGTCGCCGTGCGCGAGGAAGGTCATCACGTTCGACGCGGTGCCCCCCGGCACGCA
>JAEWRN010000038.1 GCA_023460035.1 Bacillota bacterium
TCAAAAAACTGGCTAAATGGAAATGGAGAACCTGTTTTTCTTGCGCCGTATTCGCTGTTTTTGGATTGAAACACACCGAGAACCCGGTTTATGCTCCTGCGTAAACCGGGTTCTTCGACAAGCTGAAGCGGGCCGTTTTTGCAACGGCCCGCTTTCCATGTGCTTTGCAACGGTGAAAAGGCGAAATAAACAGGTGCGTAAGCGATAGGCGAGAGATACCGTCGTCTTATTGGCCCCCTTATAATAAAAACCAAAAATAAAGCCTGGCCTAGCTTTTGCCGGCAGCGGGTAACGGGTGCGGGGCAATACGGTACACTAAGGTTACAGCCCTTCGCTGCCCATCACACCCGGAACACGCTGCAAAAAATACGTGCGCAGAAGCTGCGCGTAGCGCTGCGGCTCTTCTGTCAGCGGGCCGTGCGCCGAGTGTTCAAACCACACAAGGTCTTTATCCGGGGCTTCAATCTGCCGGTAGTAATCGTCCACCAGTTCGCTTGGGGTGTTGTTGTCCAGTCTGCCCTGAAAAATATAATACGGCATGGTAAACCGGGTGCACTGGAGGGGGAAATCACACTGTGCCACACTGGGCCACATATAGGTCAGGCAGCGCCGGTAGCCCAGCAACAGCCCCAGTTTGTCGGTAAACGAAAACTCGCGGCTTTGCAGCAGAGGCTTTGCGGTGTCGCTCCAATAGGTGCCCTGCTTCACTGCGTGACCACCGTATTGCTTCATGATGCGCCGCTGGGCCATCAGCCCTTTAAAAATTTTGCGGTAACACCCGTTTTGCGGCGGGCCTATTTTGGCAAGGGTGCGCAGTGCACGCGCATCCTGTGCCTGCGTTGCCTTTTGCAATGCAAATTCATAGCTGAGCCGTTCGTTCTGCACGCCGTTGACAACCTGCCCGCTGCCAAGGTATGCGGCAATGTGCTGCGGGTGGCGGTAGCAAAGGTAAGTGCCCAGCTCGGTGCCCCAGCTGCCGCCCCATAAAAACAGCTTCTGCTTGCCCAGCAGTGCGCAAAGGTACTGCACCAGTTCGGCGGCGTCGCTTACCAGCTGGTCAAGGTGCAACGTCTCTTTTTTGACACCCCAGTACGAGCCGCCGGTGCCCCGTTGGTCCCATGCAACCAGCGTAAACGCATCGCAAAGGCCCGCTAAGCGGTTGATGACGGTATCGCGGTTGCTGACACCCGGCCCACCGTGCAAAAAAAGCAGCACGGGGTTTTGCCGCCGGCAACCCAGAATATGAATTTTCTGGGGCACCCCACCCACCATGACTTTTTGAATTTCGTTTAGTTCAAACTCCATCGCAATTCCTCCCCGCTGCGGCAGGCTGCCGCTTTTTTTATTGTAGACGCAAAAGGGCGGCGTGGCAAGCGGCCCCGGCGAGGTTTTGCCCTAAAATTGAGAAAGGTAAGGCCTGGCAAACTTTTTGGCCTGAAGCGGTAGATTTTTTCGGCCGATTTTACTATAATTAAGTTGTATAATTGTGCAATTTATTCTGTATAGAAAATGAGCTGATGAAGATGAAAAAAAGCACGGCACTGATTGCAGGGGGTATTACACTGGCGGGTACGCTGCTGTTTGGCGGGGTGTTTGCAGCAATTGGCAGCTTTACGGTGCCGGTTTTGCTGGGGCTGCTGCTGGGCTTTGCCGCGGCGCTGCTGTGCCTGTTTTTGTTTTACAAATCTGCCAATGCCGCACAGGGCAATAAAAACGCCGGTATGGTGTTGTTCTTTTTGCGCTGGGGCGTGGCGTTTGCCGTTGTGGCGGTTTCGGTATTTGTGCCCGCCATTGACAGCGTAGCGGCTATTTTGCCGCTTGCGCTGCCGGTGCTGGCGGCGGCCATTTTAATGGCGGCGGGCAAATAGAAAGGGACGTTATGTACAATCACAAAAAAGTGACGGCCATTATTGTGGCGGCGGGCAGCTCCAGCCGCATGGGCTTTGACAAGCTGTTTTACGAAATTGACGGTACCCCGGTACTGGCGCGTACGCTGGCCGCGTTTGAAACCCACCCGTTGGTGGATGCCATTGTGCTGGTGACCGGTGAAGCCGAGCGGCACGCTGCGGCGCTGGCGGGGCCCTTTGGCAAGGTTGTGGCGGTGGTGCGCGGCGGTGATACCCGTGTGGCTTCGGTGCGTGCCGGGGTGGCGGCTGCGGGCCGTGCGGGGCTGCTTGCCATTCACGACGGGGCACGGCCCTTTGTCAGTGAACAGGTGATCACCCGCACCATTGAAGCCGCTGACCGCTGGGGCGGCGCGGCACCCGCCGTGCAGGTAAAAGACACAGTAAAGCAGGTGGCCCCAAACGGCACGGTGGCGTGTACCTTGCCACGGGCAGAGCTGCGGGCGGTGCAAACACCGCAGGTGTTTGACGCACTGCTGTACGCCGAAGCGCTCAGTGCGCTTGCCGGGGACGACACGGCCACCGACGATTGCAGTATTTTTGAAGCCGCCGGGCGCAAGGTGCTGCTGGTAGAGGGCGACTATGCCAACCTTAAAATTACCACAAGGGAGGATTTGCTCCCTTATGAGACGCAGGAGGTGCCCCAAATGCGCATAGGGCATGGGTATGACGTACACCGGCTGGTGCCGGACAGAGACTTGATTTTAGGCGGGGTGCAGGTGCCGTTTGAAAAGGGGCTTGCCGGGCATTCGGATGCCGATGTGCTGACCCACGCCGTAATGGACGCCCTGCTGGGCGCCGCGGCCCTTGGCGACATTGGGCGGCATTTCCCCGATACTGACCCCGCTTACGAGGGCGCAAACAGCATTGTGCTGCTGCAAACCGTGATGCGGTTGCTAGAGCAGGAGGGTTGGGCGGTCGAAAACGTGGACGCGACCATTTTGTGCCAGGCCCCAAAGCTTGCGCTGCACATCCCCGCCATGCGCAAAACGCTGGCGGCGGCAATGGGCCTGCCGCAGGGTGCGGTTTCGGTGAAAGCGACGACCGAAGAGGGCCTGGGGTTTACCGGCGCGGGTGAAGGCATTGCAGTGCATACGGTGTGCCTGCTGAACGAGCGGCGCTAAGCGGCTTTGCCGCATCGTTTTGATTGTGGTGCAAGCGCCAATGTGATATACTATTTTAGATAGAGCTAAATTTGCAAAGCGGCGGCGGGCTGGGCTGCAGCGCGCTTTAAAACGGGAGGCTGTACTATGGATTTGCAGGAATCCTTCACGACCTTTATGGGTTCCATGGGCACCAGTTTTTGGGCCTTGATGGAGGGGATCGGCAATGTCCTGCGGGATATCAAACCGGCCGACCTGCTGGATATAGCAGTGGTGGCCTTTTTGACTTACGAGCTGATCATGCTGGTACGGCATACCCGTGCGGCCCAGCTGGTAAAGGGCATTTTAATTTTGTTTGTCGCGTCTTTTTTGTCTGACCTGTGGGGCATGCGCGCACTCAACTATATTCTGCAAAAAATACTGCAATTCGGTGTGCTGGCACTGGTCATTGTGTTTCAGCCCGAAATTCGCCGTGCGCTAGAGCAGGTGGGCCGCACCGACATTTTTGCCATCTCTATTTTTAAAGGCAAAACCCCGGACGAGCAGACGCGCGAACACTGGAAAACCGCCATTGCCGCGGTTTGCGATGCCGCAGAGCAGATGAGCGATTCGCGCACCGGTGCGCTGATTGTGTTTGAGCGGTTGTCAAATTTGAGTGAGATCATCAAAACCGGCACGGTGCTCAATGCCGACATCAATGTCGAGGCAATCGGCACGATTTTTTACGAAGGCACGCCGCTGCACGACGGTGCCGTGATTGTGCGGGATGCCCGCATTAAGGCCGCCGGCTGCGTGCTGCCGCTTTCGGCCAACCTCGACATCAGCAAGGACATGGGCACCCGCCACCGCGCCGCCCTTGGCATGAGTGAAAACTCCGACGCCGTGTGTGTGGTAGTGTCAGAGGAAACGGGCATTATCTCGCTTGCCAAAAACGGTGTGCTGATCCGCCGGCTGGACAGGCAGAACCTGTACAATCTGCTGCGGCTTGAGCTGATCCCCGACCCGCCGGAGGAAACAGGTGGCCGCGGGCGCCGCCTGCTTGCAAAACTGCGTGGCAATAAACAGCAAAAGGGGGTGCCGGGCGATGGGCGAAAAGCAGAATAAACCGATGAAGAAAAAACGCAGCCTGCGCGGCCTGTTTGAAAACAATCAGTTCAACGTCGTGCTGTCTATTATCATTGCGGTCATTGCCTGGCTGATCATCTCGCTGTACATCAAGCCGCAGACGACCAGCACCATTGGCGACATCCCGGTAAAGCTGGACTATAATGCTTCTGCCTACCAGAGCATGGGCCTTGACATTGTGTCGGAGGGCAGCACCACAACGACCGTCAGCGTTAAGGTGACGGGCCCGCGCTCGGTGGTGGGCGGCCTGACGAAGGACGATATTACCGTATACCCCAAAATGACGAATGTCACCGAGGCCGGCCAGTACGAGCTGGAGCTTGTGGCGATTAAAAACGATTCGGCGGCTGACTTTACAATTGACACCGCATCCATTCGCCCCACCAAGGTGACGGTGCGCTTTGACACCCTGATTTCGAAGAAGTTTGTCGTAGAGACCGACACCAGTACGGTGCACCCGGCAGACGGCTACATTTTAAGCAAAGCGTATGCCACCCCGGGCGAAGTGACCCTGACCGGGCCGGAAAAGGAAATTCAGTCGGTCGGCAAGCTGGTGGCAAAAGTGGAGTTGCCGGACGAGTTGACCAGCACACAGATCACGACGGCGGCACTGTCGTTCTACGATAAGGACGGCAACCCGCTGACCAGTAAGCTAATCACGGCAGACGCCGAAACGGTAGAGGTTACGATACCCATTCTGCAAAAGAAAACGTTGCCGTTTACCATCGGCTACACCAATGTGCCGGAAGGCTTTGACACCAGCCTGCTAAAGCCCAGCTTTTCAGCGCAGTCGGTCAACCTTGCGGGCCCGGGCGATGCAATACAAAACAAAACCGAGGTCTCGCTGGGGTATATTGACCTGCAAAAAGAGTTTGCACTCGGCTTTTCAAAGGCGTTCCCCGTGGTGCTGGACACCGGCTATGAAAACCTTGATAACCTGACACAGGTGACCGTCAGCTTTGACACCAGTGCGTTCAGCGCAAAAACGGTGACAGTCAGCGACGTGCGGGTCATCAACGAGCCGCAAAACCGCACGGTCAGCGTGGACACCAAACGTATTTACGACGTGACGATTATCGGCCTTACCGCCGATGTGAATGCCCTTGCCGCCAAAAGCGTGATCGCGGAGATTGACGCGGGCGATTTGACACTGGGCGAGGGCCAGCAGACGGTGCCGGTGACGATTAAAATACCCGGCAGCACGACAGTGTTTGCCGTGGGTGATTACACGGCGCTGATCGACATCAGCGAGAGCAATTAAGCTAGTAAAACCCAAGGGCGAGGAGGTGGCGTTATGCTGCAAATTTCCGGCCTGACGCTGCCGCTCACCTCTAACGGCGAAACAGCGTTTGCTGCCGCTTGTAAAAAGCTGGGGCTGCAACAGCAGCAGGTGGCCGACTGGGGGGTGACCCGCCTTTCGGTCGATGCCCGCCACGGTAAGCCCCAGTTCGTGTGGGGCATCGGGCTGACGCTTGCCGCCGGCCTTGACGAAGGGCGGTACCTGCAAAAAGGCGCTGTGTTAAAAACGCCGCAGCCGCTTGTCATTGTGCCGGGGGCCAGCCAGCCCACCGCGCGGCCCATTGTCTGCGGCCTTGGCCCGGCAGGGCTGTTTGCGGCATTGCTGCTTGCAAAGCACGGCGCGCGCCCGCTGGTGTTAGAGCGCGGCCCGTCAATTGAAAAACGGGCCGCTGCGGTTGACCGCTTTTTTGCGGGCGGTGAACTAGATGAAAACGCCAACATTCAGTTTGGCGAGGGCGGTGCGGGCACCTTTTCAGACGGCAAACTGACCACCCGCATTGGCGACCCGCTTTGCGACTATGTGCGCGAGACCTTGCTGCGGCACGGCGCCCCGCGCGAAATTGCGTGGCACGCAAAGCCGCATATCGGCACCGACCAGCTGCGCGGTGTCATTACCTCAATGCGCACAGAGATACAGGCTCTTGGCGGGGAAGTGTTGTTTGACACCCGCCTTACGGGGCTGATGACGAATGGCGGCCGGTTGACCGGCGTGCAGACAACGGCGGGCCAGTTTGCGGCAGAAACCTTAGTCCTCGCGGTGGGACATTCGGCACGGGACGTGTTTGCCATGTTGCCTGCTGCCGGGGTACCGCTGGTGGCAAAACCCTTTTCTGTCGGGTTTCGCGCCGAGCATCTGCAAACTGAAATTGACCGTGCGCTGTACCACAGCGCGGCGGGGCACCCGGCCTTGCCGCCGGGCGAGTACCAGCTTTCGGCCCAGCTTGGCGGGCGCGGGGTGTATACTTTTTGCATGTGCCCCGGCGGGCAGGTGGTCGCGGCCGCCAGCGAAGCGGGCGGCCTTTGCACCAATGGCATGAGCTACCACGCGCGTGACGGTGCCAACGCCAACGCCGCGGTGGTGGTGGGGGTCAGCGGTGCCGATTTTGGCGGCGATGCCGCACAAGCACTGGCGTTTCAGCGTGCACTGGAGCAAAAGGCCTATGCCGCGGTGGGCGGGTACACTGCCCCCGCGCAGGACCTTGGCTCGTTTTTGGCGGCAAAGCCCGGCCTTACCCTTGGGCGCGTACAGCCCACTTACCCGCGCGGGGTGGCGGCCGCCGACCTTGGCGCGTTATTGCCGCCGCAGCTTGCGGGTGCCTTGCGCACCGGGTTTGCGGCATTTGGTCGCAAACTGCCGGGGTACGACGCAAAAGATACTATTTTGACCGGGCTTGAAACCCGCACTAGCAGCCCGGTGCGCATCCCGCGGCAGCAAAACTGCGAAGCGGAGGCCTTGGCAGGGCTTTACCCCTGCGGGGAGGGTGCCGGGTACGCGGGCGGTATTGTGAGTGCCGCGGTAGACGGCCTGCGGGTGGCGGCCAGCATTTTGGGCCGTTATGCATACGAATAATAGCATTTTGTGAAAGCAAAATTGTTTCAATAAAAAGGAAGCGTGATGTATGGTTTATCATCCCTGGCAGTGCAGCGAACCCAAAGAAGAAGAGAGTAAAGCCCTTTCCGCAGCCCTTGGCCTGCCGGAACTGGTTTGCTCTGTGCTGCTGGGCCGCGGGTTTGACACGCCACAAAAGGCGGCCGCTTTTTTGCAGCCGGAGGGCGGTATCTCCAGCCCATCGCTGATGCTGGGCATGGCTGCCGCGGCAAACCGTATTCGCGCTGCAATTGACAGCGGCGAAAAAATAGCGGTGTTTGGCGATTACGATGTGGACGGCGTTTGCGCCACCGCATTGATGTACAGCTACCTTGAAAGTGCGGGCGCGCAGGTGTATTACAAGCTGCCCAACCGCACAGAGGATGGGTACGGCCTTTCTAAAGCGGCCATTGAGCTGATTGCTTCGCGCGGCATTACGCTGATTATCACGGTGGACAACGGTATTTCGGCGGCAGAGGAAATTGCCCACGCGGCCTCACTTGGGGTAGATGTCGTGGTGACCGACCACCACCTGCCGCCGGCGGAACTGCCGCCCGCCGCGGCCATTGTTAACCCGCAGCTGCCGGGGGATGAAAGCCCTTGCAAACAGCTGTCCGGTGTGGGCGTTGCATTTAAAGTGATTTGCGCGGTAGAAGAAACCGAGCCGGAAGAATTGCTGGACTGGTACGGTGACCTTGTCGCAATCGGCACCGTTGCCGACATTATGTCGCTCACCGGCGAAAACCGTGTGATGGTGCGCCACGGGGTAGAGCTGTTGCAGCAGGCCCCGCGCCCCGGCCTTGCCGCCCTGTTGCAGGTGGCGGGGGTAGAGCCCGAGCAGGTAACGGCCGAGCGCATCAGCTTCACGCTGGCCCCCCGGCTGAACGCCGCGGGCAGAATGGACGATGCCACCGCTTCGCTGCGTTTGCTGCTGACCGAGGACGAAGAAGAGGCCGAGCAGCTTGCGCAAGAGCTGAACAACTATAATTTAGAGCGGCAGAAAACCGAGCACGATATTGTGGACCAGATTGCCGAGCGCATCCGTGCGGATGCAGAGCTGTCCCGCCGCAGGGTCATCGTGGTGTGGGGCGAAGGGTACCACCAGGGGGTCATCGGCATTGTGGCCAGCCGTTTGGTAGAGCGCTTTGGCCGCCCGGCAATTGTGTTTTCCATCGACGGCGGCGAGGCAAAAGGCTCTGGGCGCAGTGTGCCGGGCTTTTCGCTTTACGAGGCGGTCGCCGCCTGCAGCGACAAGCTGCTGCGGTTTGGCGGGCACGACCTTGCCGCCGGTATGTCGGTTGCCACCGGCCGGCTGCAAGAGTTTGCACAGGCCATCAACGACTATGCAATGGCGCATTCCCCGGTGCTGGCAGCGCCGCCGCTAATGGCGGATGCCGCCGTGCAGCTTGGCAGCCTGACGACTGATGCGGTAGAAGCCCTGTCGGCGCTGGCCCCGTTTGGCAGCGGTAACCCGTCCCCCTTGTTTTTGCTTAAAAACGCCGTGGTTGACGCGGTGTACCCGGTGTCAGAGGGGCGGCACTGCCGCCTGCGGCTGCGCCAGGGCAGCGGGGTAATCTACGCGATTTTGTTTGGTGTTTCCCCGGCGGCACTGGTGTACAAGGTGGGTGACGCGGTGGACGCCATGCTGTCGCTTTCGGTGTATGTGGGGCAAAACGGGCCGATGGTTTCGGCCCGCGCCAAAGAACTGCGGCCCGCTAAAATTGGCAATGACTATATTCGCTATACCGAGCTTTACCGCGCATTTGCGGGCGGCGGCGCCCTTGGCGACGAAGACTGCCAAGCGCTGTTGCCCAGCCGGCAGGACATTGCCACGGTGTTTCGGTGTGTGCGGGCCGAAGGGCTGCCTGCGGGTGATTTGCGCCCCTTCTTTTTACAGCAGGCACCGCTGAATGCCGGCAAGGTACTGGTGGCATTGCGGGTGCTGGCCGAGTTGGGGCTGATAGAAAAAAAGAGTGAAAACGGCGCTGAGCGCTATGTTGAGCGGCCGGTGAGTGAAAAGAAAGACCTGTCGGCATCTGCCGTACTGGCGTCACTTACACGGTAGCGGGCAAAGCGGCGTGCGGGCGCCGCAATAGAACAGCGCCGATGCTTTTGGGCTTTGGCAAGAGGGAATGAGGGAACAGGGGAATGGAAGAACTGATGAGTTACGAGCGGCTGAAGGTTTTGTTGAAAGAATCCGGCCGCAGCTATAACGAGGATTTGATCGAGCGCGCTTATCAGACGGCGGCACAGGCCCACGAGGGAGTCTGCCGCCGCAGCGGTGAGCCGTATATCACCCACCCGCTCAGCGTGGCGGCACTGCTGATTGACCTTGGCCTCGATTCTGAAAGTATTGCGGCGGCGCTGCTGCACGACGTGGTGGAGGACACTGAAACCACCTATGCGGAGATTAAGGCGGAGTTTGGCGAAGAGGTTGCCAATCTGGTCGACGGCGTGACGAAGCTTGGCAAGATCACCTTTTCAACGATGGAAGAGCAGCAGGCAGAAAACCTGCGCAAAATGCTGCTTGCCATGAGCCAGGACATCCGTGTGATGCTGATTAAGCTGTGTGACCGTTTGCACAACATGCGCACAATGGAGGCCATGCCGGAGCAAAAGCGCCGCGACAAGGCACTTGAAACAATGGAGGTCTATGCCCCCATTGCGCACCGCCTTGGCATGAACAACGTGCAGGAAGAGCTGGAAGACCGCAGCCTGCAATACCTTGACCCCGTGGGCTACCGCGACATTGTGACCATGCTGGACGAACGCGGCGGCGCGGGTGAATTTGTAGAAGAGATTTCAAACCAGATTCAGCAGCGGCTGGAGCAGAACAACGTGCCGAATGCGCACCTGTCCAGCCGGGTAAAATCCATCTACGGCATCTACCGCAAGATGTTTATTCAAAACAAAGAGTTTGAAGAAATTTACGATGTGTACGCGCTGCGCATCATCGTGGATACGGTGGCGGAATGCTATAACGCGCTGGGCGTCATTCACGACATGTACCACCCGCTGCCCAACCGGTTTAAAGACTATATTGCAACACCAAAGCCCAACGGCTACCAGTCGCTGCACACCACGGTGCTGGGGCACGAGGGTATCCCGTTTGAAGTGCAAATTCGCACCTGGGATATGCACCACACCGCCGAATACGGCGTTGCCGCGCACTGGAAGTATAAGGCGGGCATTCAGGGGCAGGACAAGCTGGAGGAGCGCCTTGCCTGGGTGCGCCAGCTGCTGGAAAGCCAGCGGGACTCCGAAGACGCGGTCGACTTGCTGCGCAACATCAAGTCGGAGCTGCTGCCCGAAGAGGTGTTTGTGTTCACCCCAAAAGGCGATGTCATCAACCTGCCCGCGGGGGCAACGGTGATTGATTTTGCCTATGCCATACACACCGCGGTCGGTAACCGCATGACCGGCGCAAAGGTCAACGGGCGCATTGTGCCCATCGACCACAAGGTGGCCACCGGCGAAGTGATTGAGGTCATCACCGGCGCAAAGGACAAGGGCCCCAGCCGCGACTGGCTGTCGATTGTGACGACCAGCGAAGCAAAAAGTAAAATTCGCAACTGGTTTAAAAAAGAGCGGCGCGAAGAGAACATCCTCGAAGGCAAAACCATGCTGGAAAAAGAGATGCGCCGCAACCTGATTACGCTGCCCGAGGACAAATACGACAGCTTTATGGAGGAAATTGCCCACCGCCAGCGCATGAACAACGCCGAAGAGATGTACGCAGCCCTTGGGTACGGCGGGCTTGCCATGAGCCGCCTTTTGCCCAAAATCAAAGACGAGTACACCAAATTGGTGCGTGCCACCGACCCCATTGAAATCTTTGAAATGCCCATTAAAAAGCAAAAAAGCAGCGAGGGCGTTATTGTAGAGGGCATCGACAACTGCCTGATTAAATTCGCAAAGTGCTGCAACCCGCTGCCGGGCGACGAGATCGTGGGCTTTATTACCCGCGGGTACGGGGTTTCGATTCACAAAAAAGACTGCCCCAACGCAATGGTGGGCCGCAGTTTAGACGAATCCAGCCCGCGCTGGGTGAATGCCTACTGGGCCGACGGGGTGCGCGAGAGCTTTAAATCCAGCCTTGAGATTATTGCGGTCGACCGGCCCGCGCTGATTGCCGACATCAGCGCCATGCTGACAAACTTAAAGGTGCCCATCTACTCGTTTACGGCGCGGCAGAACAGCGACGGCCGCAGCAGTATTCTGGTGACACTGGGCATCAACAATATCGACCATCTGGGCTCGGTAATAGCCAAGCTGAAAAAGGTGAAAGATGTGGTGTCGGTCATACGCACCTGACACAAAAAACACAGCAAAGGGGAACCGCATTTTGAAAGCAGTGGTACAGCGGGTCAAAAGTGCCCGCGTGACAATAAACGGCGCCGAGCAGCGCGCCATTGGCAAGGGCCTGCTGGTGCTGCTGGGGGTTGCGGCCACCGACGAGCTGGGCGATGCCCGCCTGCTGGCCCGCAAATGTGCCGAGCTTCGCATTTTTGAGGACGAAGCGGGCAAACTGAACCTCTCAGCCCCGGAGCTGGGGTACGAGGCAATGGTCGTCAGCAATTTTACGCTGCAAGCGGACACCAAAAAAGGGCGCAGGCCCAGCTTTTTAAAGGCGGCAAAGCCGCCGCTTTCCGTTGAGGCCTACCAGCTGTTTGTCGACAGCATGGGCCAGCACGGGCTGCGCCGTGTGGTCACCGGCGAATTTGGCGCCGAAATGCAGATTGAACTGACCAACGACGGCCCCATCACCTTGGTGCTGGACACCGAGGAATGGAAAAAAACGACTGAATAAACCCAAAGCGGCGCCCGGCAATCGCAGCGCCGATAAAGGAGGTACGATACCATGAAATTTTATCATTTAAACGCCCCCGGCCCGCTGTATACCAACACGTTTTTAATCATCAGCGAGGCAGGGCACGGCGTGATCATTGATGCCTGTGCAGACGCAGAAAAATACCTTGCGCTGCTGCAAGAAAACAATGCTTCCCTTGTGGCCATTTTGCAGACCCACGGCCATTTTGACCACGTGGGCGCCATTGAGCCGCTGAAAAAGGCCACCGGCGCGCGGGTGTACATGAATGCCGCCGACCAAAAGCAGTTTGGTATTCAGGTGGACGAAGACCTAACAGACGGGCAAGTCGTCACCGTGGACGAGCTAACCTTTACCGTCATCACGACCCCGGGGCATACGCCCGGCAGTGTGTGCATCCGCATGGGGGGCGAGCTGTTTACCGGCGACACCCTGTTTGCGGGTGACATTGGCCGCACCGACCTCGCGGGCGGCAGCTATGCCGAAATTCAGCGCTCGCTGCACAAATTACTCTCCCGCGTGGAGGGTGACCCCCGCGTGCTGCCCGGCCACGAAGAATTTTCCACGTTTCTGACAGAAAAGGAACATAACCGTTATCTGAAATGAGCAAAGGTAAGGAGAAACGCCAGTGTCAATGCTCCTGTCGGTCAACGGGTTGCCGTCGATTTATGAAATCGAGCATATCACCCGCATGTTTTACCGCGATTTATTAGTTGAAACCGGCCTGCAGCGCCCCCGCATAGGGCAGGTGCTGCAACAGCCCACCCGTTATAAGGGAGCCGTGCTGTGCGATGGGCTGGTGGTGCTGCGCGTTTCAGCGACCCGCATCTGCGCCGCGCTGCGCACGGCGCAGGGCACCACGGTGGCGTTGCAGCCAAAACCTGAGGCAGACGACGAGCAGGAGCTTGCCGCCTGTAAGCTGCTTTACCGTCTGCTGTGCACCGCCACCGCCACCCGCCCGCCTTGGGGCGTGCTGACCGGTGTGCGGCCCGTGCGGCTGGTGCACGAGCTGTGGGAAAAAGGGCAGAGTGACGAGCAGGTGAACCACTTTTTTTGCGACACCTGCCTTGCCCTGCCGCAAAAGGCACAGCTTGCGCTTGCAACCGCACACGAGCAACAGCCCATCATTGCGCAGCTGGCGCCATACAGCTGCAGCCTTTATATCGGTATCCCGTTTTGCCCGTCGCGGTGCAGCTATTGCTCGTTCGTCTCCCGAACTATTGGCAAAGAGCAGGCGCTGGTGCAGCCGTATATCGATAAATTGTGCATTGAAGTGCGCGAAACGGTTGCGCTGATTAGGGCGCTGGGGCTGCAGCTTTGCACGGTGTATATCGGCGGCGGCACGCCCACGGCCATTTCGGCCGCGCAGCTGCGCCAGCTGATGGGTACCGTGCGCGACTGTGTAGACCTTGCGTCGCTGCAAGAGTACACGGTAGAGGCCGGCAGGCCGGACTGTACCGACGAAGAAAAGCTGGTGGTGCTCAAAGAATACGGGGCCACCCGCATTTCCATCAACCCGCAGACCTTCAGCGACGAAGTGCTGGGCGCGATTGGGCGCAAGCACACCGCGCAGGATATTTTAGACTGTTATGCCACTGCCCGCAGGGTGGGCCATGGCAACATCAATATGGACCTCATTGCCGGCCTGCCCAAAGACACGGTGGAGGGGTTTGAGCGCAGCTTGCAGCAGACCATTGCCCTTGGGCCCGAAAACATCACCGTGCACACGCTGACGCTCAAACGCGCGTCGAACCTTGTAATTGACGGCGCGGCAAATGAGTACGAGGACGTTGCGCAGATGGTGGGCAAAAACACGCTGCTGCTGCAACAGGGCTACCGGCCCTATTATTTGTACCGGCAAAAGGGCACGCTGCAAAACCTTGAAAACACCGGCTTTACGAAACCGGGGTTTGCGGGGCTTTATAATGTTTATATTATGGAAGAGTTGCACACTATTTTTTCAGCCGGTGCGGGCGGTTCCACCAAGCTCAAACAGCCCGGCGGCACCCGCATCGAGCGCGTTTTTAACTACAAATATCCGGCCGAGTATATTGCCGGTTTTGATACGATACTCGAACGTAAAAAGAGGATAGGTGATTTTTATGGCCGCAATCTGGATCCCGAAACGACTCGTTGAGATCGGCCTCGTCAATACGGCGGCCGAAAACCCTCAGGTGTTCATCGACCATTGTGAAATCGAATACGAAAGCCGCGTACAGGCGGCCGCGCGGGAGGTGCTGCTCCAAAAGCGCAGCATTGTCATGCTTACCGGGCCGTCGGCGTCCGGTAAAACCACCACCGCGCATAAATTAGCGCAGGCCATTGAAAAGCAGGGCTTTTATTCCTGCGTGGTGTCACTGGATAACTTTTTTAAAAACCTGGACGACTACCCCCGCCTTGCGGATGGCAGCAAGGATTACGAGAATATCGACGCACTGGATGTGCCGCAGATCAAAAAATGCCTTTCAGAGCTGCTGGAAACCGGGCATACGCTGCTGCCGGAGTTTGACTTCATTGCCGAGCGCCGCAAAGAGCAGTGGACCCCGCTGGACCTTGCCGGCGGCGTGGTGGTGATTGAGGGCATTCACGCCATTAACCCGCTGCTGACCGAGGGGCTGGACCGCGCGAAGGTCTATAAAATTTATGCCGGCCTGCGCGAGGAATATTCGCACCGCGGCCAGCGGGTGCTGCCCACAAGGGATGTGCGCTTGGCGCGGCGCATGGTGCGCGACCACAAGTTTCGCGGGCACAGCCCCGAAAAGACGCTGTCGATGTGGGGCAATGTGTGTGTGGGTGAAGACCGGTTTATCAAAATTTTCAAGCCGGAGGCCGATTTGCTGCTGGACACCTCGTTCAGCTACGAGATTTGCTGCCTTGCGCCCCTGATCACACCGCTGACCCGCGAACTGCCGGAGGGCAGCCATTACGCCGAGCGTTTGTATGAGCTGGCCGGCACTTTTTCGCAGTGCCGCCCGCTGGACGCCTCGCTTGTACCAGAAACTTCCATGCTGCGTGAATTTTTAGGCTGAAATAATGCGCAGCGGTTGCATTCTGCCGCTGCGCACATTATAATATGAAGTATTAAAGATGCAGGTGCAAAGCGGGTTTGCAGGTAGTTTGCCCCGCTTGCCCTGCCGGTGGAAAGAAGGGCTTTAAATGTCAAACAAAACATTGGACCAATTTACGGATGCCATGCGTGATGCTGCCAATAAAGCTGCGGATGTGGCAAGCAACCTTGCCATGAAAGGCAAAGAGAAGATTGACCGTATGAGCCTTGAAAATGAACTTGCAAAAGCGCAGCGGCAACTGGGTGCGCTGGTGTATTCGCTCAAAAAATCCGGGGAGGAAAACCCCGAGCTGGTTGACCATTATATTGACGTGATTGCCGGCGTAGAGGCAAAGCTGAATGAAAACGAAGCGTCGCAGGCAGAAAAGTACTGCGTTTCAGTTTGCCCGGATTGCGGCGCGGAGGTCGCCGACGATGCCTTGTTTTGCGCTCACTGTGGGGCTAAGCTGTCCTGACGGCAGGTTGCATGCCTGGTACGTTGAAAAAAGCAAAAAACAGACCCCCGCCCCCAAAAGACCTTTCAGCGGGGTCACAGTGGCCAAAAATGGCGATAAACTTGGCGTTTAGTATTGAAAAATCCCCTTTTTTGCTGTAAGATAATCATACGCAAATATGCAAGGAGGGGCCTGCCAAGTGGATTTTTTACCGAAAGACACCTATAACGCCGAAGACCTTGCCCAAATCGTGCATATCCTGCGGTCGCCCGGTGGCTGCCCATGGGACAGAGAGCAAACGCACGCTTCGATCCGCATGAATTTTATTGAAGAAGCTTACGAAGCGGTAGAAGCGATTGACGCGGGTGATGCCGGCATGCTGGCAGAAGAACTGGGAGATGTTCTTTTGCAAGTGGCATTGCACGCTGAAATGGAAGCGGAGCTTGGTGTATTTGATTTTGACGATGTCTGTGACGGCATTTGTAAAAAGCTGATATACCGCCACCCACATGTGTTTGGCGATGTACATGCAGAAACGTCCCAGCAGGTATTGAAAAACTGGGATGAGCTGAAAAAGAAAGAAAAGCACCAAAAAACGGCGGCAAGCAACCTTGAAGCTGTGCCGGTAACTTTGCCCGGTGCCATGCGGCTGGCAAAGCTGCAAAAGCGGGCGGCCGGGTATGGCTTTGGCTGGGCAGATGCAGCGCAGGCTGCAAAAACGGCAGCTACGGCAGCCGAAAGCCTTGCAGCTGCAGGCAAAGATACCGCCGAGGCACAGCAGGCGGCACAGGCGCTGCTGTTTGCCGCAATTGGCGCGGCGCGCCTTGCGGGCGTGGATGCCGAACTGGCCCTTACCCGTGCAAGCGAACAGTTTACCGCTGCAATCGGCAATGCCGAACAGGCGGCAGGTGACGGTGGGCTTGCCGCACTTTCCCCCCAGCAAAAACAACAGCTGTGGGAGGAAACCATCATGGTCCCTTTCAGGGAGAAGACGACCCCTTAATTCTATATTTTTTGTGGAGGTATTTTTATTATGACAAAAGCAGATTTAGTTGCTAAGGTTGCTACAGATGCAAACCTGACCAAGAAGGATGCCGAGAAGGCAGTTACCGCAGTTCTCGATTCCATCACCGGCGCACTGGTGGAGGGCGACAAAGTTGCCCTGGTTGGCTTTGGCACATTTGAGACCCGCAAACGCCCGGCACGTAAGGGCCGCAACCCCCGCACCAAAGAGGAGATCACGATCCCTGCAACCGTAGCACCCGCATTCAAAGCTGGCAAAGCTCTGAAAGACGCTGTCGCGAAATAAAATGAGCTTCATGGGCAGGTGTCGGTGACACCTGCCTTAGCTTATACGGTTTGGTATGCCAGCAAAGGCAATATCACTTTTGGGGGAAAGCGGTATTGCATAACAACTTTACCGGCACATCTTCACAAAAATGAGGGGCCTTTTAGGCCAATGCCCTGCTGCGGTTTGCGGCAGGGCATTTTTATTTTTTTGTGGCCGTTCAATAAGCGCCCGCAACGCGGCAGCGGCAAAACCACGCGCCGCGCTGCGGTATGCCACGCCGTGGTACACGGCCCCTCACCGCACGGCCTTAGCTTAAAGTTAAAAACCGTGCGGCAAGGCGGCAAACAGGGTTTGACGCGGTGCGGTAAAGCTGATATAATCAGCAGTAACAAGCAAAATGCGCGGGCGCTGCAAAGTGCCCATACCGGGTAAAGTAGCAGCCAAACGGGCCGGCAGAGAGGGCGTGTGGTGCCAAAGTGGCACCGCTGTAAGCGCGCCCCGGCAACGCGGCTGCGAAGTGCCCCCGGCAGCATGGGCAGCGAACCGGCTTTGCCGCAGTAGCTGCCTGCGGCAGCCCCCGTTACCATGGGCAGGGCAAGCAGTGTTTTGGTGCAACGGCCGCCGCAGGGCGCCGTTTTGGCAGCAAAGCAGCGGGCTGCCAAAAGTAACAAACCGAAGTGGAACCGCGGTTTTGTATCGCCTTCGCCGTGCCCTGTGGGGCAGGTGGGGGCGTTTTTTGTGCCCGGTCTTCGGCAGCTTTGAAAGGGAATGAGAAAATGGAACAGCACATGAAAATTTTTAACACAATGTCAAGGCAAAAAGAGGAGTTTATCCCGCTGAAAGAGGGCGAATACCGCATTTATGTCTGTGGCCCGACTGTATATAATTTTATCCATGTGGGCAACGCGCGCCCGGTGTGTGTGTTCGACACACTGCGCCGCTACCTTGAATACCGCGGCAACAACGTACTGTATGTGTCGAATATCACCGACATTGATGACAAAATCATCAAAAAGGCAAACGAAGAGCAGACGACCTATGATGTGATTGCCCACCGCTATGAAGAGGAATATTTCGCCGACTGCCGCGGGCTAAACGTCAAACCGGCCACGGCGTACCCCCGTGCCACCGAGCACATCGACGAAATTTTGTCCATCATTGGCGACCTTGTTGAAAAGGGCTTTGCCTACGCGACGGATAACGGCGACGTGTATTTCCGTACCCGCAAAGACCCGCACTACGGCAAGCTGTCCCACCAGCCGCTTGAGGATTTGGAAAGCGGCGCGCGCATTGCGGTGGGGGATATCAAAGAGGACCCGCTGGACTTTGCGGTGTGGAAAGGCTCGAAACCGGGCGAACCTGCCTGGCCGTCACCCTATGGCATGGGGCGCCCGGGCTGGCACATTGAGTGCTCGGCCATGGCACGCCGCCACCTTGGCAACACGATTGATTTGCATTGCGGCGGTGTGGACCTTGTTTTTCCGCACCACGAAAACGAAATTGCGCAGTCAGAATGCGCCAACGGCTGCACCTTTGCACGCTATTGGATGCACAATGGCTTTTTGAATGTGGACAACCACAAGATGAGCAAAAGCCTCAACAACTTCTTCACCGTGCGCGACGTGGCGCAGCAGGTGGGGTACGAGCCCATTCGATTCTTTTTGATCAGCGGCCATTACCGCACCCCCCTCAACTACACCAAAGAGGTAATTGAGAGCTGCAAGGCCAGCTTAGAGCGGCTGTACACCTGCCGCGACAACCTTGATTTTGCCCTGCAAAACGCCACCGGCAGCAGCGAAGAGCTGGCACAGCGCACGAAGGAAGCGGAAGAAAAGTTTGTCACAGCGATGGACGATGACCTGAATACGGCGGACGCACTGGCGGCGATTTTTGATTTTGTGCGCGACATCAACACGCTGTCGGGCGACGCTTCACCAGCGGCGCTGCAGGGGGCCGCCAGCACGTTTGACGCACTGACCGGGGTGCTGGGCCTGCTGTACAACCGAAACACAGACGATATCCCCGCAGAGGTGCACAAGCTGGCAGAGGAGCGCACCGCGGCCCGCAAGGCGAAAGACTGGGCGCGTGCCGACGCCCTGCGCGACGAGCTGGCCGCGCTGGGGTATGTGGTGGAGGATACCGCAAATGGCCCGAAGATCGTCAAAAAATAACAAAGACAGGAACAAGATATGAGAATTGACAAATACCTCAAGGTTTCGCGGCTGATCAAGCGCCGAACCGTGGCCAACGAAGTGGCGGACGCCGGGCGCATCACGGTCAACGGCCGGTCGGTCAAGGCAAGCTACGCGGTGAAAGAGGGGGACATTATTGAAGTGCTGTTTGGCCAAAAGCCGGTGCGCGTCAAGGTGACCTCGGTAGACGCACCGCTTGGCAAGGATGTTGCCCGCGAAATGTATGTCATTTTAGACGGAGAAACAGAATAATTCGCGCAGATGCAGCAGCAGGGTGTCATGATTTATGGCACCCTGCCGCTGCATCTCACAAAACGCAAAATCAAAGCAAGGCGGCAAATTTCAGCGTTTTGGCGGTAAAAGTATACCAAAACACAGAAAACTAATGGGAAACACTTGCAACAACAGGGCAAATTGTTGTATAATTCCAATTAACAATAGGGGTTTGTGCCTTGTTGCAAAATCCATACAAAGGGGGCGTTTCCATGGCAAAAGCAAAAAAGGCGGCGGGGCTTAGCTTGTCCGGCTTATTGCTGCGCGTGGGGGCGGCCGCTTTAATCGTCTATCTTGCCGTCACACTGATCATCAGCCAGGTCGACATCATGGTCAAGCGGGAACAGCTTTCTACGCTGAACACCGAGTTGGCCCGGCAGACGGACCAGAACACCGAACTGGAGCGGCTGATCTCCTCTGGCGGCGAGCAGGCGTATATGGAGCGAATCGCGCGGGACCGGTTGGGCTATGCAGCCCCCGGTGAACGTATTTTCATCGACATGTCCGGCGAATGACGGGCGTCAGAGAAAGAGAAGGGGTAATTTTAGTTCATGGCAGTAGAGGTTGGGAGCATTTTAGAAGGCAAGGTCACAGGGGTCAAGAAGTTCGGCGCGTTTGTTCGCCTGCCGGACGGTAAGACCGGTATGGTACATATTTCGGAGGTGTCGAACGAGTTCATCCCCGAACTGGATACCGTTTTAAGCGAAGGCCAGGAGGTCAAGGTCAAAGTGCTCTCCATTTCACCGGAGGGCAAAATTGCACTTTCCATGAAGCGCACAGAGCCGAAGCCAAAGCCGACCCGTGCAGACGCGGGTAAGGTGTGGCAGCCGCGCAAGCACGAAGCACCGCAGGGTGAACAGAGCTTTGAAGACATGATGGCAAAGTTTAAAACCCAGAGCGAGGAGAAAATCTCCGACCTCAAGCGTGTCACCGAAGCCCGCCGCGGCGGTGGGTATTCGCGCAGAAAATAACCAAATTCAACCGGGGGCATTGCCCCCGGCTTTCTTTGTGGCCCCAAGGCAAAGTGTCTGGTTTCATAGTTTCTTGCCAGAATGCTTATAAAATATACTTTTCTCTAAAAATGTTTTGTGATATAATCATAACAGAGACTCGATAAGAGTTCTCAATAACTCTCTGCTAGGAGGTAATGTTATGAAGATCACCACGACAGGCAGAAAGGTTAATCTGAAACCGGTATTTATTGAACGTGCGGACAAGCGCATGGCAAAGCTGGACAAGTTCTTTTCAGAAGATGCCATAGCGCAGGTAACCGTAACGGTAGAGAAAGACTGGCAGACGGTTGAATTGACGGTGCGCGACGGGGGTTTTGTTGCCCGGGCAGAAAAGAGCGCCGATAATATGGAAGAGGCGCTGGATTCCGCCGTTGAAATTTTGACAAAGCAGATTGTAAAAAACCGCAAACGCCTTGAAACAAGGCTGCATAAAGCCGCCTTTGAAGATTATGCCGGCACACCAAACGAAGAAGAGCCCTTTGCGGTGGTGCGCGAAAAGCATTTTTATGTCAAACCGGCCAGTGTAGACGAAGCTATTTTGCAGATGAACCTGATTGGGCATTCGTTCTTCTTGTTCCGCAACGCGGATACCGACGAGATCAATGTGGTTTATCACCGCAAAAACGGCAGCTACGGGCTGCTGATCCCGAAAGAATAAAAAAGTAGAGGGGGCGGAGGCGTTCCGCCCTCTTTTTTTGCCCGGCAAGCATGGCCGGCGCAGCACAGGCGCGGGTGCGCCGAAAGGATAAAAGCATGAAGTATGAATTTGTTGCCCCCTGTTATTTTGGTACCGAACGCAGCGCGGCGTTTGATTTTAAGCGCCTTGGGGCAGAAAATATTACGGTGACGGACGGACGGGTGGCCTTTACGGGCGACGAGCAGGTGCTTGCCAGTGCCAACATTGAAAGCCGCTGTGCCGAGCGCATTTTAATGCTGCTCAAACGCGCCAAAGTGACGACCTTTGACGAGCTGTTCGACAACGTGTTTTCTATTGCATGGGAGCAGCTTTTGCCCCAAAACGCCGAGTTTCCGGTTAAGGGCGCGTCACTTTCGTCCACTCTTTCCAGTGTGCCGGCCTGCCAGAGCATTGTAAAAAAAGCAATCGTGGAGCGCCTGAAAAAGGGCCACAAAACAGCGGTGCTGCCAGAGGATGGCGAGCTTTACAAAATCCGTTTTTCTATCCGCAAGGACCTGCTGGAGGTGTTTTTGGACACGAGCGGCGACGGCCTGCACAAACGCGGCTACCGTGCAAAGGCAACCGAAGCGCCAATTAAAGAGACCCTTGCCGCCACCATTGTAGACCTAGCGCGTGTGCGCGGTGACAGCCTGGTGCAGGACCCGTTCTGCGGCAGCGGCACCATCATCATTGAAGCGGCACAAAAGGCCATGAAAATGGCCCCCGGCCTGCGCCGCCGCTTTTTGGCAGAGCATTATGCCTTTGTACCGCAGCAGGTGTGGAAGATTGCGCGCGAAAAGGCGCTGGGCGAAGTAGACCGCACCTGCACATTTGAAGGTGTTGGGTTTGACGTTGACCCCCATGCGGTGGAGCTTGCCAATAAAAACGCAAAGCTTGCCGGTGTGGCCGAGCATTGCCGCTTTTTTGTGGCGGACGTTGAAAAATTTGCGCCCGCACCGCGCAGTATTGTTCTGACAAACCCACCTTATGGCGAGCGGCTGGGGGATGTGGAAGAAGCGTCGCGGCTGGAAAGGCTGCTGGGTACCCGCCTTGCCGAAAACCCGGTCAAGGGCGCGTACATTATTACGGCCAACGCGGGGTTTGAACAGAATTTCGGTAAAACGGCCGCCCGGCGGCGCAAGCTGTATAACGGCATGATTCCCTGCCAGCTGTACATGTATTTTTAAAGCCAGATGCAAATCGCCCGCCGTGCTGCAAGCCCGGCGGGTACCTTTTGCGCTTGCCGGGTAGCAGGCGGCATGCTATACTACAAGGGCACAATTTTGCAAATAACCGCCGCGCCCCGGTGTGCGGCAAAGGGGAGACGGCCCGATGGTCGAAGTGAGAAAAGCAATTCTGCATGTTTTAGATGCCGGTAGTGGCATTAGCTCGTTTTCGCATCAGCAGCTGGACCTTGCCGACGATGCGGTATTTGGCTATGTGACGAAGCAGATCGAAAAGGCGGCAGAAAACGCCGGCCTACACAGTGGCGAACTGATTGGAGTAGAAAATCAGTTCCGCGTCAAGCTGGGCCAGTACGAGCGCGAGCTGCTGAGCTTCGAGCGCTTTGCAGACTGGGTCGGCGAAGAGGTGTGGCAGGTGTTCACCACGTCGGACCGCGGCGACAGCGCCGACCTGCTGATTGCCGAATACATAGAAAACGGCCGCCGTATGCTGGCAATTTTAAAGTGTGCGCTGCGCACCGGGTATGCGCACACGGTAGAGCCGGGCGAAGACGGTACCCCGGTATGCCGCATTGTGCGGCGCACCGACGCACTGCCGGCTCCCACCCAAAAGGCGGAAGAAATTGCCCTTGTAGAGATTGCCGGCGGGCAGGTGTATTTTTTAGAAAAGCCCCGCATGATTGACGGGCAGGACAGCCCGCTGTTCACTAAAAATCTGCTCAAATGTACCTCGCAGGCCTCGGCGGGCGAAACGGTGCAGATTATCCGTACCATTGCCGAAACAGTGGCCCAGACCTATGGGGAGGACCCCACCGCCGCGGTGGCACGCGCGAAAACCACCATTGCCGAGAGGGTGGAGCGCGACGATACCCTTGCCCCGTTTGACCTTGGAGGCGAGGTGTTTGCCGGGCGTGAAGAGATGGAAGAGGAGTTTCGCCGGCAGGTCAGCGCCGCGGGGGTGCCACAGCAGGTGGCGGTGCCCAAAAAACTGGCGGTGCGCACCGCCCGCAGCCAGCGAATTAAAACCGATACCGGCATTGAAATCACTTTCCCGCTGGACTATGCCGAAAACACCGACTACCTGGAATTTGTACGGCACGACGACGGCCGCATTTCAATTGAAATTAAAAATGTGGGCAGCATTGAAAACAAAGGGTAATAACCGCGTAGGGTTTTATCTAACGTAATAAAGAACAAAAAAGCGCCGCTGCTAGCGGCGCTTCAGTCTGTCGAAAAAGGTCCAGCGAAAGCTGGGCTTTTTCATTTAAAAGCGGTAAAATAGGTATGGGTGATGAGGAATGTTACAGCGAGGGAAATTAGATCGCGG
>JAEWRN010000039.1 GCA_023460035.1 Bacillota bacterium
TTGAGACGAAGCTGCTAAAATTACAACTCCGCGGTACCACTCAAATTGCGCGGCGGTGAGGCCGCACCACTTACAGGCTCCAACAAGCCCATGGCATTAACGCTGCCTGTACGTGCGCGTTTACTTACTTTCGTGTTCAACTGCCAGCTCGGAAGTGATTCCCCTGACGTCGTCCGGCTGCCTGTTCTCATCTGCTCAGGCTCTCTGTAAACCATATGCACGTCGGCGTTCTTCGTCATCGCCTTTATTTCTATCTAAAATAGCAAAAAACAACAGTGCTTGTCAAGCAAAATTTGCACAAAGAAAATAAAAAACACTGCCGGGTATTTGGCAGGTGCAAAAAATTGCGGTGAAATGCCGCCGCAAAACAGGGCTGGCAAACAGGCGGGCAGCGGGCGGGGTGCTGCAACTTACCCCCCGTACAGCCCCGCTTACCGGCCCTGTGTCGCCGGTGGGCTGTTTTTGCTGGCGGGCGGCGCAGGGCTTTGCTATACTGTGTGCATTAAGCAAAGAGAGGTGTAAAAAATGGAAGAATGCAGTATCAGCGTGCGGGGGCTGCAAAAGTATTACGGGCCCACCCATGCGGTAGACGGCATTTCGTTTCAGGTGAATGCGGGCGAGCTGTTTGGCTTTTTGGGGGTCAACGGCGCGGGCAAAACCACGACGATTCAAATGCTTAGCACACTAGTGCGCCCCACGGCGGGCGAAGCGGAGATTTGCGGGCACAAATTGGGGCGAGAGGACGCGCAGATTCGGCGCGAGATTGGCATTGTGCGCCAGCAAAACGTGCTGGACGACTTGTTGACGGTCGAAGAAAACCTGATTTCCCGCGCGTCGCTGTACCAGAACGACCGGGCAGAAAACAAAAAAAGGCTGGCGACGCTGTGCGAGCTGCTGTCGCTGGAGGATACGCTAAAACGCCGTTACCGGCAGCTTTCGGGCGGGCAAAAACGCAAATGTGAAATTGCCGCGGCGCTGATGCACGCCCCCAAAGTGTTGTTTTTAGACGAGCCGACCACCGGGCTGGACCCGGCCACCCGCAAGGCGGTGTGGCACGCGGTGCGGCTTATCCGCAAGCAGTACGGCACCACGGTGTTTTTGACGACGCATTATATGGAGGAAGCCGCGCAGGCCAACCACATCTTAATTTTGGACAAGGGCAAAGAGATTGCCAGCGGCACCCCGTTTGAGCTGAAAGAGCAGTTTGCATATGACAAATTGACCCTTTACCCGAAAGACCTTGCCGCATTTGCGACAAAGCTGCAAAATGAGGGTACGACCTGCCGCGTGCGGGGCCGCGGGGTGCAAATCGCAATCCCCAATACGCTGGCGTCGTACGAGCTGCTGCAGCGCTGGCATGCCGAGCTTGCCGGGTTTGAGGTGGTGCAGGGCACGATGGACGATGTGTTTTTAAACGCCTGCAAGGGCAGCGAGGAGGAAGCCGTATGAGCGCCGTCAATCATTTAATTAAACGCAATCTCAAGTTATACCTGCGTGACCGCTCGTCGATCTTTTTTTCGTTGCTGTCGATGCTGATTGTCATCATGCTGATGCTGGTGTTTTTGGGGGATATGAACGTCAACGATGTGCTGAATATTCTAGAGCAAGCCGGCGTTACCGGTATCAGCCGCGACAGCGCACAGCAGATGGTGCTGCTGTGGACAATTGCCGGCGTGCTGTGCGTCAACACCGTCACCATTGCGCTGACGGTGACCGGCCAGATGGTGCGGGATGCCGCCACCGGCCGTGCCCAAAGCTTTTACGGGGCGCCGGTCAGCCGGCTGCAAATTGCGGTGGGCTATATTGGCGCGTCGTTTTTGGGCACGATGGGTATCTGCCTGCTGACGCTGGGCGTGTCCGACGGGTATTTGCTGGTGACGGGGCACAGCGTTTTGTCGCTGACAGAGCATCTTGCCGTCATTGGTATGCTGGCGGCCAACGCATTTTCGTATTCTGCCGTGATGTTTTTGGTGGGGTTGTTTGTCAAAAGCGAGGGCGCGTGGTCGGGCCTTGGCACGGTGGTGGGTACACTGGTCGGCTTTTTGGGCGCCATTTATATCCCGATGGGCGGCCTGCCCAGTGCGGTGCAAAACTTTTTAAAGGCCACCCCCATTTTGCACAGCGCGTCAATGCTGCGCCGGGTGTTTACCGCGACGGCGCTGCAAGACATGTTTGCCGCGGCGCCCGCAGAGGCGGTGAGCGAATACAAGACCGCCATGGGCATTACCGTGACCATGGGCGGGCAGACGGTCAGCCTTGCCGGGCAGATTGCAGCGGTGCTGATTTGTGGTATACTGGTTTTAGCAGCTGCGGCGCTGGTGATGCGGCGCAAATCTGTGCAGGACAGGTAGGGATGCGTGTTTGAGAATCATTGTGGAAGAGCTGGAAAAAGGGCAGGAAGAGGAAATCATCATCCGCACCGGCCGGCTGGACGACCAGCTGCTTGCGCTGATTTCCAGCATTCGCACCTCGCGCGAAAAGCTGAGCGGCTTTCAGCCGGACGGCAGCATTCAGCTGCTGGAGCCACAAGAGGTATATTACTTTGAAGCGGTGGACAACCGGGTATTTGCCTACTGCGAAAAAGAGGTTTATGAGGTGCACAAAAAGCTGTACGAGCTGGAAGAGCAGTTTGACAACACCGATTTTTTCCGCTGCTCCAAATCGGTCATTTTAAACCTTTCCAAGGTATACAAGCTGACCCCGGTGCTGGGCGGCCGGTTTGAAGTACTGCTGAACAACAACGAAAAAAGCACAATTTCACGCCAGTACGTGCCGCTTTTGAAAAAAAAGCTGGAAATGTAAAGGGGGCAACGCAAATGCAGTTTTTAAAACGTCTGACCTTTTATGTCGCTACCATTACGACCTTTACACTGCTTGCCTGTGCCGTGTGGATTACGGTTGAAATGGTGGACAGCGGTATGTCTTTGCAGGCGGATTTTTTGCCCGTCGAGCTGTTGTGGCAGGTTTTAGTTGTGGGGGTGGTGTGCGGTTTTGCCACCGCGCTGCTGATTGCGGGTGAGGCGCAAAGCCGCAAAGAGGTGCTTGTGCGCTTTGGTACGCACTATGTTGTAATCAATGCCATTATTCTTGGCTGCGGCGCGCTGTTTGGTTGGTATACCGTCACCCCGGCAGGCATGTTGATGATGATGCTCACGGTGGCGCTGGTGTATGTGGCGGTCGCCACCATGTCGTACCTGCGCGACAAGTCGATTGCGGACAAGATCAACGAGCGGCTGGAGCATTTTCACCGCGGCCAGCGCTAAAAAACAAAAAAGCACCGCCCCCGCGGTACCGGCGTATCTTGCCGGCGTAGCGAGGGCGGTGCTTTTTTATAAAATGGGGGGTGCTTCAAACAGGGCAGTGCAGCCAGGGCTAATCACCCCATACCTCGCGGGCAATGTCGCGCACCAGCGCAAGCTTTGCCCACTGGTCGTCTTCGGTCAGCCGGTTGCCCTCTTCGGTAGAGGCAAACCCGCACTGGGGGCTGAGGTACAGCCGGTCCAGCGGCACAAACTGCGCCGCCTCATGAATGCGCTGAATGACGGCGGCCTTTTCTTCCAGCTTTGGGGTTTTGGTCGTGATGAGGCCCAGCACAACAGCTTTATCCGGTGCGACATACCGCAGCGGCTCAAACCCGCCCGAGCGCGCGTCGTCGTATTCAAGGTAAAAGGCTGAAACCGCTTCGTCGGCAAACAAGTACGGGGCAATGGGGTCGTACGCGCCGGACGAAGCGTAGGTAGAGTGAAAGTTGCCGCGGCACACGTGGGTCGTCACCGTCAAATCGTCCGGCTTGCCCTTTAGCGCCAGGTTGTTCAGTGCAATCTGCTCTTTTGCAATGGTGCGCACCTTATCTTCGTTTAGGTCAAACATCGGCCAAAAGCTTTTGTCCACATAAAGGCCCCAGGTGCAGTCGTCCAGCTGCAAATTGCGGCAGCCTGCGTCGTACAGCTCGCGAAGTACCGTTTGGTAAGCAGTGCCGATGTCGGCCAGCAGCGCGTCGTCACTGGGGTAGTGCTGCCGGTTTTGCGCAAGGTATTCGGGCAGCCGCAGCTGCACCAGCAGCTGTGCGGGCGCGGGGATGGTCTGCTTTGCCACCACGCCGCCCGTCTCCTGCGCTTTGACAAACTTAAAATGCTCCACAAACGGGTGCCCGCTGCCGGTAATCGGCCCCGTAATGACCGCCGTTTCTGCTTTGGTGCGCTCGCCGTGGAACTGCAGCCCCTTGGCGGTGCCCGCCTTTTCAATGCCGCCAAGGCCCCACATAAAGTCGAGGTGCCACCAGCTGCGGCGAAACTCGCCGTCGGTGATGACCGGCAGCCCGGCCGCCTTTTGCTTTGCAATCAGGTCTAAAATGGCGGCGTCCTCTGCGGCGGCCAGTTCTTGCGCGGTAATTTGGTGCAGGGCGCTGGCAAGGCGGGCTTTTTTCAGCGCGTCGGGGCGCAAAAAGCTGCCTACAATGTCATAGCGAAACGGTGCGTGTGGTGTCATAGGGGGGCTCCTTTCGGGTGTAAAAAAGCGGCGGCACAGGGCCGCCGCTTTTTGGTTGGTTCGTTATTCCGCGAAAAGCGGGGTGGACAGGTAGCGCTCGCCGGTGTCGGGCAGCAGCACCACAATGGTTTTGCCTGCGTTTTCCGGCCGTTTTGCCAGCTGAATGGCGGCATAGGTGGCGGCGCCGGACGAAATACCCACCAGCACGCCCTCTTTGTGGCCAATGGCACGGCCGGTTTCAAACGCGTCCTCGTTGGAAACGGTGATGATCTCGTCGTAAATTTTTGTGTTCAGCACGTCGGGCACAAAGCCTGCGCCAATGCCCTGAATTTTGTGCGGGCCGGCCACACCGGTAGACAGCACGGCCGAGCTTGCGGGTTCTACCGCCACTATTTTCACCGCCGGGTTTTGCGATTTCAGGTATTCGCCGGTGCCGGTAATGGTGCCGCCGGTGCCGATGCCCGCGACAAAAATGTCCACTTTGCCGTCGGTGTCCTGCCAAATTTCCGGCCCGGTGGTGGCACGGTGCACGGCGGGGTTTGCCGGGTTGACAAACTGGCCGGCCACAAAGCTGTCCGGGGTGGTCTTTTGCAGCTCGTTTGCCTTTTCAATAGCGCCCTTCATGCCCTTGGCACCCTCGGTCAGCACCAGCTCGGCACCGTAAGCCTTTGCCAGCTGCCGGCGCTCGACAGACATGGTTTCAGGCATGACCAAAATCAGCTTGTAGCCGCGTGCAGCCGCGACCGAAGCAAGGCCAATGCCGGTGTTGCCGGACGTCGGCTCAATGATGACCGAACCGGGCTTTAAAATGCCGCGGGCCTCCGCGTCGTCAATCATGCTTTTGGCAATGCGGTCCTTTACCGAGCCGGCCGGGTTAAAGTATTCCAGCTTTGCCACCAGCTTTGCGTTCAGGCCTTCGGCCTTTTCAATGTGGGTCAGCTCTAACAGCGGGGTTTTACCAATCAGTTGATCTGCGGAAGTATAAATGTTAGCCATAATAGACACTCCTTTAATTGTTGTCAAATAAAATTAAGTTGAAGAGTTGGTTGCGCGGGGGACAACATCGCATTGCCCCGCAAAAACCGTGTCGTATGGCATGTTTCATTTTACTCCCGTCCTTTCATGGCGAATTCATTTATTATTGGGGGCGCCGGTTATTGTACGGCGGCGAACCCCTGGGTCAAATCGGCCAGAATATCGTCGATGTGTTCTGTGCCGATCGACAGGCGAATGGTGTTGGGGCGAATGCCGCAGGCGGCAAGTTCGTCTGCCGACAGCTGCGAGTGGGTGGTGGAAGCGGGGTGGATAACAAGGGATTTTACATCCGCCACGTTGGCCAGCAGCGAGAACAGCTTTAAGCTTTCGGTAAACTTTTTCGCCGTCTCGGCATCGCCCTTAATTTCGAAGGTGAAAATAGAACCCGCCCCGTGCGGGAAGTACCGGTCATACAACTGTTTTGCGGCGCCGGTGGCAAGCGACGGGTGGTTGACCCGCTCGACCCCGGGGTGCTTTTGCAAAAAGTCAACGACCTTCAATGCGTTTTCCACATGGCGCTCGACCCGCAGCGACAGGGTTTCCAGCCCTTGCAGCAGCAAGAACGAGTTGAACGGCGAAATGGCGCCGCCAAGGTCGCGCAGCAGGGTAGTGCGCGCCTTTGTGATGTAGGCAAGGCTGCCCGCGGCCTCGGTAAACACAACGCCGTGGTACGAGGGGTTTGGGGCGGAAAGCCCGGGGAACTTGCCGCTGGCGGCCCAGTCAAACCTGCCGCCGTCAATAATCACGCCGCCCATCACGGTGCCGTGCCCGCCAATAAACTTCGTGGCCGAATGCACCACAATGTCGGCGCCGTGTTCAATGGGGCGCAGCAGGTAGGGGGTGGCAAAGGTGCTGTCCACAATCAGCGGGATGCCGTGCCGGTGGGCAATTTCGGCCACGGCTTCAAGGTCCAGCACGTCGGCGTTGGGGTTGCCCAGCGTTTCGGCATACAGCAGCTTTGTGTTTTCACGAATGGCTTTTTCAAAGTTTGCGGGGTCGCTCTGGTCCACAAAGGTGGTGGTAATGCCGGCGTCCTGCAACGTGTTGGACAGCAGGTTGACGGTGCCGCCGTACAGGTTGGACGCCGAGACTACATGGTCGCCCGCAATGGCGATGTTTTGAATGGCATAAGCGACGGCGGTAGAGCCGGAAGCCAGCGCCAGCGCCGCGGCCCCACCCTCCAGCGCCGCAATGCGCTTTTCAAACACATCGCTGGTCGGGTTCATCAGCCGGGTGTAAATGTTGCCGCCCTCGGTCAGCGCAAAGCGGCCAGCGGCCTGCGCCGAATCTTTAAACACGTACGAGGTGGTGGCGTAAATGGGCACTGCGCGGGAATCGGTCGCGGGGTCCGGGCTTTCCTGCCCAACGTGCAGTTGCAGGGTTTCGAACTTGTAATTGTGTTCCGACATGATAATGACTCCTCTTTTATGGTATATTTTTTATGGGGTCTCGCCGCCGGAACAAAAAAATTGCCCGGGAGGCGTCATGGTACGACTCTCCCGGGCAAAGATGTTTCTAGGTGTTGCTGGCAAATCAAATTGCCAGACCATGCACAGAAAGGGGCACGGCAAAACACCCGTACATCGAGCTTGTCCGGGAGTAGAGCATTCGCCCACAACAGAATTTGCTGCTAAAAATTGCGCTCATGTTCGCCTGCCTCCTTTCGTGTGACCGCCGCTGTGACGGGCGGGTTCTTTATTGGGATTATACCGGGTAAAACCTATATTGTCAATAGGAAATATGAAATTTTTACTATTTTTCCGCAAAAAAGTTTGTGTAAAAAGCGCTGTGCCTGTCAACAAAACCTGCAAAACCACAAGTGGGGGGGGCCCCCCGGGGGGCCCCCCCCACTTGTGGTTTTGCAGGTTTTGTTGACAGGCACAGCGCTTTTTACACAAACTTTTTTGCGGAAAAATAGTAAAAATTTCATATTTCCTATTGACAATATAGGTTTTACCCGGTATAATCCCAATAAAGAACCCGCCCGTCACAGCGGCGGTCACACGAAAGGAGGCAGGCGAACATGAGCGCAATTTTTAGCAGCAAATTCTGTTGTGGGCGAATGCTCTACTCCCGGACAAGCTCGATGTACGGGTGTTTTGCCGTGCCCCTTTCTGTGCATGGTCTGGCAATTTGATTTGCCAGCAACACCTAGAAACATCTTTGCCCGGGAGAGTCGTACCATGACGCCTCCCGGGCAATTTTTTTGTTCCGGCGGCGAGACCCCATAAAAAATATACCATAAAAGAGGAGTCATTATCATGTCGGAACACAATTACAAGTTCGAAACCCTGCAACTGCACGTTGGGCAGGAAAGCCCGGACCCCGCGACCGATTCCCGCGCAGTGCCCATTTACGCCACCACCTCGTACGTGTTTAAAGATTCGGCGCAGGCCGCTGGCCGCTTTGCGCTGACCGAGGGCGGCAACATTTACACCCGGCTGATGAACCCGACCAGCGATGTGTTTGAAAAGCGCATTGCGGCGCTGGAGGGTGGGGCCGCGGCGCTGGCGCTGGCTTCCGGCTCTACCGCCGTCGCTTATGCCATTCAAAACATCGCCATTGCGGGCGACCATGTAGTCTCGGCGTCCAACCTGTACGGCGGCACCGTCAACCTGCTGTCCAACACGTTGCAGGACGCCGGCATTACCACCACCTTTGTGGACCAGAGCGACCCCGCAAACTTTGAAAAAGCCATTCGTGAAAACACAAAGCTGCTGTATGCCGAAACGCTGGGCAACCCCAACGCCGACGTGCTGGACCTTGAAGCCGTGGCCGAAATTGCCCACCGGCACGGCATCCCGCTGATTGTGGACAGCACCTTTGCCACCCCCTACCTGCTGCGCCCCATTGAACACGGCGCCGACATTGTGGTGCATTCGGCCACGAAGTTTATTGGCGGGCACGGCACCGTGATGGGCGGCGTGATTATTGACGGCGGCAGGTTTGACTGGGCCGCCAGCGGCAAGTTCCCCGGGCTTTCCGCCCCAAACCCCTCGTACCACGGCGTTGTGTTTACCGAGGCCGCGGGCAGCCTTGCCTACATCACAAAGGCGCGCACTACCCTGCTGCGCGACCTTGGCGGCGCCATTTCGCCGTTCAACTCGTTCTTGCTGCTGCAAGGGCTGGAAACCCTGTCGCTGCGGGTCGAGCGCCATGTGGAAAACGCATTGAAGGTCGTTGACTTTTTGCAAAAGCACCCCGGGGTCGAGCGGGTCAACCACCCGTCGCTTGCCACCGGCGCCGCAAAACAGTTGTATGACCGGTACTTCCCGCACGGGGCGGGTTCTATTTTCACCTTCGAAATTAAGGGCGATGCCGAGACGGCGAAAAAGTTTACCGAAAGCTTAAAGCTGTTCTCGCTGCTGGCCAACGTGGCGGATGTAAAATCCCTTGTTATCCACCCCGCTTCCACCACCCACTCGCAGCTGTCGGCAGACGAACTTGCCGCCTGCGGCATTCGCCCCAACACCATTCGCCTGTCGATCGGCACAGAACACATCGACGATATTCTGGCCGATTTGACCCAGGGGTTCGCCGCCGTACAATAACCGGCGCCCCCAATAATAAATGAATTCGCCATGAAAGGACGGGAGTAAAATGAAACATGCCATACGACACGGTTTTTGCGGGGCAATGCGATGTTGTCCCCCGCGCAACCAACTCTTCAACTTAATTTTATTTGACAACAATTAAAGGAGTGTCTATTATGGCTAACATTTATACTTCCGCAGATCAACTGATTGGTAAAACCCCGCTGTTAGAGCTGACCCACATTGAAAAGGCCGAAGGCCTGAACGCAAAGCTGGTGGCAAAGCTGGAATACTTTAACCCGGCCGGCTCGGTAAAGGACCGCATTGCCAAAAGCATGATTGACGACGCGGAGGCCCGCGGCATTTTAAAGCCCGGTTCGGTCATCATTGAGCCGACGTCCGGCAACACCGGCATTGGCCTTGCTTCGGTCGCGGCTGCACGCGGCTACAAGCTGATTTTGGTCATGCCTGAAACCATGTCTGTCGAGCGCCGGCAGCTGGCAAAGGCTTACGGTGCCGAGCTGGTGCTGACCGAGGGTGCCAAGGGCATGAAGGGCGCTATTGAAAAGGCAAACGAGCTGCAAAAGACCACCCCGGACAGCTTTGTGGCCGGCCAGTTTGTCAACCCGGCAAACCCCGCCGTGCACCGTGCCACCACCGGGCCGGAAATTTGGCAGGACACCGACGGCAAAGTGGACATTTTTGTCGCGGGCATCGGCACCGGCGGCACCATTACCGGCACCGGCGAATACCTGAAATCGCAAAACCCGGCGGTGAAAATAGTGGCGGTAGAACCCGCAAGCTCGGCCGTGCTGTCTACCGGTGTGGCCGGCCCGCACAAAATTCAGGGCATTGGCGCAGGCTTTGTGCCCGACGTGCTGAACACAAAAATTTACGACGAGATCATCACCGTTTCCAACGAGGACGCGTTTGAAACCGGCCGTGCCATTGGCCACAAAGAGGGCGTGCTGGTGGGTATTTCGTCCGGCGCCGCCACCTATGCCGCCATTCAGCTGGCAAAACGGCCGGAAAACGCAGGCAAAACCATTGTGGTGCTGCTGCCCGACACCGGCGAGCGCTACCTGTCCACCCCGCTTTTCGCGGAATAACGAACCAACCAAAAAGCGGCGGCCCTGTGCCGCCGCTTTTTTACACCCGAAAGGAGCCCCCCTATGACACCACACGCACCGTTTCGCTATGACATTGTAGGCAGCTTTTTGCGCCCCGACGCGCTGAAAAAAGCCCGCCTTGCCAGCGCCCTGCACCAAATTACCGCGCAAGAACTGGCCGCCGCAGAGGACGCCGCCATTTTAGACCTGATTGCAAAGCAAAAGGCGGCCGGGCTGCCGGTCATCACCGACGGCGAGTTTCGCCGCAGCTGGTGGCACCTCGACTTTATGTGGGGCCTTGGCGGCATTGAAAAGGCGGGCACCGCCAAGGGGCTGCAGTTCCACGGCGAGCGCACCAAAGCAGAAACGGCGGTCATTACGGGGCCGATTACCGGCAGCGGGCACCCGTTTGTGGAGCATTTTAAGTTTGTCAAAGCGCAGGAGACGGGCGGCGTGGTGGCAAAGCAGACCATCCCCGCGCCCGCACAGCTGCTGGTGCAGCTGCGGCTGCCCGAATACCTTGCGCAAAACCGGCAGCACTACCCCAGTGACGACGCGCTGCTGGCCGACATCGGCACTGCTTACCAAACGGTACTTCGCGAGCTGTACGACGCAGGCTGCCGCAATTTGCAGCTGGACGACTGCACCTGGGGCCTTTATGTGGACAAAAGCTTTTGGCCGATGTTTGACCTAAACGAAGATAAGGTGCGCACCATTGCAAAAGAGCAGATTGCACTGAACAACCTGGCGCTAAAGGGCAAGCCGGACGATTTGACGGTGACGACCCACGTGTGCCGCGGCAACTTTCACTCTACCTACGCTTCGTCCGGCGCGTACGACCCCATTGCCCCGTACTTGTTTGCCGACGAAGCGGTTTCAGCCTTTTACCTTGAATACGACGACGCGCGCTCGGGCGGGTTTGAGCCGCTGCGGTATGTCGCACCGGATAAAGCTGTTGTGCTGGGCCTCATCACGACCAAAACCCCAAAGCTGGAAGAAAAGGCCGCCGTCATTCAGCGCATTCATGAGGCGGCGCAGTTTGTGCCGCTGGACCGGCTGTACCTCAGCCCCCAGTGCGGGTTTGCCTCTACCGAAGAGGGCAACCGGCTGACCGAAGACGACCAGTGGGCAAAGCTTGCGCTGGTGCGCGACATTGCCCGCGAGGTATGGGGTGATTAGCCCTGGCTGCACTGCCCTGTTTGAAGCACCCCCCATTTTATAAAAAAGCACCGCCCTCGCTACGCCGGCAAGATACGCCGGTACCGCGGGGGCGGTGCTTTTTTGTTTTTTAGCGCTGGCCGCGGTGAAAATGCTCCAGCCGCTCGTTGATCTTGTCCGCAATCGACTTGTCGCGCAGGTACGACATGGTGGCGACCGCCACATACACCAGCGCCACCGTGAGCATCATCATCAACATGCCTGCCGGGGTGACGGTATACCAACCAAACAGCGCGCCGCAGCCAAGAATAATGGCATTGATTACAACATAGTGCGTACCAAAGCGCACAAGCACCTCTTTGCGGCTTTGCGCCTCACCCGCAATCAGCAGCGCGGTGGCAAAACCGCACACCACCCCCACAACTAAAACCTGCCACAACAGCTCGACGGGCAAAAAATCCGCCTGCAAAGACATACCGCTGTCCACCATTTCAACCGTAATCCACACGGCACAGGCAAGCAGTGTAAAGGTCGTAATGGTAGCGACATAAAAGGTCAGACGTTTTAAAAACTGCATTTGCGTTGCCCCCTTTACATTTCCAGCTTTTTTTTCAAAAGCGGCACGTACTGGCGTGAAATTGTGCTTTTTTCGTTGTTGTTCAGCAGTACTTCAAACCGGCCGCCCAGCACCGGGGTCAGCTTGTATACCTTGGAAAGGTTTAAAATGACCGATTTGGAGCAGCGGAAAAAATCGGTGTTGTCAAACTGCTCTTCCAGCTCGTACAGCTTTTTGTGCACCTCATAAACCTCTTTTTCGCAGTAGGCAAATACCCGGTTGTCCACCGCTTCAAAGTAATATACCTCTTGTGGCTCCAGCAGCTGAATGCTGCCGTCCGGCTGAAAGCCGCTCAGCTTTTCGCGCGAGGTGCGAATGCTGGAAATCAGCGCAAGCAGCTGGTCGTCCAGCCGGCCGGTGCGGATGATGATTTCCTCTTCCTGCCCTTTTTCCAGCTCTTCCACAATGATTCTCAAACACGCATCCCTACCTGTCCTGCACAGATTTGCGCCGCATCACCAGCGCCGCAGCTGCTAAAACCAGTATACCACAAATCAGCACCGCTGCAATCTGCCCGGCAAGGCTGACCGTCTGCCCGCCCATGGTCACGGTAATGCCCATGGCGGTCTTGTATTCGCTCACCGCCTCTGCGGGCGCCGCGGCAAACATGTCTTGCAGCGCCGTCGCGGTAAACACCCGGCGCAGCATTGACGCGCTGTGCAAAATGGGGGTGGCCTTTAAAAAGTTTTGCACCGCACTGGGCAGGCCGCCCATCGGGATATAAATGGCGCCCAAAAAGCCGACCAGTGTACCCACCACCGTGCCAAGGCCCGACCACGCGCCCTCGCTTTTGACAAACAACCCCACCAAAAACATCACGGCAGAATACGAAAATGCGTTGGCCGCCAGCATACCAATGACGGCAAGATGCTCTGTCAGCGACAAAACGCTGTGCCCCGTCACCAGCAAATACCCGTCGGACACGCCCAGCGTCAGCAGGCAGATACCCATCGTGCCCAAAAACGACGCGCCAATATAGCCCACCGCAATTTGCAGCCGGCTGACCGGCGCCCCGTAAAAGCTTTGGGCACGGCCGGTGGCGGCATCCCGCACCATCTGGCCGGTCACCGTCAGCGCAATGGTGACGGTGTTGACGCACAGCACGCCGGCAATTGTCCACAGCAGCACCATCTGCTGTGCGCTGTCGCGGCTGATACCGGTAACGCCGGCTTGCTCTAGAATATTCAGCACATCGTTGACGTTCATATCCCCCAAAAACACCAGCATCAGCATGATGACAATCAGCATCGACAGCAACGAAAAAAAGATCGACGAGCGGTCACGCAGGTATAACTTGAGATTGCGTTTAATTAAATGATTGACGGCGCTCATACGGCTTCCTCCTCGCTGCCCTTGCAGGCGTTTAAAAACACATCGTCCATCGTGCCCTGCACCACCTCAAACCCGGCAAGCTCGGCATGCCAGCGCTGCAGCAGCTCGTACGACGCCAGCGTATTGGGGATTGCGATTTGCACCCCGCGGCCCCGCACGCGGCAGGTCGTACCCTCATTTTGCAGCTTTGTCGCAAATGCGGCAAGGTCTTTCGGGTAAAGGGTCAATTTGTCATATGCAAACTGCTCTTTCAGCTCAAACGGGGTGCCGCTGGCAATCTCTTTGCCCTTGTCCAAAATTAAGATGTGGTTGGCCTGCGCGGCTTCCTCCATATAATGCGTCGTCAAAAACACCGTGGTGCCGTACTGCTTGCGGATAAGCCGCACCGCGTGCCACACCGCCTTGCGGGTGGCCGGGTCCAGCCCGGTGGTCGGCTCGTCTAAAAACAACACTTTGGGGGCGTGCATCAGCGCCGCGGCAATTTCACATTTGCGTTTTTGCCCGCCCGAAAGCTGCCGGTAACGGCGTTTTAGCGTATCCTCCAGCGACAGCAGCTCGCACAGCGTCGCCAGCCTTTTTTTGTTTTCTGCCCGGTCGTTCTGGTACAGCGACGCGCGGGAAATCAGGTTTTCTTCGACCGTCAACAAGTCGTCCAGCACGTTTTGCTGGCGCACAATGCCAATCTCGCGCCGAATCTGCGCGTCCTCTCGCCCCAATTTGTGCCCGCAAATCTCCGCTTCGCCCGCCGTGGGGCGCACTAGTGTGCTAAGCATTTGAATCGTCGTGGTTTTGCCCGCGCCGTTGACCCCCAAAAAGCCAAACAGCTCGCCCGCATTCACCTGAAACGAAATGCCGTCTACCGCATGGGTGGGCCCGTAATACTTTTGCAGCCCCCGCACGCTGATACTGCATTCTTCCATTTTTTACACCTCTCTTTGCTTAATGCACACAGTATAGCAAAGCCCTGCGCCGCCCGCCAGCAAAAACAGCCCACCGGCGACACAGGGCCGGTAAGCGGGGCTGTACGGGGGGTAAGTTGCAGCACCCCGCCCGCTGCCCGCCTGTTTGCCAGCCCTGTTTTGCGGCGGCATTTCACCGCAATTTTTTGCACCTGCCAAATACCCGGCAGTGTTTTTTATTTTCTTTGTGCAAATTTTGCTTGACAAGCACTGTTGTTTTTTGCTATTTTAGATAGAAATAAAGGCGATGACGAAGAACGCCGACGTGCATATGGTTTACAGAGAGCCTGAGCAGATGAGAACAGGCAGCCGGACGACGTCAGGGGAATCACTTCCGAGCTGGCAGTTGAACACGAAAGTAAGTAAACGCGCACGTACAGGCAGCGTTAATGCCATGGGCTTGTTGGAGCCTGTAAGTGGTGCGGCCTCACCGCCGCGCAATTTGAGTGGTACCGCGGAGTTGTAATTTTAGCAGCTTCGTCTCAA
>JAEWRN010000040.1 GCA_023460035.1 Bacillota bacterium
ATACTCTTGGCAGTCCATAGTGATTGCCTCCTTTGGCAGATGGGTGTGTGAGAACTCCATTCTACCATGCAGGAAAATCTCTATGGATTTTTCTGTTCATGTGTCCAACTTCATTTTACAATCGACCATAATTCATTTTATCACCATAAACACAAATTGTCAGTTGATTTTACACCATTAATTGGGATTTTAATAACCATGTTAAATGGTTATTACAGTGAGGCCTTTCAAAACTGTGTGTGGGTGTTCATACTTACTCGTGCTGTACCTGTTCCCGCCATCTTTCAGCTTAAGGGCTTTGCTAAAAGGCACTGCGTAAAAATATAACGCGCCTTTGGGGTAGCTACGCTTACAATTTGGCAATCAACTCCGCCACTTCGGCGGGGGGCATTTCGCTGACATCAATTTTAAAGGTGTTTAAGCTTTGGTAAAGGGGGATGCGTTTTACGCTGCGCGCTATCACATCGGGGCTGCGCAGGCCGGCGTCTACATCTTTTTTCAGCCGTTTTACCAGTGCCGGCTCGCTGCAAACAAGCGAGATGGGTTTAACGCGGCAATCGCCCAGTGTTAAACGGTGCAAAAGCTCGTCGATGATAGGTTGCTGGTGCATTACCCAGCAAAAAATGACGTTGTCAAAGGCCGAACAGCGTAGAAAGTTGTTCAGCTGGTAGCAGATATTCTCCATCACCATCTGCTTTGTTTCGTCAGTCACCTGAAACGGGTGCATGTCCCAACACCAGTCGCCATCTAAAAAAACGCTGTTTGGCAGCTTCGTTTTTAAAATTTGGCAAGTGGTCGTTTTGCCAGCCACCATCGTGCCGCCAATCAGGTACAAAGTTTTATTAGAAGAGTGAAGCTGCGGATTATTTAATAGTAGGTGATAAGCATTGAAGGTGTCAACATTATTCTTCATTTGCGTATTTTCCATAAACACTATTCACCTCAAAACTATCGAAATTGCTTTCTTTTGAACTTATCTACCAACGATTTATGAATTGTTTGCACCATTCCCCGGAAATATCGTCATTAGAAGAATCCATAAAAACCTGAAGTTCTTTTTTTACACTGTTATATTTCTCTATCGCTTCAGCTTCACAATCTGCAAAAATCGTGTGGACTAATAAACCGTATATGCCACAGGTAATGCTGTAAGGGGCGGTTACTCCACCGCGCTCCAAAGTAATTCTACTTGCACAGTTGTATTCCTCGTCAAGAATAATGATGCCATCTTCTGAGCCAGATTGACCTATAGTTTTTCCATTATCCATATTAAGCCACATAATAAAACAGCGCCTCTCAATTTGGTGTTTCTTAATGCATCAACAAGGGATACGAGACATTTGGAATAACAATTTAAATCAGTATTCCCTCACAGTGGTCAACCTCGTGCTGAATAATCTGCGCCGGCCAGCCGGTAAAGGTTTTAAAGCGTGTTTGAAACTGCTCGTTTTGGTACTGCACTTTAATTGAGTTCCACCGCTTTGCCTTCCGCGTGCCGGTTAGCGAAAGGCAGCCCTCTTCTGCTTCGTATGGGCCGGCCCGCTTGATGATTTGTGGGTTAAATAGCACCATATAACTGCCCTCGTTGTCAAAGGCGATGATGCGCTTGTTAACACCAATCATGTTGGCCGCCATGCCAACGCAGCCGTCTTTATGGGCGGTTAGAGTGTCCAGCAAATCCTGTGCCACCGGCAGGTCTGCCTGCGTGGCAGGCACCGCTTTTTGGGCAAGAAATGCCTCATCCCGCATAATTTGTTGAATCATACCCGTCTCCTTTGCAGTTCGTTTTCAATGCACGTGCGGGAAAGCGCCATCGCCGTTATCGTGCCGTTAAAACGCCGGTGCTGCGCACTGCCCGGCGCGTATTTTGCCTGCGCCTTTGTACATTTGCGAGCAATAGAGGCCAGCGGTTCTAGGGCGGCAGACAGCTCTTGCGAGGGATAGCCGCCCGCCCCTGTTTCGCCCAAAAGTGCTGCCGCAATGCGCAAGGCCTGAATGCGGTTTTTCAGCAGCGTGTGCTGGGCCGTGCCGGGGGCAAATTTGGGCTGCACCCGCTCGCAGCGCGTCATAATTGAAGTTACCTCTTTTAAAGCGGCTGCCTGTGCTTGCTGTGGCATAAAAACACTGCCCCCCTCTTTTATAGTACTTATGATTATTTTATCACCAAAAAGAGGTCATGTCACTTAACCCTTGCCCAGTATAATGAGGTGTATAGGTATTTGTATTTTGCGAATTGAAAATAATGCAGGCGAAAACAAAGCCCCGCCGACATGTGCCGGCGGGGTTTTGTGGAAATTATAAAATAACAAGACATAGGCCTAAGAATATTAATCTACTAAAAGAGATATATTTATAAAGAATCAAGATTTATTGGTTTTGTTAAAGGCAGATTGAAGTTTTGATAAGTTATTGCTGCTACGAACAGGCTGTTCATAAATCTTGTCTAGCAGCTCAGAAAAGACTACGTCAACAACTTCAATGAGATCTTTATCAATTTCGCTCTGCTGTTTTATGTCTCCGCCGTTGGTGTGTATGGCACCGTTGCCAATATCTTTAATGGCTTTCAAAAAAGCAGAGTCGATTTCTTTTGCCCATTTTGGTACGTTATCATCTTTAATTGCGTTTTCAAGGTCAGATATTTTTTGACCTAACATACCTTTTGTAAAGCCCTGCTGAAAAAGCACCCATTCCAACGCCGAACGGTACATTGACATAGCTGCGCTAAGCGCCCCCACGGAGCGTGCCCGATATGCTTGGTCAATATAGTATTTAACCTCTTCAGGTGTATTAGCGGTTACACACCCCCCGTAGGTATCGTGCAAAACTGCAAGCTCTAATGATGTTGGCCCTTGATATACAATTAATAAAGTTTTAGACGTACACTGCAAACAAGTGCTTTCGTAAATAGCGGGTAGACTATCAAACTTAACGCTGTCAGGGACATCTTCATCGATCAATCTAAAGCATTCAGAAAGTTCAGGATTAATATAGGACGAAGAGTAATTAGTAAACGTTAAATGCTCTAATTGACATCTACGCACTGCACCACACTTAGGGCAAAAAAGGTCGTCATTAAAATTTGGAAACCGAATTGAAACAGTAGTATTAGACTTTTGTGGAGTTCCATTTTTTTGGCTTGCTCCAAATGCTGGGATCCGTTGTTTTTGCCCATTGTTGGATATTGCATTAAGAAATCCCGATAAATTGTCAACCATTGTTTTTCACCCTTTTCATAGCAGTGCAAAAATATATTATGGCTTATTATACCATTTAAAATAAATTCCGTCATTTATTTTATCTCCGAATGTGCTTATGAGAACAGCTGTTTATAGCCGTACATAAACAAAACAAGTGGCCCGCCGACATGATTCGGCGGGCTTTGTGAAAATTATAAAATTACGGGGCCTAAACTATGACTGCACTAAAAACGGCAGTGTTTACTGATCAAATTTCCCGCAACTGCTCGGCAAGGCCGGTAGAGTTTTGTACCGTTGCCGACAGCTCTTCCATGGCGGCAGATTGCTGGCTGGTGGTACCGAGGGTGATGTTTGCCGTTTCGGTGGTGCTGGTCAGGCTTTTTTCAATGCTCTCTTTCAGGCTGTCAATCGAGATGACGGTTGTTTTTGTCGTGTCTGCAAGGCGGCGAATTTCTTCTGCCACTACGGCAAAGGCCTTGCCCTCATGGCCCAGGCGCGCCGCCTCAATAGAGGCGTTTATGCCAAGAATGCGGGTTTGATCCGCAATTTTAGTGAGTGATTTTAGCACCGAGGAGATCGATTTTATATCTTCGCCGACTGTTTGAATCTCGTTTACAAGCACGCTTTGATTGCCGGTGATGGACTGCGCGGAAGCCGCCAGCTCTTCAATTGTGCTGGAAATTTGAATAAACCCGTTGGCCAGCTCGGACGAAAGCAGCCCCGCCTTAATGCGGTTATACCCGTTTTGCGCCAAGGCGTTGACCACGATATAAAGCACTTCGGCGGCGGCCTCAATGGTTTTCTGCGGCACAATGTCAATTTGGTTTGCAGCCTCTATTAAGCTGTCAGAGCTGACGTTAATATCCTCTGCGACTTTTCTGATTTTGGTCTCATCCGCTGGGCTGGATAAAATCTGCCCGCCCAAAATCGTGCCGATTAGCTCCCCCTCAATCAGCACCGGGGCAGAAAAATCAATTAACCCCGCGTGGCAGGTAGAAATATAGGGCCGGTTCATCGCGGCTGCCTTTTGCCCAAACTCCTTGTGGCAAGCGGCGCACCGGGCATCGCCAATGTCCGATGCGTGGATGTAATTTGCACAAAACGGGCGGTAGTAGCTGGGCTTTGTAAATTCTTCGCCGTTTCGGCCGACCGAAACCGCCGCGCAGTTGAACCCCAGCGCAAAGTTATCCAAAAAGCGCTGTAATACGGATTTGTCAATTAGATCCTGCAGTTCCAACTGGGTAACATCTACCGTAAGATCATTCATTATGACCATTTTTCTATCCCGGCTTTCACTTATTTGGTGTAATAGTTACAAATATCTGTGCTGTAAGTAACTATAGCATAGCAATTGTCGGTGGTAAAGGACCTTTTTTTACCAGTGCAAAATCACTTTTTCCGGCTTTGGTCACGGCCAAAATGATTCAAAACATTTTGATAAAACTTATACTTTTGTATAAGCTTAAAGCCGCAGCATCCCCAGAGAGAGTAACCAGAATGCCCAATATGTGATTTGTATCAATGCTGTGGTAGAAGGTAGATGGTACGGGCAGAAAGTTCAAACAGATTTGCCTGCCCTTGTGTGCCGGTGCGTCCTTTTTCAAAGAGTGTTAGAATGATGCTTACAAATTTATTTGCTTCTATAAAAACATAAAAAACCCGCTGAAACCAAATAATTCCAGCGGTCTTTAGCCGAATTGGATAGCCGCGTCCTGACGGGCCGAAACATGTGTCTGCACCTTTTTCTACCTTATGGCACTTTTTGATGTAAAGCATCTTCCTCTTTTGCCCACGCTATTTCCATCTCGCCTCTCGTATTCAGGGGTTTGGTCAGGGGTGCATTTTGTGTATGAAAAGAAATGCGGCGCAACAGTGGCAAGGTGCTGTGTAACGGAATCAGCCCCTTAAGTTATCCCGCACGAACCGTTCCCAAAGCCATTCGGGGCACTCGCCAAGAAGCTCTAGAAGTTTTTCTTCAAGCTCTGCTTTCTTCAGACTATGGATATAGCGAGGCAACTCCTGATACAATTCTTCCTGCTGCATCTCCGCTTCTTTTTGATACGCCATCTGCTCATCGTAGAACTTTTTTGCCTCCTCGGGGAATACGGTAAAGTATACTGCGACCATGTGTTTGCAGATAATTTTTGTCCCGGCGGCGTGCGGACAATTACAACTGGATTTTTTGATATGTTCCGTATTAATTAGTGTCGTATAGGGGCCTTTGTTGCTGCCCAAGACAGTCGCTTTGAATTGTACGTCGCTAAGTTGCTCCAGCTGTAAAACCTTATGCTCGGTATAATAATCGTATCCGCGCCATAAAGATGCCCCGCTGGCGGAGTTCAGTATACTCAAAAGTACCACCTCCACGGTTTTTATGTGCTTGCTTACAGAATTTACTTACTATTTTTATTTTAGCATCCATGCATAGGCAGGTCTACAAAAAACGACAAGGCAGGTTAGGGCAACCGCCTTGTCGTTTTTTACTTATGGTTCCTTTGTGTTGGTCCGAGTGACAGGGTTCGAACCTGCGGCCTGATGGTCCCAAACCACCCGCGCTACCAACTGCGCCACACCCGGAAATTTGTATTTTGTCTGCCGCCGCAAAACAGTTTTTGCACCTGCGGCGTTAACTATCAAATTATAAATCATTCTGGGGCCGAATGTCAACCTTGCGCCTTGACTTCACCGCGGGGCTGCCTTACAATAAAAGAACGACCAAAGCGGGGCGCAGTGCGCGCCGACGTAGGATATGGGAGGAAACAAGACAGATGAATAACACCGAGAAGACGATGGACAAAGTAATTGCCCTTTGCAAAAACAGGGGGTTTGTTTTTTCCGGCAGTGAGATCTATGGCGGCCTTTCCAACACGTGGGACTACGGCCCCCTGGGTGTCGAGTTTAAAAACAACGTGAAACGCGCATGGTGGAAAAAGTTCGTGCAGGAGTCCCCGCACAATGTCGGGCTGGACTCTGCCATTTTAATGAACCCGCAGGTGTGGGTGGCCAGCGGCCATGTGGGCGGCTTTTCTGACCCGCTGATGGACTGCAAGGACTGCAAGACCCGCCACCGCGCCGACAAGCTGATTGAGGACGCGGGCGGCGACGCCAACGGCATGAGCTTTGAAGAGATGTCGGCGTATATCCGCGAGCACAACATTGTGTGCCCCAACTGCGGCAGCGCCAACTTTACCGATATTCGCAAGTTTAACCTGATGTTCAAAACTTTTCAGGGCGTGACCGAGGACGCAAAGGCCGAAATTTACCTGCGCCCCGAAACCGCACAGGGCATTTTTGTAAACTTTGCCAACATTCAGCGCGCAACCCGCCGCAAGCTGCCGTTTGGCGTTTGCCAGGTGGGCAAGTCGTTCCGCAACGAGATTACCCCGGGCAACTTCACTTTCCGCACGCGTGAGTTTGAGCAGATGGAGATGGAGTTCTTCTGCAAGCCGGACACCGACCTTGACTGGTTCTATTACTGGAAAGACTACTGCAAAAATTTCTTGACCGGCCTTGGCATGAAAGAAGAAAACATGCGCCTGCGCGACCACGAAAAAGAGGAGCTTTCGTTCTATTCTAAGGCGACGACCGACATTGAATACCGCTTCCCGTTTGGCTGGGGCGAATTGTGGGGCATTGCAGACCGCACCGATTATGACCTTGGCCGCCACAACGAGGTTTCGGGCAAGGTGCAGGATTACTTTGACCCCGAGACGAACGAGCACTATGTGCCTTATGTGGTAGAGCCGTCGCTGGGCGCCGACCGTGTGGCGCTGGCCTTTTTGGTAGAAGCATACGACGAAGAGGTTGTGGACGCCGAAAAGAACGACACCCGCGTGGTGTTGCGCTTGCACCCGGCGCTGGCCCCTTACAAGGTGTGCGTGCTGCCGCTTTCGAAAAAGCTGAACGACAAGGCGGGCGAAGTGTACGCCGGCCTGCAAAAGCATTTCATGGCGGATTACGACGATGCCGGCTCGATTGGCAAGCGGTACCGCCGGCAGGACGAAATTGGCACCCCGCTGTGCGTGACCTACGACTTTGAGTCGGAGACGGACGGCTGTGTGACGGTGCGTGACCGCGATACGATGCAGCAAGAGCGCATTGCGATCAGCGAGCTTGTGGCGTATATTGAAGAAAAAATGGCGTATTAAGCGCTTACCCGCTTAAAACGGCAAAAAGTAAGGCGGCCCCGCAGTGGGGCCGCCTTATTTGTACTGTAAACCCCGCAAAAAAGCCGCACCACACCCGGCGAAGGTGGACCGGGCTGAGGTGCGGCGGGGCAGGGAAAAGCAGCGGGGGCAAAACCCCGGCAGCCACCGGGAAAAGGTGCGCCGGGGGAAGGAGAGTGTCAGCGCTGCTTTTGCTTGCGGGAAGTGATGATGCTTTGCAGCACGATGAAGAAGCACAGCAAAGCGCTGAGGGCGATGCGCACCCACCAGCTGGACAGGGTGCCCTGTGTGGTGATGAGGCTGGAAATGGTGCCCTTGATTAGCACGCCAAACAGCGTGCCGATGGGGTTGCCCACGCCGCCGGAAAGCAGCGTGCCGCCGATGACAGAAGAGGAGATGGCGTCCATTTCAAGGCCTTTTGCCTGCTCTACAAAGCCGGCGCAGCTGTTGAGTGCGAATAAAAAGCCGCCCAGCCCGGCCAGAAAACCGTCCAGCACATAGGCTTCAAACTTGGTGCGCCGCACGTTTAAGCCCATCATCAGCGCGCTTTGCTGGTTGCCACCAATGGCATACAGCTTGCGGCCAAATTTGGTGTAGCGCAGCAGAACAAAGGTGAACAGCACCACCAGCAGTGCCACAATGACGGTGGGGTAGATGTAGGCGGGCTGGTAAATGCCCTTTTTGTTGGTGCTGCCAAACGGCAGGTAAATTTGATATTTTGCCCATGTAAGAAACGTCTCGTTTTTGATTGAGATCATTTCGGTGCTGACAATGGCCGTCATGCCGCGGCCAAAAAACAGCCCGGCCAGCGACACAATGAACGGCTGAATGTCAAGATAAGCGACTAAAAAGCCCTGTACCAGGCCAAACGCAAGGCCAATGCCCAGCGCAAACACAATGGCCATAAACGCGCTGGCGCCGTGGTGTTCCATTTCGTAGGCGACCACCATGCACACCAGTGCGGTGACCGAGCCGACCGAAATATCAATGCCGCCGGTGATCATGACCAGCGTCATGCCACAGGAAATGACGATAAGGCCCGCGTTGGAGATAAACAGGTTCAAAAACATCTGGGGCTTTGCAAAGCCCTGCCCCGAAAAGATGATCATGCCGGCGGCATACATCAGCACAAACAGGCCGATGGTGACGATTAGCAGAAAGCCGGTGGCCGTCAGGCTGCGGGGACGTTTGAGTGTTTTCATGTGTTCGCCCCCTCCTTTTGCCGTGCCAGCCGGTTGGCCGCATGGTGCAGCCGCTGGGTGGCGATGAGCTTTTGTGCACGGGGGCTTTGCAGCACCACGATGATGATGACGACAATGGCCTTGTACACCGGCAGCTGGTCAGACGACACATTCATCGCGTACAGCGTGGTGGTAAGCGCCTGAATGGTGTAAGCGCCAATCACCGAGCCTGCGAGGCTGAACTTGCCGCCGCCCAGGATATTGCCGCCCAGCGCCACGGCCAGAATGGCGTCCATTTCAAGGTTCAGGCCAATGTTATTGGCGTCGGCAGAGTAGATGCGGGCAGAGGCCACAAACCCTGCAATGCCGGCCAGTATGCCGCAGATGATGTAGGTGATCCATTTGATTTTCGTGCCGTTCAGCCCCACAAGGCGCGAGGCGTTGCCATTGATGCCGACGCTTTCAATGTACAGCCCCAGTGCGGTTTTTTTCAGCACTAAACTGACAATCAGCACAACGGCAATGGCAAAGAACACCGGCACCGGCAGCAGCAGGTTCGGCAGTGCGCTGCCCCACATTTTGTATTCGTCTACCCGCACATAGGTAATTTGCCCGTTGGTGACCAGCTGTGCGATGCCGCGCCCGGCCGTATACAAAATCAGCGTTGCCACCATGGGCTGAATGTGCATTTTGGCGACGAGAAACCCGTTGAAAGCACCGCACAGGGCAGAGGCCAGCAGGGCCGCCAGCACGGCGAGAATGAGCGGGTTGCTGAACTGGGTGACTGACACTTCGCCGCCGGATAAAATTTGGCAGCAGACTGCCGCCGCCACCGCCATCACGGCGCCGACGCTGATGTCCTGCCCGCCGGAGGCGGCAGTGACCAGCGTCATGCCGATGGCGAGAATGACCAGCTCGGACGCACGGTTGACAACGTCGATGACAAAGCCGCGCAGCATGCCGTTTTGCACCGTGATTTCAAAAAAGTTGGGTGTTTTGATTAAGTTGGACAACAACACGACAACAAGGCAGAGCAGCGGCAAAAACAGGTGATGCCCCACAATGCGCCGCCACAAGGGCTTTTTTTGCCCCGGCGGGGTGATTTTTACTTCAGGCATGGACCTTTTCACCTCCTGCAATGGTTTTCATCACGCGCTCCTGCGTCAGGTCGTCGCCCGACAATTCGCCCACCTTGCGGCCGTCGCGCATCACGACCATGCGTGAGCAGGTGCGCAGCATCTCTTCAATTTCAGACGAGATGAACGCGACGCTCATGCCCTGGTCGGCAAGGCGCAGCACCAGCTTTTGAATTTCGGTTTTTGTGCCAATGTCAATGCCGCGGGTCGGCTCGTCCAAAATCAAAAAGTCGGGGTCGGTCAGCAGCCAGCGGGCAATGATGACCTTTTGCTGGTTGCCGCCGGACAGGCTTTTAATGGGCGTTTCGCGGCTGGCGGTTTTAATTTGCAGCATGTCAATGTATTTGTCGGCGAACTCTTCCATCTCGCGGCGGCTCATCGGTTTAAACATGCCGCGCTTTGCCTGCAGGGCCAGTATGATGTTTTCGCGCACCGACAAGTCGGCAATAATGCCGTCGTTTTTGCGGTCCTCCGGCAGGTAGGCAAGGCCGTGCTTCATCGCGTCCAGCGGGGTGTTGATTTTAATTTGCTTGCCCGCAATTTTCAGGGTGCCGCTGTCGGCTTTGTCGGCCCCGTACAGCGTGCGCACCAGCTCGCTGCGGCCAGAGCCAAGCAGGCCGGTCAGGCCGATTACCTCGCCCTTGTTGACCTTAAGGTCATAGGGCTTTACAGTGCCGCGGTGGCCAACGCCTTTGGCTTCGACGACCGGTGTCAGCCCGGTGTCCGGGTTGCCGGTGCGGCTGCTTTTGATTTCGGCAAGGTCGTCAAAGTCCTTGCCCATCATTTTGGCAACCAGCTGCAGCCGGGGCAATTCGGCGGTATTGTACTCGCCCACCAGCTCGCCGCCGCGCAGCACGGTAATGCGGTCGCTCACCTGGTACACCTGCTCTAAGAAATGGGTGACGAAAATAATGCCGACCCCCTGCTGCTTTAAGCGGCGCATCAAATCAAACAGCTTTGCCACCTCGTCATCGTCCAGCGACGAGGTGGGCTCGTCCAAAATTAGCACCTGGCACTGCAGGTCCACTGCCCGCGCAATGGCAATCATCTGCTGCAAGGCAATCGAGCAGGTGTCCAGCTGCTGGGTGGGCAGAATGTGGATGTCCAGCTTTTCAAGCAACTCGGTCGATTTGCGGTTCATCGTTTTCCAGTCGATAAAACCCGCATGGCGCGGCTCGCGGCCAATGAACAGGTTTTCGGCCACTGTGAGGTTGGGGCACAGCGTAATTTCCTGATACACGGTGCTGATGCCCATAGTCTGTGCCTGTTGGGGCGAGTGGATTGAGACCGGCTGGCCGCCCAGCAGAATTTCGCCCTCGTCCATTTCGTACACGCCGGTCAGCACTTTAATCAGGGTGGATTTGCCCGCACCGTTTTCGCCCATCAGGGCATGCACTTCGCCGCGGCGCAAGGTAAAATTGACGTCCTGTAAGGCCCGCACGCCGGGGAATGCCTTACAGACCCCCTGCATCGCCAGGACAATGTTATTTTCCATAGTTGTCTCACCTGCTTCAGTTGTAAGTGCAGCGCCAAACGCTGCATGCGTTGCAAACAGAGGGCGCGGTGCGCCGGGGCCAACCGACCCACATAAGCTGCACCGCGCCGACTTTTTGGTTATCTTGTAAAGACCAAAGGAAACGGGGGATTCACCGAAGCTTAGTAGGCGCGTGCGTCAACAATGGCCTGCGTAATGGTGGTGGCGTCAAACGTTTCCTCATCCACATAAGCGAGTTTATCAGGGGTCTCGCCTTTTTCGAGCTGCTGAATGATCTTCTCTACACGCGGGCCGTGCAGCGGGTTGCATTCTACGTTGAAGTTGATCTTGCCAGCCAGAGTATCGGTCAGGCCAGCGTGGGTGGCGTCGAACGAGATGACAGTGATGTCGCTGTTGACACCGTAGGTCAGTCCGGCAGCCTCGATGGCGTCAATTGCGCCAAAGGCTTCGTTGTCGTTTTCGCAGTAGACCACGTCGATGTTGTCATACTGTTTCAGTACGCTCTCCATGACCTCCTGCCCTTTGGCCTGCGTAAATTCGCCGGTCTGCTGGGCAATGATCTTCCAGTTGCTGTTCTTTTCTACGCCGGCTTCCAGGCCGTCGGTACGGCCGATCTGTGCGGACGAGCCGATGGTGCCCTGAATGTGCACGATGTTCAGCTGGTCGACGCCCGCAAATTTTTGCTCCATCCACGCAACGGCTTTGTCGCCCTCAGCGCGGAAGTCAGAACCGACCCATGCAGTGTACAGGCTGTCGTCTGAAACATCAATCATACGGTCGACGATGATGACGGGGATGCCGGCATCTTTGGCTTCTTGCAGCACGGTGTCCCAACCGGTCTCGGTGACGGGGGCGAGTACGATGTAATCGACCTCCTGCTGAATGAAGTTGCGGATGGCGGTGATCTGATTTTCCTGTTTCTGCTGTGCGTCGTCAAAAATCAGTTTGTAGCCATTGGCCTCGGTAAACGTGCTCTTCATGCTTTCAGTGTTGGCCGTGCGCCAGTCGCTTTCGGCACCGACCTGTGAGAACCCAACGACAATCAAATCGTTGCCGCCAGCGGTGGATGCGGTGGAAGCTGCAGGTGCTGCGCTGCTTGCCGCGGGGGTGCTGCTTGCTGCGCCGCCACAGGCCGCGAGGCTGATTGCCATTGCCGCAGTGAGCAAAAGTGAGAGAACCTTTTTCATGTTGCATTTCCTCCTATTTTCTGAATCGGCGGTAAGGTACCGCCCTTTGACAAGTTTTATTATAGAAAATAGTGCGGACAAACTCCATGAGGAATCTTTCGTACATGTTTCTAAATTTTTAAGCAATTGTATCATAGTTGTATCAAAGTTGAATTTTTTACTGGGAAAGTTGAGTTTGTTTTGGAATACGCACCGTCACACAGGCACCTTTTTCGTTTTCACTTTCAAACGACAGCCCATACGCTTCGCCACAGTACAGCCGAATGCGCTTGTGCACATTCACAAGGCCAAGGCCGGTGTGGCGGTCCTCATACACCCCGGCGCGCAGCGCGGCAAGCTGCCCGGCAGACATGCCGGCACCGTTATCCTGCACGGCAAGCAGAATATCGTCCCCCTCTTCGCGGGCGGTGATGGTGATGACACCCATGCCGCGCCGGTTTTTGATGCCGTGGTACAGCGCGTTTTCTACCAGAGGCTGCAGCGTAAGCTTGGGCAGCGTGTACCCCAACAGCCCTTCTGGAATGTCGATATGGTATTGCAGAATGTCGCGGTAACGCACCTTTTGAATTTTAAGGTAGCTTTCGACCTGCTGCTTTTCCGCCGCCAGCGTGATGATGTCGCGCCCTTTGCTGAGCGAGTTGCGAAAGACCACCGACAAGTTGGTGGTCATTTCAACCACTTCGCGGTTTTTGCCCGCCTCTGCAAGCCAGATGATTGAATCGAACGTGTTGTACAAAAAATGCGGGTTGATCTGCGCCTGCAACAGCTCCAGCTCGGCGCGGCGCAGTGCGTTCTGGTCGTCGCGCACATGCTCCAGCAGGCTGTTCACCCGGCCAATCATCTCGTTAAAGCCCTCGTCCAGCGTTTGCATTTCAACATTATTGGTGCAAATGGGCACCACGGTAAAATCGCCTTCGCCCAGCCGCTCGGCTTTTTCGCAAAGCTGGCGCACCGGCTCGGTGATGCTTTTGGTCAGCCGCATGGAATACCACAACGTAAACATGACAAGCACAAAGCTGATGGCGGCGGTGACCGAAAGGGTAAGGCCCACACGCTGGCTGATGTTTTGTTGCAGGGCACTCAGCTCGCGCACCTCGTCGTAAATATAATCGTGCATGTAGGTTTCGATTAAATCGGTGATAATATAAATATTGTGCTCCAGCTGTTCGATGCGCGAGTCGTAGCTTTTGGTGTTTTGAATATCCACCATGCATTCCGACAGCCGGGTGCACAGCCGCAGCATACTTTTAATGCGCCATTTGTTTTCTTTTTGCACGGTGGTCTCGTTGAGGCGCGAAATAATCTGCTGGGCGTAGGTGACCTCTTCAATGGGCAGGTGATCAATGTTGCTGCTGCCCACGACAAAGTAGTACATGTCAAGGTCCAGCTTATCTTTAAAATCAAAGTTAAAGCCGCTTGCCACCGACACGTTTTGCAGCGTGACGGCATATTGCTGGTTGAAGGTGCCCAGCATCGAAAGCACCAGCGTGATCATGAAAACAAACGGCAGCACCACACCCACCAGCAGTACCCGCAGCTGGCGGTTGAGCGTCGTGCGCATATGCAGCCGGTGCCACAGGGCGCGCACCGCCGCAATGGGGCCGGGCGTTTTTGGCTGTTTCATCCGCTCTTCCTCCCCATACGGTAGTCGCGCGGGGAGCAGCCGTTCACCTTTTTAAACAAAAAGCTAAAATAGTGGGGGTCGTTATAGCCCACTTCCAATGCAATGTCGCCGCTGCTTTTGTCGGTGCAGCGCAGCAGGCTGCGCGCCTGCTCCATGCGCAGGGCAGTGAGATATTCGACAAAGGTCTGGCCCATCTGCTGGCTGAATACCGTGCTGAAATGGCTGGGGCTCATACCGGCTACCCCGGCGACGGTGTTGAGGCTGATGTCGGGCTGCGCATACTGCTGTTTCAGGTAATCTACTGTTTTTTGCAGCATGGCGGTGTAACGGCTGTTTACCGCCTGGTCACGCAGGGTAAGGGCACTGCCCAGCAGGTTTTTGACATAGCTGCGCGCCCCCTCTACCGAAACCAGTGCGTCATACAGTTTGTTTTCTTTTAAAATGGCGGGGGCTTCGCAGCCCAGCCGTTTTAAAAAGGCGCTCACCGTAAACTGAATGTTCAGCACAAAATACTGGCGGAACATCATTGACTGCACCGACGTTTCGCCGGTGGCGTCAAAATAATCGTCCACAAACGCGGGCACTTCTTCCGGCAGGCCGCTGGAGAGAAATTTTTCCACAATGCGCTGGTCCATCTGGGCCGCGTCCATTTTGGCGGGGTCAAAGTCAAGTAAGGCGCCCGGGTGGGCCCCTTGCGGCACCCGGTGCAGCTGGCCGCCGGCACCCGGCCCCAGCTGAAACAGCGCCTGCCGTGTGCGGCGGTAACACTGTGCCACTGCCGACAGCCGCGCGACCGGCTTGCCAATGACGACCGACCAGTGCACGGTGTTGCCCAGCGGCGCGCAGTGGGTTTCCACCGCGTCGGCACAGCGCTGGGTCTCCTGCTCAATGGTGCTGAGGCCGGAGCGCACCAAAAACACCAGCATGTCAATGCCCAGCCGAAACACGGTCACCTTGGCATCGCCGGCAAAGCGGTTGTATAACGCATCCTGCACCCCGGCGGCTTGCTCCATACCGGCAGCCGCGGGCAGTACATCCTCTACCAAAAACAGTACGATGTTGTACTGCTGGGCCACAAGGTCAAGGCCCAGCTTTTCCGCGCGCTCCAGCAGGTCGGTCATCGACGCCCGCCCGCTGACCAGCGCATCAAAAAAGCCCCGGCGCGAGCTGGCAAGGTATTCCTGCATTTCATCGGTGAACTGCGCAAGGTAACGCTGTTGCTCCTGCTCTTTGTCCTTTTGCTTTTTAATGTCGCGCAATACATCAAGCAGTTGGTCGCGCGACAGCGGTTTGAGCAAATATTGGCTGACCCCGATAGAAATTGCCTCTTTGGCGTACGAAAAGTCGTCGTACCCGCTGAGGATTAAAATTGTGGTCTGCGGCAGCTCTTTTTTGATCAGCCGGCTGAGTGCAAGACCGTCTAAAAACGGCATTTTGATGTCGGTGATCACAATGTCCGGCTGCTGTTTTTGAATTAGCGGCCAGGCAATTTCGCCGTCCGGTGCTTCGCCCGCAAAGGTAAAGCCGTGCTCTTCCCAGGCAATCAGCTTGCGAATGCCCTCGCGTATCACGACTTCGTCCTCTACCAAAAACACGCTGTACATCAAAAACCTCCTTTGAAAGCAGAAAAAACAAAACTAATTATTATTATAGCAGTTGAAAATGGTAAAAAATAGGGTCAAAAAAGGGAATAAGTGGGTCACAAAATTGGTAATATTGATACTTTGCCCGGTTTATTTGCCTTAAAAACAGCTTTGGCGGGCAAAGCAAAACCTGCTTTGCCCGCCAAAGGGCAGGGTAGACACAATGAAAGCTTTTGTTTGGGAAAGGTCAGTGGCCTTGGCCGTAATAGGCGTCTTTGCCGTGCTTGCGCAGGTAGTGTTTGTCCAGCAGCTCAGGCTGCATCGGCGGCAGGCCCGGCACCAGCTGCTGCGCGTGCCACGCCATAAAGGCAAGCTCTTCCAGCACCACGGCGTTGTGCACTGCATTATGGGGGTCGGTGCCCCACACAAACGGGCCATGGCTGTGTACCAGTGCGGCAGGCACGGCCATGGGGTCGGTGCCCTGCAAGGTTTCTACCAGCACATTGCCGGTTTCGGTTTCGTAATGGCCGGGGGCCCCGCCAATTTCGGCCGGGGTCATTTTACGGGTGCAGGGGATCGGCCCGTAAAAATAATCACCGTGGGTGGTGCCAAGCGCCGGGATTTCGCGCCCGGCCTGTGCGTAAATGGTGGCCCAGCGGCTGTGGGTGTGCACAATGCCGCCGGTTTTGGGAAACGCCCGGTACAGCACAAGGTGGGTCGGTGTGTCGGACGACGGGTTTAGCGCGCCCTCCACCTTTTTGCCGGTCGCGAGCTCCACGACCACCATGTCGTCCGGTGTCATGTCGTCATATTCCACACCGGACGGTTTAATGACAACCAGCCCCTGCGCGCGGTCGATGCCGGACACATTGCCCCAGGTAAATACGACGAGGTTGTGTTTTGGCAATAGCAAGTTGGCTTCGTATACTTCACGCTTCAATGCTTCCAGCATAGGGGGCCTCCTTAGCGCAGCTTCCACGCAAGGTCAGACAGGAACAGGTCGTGTTCCAGCGCCTCGATGGTCGTGTCTTTGTTAATGTGCACAAACTCAATGTCCATCATGCGGGCCCAGTCGGCCATCTGTGTGGCCGTGACATCATAGGTGAGTACCGTGTGGTGCGCGCCGCCGGCAGTCAGCCAGGCTTCCAGCCCGGTCAGCAGGTCGGGCATGGCACGCCACATCACGCGGGCAACAGGCAGGTTGGGCATCGGCAAAATGGGTTTGACACATTCAATGTCCTGGCAGATCAGCCGCAGGCGGCCGCCCATATCCACAAGGCTCACCACAATGGCATCGCCCTCGCGCCCCTCAAACACCAGCCGGGCGGGGTCGTTTTTGCCGCCAATGCCCAGCGCGTGTACCTCAATGCGGGGCTTTGCAGCCGCGACACTGGGGCAGACCTCCAGCATATGGGCACCCAGCGAGTACTCTTTGCCTTTTTCAAGGTTATAGGTGTAATCTTCCATAAAAGTAGTGCCGCCGGCTTTGCCCTCGGCCATCGCTTTGATGATGGCGGTCATGGCGGAAACCTTCCAATCGCCCTCGCCGCCGTAGCCGTAGCCGTGGGCCATCAGGTTCTGGCTGGCAAGGCCGGGCAGTTGCTCCATGCCGTACAGGTCCTCAAAGGTGTTGGTGTAGGCACTGCAGCCCTCGCGGTCCAGCATTTTGCGAATGGCAATTTCCTCGCGTGCCTGGTAACGCACGGCGTGCAGGTCGTCGGTGGCCATGTCGTAATGTTCTGCGTATTCGCGCATCTTTTCGCCAAGCTCTTCGTCGGTCACAGCGTTCATTGTCTCCACAAGTTCGCCCACCGGCCAGGTGTTCACCTGCCAGCCCAACTGCTTTTGCACTTCCACCTTGTCGCCCTCGGTCACGGCCACATTGCGCATGTTGTCGCCAAACCGCATCACGCGCAGGCTGCGCGAAAACGCGGCACCCACTGCGGCACGCATCCAGTCGCCCAGTTTGTTCTGCACGTCTTCATCCTGCCAGTACCCGGCCACAATTTTGCGGCGTACTCGCAGGCGTGCGGCAATAAAACCGTGCTCGCGGTCGCCGTGGGCGGCCTGATTGAGGTTCATAAAGTCCATGTCAATCTCTTCGTTCGGGATGGTGCGGTTATACTGTGTGGCAAAGTGGCAATACGGCTTTTGCAGCAGTTCCAGCCCTTCAATCCACATTTTGGCCGGGCTGAAGGTGTGCATCCACACCACAATGCCCGCGCAGTGGCTGTCGTAGTTGGCTTCGCGCACGACGTCGCTGATCTCCTGCGGGGTTTTGGCGGTCACCTTGTAAACCAGGCGGCAGGGCAGGCGGCCCGCTTTGTTCATACTGTCGGCCATTTCGGCGGCGCGTGCCGCCACGGTCTCTAAAACTTCCGGCCCATACAGGAACTGACTGCCCACGACGAACCAGAATTCATACTCTTTCATTGCCATAAATGATTACTCCTTTTATTGTGTTGTGTCGTGCGGTGTCGGCCGGTCAGCAAAGTGCTTCTACGGCGGCACGCTCGGCGGCAAGGCCTTTTTCATAAGCGGCAAGGTAAGTTGTAAACCCTGCAACGTCCTGCGGCAGCGGCGCGACGGTTGTCACCTGCTGGGCGGCAAATACCTGCGTTTTAAGGTAATCCTCCAGTGTTTGGCCCGCGCTGCGGCGCACTGCAAAGGCGGCCAGCAGGGCCATGCCCCACGGCCCGCCCTCGCCAGAGGTCGGCATCACCGAAACGGGGGTGTCCATCGCGGCGGCCAGCATGCGCTGGCCGGCACCGGTGGCTTTAAAAAAGCCGCCGTGGCCCAGCAGGGCGTCTACCTGCACCTGTTCGCGCTGCAACAAAATCTGCATGCCGATGCGCAGGGTGGCAAGGGCACCGTACAGCTGTGCACGGGCAAAGTTTGCAAAGGTAAAGGCAACATCGGGGCGGCGCACCAGCAGCGGCCGGCCCGCGTCAAGGCCGGTCACCGGCTCGCCCGAAAAATAGTTGTACGACAGCACGCCGCCACAGTCCGCCTCACCCTCCAGCGCGGCATAAAACAGGGTGTCCAGCGCTTTGGGCATACTGCACGGGCAGCCCAGGGCCTCGGCAAACTGCCGCAGCAGCCCGGCCCATGCGTCGATGTCCGACGAGCAGTTGTTGCAGTGCACCATGGCCACCGGCCGCCCGGCGGGGGTGGTGACCATGTCGATTTCGGGGTACACGCGCGACAAGGGCTTTTGCAGCACAATCATCGCAAAAATGGAAGTGCCCGCCGACACATTACCGGTGCGCTGGGTGATGCTGTTCGTCGCCACCATGCCGGTGCCGGCGTCGCCCTCCGGCGGGCAAAGCGGAACCCCGGCGCTAAGCCGCCCGGTGGGGTCCAGCAGCTTTGCGCCCTCCGCCGTTAAGGTGCCGGCATCGTCGCCCGCGGCCAGCACCTGAGGCAGCAGGCCGCGCAGCTGCCAGTCATAGCCCATGCGCGCGGCCTCGGCATCAAATTTTGTCACCATCGCGGCATCATAATCACAGGCATCACTGTCGATGGGGAACATGCCGGACGCTTCGCCCACGCCCAGCACCCGGCGCCCGGTGAGACGCCAGTGCACATAGCCCGCAAGCGTGGTTAAAAACGCAAGGCGCGGCAGGTGCTCTTCGCCGTTTAGCATCGCCTGGTAAAGGTGGGCAATACTCCAGCGCTGGGGGATATTAAAGCCCAGCAGCTCTGTCAGCTTGACTGCGGCGGGCTCGGTCATTGTGTTGCGCCAGGTGCGAAATTCGGCCAGCTGGGTGCCCGCGGCATCAAACGGCAGGTAGCCGTGCATCATGGCCGAAAACCCCAGCGCGGCAAGGGCTGTCAGCGGGGTGCCGTATTCTTCTTCCACCCGCTGGGCCAGCATGCGGTAGCTGGCCTGAATACCGGCCCACACATCGTCAAGGTGGTAGGTCCACACCCCGTTTTCATACCGGTTTTCCCAGTCGTAAATGCCGGTGGCAAGCGGCAGGTGGTCGTCGCCAATCAACACCGCCTTGATGCGGGTAGAACCCAGTTCGATGCCGAGTACCGCCCGCCCTTCGCGAATGGCGGCAGTGGCGTTCTCTTTGGTCATAGTGGTCGGGCCCCTCTCACAAACAATTTTGTAGGTACAATTTTTAAAACAAACGAAAACTTGTATGTACAACTTACACCCAAATGATACCGCACTACCACCGTTGGATACAAGGGCAAACATCACTAAAAAAGCCGCATTGCTTTTGGAAGAAACACCCAAAATAATGCGGCAGCCCTGCAAGATTGTGGTTTTGCGGCGGGATATGGCAAAACAAAAGCCCCAGCGCGGGGGCAAAAGTTATAATAAAACGTCTGTAAATGACAATAAAAAGGCAGCCGTCAGGCAGACCTTGATAAATTAATCCACGCTCCACGGCAGCACGGTGGGCTGCTGCGGGTGCCCGGCCAGAATGCCCAGCATTTTTTCGGCCGCAAGGCGGCCCAGCTGTTCTTTGGGGTTTGACAGTGAAAAAAACGGCGGGGAGGACAGCTGGGCAATCGTGCTGTTGTCAAAGCTGACCACCTCTACCTGCCCGGAGGCACCGGTTTCCTGTAAATAGCGGGTGACCTGCAGCGCCACTTCGTCGTTATAGCAAAGCACGGCGGTGCAGCCTGCCAGCACTGCGCCGGTGCCGGTGGCAAGCAGGCTGTCGCGGTTTTCGGTGGTGAACCACAGCACATGGTCATCCTCCACGGCAAGGCCGGCCTCGCGCAGGGTTTCGGCATAGCCCGCATAGCGGCGGTGCCCTTGGATATCATCGCTTTTAAACAGCCCGGCAATACGGCGGTGCCCGCCGCGCAGCAGCAGCTCGGTGGCAAGGCGCCCGCCCGCGCGGTCATCCGCCACCACATAGACCGGTTTTTTGAGGTCCGGGTAAAAACCGTTGATAAACACCACGGGGATACCCAGTGCCGCAAAGCGGTCGTATAAATCAATATTGGGGTTGGGCAGTGCGGTTTTGGTGCCCTCGACAATCAGCCCGTCCACCGGCTTTTGCAGCAGCTCGGTTAAAATGCGCCGCTCATTGTCCACCCGGTTGTGGGTGGCACTCAGCAGTGGGGTGTAGCCGTTTTTCGACAGCACGTCGTCGATGCCGTGCAAAATGGCGGGGAAGATGTATTCGCCGATGTAGGTGGTGATAACCGCGATATTGTGCGTCGCTTCTCGCCTTGGGGCGGCGCTGCGCACATAGGTGCCGCTGCCCTGCACGCGGGTGGTCAGGCCCTCGTTTTCCAGCAGGGCCATGGCCTGCCGCACGGTTTGGCGACTGTACCCGGTGGCACTGGCCAGCTCGTTTTCGCTGGGCAGCCGCTGCCCGCCGGTGTAAACGCCATTTTGAATTTCGGTGCGCAACCGGTCGGCCAGCTGCGCATATTTGTGTTCGCTCAAAAAATACCACCATCCCGCAACTGCTGTGTTGCCATTGTTTTTCTAATTGTATCATACAACTTGTGTTTTGCAATGCCGCTTACAAAAAAATAACAACCCTCTTTTGCGCTGCCGCCGTGCGCGGTACCCCGTTGCATGCATTTTATTGCAAAAAGGCTACAAAACACCGGGCGAAAAGACATAAAAAACGCGTAAAGCGGGCGCAGCGTGCAAAAGTATGCCTTTTTTCTGCAACAATATTAGCAGAAGTCACAATGGGCAGCGGCAGTGCGGTTTGTTATAATAACAAGAATAACATAAAAATACTGGGCAAAAAGGCAACAACATGGTGCGGCGCGGTTGCGGGGCCCGGCGGGCAGAAGGGATGAGGGGGATTTTGAAGGTTCTTTGGCAGGTTGGCATTTTGTTTGCCGTTTGTTTTTTGGCGCAGGGCGCGGTAGAGCTGCTGCCGTTTGCTTTTCCGGCCAGTGTGCTGGCCATGGTGTTTGTGTTTTTGCTGCTGCTGACGGGTATTTTAAAGAAGAAACAAATTAAAGAGCTGGCCGACTGGTTTTCGCAGAACATGGCGTTTTTGTTTGTGCCGTACAGTGTCGGTGTTATTCAGTATTTTGACGTCATCCGCCAAAACCTGTTCGGCATTTTGTTTATCAGCATGGGCACAATGCTGTTTACCTTTGCCGTCACCGGTTGGGCGGTGAAGGGGCTGATGCGGCTGCAACAAAAGCTGGAAAGGGGGCACGAACATGGCTGAAGTGTTTTCAAACCCGGTGTTCGGCATCGCTATTTCAATTGCCGCCTACGCGGTGGGTGTGTGGGTGAACAAGCGGCTTAAAACCCCGCTGGCAAACCCGCTGCTGATCGCGCTGATTTTGCTGGTAATCTTTTTTGTCGTCACGGGCATCCCGCTGGAATATTATAATGAGGGCGGCGACATGATCAGCTTTCTGATCTTCCCCGCCACCGCGTCGATTGGCATGTCGATTTATGATAATTTTGACCTGCTGAAACGCAACCTGCTGCCGGTGCTGGGCGGCTGCCTTGTGGGCGCAATCAGCAGTGTGGGCAGCATTTGGCTGCTGGCCAAGCTGTTTGGTATGGACAGCACGCTGATTGCCAGCCTGCTGCCGAAATCGGTCACCACGGCAATCGCCCTGCCCCTCAGCGAGCAGAACGGCGGCATCCCGCAAATTACGATGGTGGCGGTGGTGCTTGCGGGCACCATGGGCGCCGTGCTGGGGCCCACCCTTGCAAAGCTGTTTCACATTGCCGACAGCAAGGTGGCAACGGGGCTTGCCATTGGCTGTTCCAGCCATGCGGCGGGCACCAGCACCGCGGTGCAGATGGGCGAAGCCGAGGGCGCGATGAGCGGCCTTGCCATTGGGGTATGCGGCCTGTTTACCGTGCTGCTGTCGCTGTTTTTTAAATATTTGCTGTAACGGTGTGCGGCCCGGCGGCCCCGGTGGGGGTTGTGGGCCGCATTTTTTTGTGTATACTAAAAGGTACGGCACTGCCGGTGCCGCTGTAAAACACATTATCGCAATAAAAAGCGAACAATCAATAATGTAAGAAGGCGAAAACAATGGACCAGAAGTTACTTGAATTATACGCGCGCTTTGCCGTGCAGGTGGGGGTTGGGGTGTTGCCCGGCCAGACGTTGATGATTTCGGCGCCGGTAGAGGCGGCCGATTTTGCCCGTCTTTGCGCCCGCGAAGCGCTGAAAGCCGGCGCGAGGGATGTGAGCGTGCGCTATAAAGATGAAAAAATAGACCGCGCCCGGTACGAGCTTGCAAGCGAAGAGGCCTTGTGCGACGTGCCCCCTTGGCTGGAGCGCAGCTACCTTGATTATGTAGAGCGGCCCGGCGGCGCGTCGATTTTGCACATTTTGGGCGAGGACCCCGAGGCCTTTTTGGGGCTGGACGGCAGCAAGATTAACCGCGCGCAGCAGGCACAAAAAAACGCATTGAAAACCTGGCGCAACATGACGATGAACGACCGCGTGGCATGGTGCATCGTTGCCGTGCCCACCGAGACATGGGCGAAAAAAGTGTTCCCCGCCCTTGCGCCGGCCAAGGCGGTAGAGCAGCTGTGGCAAACGATTTTTGACGTTTGCCGCGTCACCGGGGGCGACCCGGTCACCGCGTGGGAGCAGCACATCACGCTCACCAGTGAAAAGCGCGACCAGCTGAACGCGTTGCAGCTTGTCTCGTTGCACTTTGAAACCGCACGGGGCACCGACCTTGTGGTGGGTCTTGCCGACGGGGCCGTGTTTGAGGGCGCGGCAAGCCATACCCCGGCGGGCCAGCGGTTCATTGCCAATGTGCCCACCGAAGAGGTGTTTACCGCGCCGCACAAAGACAGGGTGGACGGCATTGTATATGGCACAAAGCCGTATGTGTACAACGGCGACCTGATTGAGGATTTCTGGGTGCGGTTTGAGCACGGGCGCGTGGTGGACAGCGGTGCCGCCAAAAACGCGCAGCTGCTGCGCACCCTACTGGACACCGACGAGGGCAGCCGGTCGATCGGCGAAGTGGCGCTGGTGCCCGCCACCAGCCCCATCAACCGCAGCGGCGTGCTGTTTTACAACACGCTGTTTGATGAAAACGCCGCCTGCCACATTGCGTTTGGCGACGGTTACCCCGGCACGATACGGGGCGGCAGCGATATGACGCAGGACGAACTGCTGGCCCACGGGGTCAACCACAGTGTTGTGCATGAGGATGTGATGATCGGCGCGGAGGATTTGCGCATTACCGGCACGACCCGCGCGGGCGAAACCGTGCCCATTTTTGAAAACGGGGTGTGGGCCTAAGCGTGCGCCCGCCGCCCGGCGGCAGGGAAACACAAGGTAAAAAACGGTAAAACCGCCCGCAGGGGGCGCAAAACACTTGCATCTTATAAATAAATATGGTATAGTAGCTTAGTAAGAAGATGACAACCATGGAGCGTGGGCCGCAAGGCCCGCGCTTCCTGTTTGTAACGGCGGTTTTTTGCGCGCTGCGCAAGGGCCGAACGCTGCGGAGGTGTACAATGGCAAAAGGCAAGGGCGGCAACACGGTTGCTGTCGTCGAGGGCATCGCCCGCCCGGTAGTGGAACAGCTGGGCTATCGGCTTTGGGATGTGCGGTACGAAAAAGAGGGGCCGGATTATTTTTTGCGGGTGCTGATTGATAAAGACGGCCTGATGGACACCGACGACTGCGAAAAGGTCTCCCGCGCGCTCGACCCGCTGATCGACGAGGCGGACCCCATTGAGGGCAGTTATTACTTTGAGGTCGGCAGCCCCGGCCTTGGCCGCCGGTTAACGCGGCCCGAGCATTTTGCCGCCGTACAGGGGCAAAAGGTGCTGCTGCGCCTGTACCGCCCGGCCGAAACCGGCGAAAAAGAGCTGACCGGCCTGCTGGCTGGTGCCGACGCCGCGGGCGTAAGCCTGCAAATGGACGGCGGCGTGCGCACGGTTGCCATGGCGGACATTGCGCTGGCAAAGCTGTGCGATGACGAAGACCTTTTTTCTTGACCCCGCACAAGAGTATAAAGACAGAATAAAGCCCGCCGCGCTGCGGGCCAGGGAGGATATCAGAAGACATGAACAGCGAATTTTTTGAGGCCCTTTCCATGTTGGAAAAGGAGCGTGGCATCAGCGAGGAGTATCTGATTGAAAAAATCAAGGCCGCAATCGTCATCGCCGTCAAAAAGAGCTACGACGTAGAGGAAAACGTCAGTGTAATGATTGAGCCGGCCACCGGCAAGTTTGCGGTCGCCATTGTGAAAGACGTGGTGGAGGAGGTCGAAGACCCCCGCCTGCAGATCACACTGGAAGAGGCGCAGACGGTGCGCAAAAGCGCGCGTGTCGGCACCCAGCTTGAAATCCCGCTGAAACCCAAAGAGTTCGGGCGCATTGCCGCACAGACGGCAAAGCATGTCATCCGGCAGGCTCTGCGCGAAGCAGAGCGCAGCCAGATGTACGCCGAAATGCAAAGCAAGGCACACGAGATTATTTCTGCCATCGTGCTGAAAGTGGACGCCGTGCGCGGCATTGTGGTGGTGGACCTTGGCAAAAACGAGGCCATTTTGCCCCACAACGAGCAGGTGCCCGGTGAGGTGCTGCGCGAGGGCGAGCGCATCAAGGTGTATGTGGTGGATGTCGCCGTCACCGAAAAAGGCCCGAAAATCATGATCAGCCGCACCCACCCGGGGCTGGTCAAGCGCATGTTTGAGATGGAAGTACCCGAAATTTTTGACGGCACTGTCGAAATCAAGGCCATTGCGCGCGAAGCGGGCATGCGCACTAAAATGGCAGTGTACAGCAAAGACGAAAACGTAGACCCCGTGGGCGCCTGCATTGGCGCGCGCGGCGCGCGCGTTGCGAATATCGTGGAAGAGCTTGGCGGCGAGAAGATCGACATCGTGCGCTACAGCGAAGACCCTGTCGAATTTATCTCGGCGGCGCTTTCCCCTGCGAGCGTCGTCAATGTGGAGCTGCTGGAGGGTGAAACCAAAAGCTGCCGCGTGACGGTGCCCGACCACCAGCTTTCGCTGGCCATCGGCAACAAGGGCCAGAATGCCCGCCTGACCGCGCGGCTGACCGGCTATAACATTGATATCCGGCCCGAAAGCGGGTACTATGGAGAAGAAGCCCCTGCCGAGGAGCAGGAACCTGCCGACGCAGAATAACAAAAACGGCAAACACCAGGGCGGAGGGATGCACAGATGGTGACAAAAAAAATACCGGTACGCCGGTGCGTGGGCTGCAATGAAAGCAAGCCCAAAAAAGAGCTGGTGCGCATTGTGCGCAGCGCCGAAGGCGAGATCAGCGTCGATTTGACTGGTAAAAAATCAGGCCGCGGGGCTTACCTTTGCCCCAAAGCCGCCTGCCTTACCAAAGCGCAAAAGGCAAAGCGGCTGGAGCGCGCTTTGGATTGTGCCATCCCGGATGAAGTCTATGCCCGCCTTGCGCAGGAGATTGAAGCGCGTGGGGAGAGTGCCGATGGATAAATTACTCAGCGCCCTGTCGCTGTGCCGCAAGGCCGGCGCACTGGTGATGGGGTTTGACGCCGTGGCGCAAAGCGCAAAGGACGGCAAGGCAAAGGCGGTGCTGCTTGCCGCAGACCTTGCCCCCGGCAGCAGCAAAAAAGCCCTGCGCTTTTGCGAGGATGCCGGTATGAAAGCGCAGCTGCTGCCGCTTACGCAGCAACAGCTGCTGGCCATTGTGCCAAAGAAAACCGGCGTGTTTGCCGTGACAGACAAGGGCCTTGCGCAGCTGGTACAACGCCAGCTTGCCGCGGCCGGGCCAAAGGGCCAGGATGTTGCCCTTTCGCCGAATACAAACCACTGATGGAGGTACTGCTTATATGGTAATTAAATACAAAGCCGGCGAAGTCGCAAAAGACCTCGCACTGCAAAACAAGGAACTGCTCGAGGTGGTAGGCTCGAAATTCGGCGAAGGCAAAAAGCACACGACCCCGCTGACCGAAGAAGAACTCAACTTCGTGTTCGAGCATTACACCAAAGAGACCGAAGTGAAAAACTTTGACGACTATCTTGCCAGCGCCCCGCAGGACAAGCCTGCGCCGGTACCGGCCGAGCCGCTGAAAAAAGCAGACGGCACCGTGGTCGAGCTGAAGCGCACCGGCGGCAGCAATATCGATTTTCAGGCGCCGAAGAAAAAAGAGACGGCCCAGCCCGAAGAGCCAAAGCGCGAAGTTGTGACCGTGCGGGTGGACACCCGCGGCGGCGACGTCAACCTCGACAAGTTTAACGAAAAATATGAAAACCTTGCCGGCGCACCCACCCGCGGTGCCACACAGGCAACGGGCAACAAGCACGGCAAGCAGCAAATCGGCCCCGGCGGCAAGCAGAAGTTTGGCGGCCGCAACAACCGCAATAACCGCAACAACAATAACCGCCGGCCGCTGCAATCGAAAAAACGCGAGACCGAGGCCGAGCGCCTGCAGCGCCTGCAGCTTGAAAAAGCGCGCAAGGCCCAGCTGAAGGTCATGGTGCCGGACGAGATCAGCGTCGCCGAATTGGCGCTGCGCCTCAAGCAGGCCGCGCCGAAGGTCATTAAAAAGCTGATGAGCCTTGGCGTGATGGCGTCCCTGTCGGACGTGGTGGATTTTGATACCGCCGCACTGGTGGCAGACGAATTTGGCGCAAAGGTACAGCACGAGGTGCATGTCACCATTGAGGAGCGCCTGTTTGAGGACGCTGCCGACGCGCCCGAAGATTTGGTCGAGCGCCCGCCGGTGGTCGTGGTCATGGGCCACGTTGACCACGGCAAGACCTCGATTCTGGACGCCATTCGCAAGACAAAGGTGACCGCAGGCGAAGCCGGCGGCATCACCCAGGCCATCGGTGCGTATCAGGTCGAAATGGGCGGCAAAAAAATTACGTTCCTCGACACCCCGGGCCACGAGGCATTTACCTCGATGCGTGCCCGCGGCGCCGATTTGACCGACATCGCGGTGCTGGTCGTCGCAGCCGACGACGGCATCATGCCGCAGACCATTGAATCCATCAACCACGCCAAGGCGGCCAACACCACCATCATCGTGGCAATCAACAAGATGGACAAACCGCAGGCAAACCCCGAAGTGATTAAAGAACAGCTCACAAAATACGAGCTGGTGCCCGAAGAATGGGGCGGCGACACCATCTGCGTGCCGGTGTCCGCACTGACCGGCATGGGCATTGAGGACCTGCTGGAGAGCATCAACCTCGTGGCAGAGGTAAAAGAGCTGAAAGCCAACCCGAACCGCCGCGCCAAGGGCGCCGTGGTAGAGGCACGGCTGGACAAGGGCCAGGGCCCGGTTGCGACCATTCTGGTGCAAAACGGCACCCTGCGCCGCGGCGACTGCATTATTGCGGGCACTGCCGTTGGCCGTGTGCGCGTCATGCGCAACGACGCGGGCGAGCAGATTGAAGAGGCCGGCCCGTCCACCCCGGTGGAAATTACCGGCCTGACCGAAGTGCCTGCCGCCGGCGATTTGTTTGAAGCGGTAGAGGACGAGCGCCTTGCCCGCGAGCTGGCCGACCAGCGCGCGACCCGCCAAAAAGAAGAGCAGTGGGGCAGCTACCAGAAGGTCACGCTGGACAACCTGTTCAGCCAGATCGAAGAGGGCGAGCGCAAAGAGCTGCCAATCGTCGTCAAAGCCGACGTACAGGGCTCGGCCGAAGCCGTCAAGCAGTCGCTTGAAAAAATTTCAAACGACGAAGTGCGTGTGCGGGTCATCCATGCCGGTGTCGGTGCCATCTCGAAAAGCGACATCATGCTGGCATCCGCGTCGAACGCCATCATCATTGGCTTTAACGTGCGCCCGGACCCCGTTGCCAAAGCGGACGCCGTGCAGGAAGAAGTCGAAATTCGCATGTATCGCATCATTTACGACGCCATCAACGACGTCACCGACGCGATGAAGGGCATGCTGGCACCGAAGATTCGCGAAGTCGAGCTGGGCCGCATTGAGGTGCGCAGCGTCTTTAAGATTTCGTCCTCCGGCACCATTGCAGGCTGCTATGTGCTGGACGGCAAGGTCACCCGCGGCAGCAAAATCCGCCTCGTGCGTGACGGCATCGTCATCACCGAAAACGAAATCGCCTCTCTGCGCCGCTTTAAAGACGACGTGAAAGAGGTTGCCGCCGGCTACGAGTGCGGCATTGGCCTTGAAAAATACAACGACATCCATGAGGGCGATATCTTTGAAGCCTTTATTATGGAAGAGTATCGCGACTGATCCGCAAGCTGCGGAATAAGGAGAGAGATATGGCGCAGTCCAATCATATGGGCCGTCTCGCAGAGGACATGAAGCGGGAGGTCATCGACATCATTGGCAAAATGAAAGACCCGCGTCTGGTCGGGCTGATCACAGTCACCCGGGTGGAGGTCACGTCCGACCTTGATATGGCAAAAGTCTTTATCAGCGTGCTGGGCGGCGGCGACGACGCCCCGGCACAGGCGGTGGCGGCGCTAAACCACGCCGCTGGCCACGTGCGCAGTGAAATTGCAAAGCGGATGCATATCCGCAAAAGCCCCGCGTTTCGGTTTATTGAGGACGACGGCGCGGCGTATGCCGCCCACATCAACAAGATCTTAGGAGATTTGCAGGATGACGGAACACATTGACCTTGAAACGGTAGCAAAACGGCTTTTGCAGCAGGATGATATTTTGCTTCTCTCGCACAAAAACCCGGATGGCGACACCCTGGGCTCTGCGGGGGCGCTCGGCGCCGCGCTGCGCGCGCTGGGCAAACGGGTCGCGGTGTTTTGCAGTGACCCCATTTCAAGCCGCTACGATTACATGGGCATTCAGCTGTACGACGAAAGCTGGCAGCCGAAGTACATTGTCGCGGTGGATGTGGCGGGCACGCAGCTGTTTGGCGATGCCGCCGCAAAGTACCAGCAGCATATCGACATGTGCATCGACCACCACCCCAGCAACTCGGGGTATGCGGGGCTGACGCTGTTGCAGGCAGACGCCGCGGCGACCTGTGAAATCATTTATCTGCTGATCTGCCACATGGGGGTCGAGGTGACACCCACCATTGCCGACTGCCTGTACACCGGCATTTCAACCGACACCGGCTGCTTTAAATTTGCCAACACCACCCCCCGCACCCACCGCATTGCGGCGGAGCTGATGGAGCTTGGCGCGCATTTTATCCAGCTGAACGAGCTGCTGTTTGAAAGCAAAAGCCAGCGCCGTCTCGCCATTGAGCAGGTTGCGCTCTCGCACCTTGAATATTATTTTGACAACCGCTGCGCGCTGATGTATGTCACCTGGGACGATGTGCTTTCCACCGGGGCAGACAGCAACGACCTTGAAGGTATCACCAGCATCCCCCGCATGATTGAAGGTGTGATGGTGGGGATCACCATGCGCCAGCTTGAGAGCGGCAGCTACAAGGTGAGCGTGCGCACGTCGGAGGGCATTGATGCCAGCAAGGTGTGCGAGGCGCTGGGCGGCGGCGGCCATGTGCGGGCTGCGGGCTGCGAATTTTTTGGCAACCTTGAAAACGCAAAGGCTGCCGTGCTGGAAGAAGTGGCAAAGCAGATATGAACGGCATTCTGGTCGTGGACAAACCCATTGGCTGGACAAGCTTTGACGTCATTGCAAAGCTGCGCGGTGCGCTGCACACCCGCAAAATAGGGCATTCCGGCACGCTGGACCCACTGGCAACCGGGGTACTGCCGCTGTTTGTGGGCACCGCCGTCAAAGCGGTAGACCTGCCGCAGAACCACAAAAAAAGCTATGAGGCGACGCTGCGCTTTGGCGTGCACACCCCCACCGGGGACCTTGAAAGTGAACCGGACGAGGTGCGCGAATGCACGCTGGAGCGCGCGGCGCTGGAGGCGGTGCTGCCGGGCTTTCTTGGCACGTCGATGCAGCTGCCGCCCATGTATTCGGCCGTCAAGGTAAACGGCCAGCCGCTGTATAAGGCGGCGCGCGCGGGGCGCGAAGTAGAGCGCCAGCCGCGGGAGATTGAAATTGACTCCATCACCTGCACCGGCCCCGGCGCGCAGCCAAACGAGTGGCGGGTGGCGGTGAGTTGTTCTAAGGGCACTTATATCCGTGTGCTGGTAGAGGACATTGCGGCAAAGCTGGGCACCATTGCGGTGATGAGCGCGCTGCGGCGCACGGCAAGCGGCGATTTTACGCTTGCGATGGCGCACCCGCTGCAAACCATTTTGCAGGCGGCAGAGCAGGGCGAGGCCGAAGGGCTGCTGCTGGGGGTCGACGAGGTGTTTGGCGAGCTTACCCGGCTGGACGCAGACGATGTTTTGTATGAGCGCCTGTTTCACGGTGCGCCCACCCATCTGCGCCGGCCGGACGGGCTGTACCGGGTGTACCACGATGGGGCGTTTTTAGGCCTTGCCGAAGTGCAGGCCGGCAGTATCCGGGTCAAAAAGCTGTTTTGTGAGCGCTAGGTGCGGGTGCAGGGCGGCAAAACCACAGAAAAAGAGGTAAAGGGCTTTACCATGCAGGAATTGATCGAAAGACCAAAGCAAAAACTTGCGGTGGCGCTGGGGTACTTTGACGGCGTGCACCTTGGCCACCGCCGGGTGCTGTGTGCCGCCATTGACGAGGCAAAACGCCGCGGGCTGCAAAGCGGGGTGTTCACCTTTTTGCTGAGCGAACGCCACCAGATCAAGGGCAAAGCACTGCTTTCGCCCGACGAGCGCCGCCGCCGCATTGCGGCGCTGGGGATGGACTGGTATTACTGCCCCTGTTACGAGGATTTTTACCGGTTTTCGCCCGAAGAATATGTGCAGCATGTGCTGATTGACACCATGAATGCCACCGCGGTGTTTTGCGGCGATAATTTTACGTTTGGCAGCGGCAGGCAGGGCGATGTGCCAATGCTTACCCGGCTGTGCCGGCAGCACGGCATTTCAGTGACCGTGGTGCCAATGGCGTGGCAGGGGGGCGAGCTGGTTTCGTCCACCCGCATCCGTGATTTGCTGCTTGCGGGCCATATGCAGCAGGTCAACGAGCTGCTGGGCGCGCCGTATGCCATTGAGGCAGAGGTGGTGCACGGCAAGCATTTGGGCTCGCGGCTGGGCTTCCCCACCATCAACCAAAAGTACCAGCCCGGTATGTTGCTGCCCGGCAGCGGCATTTACCTTGGGCGGGCGCGGGTAGAGGGCAAATGGTACCCGGCGGCGACCGGGCTTGGCCCGCAGCCCACGGTGGGCGGCACCGACATCACCTGCGAAAGCTTTCTTGTGGGGTACGACGGCGATTTGTACGGCAAAGTGGTGCGGCTTGAATTTTTGCAGTACTTTGCCCCCATTTTGAAGTTTGACACACTGGACGAGCTAAAACAGTATATCGCCGATGCCGCTGTTGCGGCCGAGCGGTATTTTAACGAAAACCCGCCGCCCGCAGGAAAATAATATGTAAATAGCGCGTATTTGGGTTGTAAAGCGTGAAGCGAAGTTAGCCGATGCCTTTATGGGATTGTAGAACGAAAAGAAAGCTGTGGTTTGCAATATGGTAAACGCCGAATTTTTATATGACAAAGATTATTTTAACAGTTATTTTGGCGCCTCGCATGTTGTAGACAAACAGTTGTCCTATCAAAGAATAGAAAATGGATATATTTTGCCCCACCAGCCAATGGGCTCACAAAATGCCGGTGGTGTTTTGACCCAAAACAAAGAATATATTGAAGAAACAGCCCTGCATACCAAAAGTGGTGCTGCTTACACATTTGAGCAAAAGCAGGTAACCAAGAAAAAAGAAACTGTTGTTTATATTGGAATGTTCGTGGGTATTTGGGGCCATTGTATCACGGATAATATTCGCAGAATCTGGTTTTTGAAAACAGAAGAATACCAGAATGTTTTTGCGGGCTGCAAACTAGTCTATGTTCCTTTTCAGGGGTTCGAATTTAGTGAAAGCTTTTCTCAATTACTTGCAATGTTGGGCTTGGATTGCAAAGATTTGGTACCAATCACCGAGATCACACAGTATGCGGAAATCATTATTCCTGATGAGTGCTTTTTTTCACCAGAAGGCAGTACCCGCTATTTTACAAAAGAGTACAGAGAACTGATAGACACGGTGCGTACTTATGCTGCCGCGCATGCAACGCCTACGGGGTATGACAAGGTGTATTTTACCTATTCGTCGTACACAAAAGGCAAACAAGTGGGTGAAGAAAAGCTGGAACGCTTTTTTCAGCAGCAAGGGTATCATATTATCGCGCCTGAAAAACTTTCTTTGTCGCAACAGCTTAATATGCTGTATCAATGCACTCATTTTGCCTCTACGGTAGGTTCTTGTTCACATAATATTATATTTTTGCAGCCCCAAACAACTGTTACATTGATTCCCCGGGCCAACTATCTTACCGGGTATCAGGTGGCATTGGATGAGGTGCAGGCGCTGGATATTACTTATGTAGACGCAAGCCTTTCTGTTTTTGTCAACCAAAAATACCCATGGGTCGGGCCATTCTTTTACTATGTAAGCGACCAATTAGTACGGTATTTTGGGAAAACCCCGGTGCATGACAAAAGGTATTGGAAAGATAATTTTAGCGATTTTGATCAATATGTTACCTTTGGCCTTCACCAGCATGACCCGGCAGACTGCGTGCCACCGGCTTTTTATAGCAAGCTTGCAGTGGCATATTTGCAGCAGTATCTCAATACTTCATGGTTGAGCAAATTTGTAAGAAGATGGCCGATGGCAAATACGTTTTCTTATTGCATCTGGTCAGACCGGGTACAGAAGAGCAAAGAGTAAAAGAGCGCCTAATTACTGGGTTACAGAATAAAACTTTACATAGCGACAGCTTTATGCTATAATTATCCACACTGGTGTGGTATGGGTTTTGCCCGGCCATCCATTACCCGGGCTCAGAGAAAGGTTCTCCGACCTTCGCTTGGCTCGCGGCATATACTATTTTATAAGGAGAGCATCATGAGAGAAAAATCAGAAATCATCGCAGAGTATCGCGTCAGCGAGACAGACACCGGGTCGCCGGAGGTACAGGTCGCACTGCTGACCGAGCGCATCAACCACCTGACCGAGCACGCAAAGGTCAACAAAAACGACCACCACAGCAAGCGTGGCCTGCTGAAAATGGTTGGCCGCCGCCGCAACTTGCTTGCATATCTGCAAAAGAAAGACGTTGAACGCTATCGCGCACTGATCGCAAGATTGGGCCTGCGTAAATAAGAAATCAGAAAGGGCAGCCGGTTACCGGCTGTCCTTTCCCTGATTATAGAGGCATTCGGCATTTAGCGGTAAACTGGGCGCTTTAGTTTGTATAAAACGCCGAGCTTATTGCTAAAACCGGTTGCCCAAATTCGACCCGAAATTCACAAAAGCAGGAGGCAACCCCCATGGTAGAAGAATTTACTTCGCGTCTCGAAACCTTCCCGCAACACCGCGTGTTCGAGACCACGCTTGCCGGGCGCCCGTTTGTGGTGGAGACCGGTAAAATGTGCAGCTTGTCGAACGGCAGCTGCATGGTACGGTACGGCGAAACTGTTGTGCTGTGCAACGTGACAATGAGCGAAAAGCCGCGTGAAGGCATCGACTTTTTCCCGCTCAGCGTCGATTTTGAAGAGAAGCTGTACTCGGTTGGCCGTATCCCCGGCAGCTTTATGCGGCGCGAAGGCCGCCCCGGTGAAAAGGCCATTCTGACCAGCCGCGTCGTCGACCGCCCCATTCGCCCGTTGTTCCCCAAAACAATGCGCAACGATGTGGCGGTGGTCATGACGGTCATGAGCGTCGACCAGGACTGCAGCCCCGAAATTGCCGGCATGATCGGCACGTCGATTGCGCTGTCTATCTCCGACATCCCGTGGAACGGCCCCATCGCAGGCGTGTTTATGGGCCTTGTGGACGGGCAGCTGGTCATCAACCCCACCGAAGCACAGCGCAAGGTCAGTGATCTGGCACTGACGGTGGCGGCGACAGAGCAAAAAATCGTCATGATTGAGGCGGGTGCGAACGAAGTGGACGAGGGCACGATGCTCGAGGCCATCAAAACCGCGCATGTCGAAATCAAACATATGATCGAATTCATCAACAACATGGCGGACGAGATTGGCAAGCCCAAACGGGATTTTGAAATTGCCGACCTTGACTTTGACCTGTTGATGCGGGTGCGCAACGGCTACCTGGACGACTTTAAGGCCGCCATGGACACCGACGACAAAAACGTGCGCGATGCCCGCCTTGCCCCCATTCGCGAGCGCATTGCGACCGAGTTTGAGGACGAAGCAGATGCCGCCGAGGTGGACCTGCTGATGTACAAAATGCAGAAATACGTCGTGCGCCGCTGGCTGCTGGACGACGGCAAGCGCGTGGACGGCCGCGGCATCAACGAAATTCGCCCGCTGGCCGCCGAAGTGGGCGTTCTGCCCCGCGTGCACGGCAGCGGCATGTTTACCCGCGGGCAGACCCAGGTACTCACCGTGGCGACGCTGTCAAACGGGCGCGATGCGCAGATTATGGACGACATCAGCACCGAGGACGAAAAGCGCTATATCCACCACTACAATTTCCCGCCGTATTCGGTGGGTGAGGCGCGTGCGCCCCGCAGCCCCGGCCGCCGCGAGGTAGGCCACGGCGCGCTTGCCGAGCGCGCATTGATCCCCGTACTGCCTAGCGAGACCGAGTTCCCGTACACCATTCGCCTGGTGTCCGAGGTGCTGTCCTCCAACGGGTCTACCAGCCAGGCGTCAATCTGCGGCTCTACGCTGGCGCTGATGGATGCCGGTGTGCCCATCAAAGCACCGGTGGCAGGTATCTCCTGCGGGTTAATCACCGAGGGTGACCGCTGGATGACGATGCTGGACATTCAGGGCGTCGAGGATTTCCACGGCGACATGGACTTTAAGGTGGGCGGCACCAAGCGCGGCATCACCGCCATTCAAATGGACATCAAAATTGACGGCCTGACCTACGACATCATTGAAGAGGCGTTTGAAAAATGCCGCAAGGCGCGCCTGTTTATTTTGGACGAGATCATGCTGAAAGCCATTGCAGAGCCGCGCGAGCAGCTTTCGCAGTACGCCCCGAAGATGGTCAGCTTTATGATCGATGTCGAAAAAATCCGCGACGTCATCGGCAAGGGCGGCAAGGTCATTCAGGACATCTGCGCCAAGTGCAACTGCAAAATTGACGTGGAAGAGGACGGCCGCGTTTCCATCACGGCAGTCGACCGCGACGATTTGAACCGCGCGGTCAGCATTGTGCGCATGATTGTGGAGGACCCCGAGGTCGGCGCCATTTACAAGGGCCGCGTGACCCGGCTGATGAACTTTGGCGCGTTTGTTGAAATTGCGCCGGGCAAAGAGGGCCTTGTGCACATCTCGAAGCTGGACAGCAAGCGGGTCGAGCGGGTAGAGGATGTGGTCGCCGTGGGCGACGAGCTGATTGTCAAGGTCGTCGAAATCGACCAGCAGGGCCGCATTAACCTTTCGCGCAAGGACGCGCTGGCCGATATGGCAAAGCGCCAGGCCGAGCGTGAGGCTGCCGAATAAGAGAAATTTCTGTAAAATTGCTGCAAAGGCGGCGGGCCACCGGCCCGCCGCCTTTTTGCGTCAAAGCGCGCCGCAGCGCCGCCGGCGCGCTTTTGGCAAGCGGTGTATGCGTTGTGTGCACAAAGCGGGGGGGATTGCCTTTTTAACCCATTCTGCTATAATAAGAAACAGGTTCTACCACAAATTTAATCTGAATGGGAGGTTTTTAAAATGGCTGCTAAATTTTATCGCTGCAATCATTGTGGCAATCTCGTGGGGATGATTCACGCGTCCGGCGCGCCGATTATCTGCTGCGGTGACCCGATGGAGGCCCTGGAGCCCAACACCACCGAGGCTGCGGGCGAAAAGCACCTGCCGGTCATTCATGTGATGGGCGACCACGTCACCGTTGAGGTTGGCGCAGTGGCACACCCCATGCTGCCCGAGCACTACATTCAGTGGATTTACCTTGAGACCAACAAGGGTGGCCAGCGGCACGAGCTGGCCCCGGGCGGCGAGCCCAAGACCGTGTTTGCCCTGGCAGAAGGCGAAAAGGCGGTCGCGGCATATGCATACTGCAACCTGCATGGCCTGTGGAAAACCGACGTCTGATTTGTAATTTTAAAACAATGGCCCGCACCAGCTGGTGCGGGCCATTGTTTTAAAAAAAGGGCAGCCCGGCACCGGGCACATGCTTTGATTTCCCAAAGCGAATATGATATAATGAAACCCTATTCAGGCATTTTTCAGAAAATGACAGGCCGTGCGCGGCACGGCATGGGGGAACGGTATGCGAATCGTCATTAAGGTGGGCACCTCAACGCTGGCACACGGCACCGGGCAATTAAACCTACGCCGCATTGCGCAGCTGTGCAGGGTAATTGCAGACATCAAAAACAGTGGTGTAGAAGTTATTATGGTCTCCTCCGGTGCCATTGGCATGGGGGTGGGCAAGCTTTCGCTGCCACAGCGACCGCAGGACGTTCCAGGTAAGCAAGCCGCCTCGGCAGTCGGCCAGTGCGAGCTGATGTATATTTACGACAAAGAGTTTGAGCAGTACCACCACGTGGTGGCACAGATGCTGCTGACGAGCTATGAAATTGAAAACATCCACTGCCGCCAAAACATTGAAAACACGTTGCAGCGGCTGATGGATTATGGCGTGCTGCCCATTGTCAACGAAAACGACACCGTGGCAACCGAAGAGCTGGGCATTGGCGAAAACGACACGCTTTCGGCCATTGTGGCAACACTGGCGCGGGCCGACCTGCTGGTTATTTTGTCCGACATTGACGGGCTGTACGACAGCGACCCGCACCAGAACCCGGATGCAAAGCTAATCCCATGGGTCGAAGCCATCACCCCGGAGATTTTTAAACTGGCAGGGGGCGCCGGCAGCACCCTTGGCACCGGCGGTATGGAGACAAAATTGCGCGCAGGCCTTGTTGCCAACCGCGCGGGCATCCCGATGGTCATCCTCAACGGCCAGCGGCCGGAGTTGTTGTACGACCTGATGGAGGGCAAGCCGGTGGGCACCCGTTTTGAAGGGAGGAAACCCGAATGAGTTTAGACGCATTGCTGGCACGTGCCGCAAAGGCAAAACGCAGCATCGCCTATGCCGATACCGCAAGTAAAAACGCGCTGTTACAGGCCATGGCGGCACAGCTGCGCGCACAAAAGCAGCAAATTTTGCAGGCCAATGCCGCAGACCTTGCGGCGGTACAGGGTAAAATCAGCGACGTGATGCAGGACCGTCTGCGCCTGACCGACGCCCGCATTGAGGGCATGGCGGCCGGGCTCGAAAGTGTTGCGGCCCTGCCGGACCCCGTGGGCAACGTGGTCAAACAGCTTCATCGCCCAAACGGTCTGCTGATTGAAAAGGTCACAGTGCCGATGGGTGTCATTGCGATTATTTATGAGTCGCGCCCCAACGTGACGGCAGATGCGGCTGCTTTGTGCCTGAAAGCGGGCAGCGTGTGTGTGCTGCGCGGCGGCAAAGAGGCCATTCAAAGCAACACTTCTATTGTAGCGGCGCTGAAAGCGGGTGCCACCGCCGCCGGGTTTGACCCGGATGTCATCTGCCTCGTAGAGGACACGACCCGCGAGAGCGCAAATGAGCTGATGACCGCAGAGGGCAAAGTAGACCTGCTGATCCCGCGCGGCGGGGCGGGGCTAATCCGCGCCTGCGTGGAAAATGCCACCGTGCCCTGCATCGAAACGGGCACCGGCATCTGCCATATTTATGTGGATAAGGCTGCCGACCTTGACATGGCGGTTTCGATTTTGTTCAACGCTAAAACCAGCCGCCCCAGCGTGTGCAATGCCGCCGAGGTCTGCCTTGTGCACCGCGATATTGCCGCGGCCTTTTTGCCGCTTGCCGCCAAAAAGCTGGCCGAAAAGCAGGTAGAGCTGCGGCTGGATGAAGCAGCGGCTAAAATTATTTCGGGCAAACCTGCAAATGAACACGATTTTGACACAGAATTTTTAGATTATATCCTTGGGGTAAAAGTAGTTGACGACCTTGCCGGTGCCATTGCGCATATTGCCGCGCATTCCACGCACCACTCCGACGCCATCGTCACCGCAGACGAAGCGGCGGCACAGCAGTTTGTGCGCGAGGTCGATTCGGCGGCAGTCTATGTCAATGCCTCCACCCGTTTTACCGACGGCGGAGAGTTTGGGCAGGGCTGTGAAATGGGCATTTCTACCCAAAAGGTCGGTGCGCGCGGGCCGATGGGCCTGGAGGAGATCACCACCTACAAATACGTTGTCCGGGGCAGTGGGCAGATCCGCTGAGCCGGGCCGGTTTTAAGAGGTATCACAATGGCTTATAAAAGACAGACAAGAGAAGAAAAAGAGCGTATGCACCGCCGCCGCCGCAGGCAGCTTTTGGGCGGTGTGATCAGCTTGCTGGTCGTAGTGGGGGCGATTTCGCTTATTATGGGCGGTGTTCGCGTGGCTGCGGGCCTGTTTGACGATACCGCAGAGCGGGAACAATATGAAAAACTGCTTGCGCCGGTTGTGATGCTGGACCCGGTGCCGTTTGACAGCCTTGAAACAGCCGACCAGAACATGCTGCTGCAGGCTGCCATTTGGGAAGCCATTTACAACGAGGATATTACGAAGTACGACCGCGACGAGGGCGGCGCGCTGATTTTGCCGGTGGTGGACGTGGACAAAAACGCCGCGTTGTTGCTGGGCAAAAACTATGCGCTGGAACACCACACCTTCAGCGCCAGCGGTATGGAATTTGTGTACGATGAGGACCGCAAGGGGTACATCATCCCGATTACCGGTACGACCAGTGCCTACACGCCAAAGGTGGTCAAGATTAAAAATGAAGTACAGCAAAAAATTGTGACGGTGGGCTATGTGGCCCCGCCGACCGGTTTTTCGCTGGACGGCACCCTTTCGACCGAGCAGGGCGAGCCGGCGTTTTATTACGACTATGTGTTTACCCGGCAGGACGATGGGTACTACCTTACCGCCATGAAGAACAGTGACATGAAGCCCGCCAGCGACGCACAGACCCCGCAAAGCAACTCGCAGGCGGCTGTGCCGGAAAACGACCAGCTGACGCAAGAATTGCAGCAGCAGGCAGATTCGGCCAGCACCAGTGCCGCACCGGCTTCGGATGCAACCACTGGCGAATGACAAGACAGCAAAACAGAGGGCGCAGGCCCTCTGTTTTTTTGTTCAGATATTTTACAAATTGTATCTATTAAAGTATAATAAACATTTTGTATTCTGCAAAGCCGAGCATATGTGCAAATGTACCCCTGCTGTTTTGTTTAAGCAGCAGGCCGCGACATGGCCTTGCGTTGGATGGAATGGCATACATTAAAGGAAGCGGAAAAGCTGGGCACCCCCAGGCGGCTGCGCCAGTGTTTTGCTGAGTAAATGGGGGCATATCGCGCAGCGGTATTGAAACAGCAAGCGGCCCTGTGCCCGTGCAGGAGGTTAGAAAGAGAAAAGAACCTCACCGGCACCCTGAAATAAAAAGGCGCCGGTGAGGTTGCAATTTGTATTTAATAGGGCAGAAAAACAGAAACTCAGCGCAGCCGGCTTTTTAGCGCGGCGGCCAGCAAAAAGGCACCGATGCCCTTTAGAATATCCGGCACAATAAACGGTACAACGCACAGCAACAAGCTTTCTGCAACACCGCGGCCGGTAGCAAGCATAAACCAGCCGGTGCCCAGCGTATAGCACACGGCAAGGCCCAGCAGCATCGCGCCGCCAAGTAGCAGCTTGTTATGGGTGTTTTTAATTGCCAGCGCGGTGCACAGTGCAATAGCGATATAACCGAAAATGTACCCGCCGGTCGGGCCAAACAGTATCGAAGGCCCGGCACTGAACTGGGCAAACACCGGTACCCCAAAGGTGCCCAGCAGCAGGTAGACCCCCATGCTGGCAGCCGCCCAAAGCGGCGACAGCAGGCAGCCGGCAAGGTAGGCACCAAACACGGCAAGGTTAAACGGCACCGGGCCAATGGGTAGCACAATCTGTGCTAAAATGGCGGTCGCCGCGCAAATCAGCGCGGCCAGCACCATATTTTTTGTTTTGGTACGGGTAGTTTCCATCAAAACCCCTCTTTTATAGTAAAGTTAAAAATCGTCCGGGCGCAGGCTTACTTCGCCACCCAGCAGCAGGCGGGTGGTGCCATCCGGCAAGGTCACCGGCAGCCGTGCGACATCGTCCACCTGCCCGGCAGTTGCCCGGTAAGGCGTGCCCACTGCGGGTGTCACGGTGACTTCGCGCCCGGTCAGCAGGCTGGCGGCGCGGTATTCGTCCAAAAAATCGGTCTGCCTTGGCAAGCCCTGCAGCAGCGGCAAAAATTCGTTTGCAATGGCGGCGGCAATACCCGCGCGGCCCAGCGGCGGCAAACTGGCAAAGGGCGCCCCGGCTACCCCGTCAAGGCCCGGGCCAAACCCGCCCTGCGGCAGGGTGAGGTTGATACCAAAGCCCACAATTAAATGGCTGATGAACCCGCTTTCAAAATCGGTGGCGGCTTCGGTTAAAATACCGGCAATTTTATAGGGGCCGCAAAACAGGTCGTTCACCCATTTAATTTGCACCTCTGCGCCAAGGCGCACCAGCACGCGCCGCGCCGCCACCGCGGCGGCGGCGGTGACGAGGGTCGCGTTTTCTGCCGTCAGGGTGGGGGTGCACAGCAGGCTGAAATAAAGGCCGCTGTGTGGCGGCGAATAAAACGTGCGCCCGCGCCGCCCGCGGCCGGAGGTCTGGGTTTCGGCTGCCACCAAAAAAGGCTCCTTTTGCCCGTCCAGCGCAAGCTGGCGTGCCCGCTGGTTGGTAGAGGGCAGGCTGGCATGGGCCTCGGCCCCCCAGCCTGCACCCAGCTGCACACAAAGCTCTTCGCTGGTCAGCAAATCGCCGCCCTGTTGCAACAGGTAGCCGCGCCGCGGCACCGATTGTAAATCAAACCCCTCGGCGCGCAGGTCGTTTGCGGCTTTCCACACCGCATTGCGCGAAACCCCCAGCTTTTGCGCCAGCGCCCCGCCGCTTTGCCAGCTGCCGGGCGCTTCGCGCAGCGCGCGCAGCAGTGCCTGCTTGGTGGATGTCTCTTTCATGCCTGCCCCTTCCTTTGCCGGTGCCGGTGGGCGCAGCCGTCGCTGCGCGTGGGGCACGGGCAGGGTGTGTTAGTTCGAACCGTACCCAGTGTAAAACAAACAGCGGCCATTGTCAACCTAAAAATAAAACAGGTTGACAATGGCCGCTGAAAAGAAACAATCGCGTTCTGCTTGCGGTGCGGGTTTATCCCGGTATTTTAAACAACCGGTGCGCGTTGCGGGAGGCAAGGGCAATCAGCTCTTCGGCTGTCGTGCCGCGCACTTCGGCAAGCTTTGTTGCCACATGCAAAATATTGGCCGAGGTGTTGCGCTCTTTGCGCACAGGGTTCGGCGTCATATAGGGCGAATCGGTTTCCAGCAAAAACAGCTCGTCCGGCACGGCGGCAACGGCCTCCAGCGTATGGTGGGCATTTTTGTAGGTCGTGGCACCGCCAAAGCCAAAGTACAGGCCCTGCTCTGCCAGCCACGCGACGTCCTGCGCGCTGCCCGAATAGCAGTGCAAGATGCCCTTGGGCCGGTATTCCTTTAAAATGGGGTAAGTGTCGCCGTGTGCCTCGCGGTCGTGCATCAAAATGGGTAAATCCAGCTCGCGGGCAAGCTCTAATTCGGCACGAAACAGCGCAATCTGTTCGTCGCGGGGGATGGGGTAAAAATGGTCCAGCCCGCATTCACCCACGGCAACCACCTTCGGGTCGTCATAATAGGGGCGAATGGCGGCCATCTCAGCACGCCAGTCACCATGGAACTTCGTGGTCGTGGTGGCGTGCATCTCCGGCAGCAGGCTTTGCGGGTGAATGCCCAGCGCCACATACATGTGCGGGTAACGGTGGCCAAGGTCCAGCGAAATCATGCAGCTGTCAAAGTCGATGCCGCACTCAATCACCGTGCCAACACCGTTTTGCGGCAGCGCTGCAACTACGGCCTCGCGGTCTGCCTCAAAGGCCTTGTCGTTATAGTGGGCATGGGTGTCAAAAATAGGTGTCATTGCTTGTTCTCCTTTTTATAGTTGACTAGTGCGATGCCGGCGCACACCAGCACCAGCGCGCCCAAAATGCGCGGTTGCAGCGTGTCTTCGCCCAGCAGCAGTACCGATAAAACAGTGCCGAACAGCGGAATGAGAAAATTAAATACCGCAACGCGCCCGGCGGGGTTGTATTTCAGCAGGGTTGTCCACAGCGAAAAGGCAACGGCAGACAGCAAAACCAAATAGCAAAGCAGTGCAATGCCCTGCGCGGAGACGACGGCAAGCCGCCCGCCCAGCAGTGCCCCGGCGGCAGCCAATGCCGCGCCGCCCAAAAACAGGGCCCAGCCGGTAAGCAGCAGCGGGGGAATGGTCTGTGCAAACCGGCGCGACAACAGCGCGCCGCCGGCAGAGGCGAGGGCAGAGAGCAGCATAAAGCCCTCACCGGTCAAATGGAAGGTCAGCGCCGCGCCGCCGGCCGCCCAAAACACCCCGCAAAACCCAATCAGGCTGCCGGCAAGGCCGGTTGCCGTAATGCGGTCGCCCCGTGAAAAAACGGGCGCGGCCAGCACCACAAAAAAGGCGGTCGTTGAGGTGAGAATGCTGCCCAGTGTGCCGGTGGTGTTGGAAAGGCCGATGTAAAAGAACACATACTGAGCCACGGTTTGCACTAAGGCGGTCAGCAAAACCGGCAGGGCGGCGCTGCGGGCCGGCAGCAGCGGGCGCTTTGCCTGCAAGCTGCCCAGCACCAACACCAAAAGCCCGGCAAAACCAAAGCGCAAGCCGGCAAACAACAGCTTTGCCGGTGCCCCGGTGGTGGCGGTAAACCCAAAGGCGGCGTACCCCAGTTTCACAAACGGGAACGCGCTGCCCCACAGCAGGGTGCACAGCACCGCAATGGCGGGCATTGAAAAACGGCCGGTAAACAGGCGCCGCACGGAATGGTTTTCCACAAAAATTCTCCTTTGGTTCAAAAAAAGTTGCCCTTAAAAGCAGGGCAACTTTTGAACGGTTTATCCGTGCGGGTTAATGGATGCGGCTGCCGGGCAGCACATCATCGGCGAAGAAGAACACCGCCGCGCCGCCGTCCTCGGTATCGGCAGCGAGAATCATGCCCTCCGACAGGTATTTGCCGCTCATCATCGGGCGGGGGGCAAGGTTTGCCACAATGCCCACCTTTTTGCCAATCAGGTGTTCCGGCTCGTACCATTTGGCAATGCCGGATAAAATGGTGCGCTCGCGCTCGCCGTCAAACACGGTCAGCTTTAGCAGCTTGCGGCTCTCTTTCATCTTTTCGCAGGCGGTCACTTTGGCCACCCGCATTTCCACCTTGCTAAAGGTGTCATAATCCACTTCCGGCTCGTGTTCAATGGCCGCGTCCTCCCCGGCGGGGGCGGCGGCAGGGGCTGGGGAGGCTTCTGCCGCTTTTTGCGCGGCGTCGTGTGCTGCCTTTTGGGCGGCAAGCTCTGCCAGCTCTTTTTCGGCATCAATGCGTGGGAACAGCGCTTCGCCGCCGGGCACCACGCACCCTGCGGGCAGGGCACCAAAGCTGGCAAGGCTGTCAAAGCTGCGCAGCTCTGCCGGCACGCCAATCTGGTCGGCAATTTTCGGCCCGGTGGTGGGCAAGAACGGGGTGATGAGCACCGCGACATAGCGCAGTGTCTCGCACAGGGTGTACAGCACGGCACCAAGGCGGTCGCGCTGGGCTTCGTCCTTTGCAAGGGCCCAGGGCGCAGTTTCGTCAATGTATTTGTTGGCGCGCTGCACCACTTTAAAAATCTCCATCAGTGCCTGCGGCAGCAGCAGCTCGTCCATGCAGGCCGTCACCTTGCCGGGCAGCGCTTCGCACAGTGCGACAAGCTCGTCGTCCAGTGCGTCGGCGCGGCGCTGTGCGGGCAGGGCACCGCCAAAATATTTTTTCACCATGGCGGCGGTGCGCGACAGCAGGTTGCCAAGGTCATTGGCAAGGTCGGTGTTGATGCGGCTGATCAGCGACTCGTTGGTAAACACGCCGTCGTTGCCAAACGGGATCTCGCGCAGTAAAAAGTAACGGATGGCGTCCACGCCGTACCGCCCGCACAAAATGCCGGGGTCGACAATGTTGCCCTTTGACTTGCTCATCTTGCCGCCGTCAATCAGCACCCAGCCGTGGCCAAACACCTTTTTGGGCAACGGTTGGTCCAGCGCCATCAGCATCGCGGGCCAGATGATGGTATGGAACCGCAAAATCTCTTTGCCCACCATGTGGATGTCCGCGGGCCAATAGTGGTCGTAATCGTCGTAGCGGGTGTTGCCGTAGCCCAGCGCGGTGATATAGTTTGAAAGCGCGTCAATCCACACATAAATAGTATGGCTGGGGTCAAAGGTCACAGGGATGCCCCATTTGACACTGGTGCGGGACACACAGGTATCCTGCAGGCCCTGGCCGATGAACGCAATCATCTCGTTTTTGCGCGAGGCGGGCTGAATGAAGTCCGGGTGATCCTCGTAGTATTGCAGCAGGCGGTCCGAGTAGTTGCTGATGCGGAAGAAATAGGCCTCTTCCTCCGCGTCGTAGACCTCTCGCCCGCAGTCGGGGCACTTGCCGTCCACCAGCTGGCTGTCGGTCCAAAAGCTCTCGCACGGCTTGCAGTAGTGCCCTTTGTAGACACCCTTGTAGATGTCGCCCTTTTCGTACAGCTTTTGAAAAATCTTCTGCACCGATTCGACATGGTAGTCGTCGGTCGTGCGCACAAAGCGGTCATAGCTGATGTCCATCAGCTTCCACAGGTCTTTGATGGTTGCGACAATCTCGTCCACATACTGTTTTGGTGTGACACCGCGGGCTTCGGCCTTGTCCTGTATTTTCTGGCCGTGCTCATCGGTGCCGGTCAAAAACATCACGTCATAACCGCAAAGGCGTTTATAGCGCGCCAGCGCATCGCAGGCTACGGTGGTGTAGCTGTGGCCAATGTGCAGCTTGTCCGACGGGTAATAAATAGGTGTGGTAATGTAAAACGTTTTTTTCTCTTGCATGGTTGTTCCCCCTGTCTGGTTGGGCCATGCCCGGCCCGGCTTTGTTCGGTTGCTGGTAGTTATCGCCGCCCGCGCATTCGCTCGCGCAGGTGCAGTGCAGCTTCCACTGCGGCATTCACCCCCGCGCTATAAATCATGCGAAACTCGCCGGCGGTCGTGACGATCTCACCGGTGAAGTTTTGTTTAAAGCCCAGCACATTGTACAGTGCTTCGCTGTCCTCCGGCCGGGTGGCGACCCCCTGCATGTCGTAAATACGGCAGCCGGTCGAAAGCGCCCATTTCATCATTTCCCATTGCAGCAGGTAGGTTGCCCGCAGGCGGCGCAGCTCGTGGTCGTCGCTAGAGCAGCCGTACACATGCGCGGTTTTGCCCGCGTAGTTTACCGCAAGGCCGCCGCAAATTGGCTCGCCCGACGGCGCGTAGCACATGTACAGCCGTGCCGCGGCGGGGTAAGCCGCCAAAAAGCCGGCAAGGTACTCCTTGGGGCGGATGGAAAAGCCCTGCCGCTCGCCGGTCTCAGAATAGACCTTGTAAAAATCGTCGAGGCACTCGGTGCCATAACGGCACACAACGCCGTGCTTTTCGGGGTAGCGGATGTAATACCGGGTCTCGCGCACAAACTTGGCAAGCAATCCGTCCTCTGTCAAACCCTCAAGGTAGGGCAGCATGTAGTTGTGCCGTGGCTGAATGGTGTCGTGAAACGCGGCGTCGGGGGTAAACTCGCACCCCAGCGCGCGAAACACCGCAATATGGGCTTCGTCCCCCTCTATGATATAGGGGTCCATTTTTAAAATATGCGCGTGGTGCTGTTTTGCCACCTGTTTGGCACCCGCCAGCAGTGCCGCCAGCGTTTCGCTGTCGTCATAGCTGCACACCGGGCCGCGCGGGGCATACATCAAAGCGCCGGGGCCCATCGGCATAATCAAAATACTCATGCTGCCAATAATCTGGCCCGCAGGGTCCCGCTGCACCACAATTTCGTGCTTCCAGTTCGGTTTTACCTTCGCCCATGCCGGGCTTTGCATAAAGCTGCCCGACGGGTGGTGTGCGACAAAAGCTTCCACTTCGCCGTACTGCTCCGGTTTCAAAATTTCCAACGTTTGTGTCCCCTTTGGTCTGCGCCACAGTAGCTGGCGCGTAATCGGCAAAAGCACCGCCGTGGGCAAAGCGTAGCAAAACACACGGCGGCATACCTATATACTTTAACAGTATAGCACACCGCCGGTTGTTTTACCACCCGCAGCAGGGTATAATTAAGGCAGCAATGTTTCGGCTTTGGGCGAAATAATGTAATATTTTAAAGCAGGGGGCGCGCAGATTGATTACGGTCACCGATACGGTTTTTCAGTTGGATACCCGTACCACCAGTTACCTTGTGCGGGCAGAGGGCGGGCTGTTGCAGCAGCTTTATTACGGCCCTAAAATCAAGGTGTGCGACACCGGCCCGCTACTCACTAAAAACGCGGCAGGCTATGGCAGCGAGGTCGTATACCGGCCCGACACCGCGCCGCTGTCACTCGACAGCCTGCCGCTGGATTTTTCGCCGCAAAACAAGGGCGATTTTCGGCTTTCGTCGTTTATTGCGGCACAAAAGGCGGGCACCACCGCCGATTTTGCATACACCGGCTTTGAAATTTTAAACGAGACCCCGGTGCTGGACGGGCTGCCCTCGCCCCATGGGGCAGACGGCACGCTGGCATTGTACCTTGCCACTGCCGCCGGCTTGCAGGTGACACTGTTTTATACCGTATACGAGCAGGCGGACGTGATTGCCCGCACCGTGCGGGTGCACAACGGCACACAGGATGCCGTGCGGCTGCAACGGGCAGACAGCTTTCAGATGGATTTGCCGGGCTGCGCTTACACGCTGTATACGCTGACCGGCGCATGGGCGCGCGAGCGGCAGGTCACCCCGCACCGCCTTGCGCCGGGGGCCGTTTGCTTTGGCAGCCGCAGCGGGGTATCGTCCAGCCGTACCAACCCGTTTTTCTTTTTAAAAGAGGACGGCGCCACCGAGTTTGCGGGCCGGGTGTACGGGTTTAACCTCGTTTATTCCGGCAGCTTTGAGGGCGCGGCAGAGGTTTCGACCCTGGGCGAAACCCGGGTGCTGGCCGGGGTGCAGAGCGACGGCTTTTGCTGGCCGCTGGCACCGGGGCAGCAGTTTGACGCGCCGTGGGCGGTGATGACCTGCTCGGACAACGGTGCAAACGGTATGAGCGACAACATGCACCGGTTTGTGAAGCAGCACATTTTGCCGCCCGCGTTTGCCACCCGCCCGCGCCCGGTGCTGCTGAACAACTGGGAGGCCACTTATTTTGATTTTAACGAGCGCCGGCTGCTAAAGCTGGCGCGCGAAGCCGCGGCGCTGGGCGTTGAGCTGTTTGTGCTGGACGACGGCTGGTTTGGCGCGCGCAACAGCGACAAAGCGGGCCTTGGTGATTACGCGGTCAACACCAAAAAGCTGCCGCAGGGCCTTGCGGGGCTTGCACAAAAGGTCAACGCGCTGGGCATGCAGTTTGGCCTGTGGATGGAGCCGGAGATGGTCAGCGAGGACTCGGACCTCTACCGTGCCCACCCGGATTGGGCCGTCACGGTGCCGGGGGTTGCGCCCTCCCGCGGGCGCAACCAGCTGGTGTTGGATTTGTGCCGGCCCGAAGTGCGCGATTACATCGTGCAGCAGGTCGTATCGACGATACAAAGCGCGCCGATTCGTTATGTGAAATGGGATATGAACCGCCCGCTGACCGATTTGTACTCGCCCGCGCTCGACGAGCAGGGCCGGTTTTCGCACCGGTATGTGCAGGGGCTGTACGACGTGCTTGCGCGGGTGACGGCAGCCTGCCCCGACGTGCTGTTTGAAAGCTGCGCGTCGGGCGGCAACCGGTTTGACCTTGGCATGCTGTGCTATATGCCGCAAATTTGGGCCAGCGACGACACCGATGCCTACGAGCGGCAAAAAATTCAAACCGGCACCAGCTACGGCTACCCGCAATGTGTGGTGGGGGCCCATGTTTCGGCAAGCCCCAACCACCAGACGGCCCGCCAGTCGCCGCTGGAGGCCCGGTTTGACGTTGCGGCCTTTGGCCTTTTGGGGTACGAGCTGGACCTTGCGGTCGCGTCCCCGGTAGAAAAAAAGATGATGGCGGCGCAAATCAGCTGGTACAAAGCCCACCGCGAGGTGTTGCAGCAGGGGCGGTTTTACCGGCTGCAAAGCCCGTTTGAAGCGGATGGCAGCTGCGGCACCGAAACCCGCGAGACCCGCTGGATGGTGGTAAGCGAAGACCGCACCGAGGCGGTGGCCGGCGAGTTTCAGGGGCTGGTGGTGCCAAACAGTGCCCGCAGGCCGTTGCGGCTTGCCGGCCTTAGCCCCCAGCGCATGTATACCGTAACGGTGCGGCCCGAGCGCATTGCCATTAAAACCTTTGGCAGCCTGCTCAACCAGATTTTACCCGTGCATGTGAATACCGACGGTTACCTGATGCACGCGGTGGGCGATTTAAAAGCACTGGACTGCGAAGCCGAGAGCTATACCGCGTGGGGCGATTTGCTGATGCGGGCGGGTATTCGCCTAAAACAGGCGTTTACCGGTACCGGCTACAACGAAAACGTGCGCCCCATGCCGGATTTTGCGGCCCGGTTGTATGAAATAAAAGCGGGAAAAGCCGCGCTGCCGGAAGAAAAAGAGAGAAAAGACGAGCCAGATGTTTAAAAACTGTAAAATACGGCAAAACGGGCTTTTTTTGTTGACAAAACAGCCTAAAATAGGCTAAACTAAAAATACAGCAAAACAGCGCAGTAACACCTGCGCTTTTTTTGCGGCCCCGAGTAAAATTTGTAAAAAAGGAGAGTGAAACCCTCGTGGAAGGAGACCCTAATCCCCGAAGTAGCATAAATATGCCGGGCAGCCGGGCCCGCCGGCGAGTGGTTTTGCACTCGCGTCGCGCCTGACCCGCCCGGGAAAGCAGGTGACGCATGATTGATATTTACATGACCAACCCCGTCAACGGCGCATTGGCAGAGCAGGAGAAAATCCTGCCCGGCTGCTGGGTGCACCTTTGCGCGCCGACGGAAGAAGAAATTGGGCGGGTATCCTCCTGCCTATCGATTGAGCGCGACTTTTTAGTTGCCGCACTCGACGAAGAGGAACGCAGCCGGCTGGAAATTGAGGACGGCCACACCCTGATTTTGGTGGATACCCCGACGGTAGAAACACAGGGGCCGAACTTTGTGTACAACACGCTGCCGTTTGGCATTATTTTGACCGAGGACAATATTGTGACGGTCTGCCTGAAAGAGGTGGCATTGCCCCGCGCCTTTACCGAGGGGCTGGTGCGCGGGCTGAACACCCGCAAAAAAAACCGCATGACGCTGCAATTTTTGTACCGAAACGCCACACTGTTTTTGTTTTACCTGCGCCAGGTGGACAAAAGCAGCACCCGGGTTGAAAACGAGCTGCACATCAGCATGAAAAACAAAGAGCTGATTCAGATGCTGGGGCTGGAAAAAAGCCTTGTGTATTTTTCCACCGCGCTGAAAAGCAACGAGATTGTGCTGGAAAAAATGCTGCGGCTTGATTTTGTGAAGGACTACCCGGAGGACACCGAGCTGCTGGAAGATGTCATTGTTGAAAACAAGCAGGCCATTGAGATGAGTAACATCTACCGCGACATTTTAAGCGGCACGATGGACGCGTTTGCCTCGGTTATTTCAAACAACCTGAACATCGTGATGAAGCTGCTGGCGGTCATCACCATTGCACTCACCATCCCGACCATTGTGTTTGGGCTTTGGGGCATGAACGTGCCGGTGCCGTTTGCGCAAAACCCGTTTGGCTTTTTGTATATCATGGCCATTGCCCTGGCACTGACCCTGGGCGCAATTTGGGTGATGATGCGCAAAAAGTGGATTTGAAAAACAGCCGAAAAAAGTGCTTTGAGAGCAGCCCCGTGCGGGCCGTTTTCAAAGCACTTTTTTATGTTAGGCTGAATGGGCTATGAAATGAGGATGGGTTCGGTTTTTAAATCGCAATAATAGCGGCCGTCGGTGGGGGTGAACTTTAAAATGCAGTAATTGGGGTCATCGCTGCCGTGGTGGTAAAACAGGCGGTTTTTGGGGTGCCATAAATCCCGTTTCAGCTCGGGGTCGTGCAAAAGTTCCATGCGCCCCGACAGCATGACCGACTCGTACCGAAAAAGCCCCTTGCGAAAGAAGTAAAGGCTGACCCGGGGCTTTTGCTGCGGCTGTGCCGCGGGCAGGGCGTTGGCGTTGATGGAAAAATAAAATTCCGAAACCCCCTCCCGCCCGCAAAGGCGCAGCGGCGAGCGTTGGTTCAGCGAGGCGGTTTGGCCGGTGGGCGCAATAAACGCCACCGGCTGGTGCCGCATAAAGGTTTCTAATTGTTGCGGTGTCAGCATTTTAAAACCTCTCTTTCCCAAAGCAAGGTTTTTTATTGTCGCAGCTGCCGGGGCAACTGCCCGCCCGCAGCGGCAAACCCATACCGGCTACGCCGGTACGGCAGGGCCTTAATCAATGCTGCCGGTGTCGGCAAGGTCTAAAAATACGTCGACCCACTCGGGGTCAAACTGTTTGCCGGCATTGCTGCGAATTTCGTCAATGCAGCTTTCGTAGGGGACGGACCGCCGGTAGGACCGGCAAGAGCTCATGGCATCGTAGGTATCGGCAATGGCAATAATGCGGGACCCCAGCGGGATGTCATACCCTGCCAGCCCCGCCGGGTAACCCTTGCCGTCAAACCGCTCGTGATGGTGCAAGATCGCGGGGATCAGCCTTTCGCCGGGGTCAAGGCTTTTCAAAATATCCGCGGCAATACGGCTGTGGTTTTTGACCAGCTCGTACTCTTCGTTTGTCAGCTTGCCGGGCTTGTTGATGATTGCATCGGGGATGCAGATCTTACCGATGTCGTGCAGCTTTGCCGCTCACTGAATGTCAAGATAGGTGCCGGTAATACCGTACCGGTGCTCATATAATTTTGAGGCAATTTCCGCCACACGTTTTGAATGGCCGTTGGTGTATTCGTCCCGCGCTTCCAGCACATTGGTCAGCGCTTCCATCGACGTCATCAGCAGCTGGTGGTATTGCAGGCGCATGTTTTCAAGCTCAATTTCCTGTGCGCGTGTCGAAGTTGCCTGCATTTCCTCTACGCGGCGCTTTTCTGTCACGTCACGGGTAATCACCGCCATGCCCAGCATGCTTTTGGCTGTGTCGTAAATGCCGGCATAGGTGTTTTCATACACCTTTTTGTTTAGCTGGTCGTTTACCATGCGGTGATAGGTTTTGTCCGGGTGGGCGCGCAAAAATTCAATGGCGCGTGTCACCTTTTCATGCGAAGCAGGCGTATGGCAGCCCAGCACGTTGTGCTGTAAAATGTCTTCTTTTTTTAAATTGCGAATCTGCTCTGCGGCGGGGTTGACAAAAATAATTTTGCCCTCTGCGTCGGTGATAATAATACCCTCAAGCAGTTGTTCGAGCAACAGGCGGTACAAATCGCTGGAAAGCTGGTTATCCATAAATCAAAGCCTCCTGTACGGGGCCGGATGCAACATAAAGAAGCAATACCGAACTGCGGGTTAAAAACGATTCTTATTTGACATATAATACCACAAAAAACACGCCGATACAACACGGCGTGGTAAAAACGAAGAAAAGTTCATTGTGCATGCAAAGAGGACCCTAAACCGGTTCGTCAGTCTGTGCCAGCATGGCGACAAAGGCATCGACGATTCTGGGGTCCAGCTGCCCGCCGGCAACGCGGCGCAGCTCTGTAATGGCAGCTTCTTTTGTTAGTTTGGCACCGTATAAACCGTTCGTAATTACGTCATACACATCTGCCGCCAGTAAGATACGCGACAGCAACGGTATTTTGACACCGGAAAACCCGCTGGGGTAGCCCTTGCCGTCCCAGCGCTCATGGTGGCACAGTACCTCATTGGCAAGGTATGAAAGCTCGGGGGATGCACTGACAATATGATACCCGGCTTCCGCGTGGCGTTTCATGTTTTCACACTCTTCCGCGTTAAGTGGGCCTTTTTTATTCAGTATGTCGTCTGGTACTGAAATTTTGCCGATGTCATGTATTTTGCCTAGCAGCGCAAGGTCGTCCAACTGGGCAGGGGGGAGACCAAGCTGTCGGCCAATCTGCCTGCACAGCGAAGACACCCGGTTGGAATGGGCTTCTTCCGCCTGGTTTTTTTCATGCAGTACCTGCAAAATGGTCTGCACGGCAGCGCTTTTCATGCTGCGGCTCTCCAGCAGCTTTGTACGGTACATCGTGTCGTCTGCCCGGCGCAGCACATCCATAATGTCTTCGCCGGTTGCGGTTTTGCTTGCGGTGCCAAGTGAAATGGACAAGGTGACGTTGCTGATTTGGGTGGCAGCACATTTTTCACGGATGCGCCGGGCGATGGCGTTTGCGGTGTTTTCGTCTGTGCCGGGCAGCAGAATGCCGTATTCGTCGCCGCCCCAGCGCGCCGCAATGTCATTTTGCCGCACACTTTGGCGAATAATGTCTGCGGTGGTAGTCAGCAAAAGGTCGCCTGCCAAATGGCCAAACGCGTCGTTGGTCAGTTTTAAGCCGTTCACATCGCCAATGATGACCGACAGCGGGTACTGCTGCTGTTCATCAAGGCGGTGCAGCTCCTCTTCAAAAAAACGGCGGTTGTACAGCCCGGTCAACTTGTCGTGGTAGGTGAGGAACCGAATTTCCCGCTCGTCCCGGTTTTTCTGGGTAATATCCTTAAAGGTAAAAATATAGCCCAAAATATGCCCCTCGGTAGACTGTATGGCAGAAGCGCCAATGTCAAGGTCGACGGTGGTGCCGTCGCTGTGGGTAAAATGCAGGTTTTCGGCGTAAACACCGCGCTCTAGCACCTGCTTGCCCAACGGCAGTTGCAGCGTAACGGGATAATTGCCGCTGGAAACGAAGCGGTATACTTCGCTGATTGGCAGCCCGCCCGGGGCTCTGTCAATGAAAGCAAGCCTCTGTGCCGGTTTGTTTGCAAACCGGATACGCCCGTCGGGGTAAGTGGCAACAATGCCGTCACGAAGCGAAAACAGGGTGGTTTCAAACCACTGTTTTTCTTGGCGCAGCGCATTTTCAGCCCGGCGGCGCAGCAGTAGCTGCAACCCGCTTTTGGTGAACAATTGCAGTTGAAGCTGGTCAAGGGCGTCAAACGGGGTGGCCTTGTTGCCCACACAAATCAAAGCGATGGGGGTGCCCTCGTCACGTATCGGCAAAATCATCAGGTTGGGTATGCTGCTGTTTGGGTCAAAGCACAGGTTTTGCTCGTGCAATTGCCCCGCGTCGTTGAAAATCCTCACTTCTTCGTCGGCCAAAATACCCAGCAACAGCGGGTTTTGCTGGTAAGCTTCTAGCGGGCAGGCGCTGGCCTCCCGCCCATTTTTACAGGTCGCAAGCGCCAGCTTGCTGCCGCTCTCGTCCACAAAAAACACATATCCGTCAGAGCAGCCAATTAAGGCAAGTGCCTCGTCTAACAAAAGGTCCAGCAGCTCTTTTTCGCTTTTGGGCCGAAAAGCGGAAACTCGTTGCAACGCCTCATACCGCAGTATTGTGTTTTGCTGAGCAAAAACCGCCTGTTTTTGCCCGGTGATGTCGCGTGCAGTGGAATAAATAATGTTGCCAAGCGGTGGGGACGACTGCCATTCAATGTAACGGTATTCCCCGTTTTTACACAGGTAACGGTTGACAAACCCGTTGATGCGGGCGTTGGTGTTGAGCGACTGTGCAATGTCAATTGTTTCTTGCTGGTCGTCCGGGTGCACAAACTCTAAAAAGCGGTGGCCAACCAGTTCTTTTGTTTCATAGCCCAGGGTCTTTTCAAAAGCGGGGTTGACCCGCAAAAAATAGCCCTCCGGGTTGGTGCAGCACATCATGTCGGCATTAATTTCAAAAAAAACATCCAGCTCGTGCTCCGCCTTGCTGCGCCGGTTTTCTACAAAATACCGCATGACGGCGATGAAGAAAAAGATGATCACCTCGGCAATTGACTCTGCGATGGCAAGGGGGTCTTTATTGATAAAAACAGGTATCATTAATGCCGCCAGCAAAATAAGGGCTGCATAAACAAGGCCCCGCCTGCGGTAAAAAATAACCGCCACCACGCTGGGCACAATTAAAAAAATTGAAACGACGTGGTAAGCCGCTTGCTGTGCAAACAAAAAGCAGATGAGCAGCGCAAAAAAGACGAGCAGGCCAAAACCGATGTTCTTTTTCATGTGCGTTCCTCTTGTTGTGGGCTGTGGGTGGGGCGGCAGCCGGGGGGAAGCCCTGCGCCGGCTGGGCCAAAATAATACAGAAAGCCTGCCAAAGGCACAGTAAAATGGCACTGGGCAGAGAATGTTGCCAGGCTTTTTGCCTGGTTTGCTTATGTTTATTATAAGAGTTTTCTTGTATAGATTCAATGAAAAATGGTGAAAAACGACAAAAGACACCAAAAATCACCGTAAAAAGACTGACTGTAGCACCGCTGTAGCACAAAGTGCTTGACAGGGTGGCAGGATTTTGTATAATGGTTTCATTAGAAACCGTTTATAAAGAAACTATTTAAAAGGGGGTGAAAGCTTGCTTACCAATACAGAGCTGCTGCAAAATGTACAGCTGGTCATGCAGTTGCTTGACCACAGTGCGCGCAGCCTGACAGAAAAACATGGCCTTTCACAGGCGGAAGCCAACGTGCTGATGTTTTTGGTCAACAACCCCGGCAAAGACACCGCAACCGATATTGTAGAGCTGCGCATGCTGCCCAAAGCCAATGTTTCCAAAGCGGTGGACGGGCTGATACAAAAAAAGCTGCTGCTGCGCAGGCCGGACACTGCCGACCGGCGGCGGGTGCACCTGGTGCTGACCCCCGCGGGGGCGGCGCTGACCGCCGAGGTGCAGGCTGTAAAAGAACGCTTTCTCGACGATTTGTTTTTTGGCTTTACCCCGCAGCAGCGTGACCAATATGCCACTTTGAACGCCCGCATTGCAGAAAACGCCCGCACCGCACTGGAAAGGAAGTAATACCCCACATGCAGCAAAATAACCAATTTCTCGGTACCGACCCCATCCCCCGCCTGCTGCGCAGGCTTGCCGTGCCCACCGTCACGGCACAGCTGATCAACATGCTGTACAACATTGTGGACCGCATTTATATCGGGCACATGCCGGTGGACGGTGCCCTTGCCCTGACAGGGGTAGGCGTGTGTATGCCGGTCATCATGATCGTCGCCGCTTTTGCCTCGCTGGTCGCATCCGGCGGGGCACCCCGCGCGTCAATTGCCATGGGGCGCGGCGATGAAGAGGAGGCACAAAAAATACTGGGCAGCAGCTTTTTATTTCAGGTGCTCATTTCACTGCTGCTCAGTGCGGTACTGCTGGTTTGGGGCAGGCCCGTTTTACTGGCTTTCGGTGCCAGTGAAAACACCATTGGCTATGCGACCGATTACCTCAGCATTTACGCCCTTGGCACGCTGTTTGTACAGCTGACGCTGGGCATGAACGCGTTTATCACCGCGCAGGGGTTTACAAAAATCAGCATGGTTTCGGTGGTAATCGGCGCGGTGTGCAACATTGTGCTGGACCCCATTTTCATCTATGCGTTTGGCATGGGGGTGCGGGGTGCCGCGCTGGCCACCATTTTGTCGCAGGCGGTGTCCTGCTGCTGGGTGCTGGTGTTTTTGACCGGCAAAAAAACACTGCTGCGGCTGCAGCGCCGCAACCTGCGGCTTTCGCCGCGCATTTTGCTGCCCTGTCTTGCGCTGGGGCTGGCGCCGTTTATCATGGGGGCAAGCGAAAGTGTGATTGCCGTTTGCTACAACTCTTCACTGCTGGCCGCCGGCGGCGATATTGCGGTGGGCGCAATGACCATTCTTACCAGTGTGATGCAGTTTGCCCTGCTGCCGTTGCAAGGGCTGGGGCAGGGCGCCCAGCCAATTGCAAGCTATAATTACGGTGCCAAAAACCCACAGCGGGTGCGCGCGACCTTTTGGCTGCTGCTGAGGGTCAGCCTGCTGTATTCGGCGGTGTTTTGGGCCTTGCTGATGCTGGCGCCACAGGTGTTTGTGGGTATGTTTACGGCCGATGCCGCACTGGCCGCCTTTACCATCAATGCAATGCGGGTCTACTTTGCCGTGCTGCTGGTGTTTGGGCTGCAGGTTGCCTGCCAGATGACCTTTATCGCAATCGGCAGTGCCAAGGCCTCAATCACTGTGGCGGTGATGCGCAAGTTTGTGCTGCTGATCCCGCTGATCTACCTGCTGCCGCGGCTGTTTAGTGCCGCCCCCACAACGGCAATTTATGCAGCAGAGCCGGTGGCAGACCTGCTGGCCGTCACCTTTACCGCGGTGCTGTTTGGCATACAGTTTAAAAAGAGCATGAAAAAGCTGGAAAGTGAACGGCAGGCGCCGGCGGCGCAGTAAACCGATGTCGCGTACCCGCGCCGGCGGCACCGGCAGCCGCAGCATGAAAAACAGTATCACAAAATGGTTTTGCATCCCCGTTTGCTTTGCGCTACACTGGGTACCGGTGCATAGCAGAACAAATGCCGCACAGGCAAAACGAAGGGATGATGCCGGGTGAAAATAGAGGACATCAGGGTGGGCAGTGTGCGCGTGCCGCTGAAAACCCCGTTTAAAACCGCGCTGCGCACGGTAGACGCGGTGGAGGATATACTGGTTTGCGTCACGGCTTTTGGCGGGCTGGCAGGCTGGGGCGAAGCCCCACCCACGGCAGCTATCACCGGCGAAACAAACGCGTCAATCAAAGCGGCGATTCTGGGCCATATCCGCCCCGCCCTTTTAGGCAAAGACCTTGACTCGTTTGAAGAGGTGCAAGCAGCATTGCACGGCGCCATTGTGGGTAATACCTCGGCCAAGGCCGCCGTGGATATGGCACTTTACGACCTGTTTGCCCAAAGCTGCAACCAGCCGCTGTACCGGCTGCTTGGCGGTGCGCGCAGCGAGCTTGAAACCGATTTGACCATTTCGCTGAACGAGCCGCAGCAGATGGTGCAGGACAGCCTTGCCGCCGTGCAGGCGGGGTACCGCATTTTAAAAGTAAAGGTGGGCAAGGGCGGCGACGATGTGCAGCGCATACGCGCCGTGCGGCAGGCCGTCGGGGTTAAGGTGCGCTTGCGGGTGGATGCAAACCAGGGCTGGCAGGCAAAGCAGGCCGTGCGCCTGATACGGCAGATGGAGGATGCGGGGCTGGATATCGACCTTGTGGAGCAGCCGGTGCCCGCGCACGATTTACAGGGCCTTGCCGAGGTTACACGCCAGGTGGACACCCCGATTTTGGCCGACGAAAGTGTTTTTTCTGCGCAAAACGCGCTAAAGGTATTGCAGTGCCACGCGGCGGATTATATCAATATCAAGCTGATGAAAACCGGTGGCATTGCCAAAGCCTTGCAAATTTGCACATTAGCCGAGCTATATGGTGTGCAGTGCATGGTGGGCTGTATGCTGGAAAGCCGGCTTTCGGTCAGCGCCGCCGCCCATTTGGCCGCCGCGCGGCAGGTGGTGACGATGGTGGACCTGGACGGGCCGGGGCTGTGCGCAGCCGACCCGTTTACCGGGGGCCCGGTGTTTGACGGGCCGCGCATTTTACTTGGCACCGCCCCCGGTATGGGGGTAGAACCGACGACCGGTTATCTAGAGGAGGAAGCAGAATGACACAGTTTAAACTGCGCAGGGCAGAAAAGCGCGACCTTGCGGCGTGTGGGCAGATGGCAAACGGCAGCACAATAGAGCAATATTACTTTTCGCAGCCCGGTGCGTTTCAGCGCGCGGTCGACAAGGCGTTTGCCGCAGAGCTGCTGTATGTGGCGGTGGATGAAGCCGATGCGCCGGTGGGGCTGATGAAAATTCTGCCGTCGGGCTTTTGCGGCCTGTACCCCTACCTTTCGCTGCTCAGCGTGGCCCCGGCATGGCGCAAGCAGGGGGTGGGCAGCTTTTTGCTGGCCCAGTTTGAAGAGCTGTCGCGGGGGCAGGGCGCAAAAAAGGTGACGCTGATGGTCAGCCACTTTAACCTGCAGGCAAAAGCGCTGTACGAGCGCAAGGGCTACTGTGCGCTGGGGCTGATTGAAAATGCGGTGCACCCCGGCATTGGGGAGTGGCTGATGATCAAAACACTGGCCCAGCCGTGCACTGCAGACTAACCCCCGGTGGTACAATAAAACAAAAAATAGCAGGCAGGCGTTTGCCCCAACACCGGGCAAGCGCCTGCCTTTTTGTATCGGGTGGGGCGGCGCGAAACAATATTTGAATACTTTTGACAAAAAAGAAACAATTTGGGCAGCAAAACAGGTAAAATTGTACCAGATGGTGAAACGAAGTATCATAAAATTTAAAAATGTAGACATAAAGTATCTAACGCGGTATATTGGTTTTGGAGAAAGCGATTGTCCGAATAAAAGGTGGTGCCGGCGGTGCCTTGCGCAAAGCCATGGCGGCATTTGTTTTAAAAGGTGGGCAGCTTTTTACAAACCAGTATACAGGTAACGGCCGAATGTCAGGTAAATGAATATGAAAAGCGTGATTGTAAGAGCAAAAGAATATTTAAAACAGGCGAGCGAGACCGAAAAGGGCATCATTCGCTTTATTCTCAGCGACCCGGAACGCGCGTCCCATATGGGTACGCACGAACTGGCAAGGGTGGTGTTTGCCTCCCCTTCGACCATTGGCAGGCTGTGCCGCAAAATTGGCTTTGACGATTACCGCGAATACCAGCGTGCGCTGGCGTGTGAGCTTGCGCTGCGCGAGGGCGTGGTGATTGAGAGCGATTTTGAAATTGGCGAACAGGACAGCATCGAGACCATCATCAGTAAAACGGTCTCGCGCAGCAACGCGTCGCTGGAGGACACCCAAAGCCTGATTGACAGCCGGGTGGTAGAGCAGTGTGTGGGGCTGATGGCGCGGGCCGACAGCATGACCTTTTTTGGTGTCGGCGCTTCGCTGCTGGTGGCAAAGGATGCGTTTTTTAAATTCATCCGCGTCAAAAAGCATTGCCAGATTTCGGACGATTTTGATTTGCAGCTTGTGATGGCAAAAACCATGACGCCAAGCGACGTGGCGGTGCTGATCAGCTATTCCGGCAAGACAAAGGCGACGGTGGACTGTGCAAAGCAGCTGAAAGCAAACGGGGTGCCGGTTATTGCAATCACCTGTTTTGTAGAGTCGGAGCTGTCGAAGCTGGCGGACTATAACCTGTATGTCAGCGCAACGGAATACGAGTTTACGTCGGGCAAATTCACCTCCCGTCTGTCACAGCTGCTGGTGATTGATATTCTTTACCTTGCCTACATTCAGGCGACCTATTCTACCAGCCAGACCGCGCTGATTGCAACGCATATTGACAAACGTGACAAAGGGGAAGCAGAAGATGGCGAAGCTGAATTTGAATGCATTGACGACGGAGACGCGTAACCCCAAAACGATGCATTTAGATGAAATGGGCTCGATTGATATTTTAAAAGTGATGAACGAAGAGGATGCCTACGCCGTCACGGCGGTGCGCGGGCAGCTGGGGCAGATTGCCGAGGCGATTACCCACACGGCGGCAAGCCTGCGGCGCGGCGGGCGCATTGTGTATATTGGCGCCGGTACCAGCGGGCGGCTTGGCGTGCTGGATGCGGTGGAATGCCCGCCCACCTTTGGGGTGAACGACAATACCGTCGTGGGGCTGATTGCGGGTGGTGCCCCGGCTTTTGTAAAAGCGGTGGAGGGCGCCGAGGACAGCCTGACGCTGGGGCAGCAGGACCTTACCGCCATTCGGCTGACGAGCAATGACACCGTGATTGGCCTTGCCGCCAGCGGGCGCACCCCGTATGTCATTGGGGCGCTGCGGTACGCAAGAAGCATCGGCTGTGCGACGGTGGCAATCTCCTGCAACAAAAACGCCAAAATTTCAGCAGAGGCAGATGTGCCCATTGAGCTGCTGACCGGGCCGGAGGTTTTGACCGGCAGCACCCGGCTGAAAGCGGGCACTGCAGAAAAGATGGCGCTGAATATGATTTCGACCGTCAGTATGATTGAGACCGGCAAGGTGTACGAAAACCTGATGGTGGATTTGCGGCAGACCAATGAAAAGCTGGCCTGCCGGGCAGAAAACATTGTGATGCAGGCCACCGGCTGCGACCGCAGCCAGGCAAGCGAGGCCTTGCAGGAGGCAGAGGGCGAGGCAAAGCTCGCCATCACCCGCATTTTACTGGACACCGACCTTGAGACCGCAAAGCGCAAGTTGATGCAGGCGGGCGGCAAGGTGCGGGAAGCATTGAAAACGTGCTGAGACACCGGGTAGGGGGTATTGCAAAACGCGGCAAAGCGCAACCGCCGCAAGTCTTGCAGTAGGTCGCAATACCGGGTGCAACAGCTCTGTTAATAAAAAGGCCTGAAAAGGGAGGAAAAAAGAATGAAAAAAAAGATCGCGTTGTTTTTGTCGGCACTGATGATGTTTTCTCTTCTGGCTGCCTGTGGTAGCACGGGGGCATCTTCTTCTGCGGCTGCCAGTGGGGCAGACACATCGGCTTCCTCTGCGGATGCCACCGTGCTGAAGGTGTGGATACCCCCTTATGCCGGCGGCGATGCCGAGTATACGGACATGGATTTCTGGACCGAGCAGTTCAAGGATTTTGAGCAGGAGAACAACTGCAAGGTAGAGGTTTCGATTTTCCCGTGGACCGGTTACATGCAGAAAATCACCACCGGCATGAACTCGGGCGAAGGCCCGGATGTCGTGTACATTGACACCCTGTATGACCTTGCGGCAGCCGGCGCGTTAGAGCCGCTGGACTCGTACTTCACACAGGAAGAAAAAGACAACTACTATTACTACGACATGGGCAATGTCGCAGGCGACCAGTATGTGCTGCCCATGATGGTGGGCGACGCGAGCGTGCTGTTCTGCAATATGGACATTTTGAAGGAAGCCGGCTTTGACGCCCCCCCGACCACTTGGGAAGAGCTGATTGCCTACAGCAAAAAGATCAAAGAAGTGCGCCCCGACATCTACTCGTTCATCCAGCCTTGGGGCAACGCCAGCAGCAAAAGCGCCATGATGACCTCGTTCCTGCCGTACTTCTGGCAGGCGGGCGGCGATTTCCTGGATGCCGACGGCAAGCCCAACCTCAACAGCGAAGCGGGCAAAACCACCCTTGACTTCTTGAAGAGCCTGCAGGACGAAGGCATTTTTGACGACACCGTTGTTTCGGTTGGCGACGCGCCGGACCTGTTCCGCAATGGCGAAGCCGCGATGGTGATGATGGGCACCGGCATGGCGGCCTCGGTTGACAAGGCCGGCATCAACTGGGATTTCAGCACCCTGAAAGGCCCGAATGGCCAGGAGGGCTTCTGGATTTCGGGTGACTCGCTTGCCGTGGCTGCCAACAGCACCCACAAAGAGCTTGCGGTTAAAGCACTGAAATACATGACCAGCGCCAAGGTGATGGACGCGTTCCACGAAAAGCTGTACGCCATGACCCCGCTGACCAAGGACGGCGCTTTCACCGAGGACGAGCGCTTCCAGAAGATCTACGAGAGCGAAGCCGAAATTGCAAATTTCCATATCTGGCCCGGTTTTGAGAATGCGGATTCGTTCTACGACATCCTGTTCAAAAACATCCAGTCGATGTACATGGGCGACTTGACCACACAGCAGGTCATCGACAACACGATGGAAGAATACAACGCGGCGCTGTAACTAACGCAGGCACCTTTTACCCGTAAAAGGGCCGCGTGCAAGGGAGCCACATGTGCCACCCAGTGGCCATATGGCTCCTTTGCCATACTCAGAGGAAAGGGCGTGGGGACGCGTTCATGAAAAAAAGAGGGTTGACCGGGCGCAGGCAGCAGGCGTTTTATGGTATACTTTATATCCTGCCAAGCTTTGTGATCATTTTACTGTTTTCAATTGTACCCATCATTCTTGCGGTCTATTTCAGCTTTACGAAGTACGACATGTACAGCCCGGCTGAATTTATTGGGTTGCAGAATTATGCCGGGGTATTCAAAAGCGCCACCTTTTACAGCGCGCTTTGGAACACGCTGAAATATGTGATCGTCACCGTGCCGATACAAACCCTGCTGGCACTGCTGATTGCGGTGTTTATCGCCGACAAAATGCGGGGGCTGTACGGGGCGCTGCTCAAAAGCACCATCTTTATCCCGGTTATTGTTTCCAACATCGCGGCGGCTGCCGTGTGGAAAGTGATGCTGAAAACCAAGGGCGGTATCATCAACAACTTTTTGGGGCTGTTCGGCATCAGCGAAGTCAACTGGCTGGGTGCCAAGGCACTGGCGTTTTTGTGCATCTGCCTTGTGACCATCTGGAAAAACGTCGGCTATTACATGGTCATTTACTATGCCGGCGTGATGGGCATCCCCAAAGAGCAGCAGGAGGCCGCGCTGATGGACGGCGCCAGCCCCGCCCAGCGCTTTTGGCATGTCACGGTGCCCAACCTGCGCCCAATTACCTATATGATTGTCACGCTGGGCATCATTTCGTCGTTCCAGATTTTTGACATCGTGTTCCAGCTTACCGGCGGCGGGCCGGGCACCTCCACCATTACGCTGGCGTATATGGTGTACACCTACGCGTTCTCAAACCAGAAGCTGGGGTACGCAAGCGCGATTGCGGTGATTTTGCTGCTGTTTGTGCTTGCCATTCACTGGCTGCAAGACAAAGTATTTAAAGAAAGGTAGGGAAACGCGATGGAAACCGCACGTAAAAAAATTTCGCCCATGGGCGTCATCGGCACGGTGCTGGTGTCGCTGTTTGCGCTGATCTGCGTTGCCCCGCTGATCTATATGCTGTTGATGTCGTTTACCCAGCTGCGCTCGCTGTACATCCGGTGGGACGAAGTGACTTTTAACCTGAAAAACTATTACACCATCATTTTTAAAAACGACTTTGGCCGCTCGCTGCTTAACAGCATCATCGTCACGGTGCTGGCCTGTGTTTGGACCGACCTTGTGTGCGCCATGGCGGCGTACGGGTTTGAAAAAAAGCCGGTGCCGGGCAAGGAAAAGCTGTTCAAAGTGTTTCTGGCCACGATGATGGTGCCCTCGCAGGTCACACTGATCCCGTTGTTTTTGACCATGCGCAAAATTGGCTGGCTGAACACCTATGCCGCGCTGTTTGTGCCCATGGCCGGCGCGTTTGGCGTGTTTATGATCCGCCAGTTTATGAAAGGCGTCGACGACGTTTATATTGAAGCGGCGCAGATCGACGGCTGCCCGGAGTACAAAATTTTCTTCAACATCATTCTGCCGCTTATTCAGCCCGCGCTGGTGTCGTTGACCATCTTCACCTTTGTCGCCTGCTGGAACAGCTTTTTATGGCCGCTGGTCGCCAACACCGAAAACAGCATGTACACCTTTACGGTGGCGCTTTCGCTGCTCAATTCGCAGCACGACACCAACTACGGCCTCAGTATGGCAGCGGCCACCGTTTCGTTTGCCATTCCGTTTGTGCTGTATATCACGATGCAAAAACAGTTTATTGAGGGCATAGCCCTTGGGGGGGTCAAAGGATGAGCCTTGCACAGTTGATGCAAAAGCAGGACAAGCTGGTCATCGGCCTGATGAGCGGCACCTCGGCCGACGCTGTGGATGCCGTGCTGGTACAGATCACCGGCCACGGCCTTGACACGGTGGTACGCCAGCGCGCCTATGTCACCGTGCCGTTTGACGATGTTGTGCGCGAAGAAATTTTGCGCGTTGCGCGCGGTGATTACGGCGGCACCTACACCATCTGCATGCTGCAGGGGGTTTTGGGCCAGCTGTATTTGGAGGCCTGTGAGGCGGTTTGTGCCAAGGCGGGCATTACCGCCGCCGACATTGACCTTGTGGGCTGCCACGGCCAAACGGTGTACCACCAGCCGGTGGCAGTGCAGTACCTTGGGCGCGAGGTTGCGGCGACGCTGCAAATTGGCAACGTGTCGCTGCTGTGCGAAAAGCTGCACACCATTGCGGTGTCCGATTTCCGCGTGCGGGATGTTGCCGCCGGCGGGCAGGGCGCGCCGCTGGTGCCCTATTCCGAGTATCTGATCTACCGCAGCAAAACGCAAAACATTGCGCTGCAAAACATCGGCGGCATCGGCAATATTACCTTTTTGCCGGCAAATGGCGCCATGAGCGACACCATTGCCTTTGACACCGGCCCGGGCAATATGCTGATGGACGGCATGATTGCCAAAATAACCGGCGGCAAGCAGCGCTGGGATGAAGGCGGCAAAACCGCGGCCCAGTACGACTGGGACGAAACACTGTTGGACTTTTTGATGCAGGACGCCTACCTTGCGCAGTGCCCGCCCAAAACCACCGGGCGCGAGCGCTATACCGAAAGCTTTTTGGCGGGTGTGCTGCAACAGGCAAAGACGCTGGGGCTGACCGACGGGCAGGTGCTGCGCACACTGACCCGCTATACGGCCAAAACGATTGCGTTTTCGGCGCAGCAATACCTGCCGGCCCTGCCGGACAGGCTGATTGTGGGCGGCGGTGGCAGCTATAACGAAACGCTGCTGCACGACATTGCGGATTATTTGCCCGAAACCGAAGTGGTGACCAACGAGCAGATCGGCTTTGACGGCGACGCCAAAGAGGCGGTTGCCTTTGCCGTGCTGGCAAACGAGGCCATCCACGGCGGGTGCAACAATGTGCCGTCCGCCACCGGCGCTGCGCACCCGGTCGTCATGGGTAAAATCAGCCAATAAGCCCAAGGGAGGAACAGGGGAAGTGAAGATAGAAGAAATGAGCCTGAAACAAAAGCTGGGCCAAATGCTGGTCACCGGGTTCCCCGGGCAGCAGATGAGCGACGAGTTTCGGGCGCTGGTCAAGGATTACGCGCTGGGCAATGTCATCCTGTTTAAGTACAACCAGCAAACCGAAGCACAGCTGAAAACGCTGTGCGCCGACCTGAATGATTTTATTGAGCAAAACACCGGCATCGCCCCGCTGATCTCCTCCGACGAAGAGGGGGGCGTGGTCTCCCGACTGCCGGAGGACATGGCGCAAATGCCCTCCGCCATGGCGCAGGCATCGTTGCAGGATACCGCGCGGGTGCAAAAGGCCGCAGCCGACACGGCGGCCCAGCTGCAAAGCGTCGGCATCAACTTTAACCTTGCGCCGGTGCTGGACATCAACAACAACGCAAGCAACCCGGTGATCGGGGTGCGCAGCTATGGCGAAACGGCCGAACAGGTGTGCCGGTACGCGCTTGCGGCCTACGACGGGTACGAGCAGGCCGGCATGCTGACCGCGGGCAAGCACTTCCCCGGGCACGGCGACACGGTGACCGACTCGCATCTGGCGCTGCCGGTCATCTCTAAAACACTGCAGCAGTTACAAGAGCTGGAGCTGCTGCCCTTTAAGGCGGCCATTGCGAAGGGCATCCCGTCCATCACCATCGCGCACATTTTGTTCCCCGCGCTGGAGGCGGCAAACGTGCCCGCCACCATGTCGCGCGCCATTGTCACCGGCTTACTGCGCGAGCAGCTGGGCTTTGGCGGCCTCATCATTTCAGACTGCATGGAGATGAACGCCATCAAAGAGACGGTCGGGGTGGCAAAGGGCACGGTGGAGGCCGTCAAGGCAGGCATCGACCTTGTGTTTATTTCGCACACCCCCACCGAGGTCATCGGTGCGGTAGAGGCGTTGCAGCAGGCCGTGCAAAGCGGCGAGATCCCGCTGGCCCGCATTGACGAGGCGGTGGGGCGTATCCTCGCCTGCAAAGCGCGGTACCTGCGAGCACAGGCACCGCTGGCGGCAGCGGCAAAGGCAGAGATGCAGGCATTTGCCGAACAGCTTTCGTGGGATGCCATCCTGCGCAGCAGGCAGGGCGAGGGCACTGCCTTTGCGCTGGGGCAAAACCCGCTGTTTTTATCGCCGCTGCGCCGGCAGACGACCATGGTGGCAAACGCACAGCTTGCCGATTACAGCTTTGCGGGTGCCATGCAGGCGCAGTTTGGCGGCGCGCAGCAGCTGTTTGAGCTTGACCCTACGCAGCAGCAGGTGCAGCAGATTCTGGCCGCGGCACCCGCACACAGCAGCGTCGTGCTGGGCACTGTCAACGGCAACATCCACCCGGCACAAATGGCGCTGGCCGAAGCACTGCACAGGGCGGGTGTACCGCTGGCAGTCGTGGCCCTGCGCAACCCGTTCGAACTGAAATTGCTGCCCGGCGGGGTGTTTGCGTTTGCCCTGTTTGAGTATGCCCCCAAAACCGTACAGCTTGCAATGCGGCTGTTTACCCGCACATGAGGTGAAAAAAGATGGCAGACGCTTTTTTTCAGCAGGCAGTAGAATTAATTGAAAGCTACCGCGCGGCGGGCTGTTACCCGGATGCCGCGTATGCGGTGTTTACGCGGGACGAAATTTTGCTGCGCGGGGCCTGCGGCGAGGCAGATGCAAACACCTGGTTTGACTTTGCGTCGCTGAGCAAGCTGTTTACCACAACGGCGGTGCTGCTGCTGGCAGAGCAGGGGGCCTTTGCGCTGGCCGACACGCTGGCCCCGCTGTTGCCGCAAACGGCAGAGTACCCGGTGCTACAGCAAAGGCTGGGCGAAATTACGCTTACCCAGCTGCTCACCCATACGTCCGGCCTGCTGCCGTGGTACCCGTTTTACACACAGGGCGGGCCGTTTTACCCGCTGCTGGCAAAGGTGCTGGCAGAAAACCCGGCACAAAGCGGCATGCGGTACAGCGACCTCAATTTTATTTTGTTGGGTAAGCTGGTAGAGCAGGCCACCGGCCTGCCGCTGCCGCAAGCCCTTGTGCAGCTTGGGCTTTCTACACAGCAGCAGGGCCCGCTGTATTTTACAAAAGACACCCCGGTACCGGCCCGCCTGCGCGGGCCCGGCCGCATTGCCATCGGCTGTTTTGGCAACGGGGTAGAAGAAAAAATGTGCGCCGACCGTGGCCTTGCGTTTGACGGCTTTCGCAGCAAATGGCAGCCGGTCATCGGGCAGGCAAACGACGGCAACTGCTGGTACTATTTTGGCGGTGTCAGTGGGCACGCGGGGCTGTTTGGCCCGGCAGACGCCCTTGTGGCACTGGGCAGGCGGTACCTGTGCGCGCAAAGCGGGCTGCTGGTGCAGGCCATGCAGGATGTCGGCGTAGGGCGCGGGCTGGGCTTTGAATGTGACGCAAAATACCCCGATGGCTGCGGGCACACCGGTTTTACCGGCACCAGCCTGTGGCTGTCGCCCGCGCATGGCGTTGGCATGGCGCTTTTGACAAACCGCCTTGCCGTGCCGGGGCAAACCGCCGCGCCGGATTTGACGGTGTGCCGCACCCAGGTACACGAAGCAGTATTGCGTGCCTTTTTGGCCCGCCAAGCGAAAGGGGAGTAAAATAATGCCGGATATGCTGGTTTCTTTACTGGATTTGCCCGACGAGCGCCCGCTGTGCGATGCGCTATTCGCGCAGGGCATTGAGCTGGTGCGCCCCTTGCCGCCGGACAAGCATTGGGTGCTTGCGTGGATGCAGCAAAACGCCTACCCAAGCGCGGCTTCAGAGTGCGAAGTCTGCTTTTTCCGCCAGCCGGTATCCTGCTTTATTGCATTGCAGGGCACCGAGATTTTGGGCTATGCCTGCTATGACGCCACTGCCCCCGACTTTTTTGGCCCCACCATGGTGCTGGAGCAGCACCGCGGCAAAGGCCTTGGCAAGGCCCTGCTGCTGAAAGCGTTGCGCGCAATGCGGGAAGAGGGGTATGCCTATGCCATCATTGGCGGGGTGGGCCCCGAGGAGTTTTACCGCCGCACGGTAAACGCCTTTGTAATACCCGGGTCCGAGCCTGGGCTTTACCGCCACTTCATCGGCGGGCGCCTTGCCGCGCAAAAGCGCGAAGCCGAACAGAAGGGCAACTAACCGCAAACCAACACACAGCCCGCACCGTCACAGGTGCGGGCACAGTTGTAATTTTATACAATACAATGCATTATTTTGCATACTGATTGCATAAAAGACCCAAAAAAGGGCACAAAGTACCAGAAAGCCCGGCAGTTTGCTTGACAGCTAGGGGTCAAAACAGTATACTCGAAACACTAACGGAGAACAAAGGCGTTCACCCAAGGGTAGGGGGAAGAACGCCTTTTTCCATACCGTTTTAGAGGGTAATTCTTTTGAAACGAAAGTGGAAAACGTTCTTCGGTTTGCACTGCCTGTGTACCAAAGGCCGGTCGGGAACCGGCCCATAAAAACAGGGCGCACCAGCGCGCCGCAAAGCTGCCTTTTATAAGGTAAAGCGCACCACTGCCTGCAGGCGGCGGTGCTGTAATGGCTTTGCGGGGCTGCGGCGTGCTGTGCCATGCAGCTGCGGGCGGTGCCAGCACCTACCAGAAGAGGGGTTTATAGCAAATGGAGATGGAACGAAGGGAAGGGTTTGCCCCGCAGGGTCTTTACGACCCCGCCTTTGAGCACGATGCCTGTGGCATCGGCGCAGTGGTGGACATCAAGGGCCGTAAAAGTTACAAAACGGTCGATGACGCGCTGAAAATCGTCGAAAAGCTGGAGCACCGTGCAGGCAAGGACGCCGAGGGCAAAACAGGCGATGGTGTGGGCATTCTGCTGCAAATTTCACACCGCTTTTTTGCAAAGGCGGCGGCAGAACTGTCGCTGCCGCTGGGGCAAGAGCGCGATTATGGCGTGGGCATGTTCTTCTTCCCACAGGACGCGCTGAAACGCAGCCAGGCGCGCAAGATGTTTGAAGTCATCGTCGAAAAAGAGGGCATGCAGTTTTTAGGCTGGCGCACGGTGCCGGTCGATTCGTCGATTCTGGGCAGCAAGGCACTGGCCAAAATGCCGTTTATCGAGCAGGGCTTTGTCGCCCGGCCCGCCAATGTGCAAAAAGGGCTGGATTTTGACCGCAAGCTGTACACGGCCCGCCGCGTGTTTGAACAGTCTGCCGACACCACCTATGTCTGCTCGCTGTCCAGCCGCACCATCGTGTACAAGGGCATGTTTTTAGTGCACCAGCTGCGCGGCTTTTACAAGGACTTGCAGGACAAAGATTACCAGTCGGCCATTGCGCTGGTACACTCGCGCTTTTCTACCAACACCAACCCGTCGTGGGAGCGTGCGCACCCCAACCGGCTGTTGCTGCACAACGGCGAGATCAACACCATTCGCGGCAACGCCGACCGCATGCTGGCGCGTGAGGAGACGATGTCCTCGCCGCTGCTGGACGCCGACGCCGACAAAATTTACCCGGTGGTCGATAACCGCGGTTCCGACTCGGCTATTTTAGACAATACGCTGGAATTTATGATGATGGCCGGTATGGAGCTGCCGCTTGCCGTGATGGTGACAATACCGGAGCCGTGGAGCAACGACAAGGCCATTTCGCGCGCAAAGCGCGACTTATACCAGTACTACGCCATTTTGATGGAGCCGTGGGACGGCCCCGCGTCGATTTTGTTTTCAGACGGCGACATGGTGGGGGCGGTGCTGGACCGCAACGGCCTGCGCCCCTCGCGCTACTATGTCACCAGTGACGGGCGGCTGATCTTGTCGTCCGAGGTGGGCGTGCTGGATATCCCGCCGGAAAAAATCGTCGAAAAGTCGCGCCTCAAGCCCGGCCGCATGCTGCTGGTGGATACCGTGCAGGGCCAGGTGATTGAGGACAGCGAGCTGAAAAAGCGCTATGCCACCCGCCAGCCCTACGGCGAATGGCTGGACAAAAATTTATTACACCTTGCCGATTTGCCCATCCCGAACCAACGGGTGGAAAGCCGCTCGCCCGAAGAGCTGGCCCGCCTGCAAAAGGCATTCGGCTATACGTACGAGGATGTGAAAAACACCATTCTGCCGATGGCGAAAACCGGGGCAGAGCCCACGGCCGCCATGGGCATTGATATCCCGCTGGCCGTGCTGGACGACAAGGGCCAGCCGCTGTTCAACTATTTTAAACAGCTGTTTGCACAGGTGACCAACCCGCCTATCGACGCCATTCGCGAAGAGGTCGTCACCGACACCACGGTGTACATCGGCGACGACGGCAACCTGCTGCAGGAGAAGGCCGAAAACTGCAAGGTGTTGCAGGTGCACAACCCCATCCTCACCTCGGTTGACCTGATGAAGATTCGGCACATGAAAAAACCGGGCTTCCATGTCGAAACCGTGTCGATGCTGTACTACAAAAACACCCCCATCGAGCGGGCGATTGACCATATGTTTGTGGTGGTGGACCGCGCTTACCGCGCCGGGGCGAATATCATTATTCTGTCCGACCGCGGGGTGGACGAAAACCACGTCGCGCTGCCCTCGCTGCTGGCGGTCTCGGCACTGGAACAATACCTTGTGCGCACTCGCAAGCGCACGGCGGTGTCCATCGTGCTCGAATCTGCCGAGCCGCGCGACGTGCATCATTTTGCGACGCTGCTTGGCTATGGCGCGCGCGCCATCAACCCCTACCTTGCGCAGGAGACGATTGCCGAGCTGATTGACGAGGGCCTGCTGGACAAGGACTACCATGTCGCGCTGGATGATTACAACAATGCCATTTTGCAGGGCATCGTTAAAATTGCCTCTAAAATGGGCATTTCCACCGTGCAGTCGTACCAGTCCGCCCGCATTTTTGAGGCGGTGGGTATCTCGAAAGAGGTCATTGACGAGTACTTTACCGGTACCGTTTCGCGCGTGGGCGGCATAGGCCTCGACGAAATTGCGCAGCTGGTTGACCGCAACCATTCGCGTGCGTTTGACCCGCTGGGCCTTGGCACCGACCTTGCGCTTGACTCGATGGGCGCCCACAAGGCGCGCGCGGGGTACGAGGACCACATGTATAACCCGCAGACCATTCACCTGCTGCAAGAGGCCACCCGCCGCGGCGATTACGAGTTATTTAAGCAGTACACCGCGCTGGTAGACGACGAAAACAGCCCGCACACGCTGCGCGGCCTGCTGGAAATGCAGTACGGCGACACCCCGCTGCCGCTGGAAGAAGTGGAAAGCGTCGACTCGATTGTGAAACGGTTTAAAACCGGCGCGATGAGCTACGGCTCTATTTCGCAGGAGGCGCACGAGTGCATGGCGCAGGCCATGAACATGCTGGGCGGCAAGTCGAACTCCGGCGAGGGCGGCGAGCGGCCCGAGCGCCTTGGCACCGACCGCAACTCGGCCATCAAACAGGTGGCCAGCGGGCGCTTTGGCGTCACGTCGGAGTATTTGGTGTCGGCAAATGAAATTCAAATTAAAATGGCGCAGGGCGCAAAGCCCGGCGAGGGCGGCCATCTGCCCAGCAAAAAGGTATATCCGTGGATTGCCAAAACACGGCATTCCACCGCGGGCGTGTCGCTCATTTCGCCGCCGCCGCACCACGACATCTATTCCATTGAAGACCTTGCCCAGCTGATTTACGACCTGAAAAATGCCAACCGGCAGGCGCGCATTTCGGTTAAGCTGGTGTCAGAGGCAGGGGTGGGCACCATTGCCGCCGGTGTGGCCAAAGCGGGCGCACAGGTGGTGCTGATTTCCGGCCATGACGGCGGCACCGGCGCCGCCCCCCGCACATCCATCCACTCGGCCGGCCTGCCGTGGGAGCTGGGCCTTGCCGAAACCCACCAGACGCTGATGGAAAACGGCCTGCGCTCACGTGTGGTGATAGAGACCGACGGCAAGCTGATGAGCGGGCGCGACGTCGCCATTGCCTGTATGCTGGGCGCAGAGGAATTTGGCTTTGCCACCGCGCCGCTGGTGACGATGGGCTGCGTGATGATGCGGGTTTGCAACCTAGACACCTGCCCCGTGGGCGTTGCCACCCAAAACCCAGAGCTGCGCAAGCGTTTTCGCGGCAAGCCCGAGTATGTGGCAAACTTTATGCGCTTTATTGCGCAAGAGCTGCGTGAGCATATGGCAAAGCTGGGCGTGCGCACCGTGGACGAGCTGGTGGGCCGCACCGACCTGTTGCAGGTGCGCCGCCACGCCGTCAATGGCCGCGCCGCAAAAATAGACCTTTCGGGCGTGCTGGCAAACCCGTGGCTGGGCACCGGCGTAAAACGCCACTTTGACCCGGCCGATGTGTTTGACTTCAAGCTGCAGGACACGCTGGACCTCAGCCTGCTGGAAAAGAAGCTGCAAAAGGCGCTTGAAAAAGGCGAAAAGGCACGGGTCGAAATCCCGGTGTCGTCCACCAACCGCACGCTGGGCACCATTTTGGGCTCTGATTTGACGCGCAAATACAGCGGGGGCCTTGCCGACGATACCATCACCGTAAAGTGCAACGGCGGCGGTGGGCAGTCGTTTGGCGCGTTTATCCCGCGCGGTCTCACGCTGGAGCTGGAGGGCGACTCCAACGACTACTTTGGCAAGGGGCTTTCGGGCGGCAAGCTGATTGTCTACCCGCCCAAGGGCAGCCCGTTTGCGGCGGATGAAAACATCATCATCGGCAACGTGGCGCTGTACGGCGCTACCTCCGGCAAAGCCTTTGTGTGCGGGGTCGCAGGCGAGCGCTTTTGCGTGCGCAACTCCGGCGCCATTGCGGTGGTAGAGGGCGTGGGTGACCACGGCTGCGAGTACATGACCGGCGGGCGCGCGGTGGTTTTGGGACGCACCGGCAAAAACTTTGCCGCCGGCATGTCGGGAGGTGTCGCCTATGTGCTGGACGAAGGGCGCGACCTTTACATGCGGCTCAACAAAGAATTTGTGTCGATGGAGCAGGTCACCGAAAAGCACGACATTGCCGAGCTGAAAGATTTGATCAGCCAGCATGCCGCGGCTACCGGTTCTGCGCGCGGCAAGGCCATTCTGGCCGATTTTGCCCGCTATCTGCCGTTTTTCAAAAAAATACTGCCTTACGACTACGACCGCATGCTGCGCACCATTGCCCAGATGGAAGAGAAGGGCATGAACCGCGAGCAGGCCGAAGTTGAGGCCTTTTATGTGAATACGAGAGGAGGGGAACGCTGATGGGCAAGCCCACCGGTTTTCTGGAGTATCAGCGCAAGGTGAATCCCAGCGAGTCACCTCTCGAGCGCATCACCCATTACAATGAATTTCACCCGCTGCTCAGCGAAGAAGAGCGCCGCACGCAGGGTGCGCGCTGCATGGAGTGCGGCGTGCCGTTCTGTCAGTCGGGCGCCGTGCTGAACGGCATGGTCTCCGGCTGCCCCATCCACAACCTGATCCCGGAGTGGAACGACCTTGTTTACACCGGCAACTTTGGCCACGCGTTGCAACGGCTGATGAAGACCAATAATTTCCCCGAATTCACCGGCCGCGTTTGCCCGGCGCTGTGCGAGACCGCCTGCACCTGCGGGCTAAACGGCGACCCCGTGACCATTAAAGACAACGAGCTTGGTATTATTGAAGAGGCGTGGCAAAAAGGGCTGGTACAGCCAAACCCGCCCAAGGTGCGCACCGGCAAGCGCATTGCCGTTGTGGGCAGCGGGCCATCCGGCCTTGCCGCCGCCGACCAATTAAACCACCGCGGGCACACCGTCACGGTGTTCGAGCGTGCCGACCGCGTGGGCGGTCTGATGATGTACGGCATCCCCAACATGAAGCTGGAAAAGCAGATTGTCAGCCGCCGCACCGACCTGATGGCGGCGGAGGGGGTCGAGTTTCGCACCGGGGTCGAAGTGGGCAAAGACCTTTCGGCACAAGAGCTGCTGCGCGGCTATGACGCGGTGGTACTGTGCTGCGGCGCCGCAAACCCGCGCGATTTAAAGGTGCCGGGGCGCGAGGGCGACGGCGTGTACTTTGCCGTGGACTTTTTGAAAGCGACCACCAAAAGCCTGCTGGACAGCAATTTAAAAGACAATGCCTTTATTTCGGCAAAGGGTAAAAACGTCGTGATTGTGGGCGGCGGCGACACCGGCAACGACTGCGTGGGCACGTCAATCCGCCACGGGTGCAAGTCGGTGGTGCAGCTGGAAATGATGCCAAAAGCACCCGACGCCCGCACCGACACCAACACTTGGCCGGAATGGCCTAAAATCGCCAAGACCGATTACGGGCAGGAGGAGGCCATCGCCGTATTTGGCGCAGACCCCCGCCGTTACCAGACCACGATTGCCGAGCTGCTGCGCGACAAAGCGGGCGCGTTGGTTGGGGTAAAAACGGTCAAGCTGGGGCCGGACCTCAAGCCGGTTGCCGGCACCGAAGAGGTGCTGGACTGCGAGCTGCTGCTGATTGCCGCGGGCTTTTTGGGCCCGCAGGACGAAGTGCCCGAGGCCTTTGGCTTAAAGCGCACCCCGCGCAGCTGTGTTGAAACGGCGCCCGGCGGGTTTGCGTCCTCCGCCCCCCGCGTGTTTACCGCAGGGGATATGCACCGCGGCCAGTCGCTGGTGGTGTGGGCCATTTACGAGGGGCGTGCCGCGGCGCGCGAAGTGGATGAATTTTTAATGGGCTACACGAACCTGGAATGAGGTTGTTTAAACCCAAGTAATACAGGGTGTGCTTTGCTGGTTTGGCAAAGCACACCCTGTTTGTTTTTGTGTGGGCGGCAGGCAGAACGTGGGGGATTGAAATCTATACTAAATTGAGGTACTATAAAGGCAGGGCAGGGCCGCACGGCGGCCACCGCCTGTTTGAAATAATAAATCAACCAGCAGGAGGTGCTGTTTATGTCTGAAATTTACCTTGCAGGCGGCTGCTTTTGGGGGATGGAAAAATACATTGCGTCGGTGCACGGGGTGCAGGACACCGAGGTAGGGTATGCCAACGGCACCACGCAAAACCCCACCTATGAAGAGGTTTGCAGCCACACCACCGGCCACGCCGAAACGGTGCGGGTGGTGTATGACGCCGCGGTGGTGCCGCTGAGCTTTTTGCTAAACCTTTATTTTGACGCCATTGACCCGGTGTCGGTCAACCGGCAGGGCGGCGACCGCGGCCCGCAGTACCGCACCGGCATTTATTACACCGATGCCGGCGACCGCCCGGTGATTGACAAGGCGATTGCCACGCTGGCAAAAAAGTATACCCAGCCGATTGCCATCGAGGTGCGCCCGCTGGAAAATTTTAGCCGGGCAGAGGAGTACCACCAGGATTACCTGGACAAAAACCCCGGCGGGTACTGCCACATTGCACCCGAAAAATTTGCAAAGGCCGCGGCCGCGGTGGTGGACCCCACAGCCTATGCCCCGCAAAGTGACGACGCGCTGCGCGCCGCGCTGACCGAGCGCCAGTACGAGGTGACCCGGCACAGCGCCACCGAGCCCCCGTTTCAAAACGAGTACTATGACACCTTTCGCCCCGGCATTTATGTCGACATCACCACCGGCGAGCCGCTGTTCAGCTCTGCCGACAAGTTTGAAAGCGGGTGCGGCTGGCCCAGTTTTGCAAAGCCGCTAGACCCGAACGTGGTAAAGCAACTGCAAGACACCACCCACGGCATGGTGCGCACCGAGGTGCGCAGCCGCGTGGGGGACGCCCACCTTGGGCATGTGTTCAATGACGGCCCCACAGAGCTTGGCGGCCTGCGCTACTGCATCAACAGTGCGTCGCTGCGCTTTGTGCCAAAAGATGAAATGCAGCAAAACGGCTATGGGTATCTGCTGCCGCTGGTAGAGTAGCCGCGTAAAAACAAAAACACAAAAAAGGCCCCCGCTTGCCATACCGGCAAGCGAGGGCCTTTTTTAAGGCAGCGCGTTACAGCGCGCTGATTAGCAGTGCAATATTTAGTACCGTCACAACAAGGCCTACCACCCAAAGCAGCGTTTTGTCCAGCCGCGAGTTTGCGTATTTGCCCATGACCTTGTGTGAAGAGGTCAGGTAAATCTGCGTAAAAATCGTAATCGGCAGTTGAATGCTCAGCAGCATCTGCGAATAAATCAGACCGTCAAACGGCGACGAGATGAAAAAGATGATGACGGCGGCCGTGACCATTGTAACCAGCACACCGGTTTTGGTGTGGCTGTCGTGAATGTCGTACGGCTCTGCAAACATGCCGGCAAAAATACTGCCGCCCGCCATGCCCGCCGTGATGCTGGAGGACAGACCCGCAAACAGCAGCGCCACCGCAAACACCACCGATGCCGCGTTGCCCAGCAGCGGGCGCAGCATCTGTTCTGCCTGCGCAAGGTCGTTTACCACAATACCGTTTTCAAAAAAAGTGGCGGCGGCCATTAAAATCATCGCGCTGTTAATGGCCCAGCCAATCAGCATCGAAAACAAGGTGTCGGCAAATTCGTATTTCAGCTGTTTTTGAATCACCGTTTCATCCTGCAAATTCCACTGCCTGCTTTGGATGATTTCGGAGTGCAAAAACAGGTTGTGCGGCATCACCACCGCACCCAGCACGCTCATGATGATGGGCATCGACCCGGTGGGGAACGCCGGCGTCACCCACCCGGCGGCGGCCTGCGGCCAGCCGATGTTGACAATGGCAATCTCAAATAAAAACGAAAGCCCAATCAGCGACACAAAGCCGATGATAATTTTTTCTATTTTTTTGTACGAGTTGGTAAACTGCAAAAACAGCGCGACGACCAGCACCAGCAGTGAGCCCAGTTTGATGGGCAGGTGAAACAGCATATTCAGCGCAATGGCGCCGCCCAAAATTTCGGCCAGCGCGGTGGACACTGCGGCGGCGACGGCAGTGCCCAAAATCACAAAGCGCAGCCACGGGCGCACGTTTTCAGTCGTCGCCTCGGCAAGGCACTTGCCGGTCACGATGCCAAGGTGCGCGGCATTGTGCTGCAATAAAATCAGCATGATGGTAGAAAGCGTCACCATCCACAGCAGCGTATAGCCGTAGGCAGAGCCCGCCGCAATGTTGGACGCCCAGTTGCCGGGGTCAATAAACCCCACGGTCACCAGCAGGCCGGGCCCGACGTATTTCAAAAAACCAAGGGCAGGGTGGTGCTTGCCCGAAAACAGCTTCATCAACATTCCCCCTCGCCCAATATCATAACTTTTTTAGGCCTAGTTTGCAATCGGTCTGGGGCACAAAAACACCGCCGACCGCAAAAAAGCCCCGGCGGTGTGCCGGGGCAAAAAGTGCTGGTTATTGAAACAGGCCGCCCAGTGCGCCCAGCTTTTCGCCAATGCCGCTGGCCGCCAGCTTTGCCTTTACGGCGGTAATTACCGGTTGCAACTGTTCATCCGGCAAATCAAGGCCGGTCATCTGCTCCAGCGCTTTCACCGGGTTTACCTGAAACTCTTTCAGCAGTGCGGGGTTTGCCTGCAGCTTTGCCACAATTTCTTCTACCTTTGCTTTAATGTCCATGGGGGTTATTCCTCCTCTACCGGGCTGCCCGGTGCATTTTTGCGTACGCTGTCGATGCCGTTTAAGCAAGACGCTTTTTGGGCATAGCCCTCTGAAGCAAGGATGTTTTCGCCGTTCCTTGCCCGCAGCCTGAAGCGGTATTCTTTTGCCTTGTCAAGGTAAAGCTCAAATTTTGGGTTCTTTTCCTGCCCTTGTGCAGTCTGGTCTTCCAGTGCGGCAGCGGGGGCGTTGGCCCGCACACTTTCAATGCCGTTTTCGCAGGTACCTTTGGTGGAATAAGTTTCAGAAACCCCAATAATTTCGCCGTTGCCCGCTTTCAGCACAAAACGGTAACCGCTTGCCGATTGTTTGATTACAAATTTACCCATAAAAAATACCCCTTTCACAGTGTGCCGATAAGCGGCACAAACGTCTCACTTTTTACCAGTCTAACGCGAACTAGTCCTATTTGTCAACGCAATGTGCACAAAAAAGCAGATTTGTTTTGTAAAATTAAAACAAAAATGTCAATAAACTAAAGTATAGCCTCCCAAACGCAGATTACGTTTACCAGCAGCAAAAACCCCGCTTGCCCCGGTGTGCGGCCAACGGGCAAGGTACCACAATACAACAGGTGCAACCGGGCGAAGGGCAGGCAAATGTTTAAGCCAGGCCACAGGGCCAAAGCAAAGTTTTGCGGCAGCGGCGGGGGCCTTTTGTAAAATGCAATAAAAAACAAGGCCCATACCCTGATAAAACAGGGTGTGGGCCTTGCCTGGCTTATAAAAATTGGATACACCCGCCGCGGCAGGCGATACCCCCATACAAAATTCAGCGAATAAAGTTCGTGCGCACACTGCCGTCGTTTTGGGGTGCGGTAATGCCCTGCGCCTTGCCGGCCTCAATGCAGCGCAGCAGCCACGCCATGTTGCGGCCAAGGTTTTGCAGGGTCATCATGCCCTCGGCGTCCTGCAATACCTCTTCGGGCCGGTTGCCGTGCACCATGTTCCAGTAAGACGAAGCGACGACGGGCATTTCGGCAATGGTGAGGTACTTGTTCAGCACGTCAATCGACGCGGTGGTGCCCGCGCGGCGCGCAGAGGCAATGGCAGCGCCCGGTTTGTGCAAAAAGGCCTGCTTGCCCGCGTAAAACGCGCGGTCCAGCACCGACAAAATGCGCCCGCTGGGGTGCGCATAATACACCGGTGTGCCAAAAATAAAGCCGTCGGCCTGTGCCGCTTTGTCAATCAGTTCGTTGACAATGTCGTCGCTGAACACACAGGCATTTTGCAGCGTTTTGCATTTACCGCAGGCAATGCAATCCCGTACAGGGCGGCTGCCCAATTGCACCGTTTCGCAGGCAATTCCCTCGTTTTCTAAAACACCTGCCACCTGTTGCAGTGCAGTGTAGGTGCAGCCTTTTTCGTGGCTGCTGCCGTTGACCAGCAATACCTTCATTTTTAATACCCCCCAGTTTCAATCCGCATACAGTGCGGGCGGCTGGCCCGGTTACAAAAGGCCGCCTACCCTGCCAGTATAGCCCGCTGTGTCCGGGGCTGTCAACTGCCCCTTGCGGTGTGCCCAAAAGCGAAACGGTACAAAGTTTCAGCATGGTGCGAAAATTTTCTATATCGCATAAAAAACAGTACCGCAAAAACCGCACAGGTTACAAAATAACGGTTTTTTGCGGCGGCAAGGCCCCGCAGGTACAGCAAAAACAGCGAGAATGCCCATAATATGGGTAGGAAATACCGCCGCGCGGGGTACCACCACAAAAAAATTCTTGACAGCGGCCGGTCAATATATTATAGTTAGCCTGCTTCAGGTCGCATATAGCGAGAAGAAACACAGACCAGCTTTGCTGCGGCAAAGCTTAAGGCCAGACGGACAGCCGGGTCAACTGCCGAGCGTGGGGCAACCCACATTATTGATTGCGTTAAGAGCGCAAATTTTATAAGTTGGCAACTGAATTGCCAGTTGGTTACTTCATAACCAAGTGTATTCTGATACACGCTTGTGAAACGGTCAATAAGAGTGGTAAAAGTAGTTTCTTACTATATAGACTCTGAACCAGTACAAAAGAAAGCGCGCAGCGCCCGGCCCGCCGGGTACCGCAAGGCGCCGTATGCTGTTGTATTGATTTTGGCAAAAACGCAAGATGTATCACAGAATACTGTGATACATCTTTTTTTGTATTTGGGGGTATTTTAATGGTGGACAAATTAAAACTGTACGGCTTTAACAACTTAACAAAATCGCTGAGCTTTAATATCTACGACATCTGCTATGCCAAAACGGCACGCGAGCAGCAGGACTATATCAAGTATATCAACGAGCAGTACAACTCAGAGCGTCTCACCGACATCCTGACCCGGCTGACCGGCATGATTGGCGCGACGGTGCTGAACATCTCCCGGCAGGACTACGAGCCGCAGGGCGCCAGCGTCACCTTTTTGATTGCCGAAAAAAGCATGGTGCAAAGCCGCAGCGGTGAAACCGTCGTGGCCCATTTGGACAAAAGCCATGTCACGGTGCACACCTACCCCGAGTACCACCCCGAAACCTCGATTGCCACCTTCCGGGTGGACATCGACGTTGCCACCTGTGGCGAGATTACCCCGCTTTCCACGCTGGATTTTTTGATTGGCAGCTTTGACTCCGACATCATCACGATGGATTACCGCGTGCGCGGCTTTACCCGTGATGTCGAGGGCAAAAAGCTGTTCATCGACCACCGCATCGCGTCGATACAGGATTATATCGCAGAGGACACGCTGCGCCGGTACGACTCCATCGACGTCAACATCTACCAATCGAATATCTTTCACACCAAAATGCTCATCAAAGACATTGTGCTGCAAAACTACCTGTTCAATTCCGACGTGTACGAGCTGCCGCCGCAGGTGCGGCTGGACATCACCAATGCGCTGCGCCGCGAGATGATTGAAATTTTCAGTGGCACGAACATCTACCGGGAGGCACAGCAATGATGGACCAGACCAGAGCACCGCTGTACGAGGCGCTAGAGCGCATGAAAAGCGACCGCCTGGTGCCGTTTGATGTGCCGGGCCACAAGCGCGGACGCGGCAACCCGGCGCTGACCGCTTTTTTGGGCGAGCAGTGCCTTGCGGTGGACGTGAACTCGATGAAGCCGCTGGACAACCTGTGCCACCCGTCCGGGGTCATCCGCGATGCGGAACAGCTTGCCGCCGAAGCCTTTGGCGCCGCGCACGCCTTTTTTATGGTGGGCGGCACCACCTCGGCAGTGCAGGCGATGCTGCTTTCCACCCTGAAAAGCGGCGATGAAATTATTCTGCCGCGCAATGTGCACCAAAGCGTCATCAACGCGCTGGTGCTGTGCGGCGCGGTGCCGGTGTATGTCAACCCCGAAACCGACCGCCGCCTTGGCATTGCGCTGGGTATGGCCATGCCCGAGGTGCGGCGCACCCTTGTCGCGCACCCGGCGGCCAAGGCCATTTTAGTCAACAACCCCACCTATTACGGCATCTGTTCCAACCTTGCCGAAATCGTGCAGCTGGCCCACGCGCACGGGCTGCGCGTGCTGGCAGACGAAGCCCACGGCACCCACTTTTATTTTGGCGCGGGGCTGCCGGTCTCCGCTATGGCGGCGGGGGCGGATATGGCCGCCGTCAGCATGCACAAATCCGGCGGGTCGCTGACCCAAAGCTCGCTGCTATTGTGCGGGCCGGCGGTGAACGAGCACTATGTGCGGCAGGTCATCAACCTCACGCAGACGACCAGCGGGTCTTACCTGCTAATGTCCAGCCTTGATATTTCGCGCCGCAACCTTGCGTTGCAGGGGGTGCAGATTTTTGAAAAGGTCAAAAACTTTGCCGCCTATGCCCGCAGCGAAATCAATGCCATTGGCGACTATTACGCCTATGGCAGCGAGCTTGTCAACGGCGACAGCATTTACGCCTTTGACACGACCAAGCTTTCGGTGAACACGCTGGGCATCGGCCTTGCGGGCATTGAGGTGTACGACCTGCTGCGCGACGAGTACAACATTCAAATTGAGTTTGGCGACCTTGGCAACATTCTTGCTTATATTTCGGTGGGGGATAAGACCAAAAACGTCGAGCGGCTCATCAGTGCGCTGGCCGAACTGCGGCGCCTTTATAAAAAAGACAACAGTGATATGTTTGAAAGCGAGTACATCAGCCCCGAGGTGGTTCTGTCGCCGCAAACGGCATTTTATGCGCCAAAGCGCAGCCTGCCGCTAAAAGAGAGCATCGGAGAAGTGTGCACCGAATTTGTGATGTGTTACCCGCCGGGCATCCCGGTGCTGGCGCCGGGCGAGCGCATCACCAGTGACATTGTGGATTATATCAACTACGCACGTGAAAAGGGCTGCCTGCTGACCGGGCCCGAGTGCATGGACGCCAGCCGCTTAAACGTGCTGGAGAAAGGGGAAGCCGATGGATGATTTATGGTACAGCGAGTACCACACAAAGGACGTGCGCTTTTCCATCCGGGTCACGCAGCAGCTTTATGCGGCCCAAAGTGACTACCAGCGCATTGCCATATACGATTCGCCCGAGTTTGGGCGGTTTCTCACGCTGGACGGCGTGATGATGCTGACCGAGCGTGACGAGTTTATCTACCATGAAATGATGGTGCATGTGCCGATGGCGGTAAACCCCGGCATCCGCCGTGTGCTGGTAATTGGCGCGGGCGACGGCGGGGTTGCCCGCGAGCTGGGCAAGTACCCCGGCATTGAGCAGGTGGACATTGTGGAGATCGACGAAGAGGTCGTAAAGACCTGCCGCCGCTTTTTGCCCGGCACTGCCTGTGGGTTTGACGATGCGCGCATGCACCTGCATTTTGAGGACGGCCTGAAATTCATTCGCCATACCGACAGCGTGTATGATTTGATTCTGGTCGATTCTACCGACCCGTCCGGCCCGGGCGAAGTACTGTTTACCAAAGAGTTTTACGGCAACTGCCACAAGGCGCTGACGGCGCAGGGCATTATGGTAAACCAGCACGAAAGCCCGTTTTACCAAGAGGACGCAAAGGCCATGCAGGACGCCCACCGCCGCATTGCAGGGGTGTTCCCGGTGAGCGAAGTATATCAGGCGCATATCCCCACCTATCCGTCGGGGCACTGGCTGTTTGGGTTTGCGTCCAAGGGGCTGCACCCGGTAAGCGACCAGCAGCCCGCACAGTGGAACCGCCTTAAACTTGCCACCCGCTACTACAACACCGCGCTGCACCGCGGCGCGTTTTACCTGCCAACCTACGTAAAGGAGGCGCTGGCGCAAAGTGAATAAGAATATCCAGACGTTTCTTGGCTGCGACGCCGATTACGAAGAAGCCTCTGCTGTACTGTTTGGCGTACCGTTTGACGGTACGACCTCGTTTCGGCCGGGCACCCGTTTTGGGCCGCCCGCCATCCGCAGCGAGTCCTTTGGCATCGAGACCTATTCGCCCTACAGCGGGCGTGACCTCACCGACATTCAGGTGTTCGACGGCGGCGATTTAGAGCTGCCGTTCGGCAACCCCGCAAGGGTGCTGCAGCTCACCGAAGAATACACCGCGCGGCTGATGGCAGACGGCAAGCTGCCGGTGATGCTGGGCGGCGAGCACCTGATAACGCTGGGTGCGGTGCGCGCCGTGCAAAAGGCCTACCCCTCCCTGCACGTGCTGCATTTTGACGCCCACACCGATTTGCGCGCCGACTACCTTGGCGAGACATTGTCCCACGCCACGGTGATGCGGCAGGTGTGGAAGCTTGTCGGCGACGGCCGCCTGCACCAGTTTGGCATTCGCAGCGGCGAGCGCGACGAGTTTGCGTTTGCCCGCGCCCACACCGACCTGCACCCGTTTACCCTTGCGGATTTTGCCGCGGTGTTGCCGGCGCTTGCGGGGATGCCGGTGTATGTGTCGCTGGACCTTGACGTGCTGGACCCGTCGGTTTTCTGTGGCACCGGCACGCCGGAGGCCGGCGGCGTCAGCTTTACCGAGCTGCTGCGCGCCATCTTGCAGCTGAACAAGCTGCGGGTGGTGGGCTGTGACATCAACGAGCTTTCGCCCCACTATGACCAAAGCGGCACTTCGACCGCCGTGGCCTGTAAACTGACCCGCGAAATTTTATTGCAAATTGTCAAATAAAAGGAGACGAACCAGATGGGAAAATGCATGATTATTGGCTGCGGCGGTGTCGCCAGCGTTGCCATTCACAAGTGCTGCCAAAACAGCGGCGTGTTTGAAGAAATTATGATTGCCAGCCGCACAAAGTCAAAGTGTGACGCGCTGAAAGAAAAATTGCAGGGCACGACCAAAACCAAAATCCACACCGCAAAGGTGAATGCCGACGATGTGGGCGAGCTGGTTGCGCTGATTCGCGAATTTGGGCCCGACGTCGTGCTGAATTTGGCTCTGCCGTACCAGGACCTGACGATTATGGACGCCTGCCTTGCCACCAAGACCCACTATGTGGACACCGCCAACTACGAGCCGCTGGACACCGCAAAATTTGAGTACAAGTGGCAGTGGGCCTACCGCGAAAAGTTCCGCGAAGCGGGCATTTGCGCGCTGCTGGGCAGCGGGTTTGACCCGGGCGTCACCGGCGTGTTTGCTGCCTATGCCCAAAAGCACCAGTTCGACGAAATTCACCGGCTGGATATCCTAGACTGTAACGGCGGCGACCACGGCTACCCGTTTGCCACAAACTTCAACCCGGAGATCAACATCCGCGAGGTTTCGGCCAAGGGCAGCTATTGGCAGGACGGCCGCTGGGTGGAGACCGAGCCGATGGAAATCAAGCGCGAGTACGACTTTGCCGAGGTGGGCCACAAGGACATGTACCTGCTGCACCACGAAGAGCTGGAAAGCCTTGCGCTGCACCTCAACGGCATTCAGCGCATCCGCTTTTTTATGACCTTTGGCCAAAGCTACCTCACCCACCTCAAATGCCTTGAAAATGTGGGCATGACCTCCATCGAGCCCATCGAATTTGAGGGCAAGCAAATCGTGCCGCTGCAATTTTTAAAAGCCGTTTTGCCGGACCCCGCCAGCCTTGGCCCCCGCACCGTGGGCAAAACGAACATCGGCTGTATTTTTGAGGGCGTGAAAGACGGCAAGCCAAAGACCTATTACCTGTACAACGTCTGTGACCACCAGGCCTGCTACCGCGAGGTGGGCAGCCAGGCAATCTCGTACACCACCGGCGTGCCGGCCATGATCGGCGCGATGCTGGTGATGAACGGCACCTGGAACCGCCCCGGCGTATACAACATTGAAGAGTTTGACCCGGACCCCTTTATGGACGCACTGAATCAGTGGGGCCTGCCGTGGGTGGAGGACTTTGCCCCCACGCTGGTAGACTGATGGGCGGCGCAGCGGGCGGCATCCCCACGCCCTGCTATGTGGTGGATGAAGAAAAGCTCACCCAAAACCTGCAAATTTTACAGCAGGTGGCGCAGCAGGCGGGCTGCAAAATATTGCTGGCGCAAAAGGCGTTTTCAATGTTTTCACTCTACCCGCTGATTGGCAAATACCTTGCGGGCACCACGGCCAGCGGCCTGTACGAGGCAAAGCTGGGCGCGCAGCAGATGGGGGGCGAAACGCATATTTTTGCGGCGGCCTACCGCGATGCGGAGTTTGACGAAATATTGACCCTGTGCGACCATTTAAGCTTCAACTCGTTTGCCCAGTGGCAGCGCTACCGCGCCAAGGCGCTGGCCGCGGGCAAAAGCTGCGGTATCCGCATCAACCCGCAGCACTCCACCCAGCAGCACGGCATTTACGACCCCTGTGCTTCAGGCTCCCGCCTTGGCGTCACCCGCGCGGCGTTCCGGCCCGATTTGCTGGACGGTATTGAGGGGCTGCACTTTCACACCCTGTGCGAGCAAAACGCCGACGCCTTAATTGAAACCCTTGCGGCGGTAGAAGAAAAGTTTGGAGAATTTTTGCCCCGCATGAAATGGGTGAACTTTGGCGGCGGGCACCACATCACCCGCGCGGATTACGACCGTGAGGCGCTGGTGCGCTGTGTGCGGCGTTTTCGCGAAAAATATGGGGTGGACGTTTATTTAGAGCCGGGCGAAGCGGTGGCGCTGAACGCGGGCAGCCTGTTTGCCACCGTGCTGGACGTGGTGGAAAACGACCTGCAAATCGCCATTTTAGACGCCTCTGCCGCCTGCCATATGCCCGACGTGATTGAAATGCCCTACCGCCCGCCGCTGGCAGGCGCGGGGCAGCCGGGCGAAAAGCCTTATACCTACCGCCTTGCGGGCGGCACCTGCCTTGCGGGGGACGTAATCGGCGATTATTCGTTCGACGCGCCGCTGCAAGTTGGCACCCGGCTGCAATTTGACGACATGGCCATTTACACCATGGTCAAAAACAACACGTTCAACGGCATGCCGCTGCCCGCCATTGCCGTGCGCCGCCCCGGCGGCGAAGTGCAGTTGGTGCGCAGCTTTGGCTATGAGGATTTTAAACAGCGCCTTTCGTGATGAGCGGCAGGTAACCAACGCCCTGCGGGGCGCCCTTGGGGGAACAGGGAATGATAGCAGCAAAATTTGGCGGCAGTTCACTTGCCGACGCGGCACAGTTTAAACAGGTGCGCAGTATTGTGCGCGCCGACAGCAGGCGGGCCTATATCATCCCCAGCGCCCCCGGCAAGCGGTTTGACGGGGATGACAAGATCACCGACCTGTTGTACCGGTGCCACGCACTGCGGGCCGCCGGTCAGCCGTTTGATGTGCCGTTTGCGGCCATCTGCGCCCGGTATACCGAAATCGTGGCCGCGCTGCGCCTTGCAACCGACCTTGAAAGTGCACTGGGTGAGGTGCGGCGCGCAATCGCCGCGGGTGCCGGGGCCGATTACTGCGCCAGCCGCGGCGAATACCTGTGCGGGCTGCTGCTGGCTGATTTTTTAGGCCTGCCGTTTGTCGACCCGCAGGGCTGTATCTTTTTTGATGAAAACGGCCTGTTGCTGGCGCAGCGCACCAACGATGCCCTTGCCGAGGCACTGCAAGGCCTGCCGGGGGCGGTCATCCCCGGGTTTTACGGCAGCGGGCCGGATGGCTCAGTGCGCACCTTTTCGCGCGGGGGCAGCGACATCACCGGCGCGCTGGTTGCGCGGGCAGTAAGGGCAGAGGTGTACGAAAACTGGACGGACGTTTCCGGCTTTTTAATGGCCGACCCGCGTGTGGTGCAAAACCCGCAGCCCATCCGCCACATCACCTACCACGAAATGCACGAGCTCAGCCGTGCCGGCGCCACCGTGCTGCACGAGGACAGCGTGTTCCCCGTCAGCCGCGCGGGCATCCCCACCAACATCCGCAACACCAATGCGCCGCAGCACCCCGGTACCATGATCACCTGCACGGCGGTGCAGCGGGAGGATTTCGCCATCTTTGCCGGCATTGCGGGCAAGCGTGGTTTCAGCCTGCTGCTGGTAGAAAAAGACGAGCCCGGCAATTCGCCCGCACTGCTGCAACAGGTGTTTTGTGCGGTCAACAGCTGTTCGCTGCGGTTTGACTACCTGCCCACCGGCCTCAACAACATCTGTCTGCTGGTAGAAACCGCCGCACTGGCCCCGGTGCTGGGCCGGCTGCAACAGCAGATAGATGCCATCGATATCCCGCACCACTTTTCAGTGCAGCAGCACATTGCTTTGCTGATTTTGGTGGGCTATGGCGTGCGGCACACCCGCACCTCGGTGGCGCGCATTTACGGGGCGCTGCGCCGCGCCGAAATCGGGGTACATATCCTCAACCAGGGCAGTGGAGAGCTGAGTACCTGGGTGGGGGTGGACGAAGCGGATTTAGAAAATGCCATTCGCGCCATCTACGCCGAATTTTCGGCAGTAAGCCACCCCGCAAAACAGGCGTAAACACAAATAAAACAAGGGCCGGCATGCAGCTTGCATGCCGGCCCTTGTTTTTTGATATTCAAATAAAAAAGCCCCGCAGGGCGTGCCCTGCGGGGGTACTGTGCGTGGGGGCAAATAATACGCCCCGCACAGCAGAAACATGACAAGAAAGGTTTTTGTGGAAAAGCCGGTTTTTAAAAAGGTAAGTTAGGCCAGCAAGCGAGAAACGGTGCCGACCACCATGCCCCACAGCGAGAAGTCCTGGCCGCCGTAAACCAGCATCCAGTTGCCGATGGTGTGGCTGAAGAAGTACGAGCCAAAGCCAACCAGCAGTACCATCACGATGCCGTTGAGCGCAGTGCCGATGATGCAGCCGCGCACGCCGCCGGTCGCGTTGCCAATAATGGCGGCGCAGCCGTTTTCAAAGAAGCAGGTGACAACCAGCGGGATGATGATGGTGGGGAACATGCCGGCAGTCAGAATGATGGTGATGGTCGAAGTGATCATGGCAACGATGAAGCCGATGATCAGTGCGTTCGGTGCAAAGTTGAAAATGACCGGGCAGTCCAGTGCGGGAATGGCACCCGGGACCACTTTTTCGGCAATGCCCTGGAAGGCGGGCACAATTTCACCAATCAACATACGCACGCCAAGCAGCATAATGGTCATGCCGACACCAAAGTAAATCGACTTTGTGAAGATGTAGGTAAAAATACCGGTCTTGCCGCCGGCATAGCCCCAAATTTCGGCCGGGACCATGCCGTTGACGCGCATCAGAACCGCCATGACGATGTAAGCAATCGCAATCACGATTGAGCCGGTCAGCGAGACTTCACGCAAAAAGCCGAAGTTTTTCGAAATTTTAAGGTCTTCGGTCGATTTCGATTTGTCGCCGACCAGTTTGCCCAAATAGCCGGTCAACAGCGAAAGGCAGGTGGTCGGGTGGCCGATGGTAAAATCGTCCGAGCCGGTGACTTCATGCACCAGCGGGCGCATCAGGTTCGGCGAGATAATCATGTAAGCTGCGGTGAAAACCGTGGCGACAATGAGCAGCTTAATCCCGGACAGCCCGGCGTCCACACCGGCGGCAATAAACACATACGGGAACCAGTACAGCATATGCCCGGTCAGAAAAACGGATTTCCATTTTGTGAACCGCGCAACCAGCAGGTTGATCAGGAACGCAATCAGCATCACGATGCCGATCTGCGTGCCATAAACGGTCATGTCGATGTCTTTTGCGTTGTTCGCAGCGGGCAGCATGGCGCTGAACGCGGTCGAAAGCCCGTCAATTGAGCTGCCGACGATCAGCCCGGTACCGGTGGTCAACACAAAATAGCCAATAGCGGTCATCATGGTGCCGCGCACCACATCACTGAACGGCTTTCTTTGCAGCACCAGGCCAACCAGTGCGATCAGTGCAAGGAAAATAGCGCCCTGTCCAAAAATTTCGTTTACGATAAAGTTCAGCACTGCCATTTCAGAATCCTCCTCCAAACATCCATTTCAGAATTTGTTGTTACTGTTTGTCTTGAACGAACTTCAGTACCTTTTCTGTCACTTCAGCAGTGTCCATAAAGTTCTTCACCGCAAAAACCGGCACATTGGCACGGTCTTTAATGCGCTCGCTCAATTCCTCCGAAATAAAAATCGCGTCGCATTCATTGGTCAAGCAGGTGCCGACATCGCCGCAAAACACGGTGGCGTCGACCCCGTTTGCCTTTAAAATGCCCTCGATCTTCATGCGCAAAAACAGCGAAGAACCACAGCCAAACCCACACACTGTCTGAATTTTAGTCTTTTCCATAAAAAGCTCCTTTCTTTTCTCTATTGTAAGCAGAACGCTGCTTCACAATCTTTTTTGGCCCGCCCGCCGGCAGGCTGCCTGTTAAAACCTCAATCAGGCGTTTTGCAGTAATGCCCGCAGATCATCAACACTTTGGGCCGCCGCCATGTTATCAATCATGCCGTCTTCCATCACCGACATGGCCACCCGTTGCAGCGTGGTGCGGTGCGACTCGCGGTCTTTACAGCAGATGCACAGCACGACCTTTACCGGGTCGTTTTCTGCATTGCCAAAAGCAACCGGGGTTTTTAAGGTAATCAGCGAAATATCGTCGCGCAGCACTGCGGCAGAGGGGGCCGCATGTGCCAGCGCGAAGCCGGGCATCAATACCATATAGGGCCCCAGCTCTATCACCGCTTGAATCATCTCTTCAATGTACTGTGCGGTAATGCTGCCCGCTTGCAGCAAAAGGTTGCCGGCACCGCGTACCGCGTCCTGCCAGGAGGCCGCTTCGACGCCGATTTGCATATTTTCTTTTCGAATCAGGTCATCCATTTCTGTTCCACCTTTTCTTCGTTTACTCAAATATACCGCTTGTCATATAAAAAAGCAATAGATTATGAATTTTTTTTAAATAATTAGAAAATATGATCATAAAATCTCGCTAAGTTTGTGGAAAATAATTTCATTGGCAAGCCGTATTTTGAAAAATACCCATAAAAAATCAGAAAACGAGAAAATTAATACCAAAAAGGTACGAAGTTTCTGCGGATGGGCAGAAAAACCAAAAGAAAATGATTGAAAAAATATATAACATGTGGTACTATTTTTTTAAAACACCGTATCATAAAATGCAGACGCAGCCGGCCGGGCGTGCCGGTAACGAGGCTGCCGCGTGGGTGTGGCCGCACCCACGCAGAAAGGAAAGGCGCATGGCAAAAGCAGAATCGGGCTATTCGCCCAAGTATAAGCAGCTGAAAGAAGACCTGTTGCAGATGATGCAAACGGACAGCAGCTTCCCGGAGGGGTGCCTGCCGTCCGAGCGCGCGATTGGCGACCAGTTTGGCGTCAGCCGCATTACGGTGCGCCGCGCAATTGCCGAGTTGCAGCAGGAGGGCCTTTTGTACAGCGTGCAGGGCAAAGGCGTTTTCATCCGCAGCAAAAAGATACCACAGCCGCTGGCGCAGCTGACCAGCTTTTCCAGCGACATGGTGCACCGGGACATGAAACCCAGCTCACAAATTTTGGCAATGGAAATGGTCACGGCCGGGGATGCCATTGCGGCGCTGTTACAGGTAAAACCCGACGATACGGTGACGATTCTTAAGCGGTTGCGTATTGCCGACAAAGAGCCCATGGCAATCGAAACCTGTTATATGAACAGCAGCATCGGCGCAGTGGTGATGGAAAACCTGACGAACGACGGGTCGTTGTACGAGCTGTTTACGGGCCGCCTTGGCATTGTGCTGGCAAGCGCACAAGAATCGATTGAAGTGATTTCTTTAAAAGAATACGAGCGCGCGTTGCTGAAAAGCGAAGCTTCGGCCGGCGCGCTGTACATTCGACGTTTGACCTTTGACGACCAGAACCGCCCGGTAGAATATGTAGAGTCGAAATATCGTGCGGACCGCTACCGTTTCCAGGTAGAACTGGCCTTTCGGGAACCAGATATCAAAAACGATTGGAGCATCATGTAAATGTTTGTGGAAGAGTACAGTGAAACGGTCAGTGGGGTTTTGCAACAGATTTTTTCAAACGAGGCGCAAAACATTGCAAAGGCGGGCGAACTGGTGGCACAGTCGCTGCAAAAAAACGGCCTGCTTTATGTGTTTGGCTGCGGCCACTCGCATATTTTAGAAGAAGAGCTGTTTTACCGCGCGGGCGGCCTTGCGGCGGTGAGCCCTATTTTTGAAACCTGCGCCATGCTGCACGAGGGTGCAGTGAAAAGCAGCTATGTAGAGCGCATGAGCGGCTATGCCGAGCAGGTTATTTCCCGCTACCCCATCACTGAAAACGACTGCCTGCTGATTGTGTCAAGCTCCGGCATCAACCCGTTTCCCATTGAAATGGCGCAGGGGGCTGCGAGTCGCGGGGCCAAGGTCATCGGGATCTCTTCCTTTTTTTATAAAACCCAAAAAAGCCGGCAGGCACAGGGCTTGCATCTGCCGGACGTCTGCGATTTGTGCATCAACAACTATGTGCCGGTGGGGGATGCCAGCATAGAGGTGTGTTCAGACGGCACGAAGGCGGGCCCGGTTTCCACCATCGCTTCGGCGGCCATCAGCAACAGCATTGTGCTTTCTGCCTGCGAAAACCTGCGCAGCAAGGGCATTGAGCCCAAGGTATTCAGCAGCGGCAACTGCCCCGGCGGCGACGCGCATAACAGCGCGGTGATTGGCGAATACCGCGACCGCGTGCGGTACCTGTAACACACCCGCGCAAGGCAGTGTGACTAAAAAAACCATCAGTAAAAAACCAAGACAAAACCGCCGCACAGCAATTTGCTGTGCGGCGGCCAGTCTGTCGAAAAAGGTCCAGCGAAAGCTGGGCTTTTTCATTTAAAAACGGTAAAATAGGTATGGGTGATGTGGAATGTTGCAGCGAGGGAAATTAGATCGCGGCGTGTTGGAAATTGTAGATACGGAAAGCCTGGTACCACAGAATCATCTGCTGCGAAAAATAGACGCAGCAGTAAACTGGGAACGGCTGTATGAGATGGTCGAGCCGCTGTACAGCGAGGACAATGGCAGGCCGAGTATAGACCCGGTTGTACTGGTGAAGATTGTGCTGATCCAGCACCTGTATGGCCTGCCCTCTCTGCGCAGGACAGCGGATGAGGTTTATTTAAACACTGCCTATCGCTGGTTTATGGGCTATACGCTTCAGGAGGAAACTCCGCATTTTTCCACAGTGAGCTACAATTTTCGTCACCGCTTCACAGAGGAAACAGTCAGTCAAATCT
>JAEWRN010000041.1 GCA_023460035.1 Bacillota bacterium
TCAAAAAACTGGCTAAATGGAAATCGAGAACCTGTTTTTCTTGCGCCATATTCGCTATTTTTGGCTTACAACACACCGAGAACCCGGTTTATGCTCCTGCGTAAACCGGGTTCTTCGACATGCTGAAGCGGCCTGCAACAGTGCAGGCCGCTTTGTTTTACCCGTTTACCATAAAGTTATTCAAAAGCCAGTCAAACTCAGGCGGCATCCGGCAGGGCAGTTGCCTCGGGTGATGGGGCTTGTGTTGAGGTAGGCTGCGGGGTTTCGCCGGGGTAAAAGTCGACCCGCTGGGTAAGTTCCGCCGCGGTTTCGTTCAGGGCAAAGCTGCCGGTCAAATCCAAGTGGGCGGAAGCCGCGATATTTTCGCTTTCATCCGTTTCGCTCCAGTTGAAGTACAGGTTATCCGGTTTCAGGCCGGCGGCAAGCAGTTTATCCCGCAGTACGCTGCAAGCAGTGGCAAAGCTGGCAGCATCGGCATAGAGCCCGCGCAGGTCAATTGAAATATCCGCACTGTCTGCGCCTGAAAGCTCGTCAAGGGTTACTTCTCTGGGCCGGCGCCAGTCATTAAGGGTGACGGTGGCATACGAGTCATAAACCACTTCGCTGTCTTTTAAAACAGAATAAACCTTATCTTCCAGCTCTTTTGAAAGCCGCTGCTCGGCGGTGTGTTTTTCCGGGCCAAAGTAGGTGACAAAATAAGGGATGGTGGACAGGCCCAAAGCGCTGAATACCAGTACAATGGATAAAAAGAACGATAAGAAGTCGTATTTAATCTGCACGTCGCTGCCCGCAAAGTTGCTGGCAACGACCTCGATGCCAAGAAAAATCAAAATCAGCGGGCAAAGCCTAAAGACCATTGTCAAATCAAACGACGGCCAGAGCAGCGAAGCGCCAATGGCAAGCCCGGTCAAAATCAACGCGGCACCGGCGGTTAGGCTGCCTACCCGGCGCTGCCGGTGCGGGCGTTGTATGGGCTGCGGGTTTGGGGTTTGCTGCTGCGGGGCCTGCTGTGCGGTATCTGCCATTTCAGTCGTCCCCCTTAAATTCTACAAGCTCGTCCGGCTTTTCCTTTTTGCGCCCGCCGCGCATCAGCCGCAGGCCAAACATTACCAGCAAAATGGCGACGACAAGGGTGGGCAGGTTGCTGGCAATGCGCCACAGCCAGTTCAGGTCGTACGGCAGCGCATTGAGAAAATTGGCAAACAGCGACAGGAAGAAGCTATTGTACAGAATATAAACACCGATGACGATGAGCCCAATACCAAGGGCAAGGTGATAGCGGTGTGCAATTTCCTGTGCGCCTGCGCGGTTGCGCAGTTCTGGCGGCACGATAAAATCATCCGGCTTGGCGGCAGCCTCCTCCGGCGTCATATTGCGAATGGCAAAGGCGTCAAAAAAGGCAAAAAACCAAATGACCGGCAGCAGAATGCTGAAGAACCACAAATCGAGGAAGCCGGCTACGCCAAGCACGGTCACAAAGGCGGTCATCAGTGAGGCGCCCCGTTTGGTATAGCCGAGGTACATCTGCCCGGCACCGGGCCAGCAGGCAAAGATGAAAGTGAGGAAGGAACTCTTTTTCATTTGTCGGTCTCTCCTTTTTGTGTGAATGAGGCAAAGAAGCTTTCAACAGCATCCGAAATTTGCATATTCAACGTGGTGGCTTCTTGCTCACCGTCGGCAAGATATTTGTTTTTCATTTCTTCTTTTGCCGTGGCGCTGCGGGTCTGTTCTTGTTTCAGCAGGTAACTGCTGCGGTCAAATTCGCCCTGCTGCAGCGGGGTGCTAACGGCAGAAAACACGCCGGTCAGCCACAGGCCCAGTGCAAGGCAGGCGGCAAGGCCCACTTTAAGCCCTCGGTTAAAGAAAATAGTGTTGCGTCGTTTTTGAATGCGCTGCATCACCGGTTCGGCCACCGGGTGTTCGGGCTGCAACAGCACGTTGTCGGTCAGCAGCGCGGCATATCTGCCACAGCAGCTGTCACAAAACGAAAGGTGCTCGGCTGCCTCAAGCCTTTGCAGCTCGTCCAGATTTCCGGCAATCAGCGCGGCTAAACCTTCGTCGGTGAAATGGCCCGTTTCATTGTCAAACAGATTCACGAAAATCCTCCTTTCGGTGTCAGCTGTTTTTGCAGCAGCTGTTTTGCACGGTAAAGCTGGGTGTGTACGGTTTTGGGTGGTCGGCCCAGCTGTTTTGCAATTTCTTCTACCGGCTTCTGCTCTAAAAAATACAACACAGAAACCTGTAAGTAAGGCTCGCGCAGGCTGCGGATCACGCCGGCAATTTCGCCGGACATCACTGTGTCGACTACAATGTCCTCCGGCGGCGGGGTGGCGTACTGGCTGTACTGCACATCCTCATCGTCATCCGTTAAGTTCACACGCCGGTTGTAAGCACTTTTTAAATAGTCCTTGGCCTTGTTGGTGGCAATGCGGCACAGCCAGGGCTTTGCGGTTTCGGGCGAACAACTGTCGCGGTGAAGATAGGCGGAAAGAAAGGTGTCCTGCGTGAGATCCTCGGCAGTCTGTGGGTCTTTGGTCATCTGATAGCATACAGTATATACCAACCTTTGGTATTGCTGTACCAGTTCTTCAAATGCTGTGTCCCGCACCGCCGCTTCACCACCTTTCTGTGCATGTTACGACCAGGCCGGGGTTGTTTCTTCAAAAAACAGTAAAAAAGTATGAAATCTGGTTAAAATAGCGCAAACCCGCGCTGACAGGCGCTTTTGACGGAAAAAACAGAAAACCGGAAACGGATGGTACCCGCTTCCGGTATAGCAGTACACATCAGCCGAGCAACATCCCCAGCCCGCCAAACAGCCCGGCGGAAAGTGCGCCCATAATGACACCGGCAGTCAGCACGCCGCACATTACGGCAAGCACACTGGGCCAGAAATCCATGTCCAGCAGGGTGGCGGCAAGGCTGCCTGTCCACGCGCCGGTGCCCGGCAGCGGGATTGCCACAAACAAAAACAGCGCAAAATACAGCCCGCGCCCGGCTTTTTGCTGCAGCTTGTCGCCGGCCTTCATGCCCTTGTCATAAATGGCCTGAAAAAACCGGCCAAACCCGCCCGGCAGCTTGCAGCACCACAAAAGCACCTGCTTGCTGAACAGAATAATCACCGGTACCGGCAGCATGTTGCCAATGATGGCGACTAGGTAGGTGCCCAGCAGCGGCAGACCGCTTGCCACACCAACGGGTATCGCGCCGCGCAGCTCGACAAGCGGCACCATGGAAATAAAAAAGACCCAAAAATATTTTTGAAACAGCGCCAGCATGGTAAAACCTCGTATTCGTAGAATTTGCCCCGGCACGCAGCCGGGAAACAAGGACAGTATACCCTATTTTAGGCCGCAGGGCAAATGCATTTTAGGGCGGGTACCCGCCTGAGGCTAAAATGGCGTTTGGGGCGAAAAACCATGCGTTACAGCTTGCAGGGGGGGGCGGCTTTCGCTATAATAGAAAAGCGGCGGCGCACAGACGATTAATTTTATAAAAATTATGGATAAATGTTGCCGCCTGAAAAATACAGATGAAGTATAGGAAAATCCATTTTCATTTGTGCCGCACTGGGGTACAATAAAGAAAATACAGTAATCCTTGAAGGAGGTTTTACGATGGCGGTACTGGTAAGCGGCGGCGCGGGCTATATTGGCTCGCACACCTGCCTTGCGCTGATTGAGGCAGGGTTTGACGTTTTGGTTGCAGACAACCTTGTGAACTCATGTGAAGAGGCAGTGGTGCGCACCCGGCGGCTGGCTGGCAAAGAGTTTGGTTTTGTACAAATAAACCTTTGCGACGAACAGGCAACCGAGCAGCTGTTCAGCGCGCACCCCGAAATTGACGCGGTCATTCACTTTGCCGGGCTGAAAGCCGTGGGCGAAAGTGTTGCAAAGCCGCTGGAATATTACGACAACAACATCACTTCAACTTTGGTGCTGCTGAAAACCATGCGCCGCCACGGGGTAAAGCAGTTTGTGTTTTCTTCGTCCGCCACGGTGTATGGCGACCCGCACACGGTGCCCATCACAGAGGATTTCCCGCTGTCGGCAACGAACCCCTATGGGCAGACAAAGCTGATGATCGAGCAGATGCTGCGCGATATTCAAAAGGCAGACCCGGCGCTGAATGTTGCCCTGCTGCGCTATTTTAACCCCATTGGGGCACACCCGTCCGGCATGATTGGCGAAGACCCTGCGGGCATCCCCAACAATTTGGTGCCTTACATTGCGCAGGTTGCAGTGGGCAAGCTGAAACAGGTCAGCGTGTTTGGTGACGATTACAACACGCCCGACGGTACCGGCGTGCGTGACTATATCCATGTGATGGACCTTGCAAGCGGGCATGTTGCCGCGCTGCGCAAACTGGCCCAAAAGCCCGGTCTTGTCACCTACAACCTTGGCACCGGGCACGGCTATTCGGTGTTGGATGTGATTCACGCATACGAAAAAGCCTGTGGCAAAACGCTGCCGTATGTCATTGCCCCGCGCCGCCCCGGCGACATTGCCGCCTGCTATGCCGACCCGGCAAAGGCAACCGCAGAGCTGGGCTGGCAGGCAAAGTACGGTATTGAAGAGATGTGCCGCGATTCGTGGAACTGGCAGTCGAAAAACCCCAATGGGTACCGGTAATAACCTTACCGGCGTAAAATTAAATGACAGTGAAACCCCGCACCGGTATGGCGCGGGGTTTTTGCTGCAAGCAGTACCCTTTGTGGCAAAATGGTCATGAACTGCTTTGCGATTTGCAGCAAAAGGGGTATAATAAGCGAAACAAAGTACGAAAAGGAGTAAGCAGATGGACAAACCGACTCTTGTTGTAATGGCGGCAGGCATGGGCTCGCGCTATGGCGGGCTAAAGCAGATCGACCCGGTGGGGCCGGGGGGCGAAGTGATTGTGGACTATTCGCTGTACGATGCGCGCCGGGCCGGCTTTGAAAAGGTCGTTTTTGTGATTAAAAAAGAAAATGAGGCGGATTTTAAACAGGTAATCGGGCGCCGGGTGTCCCCCTATTTGCAGCTTGTTTATGTGCCGCAGCAGCTCGACGACCTGCCGGCTGGGTTTGCGGTGCCGGATGGCCGCCAAAAGCCGTGGGGCACCGCGCATGCGGTATTGGCGGCGCGCGGGGTGGTCGACGGGCCGTTTGCCGTCATCAATGCCGACGATTATTATGGGCGCGAGGCGTTTGAGCAGATTTTTGCCTATTTGTCCACCCACCCGGATACCGACCGCTGCCAGTACGCGATGGTGGGCTACCACCTGCGCAACACGCTGACAGAAAACGGCCATGTTGCACGCGGGGTATGCGAGGTGAATGCGGCCGGGGTGCTGCAAAGCGTTACCGAGCACACGCAGATTTGCAAGGACGGCAACGACGCCAAGTTCACCGAGGACGAGGGGAACACATGGCAGCCGCTGGCCGGGGACGCAACCGTATCGATGAACCTGTGGGGCTTTCAGAAAAGCTTTTTTGCCGCCGCGCAGGCAGGGTTTACCGAATTTTTGGCAAAGGCGCTGCCGCAAAACCCGCTGAAAGCCGAATATTATCTGCCCGGCGTTGTCAGTGGGCTGATTGCACAGGGTAAAGCGCAGGTGCAGGTGCTGAAAAGCGCCGACAAATGGTATGGCGTCACCTATAAAGAGGATAAGCCTGCCGTAGAGCGGGCAGTGCGGGACATGATTGCAAGCGGGCTGTACCCGCAGCGGCTTTGGGCAGAGCAGCCAGGCGGGTATCATCAAGAGTGATTTAATAAAAAAGGGCGCGGCAAAAGCCGCGCCCTTTTTAGGCTTAAATTGAAATTTTGCGATGCTTTATACCCGCACCAGCTCGTACGCGCGGCTGCCAAGGCCGATTTTTTCAGCGTGGGCAAGGCAGCTTTTCCAGTTGGTTTCGGGTGAGGTGTTGGTAAAATGGTCGTGGTGCTCGCAAAAATGCTCTTCGTGCATCTCGTCATCCAGCAGTGAGCCCGGCATCACCGGCATTTTATTGCAGGCGTCTGCACAGGCCTGGTCCAGCGCGACGGGGTCAAAGCTGGCAAACATGCCCACGTCGGGGATGATGGGGGCGTCGTTTTCAGCATGGCAATCGCAGTACGGCGAAACGTCCATCACCAAACTGATGTGAAACGCAGGGCGCCCGTCCACGACCGCTTTCGAATATTCGGCAATCTTTTTGTTGAGGTCGTCGTTGGCCGAAGCGTTTTCGTTGTAAATTGCATCAAAATTGCAGGCCCCAAGGCAGCGGCCGCAGCCGACGCATTTGTTGTGGTCAATCGAGGCTTTGCGCTGTTCGTTAAACGAGATTGCGCCGTGTGCGCAGTTTTTGGCGCAGGTGCGGCAGCCCACACAGGTGTCATGGTCCACACTGGGTTTGCCGGAGTTGTGTTGCTCCATTTTGCCGCCGCGGCTGCCACAGCCCATGCCGATATTTTTTAAACAGCCGCCAAAGCCGGTGGCCTCGTGCCCTTTAAAATGCGACAGCGAGATGAACACGTCGGCGTCCATGATGGCACGCCCGATTTTAGCGTTTTGCACCAGCTCGCCGCCGACCACCGGCACCTCAATGTCGTCGGTGCCCTTCAGCCCGTCGGCAATGATCACGTTGCAGCCAGTCGAAAACGGGGAAAACCCATTTTCATAAGCGGCGTCAATGTGGTCCAGCGCATTTTTGCGGCGCCCCACGTACAACGTGTTGCAGTCGGTCAAAAACGGCTTGCCGCCAAGCTCTTTGATCACATCCGCCACCGCCTTGGCGTAGTTGGGGCGCAAAAAGGACAGGTTGCCCGGCTCGCCAAAATGAATTTTAATGGCGACCAGTTTGTTGTTCATGTCGATTTCGCCGATCCCGGCCCGGCGGATCAATTTTTGCAGCTTCAGCAGCAGATTGGTCCCCGGCAGCGCCCGCAGGTCGCTGTAAAACACTTTGTTTTTTTCCATACATTATTCTCCCTTGCTGTACGCCGCTTCCTGCGGCGTTTGTTTGGTACGGCCATACCCAAGTGTGCCGCCAGCATACGCGGCACACCCGGCGGTACAGCTTGCAGTTGCATTTGTGCCGCCGGGCTACTACAATAAATATAGACCTTAAAGTATGGTTTAAGTCAAGTGCATTTTTAGAAAAGAGGGTAAAACAATGGGGTACAGCATTCGGCAGGTGGTACAGCGCACTGGCATACCGGCCTCCACCTTGCGGTTTTATGAGGCCAAAGGGTTGCTTGCACCGGTGGGGCGCAACGGCAACGGCGTGCGGGAATACACCGATGCAGACCTTGAAAGGCTGGGGTCAATTACCTGTTTAAAAAACACGCGCATGCCCATTGAGGAGATACGCCGCTTTATGGAGCTTTGCGGGCAGGGCGACGCCACATTGCAAAAGCGGCGCGACATGGTGCGCGCGCAGCAGGCCGCGCTGGAAAAACGCATCTGCGAATTACAGGACTACAAAGAGCACATTGACAGCAAGCTGCGCTATTATGACATTGCCTGTGCCACCGGCAGCGAGGCAGAGGCCAAGCGCCAAGTTTGCTGCGAAAGGGCAAAAACAGCTAAAGTGGAAAGAAAGTCAATAAAAGTTGTGTAGATTGAATAAAATTAAAATGTTTTAAAATTAATATACTGTATACTTGCCTAAAATCGTGAAATCGTATATAATAAAACCAGACCTGAAACCCAAAAGAGGAAACTGGTTTTAGCGCTGTTCCTCAGGCAAGGTGATACGCGATGAGCAAAGAAGCAAAACGGCAGAATAAATATGGGGAGCTGTTACCCAAGGCGCGTTTTTTAGAAATCAACGAAATTCGGTACACCGCGCAGAGCCCAAAGGACGTAATGGTGCACGCCTTTACTGAAATTTTTTATCAGGTATCTGGCGTGGGCTGCACCGTGGTTGAAGGGGCCCCTGTGACACTGGCTGCGGGCGAGCTGCTGCTTTTGAACCCCGGTATTCAGCACTGCATGCTGGTCGTGCAGTCACCCAAAGCAAAGACGTTGCAGCTGCGCGCAGAGCATCTGCTGTTTGATTTTGCGGGTTGCGGGTTTGCGCAGTACGGCAGCATCGATACCGGCAACAACCTGTTGAACTGCTTGGCCGGGATGCTGCGAGAGACCACAGCGCAAGCACTTGGCTATGAGCTGGTATGCGACCAGCTGCTTTCCATTGCGGTCATTCAGTTGCTGCGCATTACGCGGTTTTCACTGACGGTGCTGGGCTGCGGCGGGTTGCCCGCACAGTGCAGCCTGGTGCGGCAGTACATCAATAACCATTTCAAAGAGGATTTGAATCTCGACCAGCTTGCAGAGCAATGCGGGCTCAATAAATATTATCTGGTGCACTCCTTTAAAAAAGCAACCGGCACAACGCCAATCAACTATTTAAATCAGCTTCGGTTGCAAGAAGCGGAAAAGCTGTTGAAAACGACCGGCCTGCCGGTGGCAAAGGTTGCGCAGGAGGTAGGGTTTTCGTCCCCCAGCGGGTTCAGCCAAAGCTTCCGCCGGTGCCACGGGGTATCGCCCGCCGGCTACCGGCAGGCCCAAAGGGCGGGCAGCTCAAAAATAAAATAACGGTGCCATAGTAAAAGCGGGTGCTTTGTCTGCACCCGCTTTTACTATGGCCTGCCGCCGCACGGCAAACGGCGCCCACTGCCGCAATACCGGCAAAATGAGCATGTGGCGGGGTTAAAGATGTAATTTTTTTGCAGGTAACCTCGTTTTTGTGGTAAGGTTGCCACACAGGTGACCATGTAAATGGAGGGTTTACGATGCATCCCAAGCGCACCACAAAAAGTGGCACCGTCCCGCGCCCAAAAAACAGGTCAGCCTTGCGTATTGCCATTGGCAATGCCTGTTACGGCACGGCCCGCAGGTTCAGCTGGCTGTTGCACGCTGGTCGTTTTGCCCGGCAACAGGTGCCGCCGCTGCCGTTTTTGCAGTTTGCGCACCACACGCCGTTGCTGCGCAAATTAAAAGACGTCGATATGCAGTACCAGTACAATAAAATTACGAACCTGCGCCTTGCGGCCCAAAAGCTGAACGGAGTGGTCGTGCGGCCGGGCGAAAGTTTAAGCTATTGGCGATTAATCGGCAAAACCACCCGCCGGGCAGGGTATCTGGACGGTATGGTGCTGCGCGGCGGCAAGGTGTGCAGCGGGGTCGGCGGCGGGCTGTGCCAGCTTTCAAACCTAATTTTCTGGATGACACTGCACACGCCGCTGACCGTGACCGAACGGCACCGGCATGGGTACGACGTATTCCCCGATGCAAACCGCACCCAGCCCTTTGGCAGCGGGGCCACCTGCTTTTACCCGCATGGGGATTTAGTGATACAGAACAACACCGAAGAAGCGTTTCAGCTGATGGTGTGGGTGGGAGAAGAGGACCTGTACGGCGAATGGCGCGCCATGTCGCCGCCCGCGGTGGAATACCGCATTGTAGAGCGTGCCCACCGCATGCAGTTAGAACCATGGGGCGGGTATAGCCGGCACAACGAGCTTTGGCGCCAAACCTATGCTGAAGGTCAGCTGTGGGGTGAAGAGCTTGTCGTGCGCAATGACGCGATTATGATGTATGCGCCGTTTTTGCCCCCGGCACCCGGTGACAAAGCCAATTAAGCGACCCCCGCACGGCATAGGCCGCGCGGGGGTCGCTTTAATGAATGTTCAGTTTGCAGAAAGCGGTAAGTTTTTGACAAAATCAGCAAGGCAGGTGTCCCAGTAAGCCCAGCCATGGCCGCCGTGCCCGTCGGCAAACACCGTCGCAAACCCAGCGGCATCCAAGGCGTTTTTCAGCCGCACGTTCATGTCGTAGTTCGGCCCATCCTCCAGTGCGCAGTAAAAAAATGCTTTGGGCTTTTTTTCGGCATCCCGCTGGCGTTCTGCCAGCAGATATAAATCGTCGTCGCTGCCTGACACTTTGTCTGACCCGCCAAAAATTAAATCATACCGGATGAAATTGACCCCCATTTTTTCAAGCCGGGGCTCCAGCTCGCCGGGGTCTACCGCACCGGAAAGGTTGCCAAAAGCAGCGTAGCGGTCGGGGTAGGTCAGTGCGCACTTGGCGGCACCGTAGCCGCCCATGGAAGGCCCGGCAATAAAGCGGTCGCACCCGCGCTTGGAAACAGGGAAGGTGCTTTCAATAAAACGCGGCAGCTCTTGTGTGATGAAATCAAAATAGGGTAGGCCGCATTTGGCGTTGGCATAAAACCCGTTTTGCCCGTTTGGCATCACGACCGCCACCCCTTTTTGTGCGGCGTACCGCTCAATGCCGGTTTCGCGTATCCACGAAGTGGCATCGTCCAGTGCGCCGTGCAGCAGGTACAACACCGGCCAGCGCCGCCCGGCGGGGTAAATTTCGTCTAAATCCGCCTTCAGGCAGTCCCAGTCTGACAGGGCGGGCAGCAGCACCTCTACGGGCACATGGCTTTTGAGCGTTTTCGAGAAAAAATTGCACTGACAATAAATCATGGGCGACCACCTTTTTCTTTTATCATGGCAGCAAAAGCAAAACATGCTGCTTTTACTATACCTGAAATGGGGGTAAAAGAAAAGATGGTACAAATTTATAAAAACATGCATAATCGCTGCGTTGTAAATGAAAATGTGAAATGATAAAATAATATAAATGTAAGATCTTGGAGGAGGGCGAAAAAATGGCTTACAGTGTTCAGGCATCCAGTGCGGCGTTTGACTATATCACCGGCAAGATCAAAAGTAAGGAATGGGCCCCCGGTACCAAAATCTCCACAGAAGCGCAGCTTTGCGCACAGCTTGGCATCAGCCGCATCGCAGTGCGGCAGGCAATCGAAAAACTCAGTGCCCTGTCGGTACTGCGCAAGGTGCAGGGCTCCGGCACCTATGTGGAAAAGTTTGAAAATGTTTCGCTGCCCGGTATGCAGTACTACCCGCCCACGCGTGGCAATATGCGTATGGTGTTGGAATTTCGCATGATGTTCGATTCGTACAATGTTGCGCTGTTTCTCGAAAAATGCGACGAGCGCGACGTGCAGCGGCTGGAGCGCAACTACCGCCAGATGTGCGATGCCGAGGGCAACCACCCGCGGTTTCGCAAGCTGGACGACGAGTTTCACAGCCTGATTGCGCAGGGCACGAAAAACGCCATTATTTTTCAGACCGACAAAATGCTCAGCGATATTTTAGGTGGCTATAAAGAGGCGAATTACCGCAATTTTGGGGTGCAGAATGCACTGGAATACCACGGCATGATGATGCGGTGCATCAAGGCGCGGGACGCAAAGCTTGCAGAGCGGTATTCGCGCGAGCATATTGAACGGCTGCTCAAAAGCTTACAGGAGATCACAGAGCAGGAGTTTTTAGAAGCAGTCGGCCAGCCGTAACCAGATAAAACAGCCCTGCGGCAGAATGCCTAGCGCATGCCGCAGGGCTGTTTTTTGCCGTGCACAAAAACCGCTTTACAAATATTGGTACGGCGTGATAGGATGAATATCACCCCGGGCGGTACGGCGGCGGTGCGGTTACGGGGAATACAAAGGAAAAGTATAAGGTGAATTGTGGAACAGAAGAATGGTTTTTTTGTAAGGGATAAGGTGTTTTACCGCTCGCTTGCGGCGATCGCCCTGCCGATTGCATTGCAGAATATCATCAGCTTTGGCGTGAATATCATGGACAGCGTAATGCTGGGCAGCCTTGGGGATGTTGCCATTTCGGGCGCGTCGCTGGGCGGCCAGCCCTTTTTCATTTTAATGATGTTCAGCTTTGGCATTTCGTCCGGTGGCGGGGTGCTGATCGCACAGTATTGGGGCAAAAAAAATCTGGGCGCAGTGCGGCGCATTTTAAGCATTTCCATGCGGCTGGTCATCGTGGTATCGCTTGTTTTCACCGCGGTGTCGCTGCTTTTCCCGGCGCAGCTGATGTCGCTGTTTTCAGGTGAAGAGGCAGTGGTACGCGCTTCGGCGCAATATTTGTTTGTGCTGGCGTTCAGCTACCCGTTTTTTGCGGTGGCCAGCAACTATATGATGAGCCTGCGCGCGGTCGAACAGGTCAAAATTTCCGCCGTGATTTATGGAGTTTCGTTTTTTATCAACATTTTTTTCAACTACTGCTTTATTTTTGGCAAGTTTGGGTTCCCCCGTATGGAAGTGGCCGGCGCGGCGCTTGGCACCGTGATTGCCCGCGCGTCGGAATTTGTGATGGTCATGGTCTACATGAACTTTTTTGAAAAGCGGGTCGGGTTTCGGCTGCGCGATTTTAAAACCTTTGACCGCACCCTGCTGCCCGATTATGTGCGCCATGCGTTGCCGGTGGTGGGCAACGAGGTGCTGTGGGGCCTTGGCACGGCGGCGACCAACCTGATCATCGGGCGCATTGGCTCCAGCTTTGTGGCGGCCAGCAGCATTGCCAATGTCATGAGCCAGTTTTGCAACGTGTTTATTTTTGGGGTCGCAAACGCGGCGGCGGTGCTGACCGGCAAAGCCATTGGCGAGGGCCGGCGCGACCATGCCCAGCAGGTGGCCCAGACTCTTTGGGTGTTGTCGTTTGGCGTTGGGGCAGTCAGCTGTGTGGTGCTGCTTTTGCTGCGCGGCCCGGTATTACAAATTTATAACGTGTTGCCGGAGACGCGCGCGATGGCGTTTGAAATTTTAACGGTGCTGGCGCTGCTGCAAATTTCGCTTGCGCCGGACATGACCTGCATTGTGGGCATCCTGCGCGGCGGCGGTGACACCCATGTGGGCTTTTGGTTTGACTGCGGCGGCCTGTGGCTGATTGGCGTGCCGCTGGGGCTCATCACCGGCCTGGTGCTGCACCTGCCCGCCCCCATTGTGTTTTTGTGCATGAAGCTGGATTCGCCGGTCAAACTGACCCTCAGCAGCGTGCGCATGTTCTCAAAACGTTGGATTCGCAACGTGACTCGTGCAGAATAAACAAAAATTTTAATACACAGGGACGAAAATTGTCGGAAAGTATTGACAATTTTGAGACAGGAACCTATACTATAAATATTGCAAATAACAACGCGCAGAAAGGTGTCTGCTATGCCCAACCGGTATGACAATATCCCTTTGCAAAGGGCACAAAACGGTGACGAGGCGGCATTGGCGGCGCTGGTTGCAACCTATATGCCCTTAATTCGCAGGGTCGCGCGTGCGGCGGCCAGCCCCGGGTTTGATTTTGATGACGCGGTGCAGGAAGGGTATATTGCTCTATTTCAGGCAGTCAGAACTTATAAAGAAGACCGAAAAGCTTCTTTTGCTACTTATGCGACGGTGTGCGTGCGCAACGCAATCGTTGCTGCCCGGCGGGCTGCCGGGCGAAAAAAACATCAGGCCCTCACCGGCGCACAGCCGCTGGAGGACCAGGTAATGGCCCCCGGGCCGGAAGAGCTGGCAATTTTACGAGAACAAGTACACGAAGCGGTACACGACATCAATACCCGATTGTCCAGCTTTGAGAAACAGGCATTGCTTCTCTCCCTGCGCGGCCAAAGCTACACTGAGATCGCGGAAAAGCTGTCCAAAACACCGAAGGCGGTTGATAATGCCTTGGTTCGAGTACGTAAAAAACTCAAAGGAACCCCTTGAAGCGGTGTTCACTGGTCACAAAAGGCCAAACGGCCTTTTGACATACGCCCCCTGTAGCTTAAAAAAGAGCGTTGGTCTTACCAAAGGTGTCGGTTTGAATCCTTCCGCGGGCAAAAATAACTATTCAGAGGAGAACGAAGCATGTATCAGGACAAAACATTGGTATGTAAGGATTGCGGCAGTGAGTTCATTTTTACCGCAGGAGAGCAGGAGTTCTATGCAAGCCGTGGCTTTGAAAACGAGCCCCAGCGCTGCAAGTCCTGCCGTGACGCTCGCAAAAACGGGGGTCGGGGCCAGCGCGAAATGTTCAACGCTACCTGCGCAAGCTGCGGCAAAGAAGCAAAGGTTCCCTTTAAACCCCGCGAGGATCGCCCGGTTTACTGCAGCGAGTGCTTTGCAAAGATGAAAGAAGCCGAATAAGGCTAAGCAGAAAATACGCCTCTTGCTGACGAAGAGGCGTATTTTTTTGTGCCCTGATGCAAAATGCGTACCGGCAGTTTGCCGAAAAAAGGTACTCCAAATTGGCGGGTTTTGAGAAATCGGGTGTTTTTGTGGTAGCGCACCGTGAAACATGGTATGATAAGGCTACAGTATTCGGCGGCTGCGTTTGCAGCCGCCGAATGCCACCTTTACCGCTTTTAAAAAGGAGAACGACAAGACAATGGACGAAAAAGAATTGATTCGGCAGGCGCTTGCCGCAAGAGAAAAGGCCTATACTCCTTATTCTCATTTTAAAGTAGGCGCAGCGCTGCTTGCAAAAAATGGCAGGGTCTACACCGGCTGCAACATTGAAAACGCGGCGTATACCCCCACCAGCTGTGCCGAGCGCACCGCGCTGGTGAAAGCGGTCAGCGAAGGGGAGCGCGGCTTTCAGGCGATTGCCATTGTGGGCAGCATGGAGGGCAAGACCAACACGCTGGTCACCGGGCCGTGCGGGGTTTGCCGGCAGGCGCTGGCAGAGTTTTGCACCCCGGATTTTGTGATACTGCTTGCCAAAAGCCCCGAGGATTATGTGAAGACCACACTGGGCGAATTGCTGCCGTATGGCTTTGGCCCCGCAAACCTGGAATTCAATTAAAAAGCGCAACAGAAAGGGAGCATACAACATGCGCATGTTTGATATCATTGCCAAAAAGCGCGACGGCGAAACGCTGCGCGCAGAAGAAATTCAATTTGTCATTGAGGGGTACACCGGCGGCAGCATCCCAGATTACCAGATGTCCGCTTTTTTAATGGCGGCCTACCTGAACGGGCTTGACACGGTGGAAACCGCAACCCTGACCGATTTTATGGCGCAGTCCGGCGACATGGTGGATCTGTCCGGCATCCAGGGCGTCAAGGTGGACAAGCATTCCACCGGCGGCGTGGGGGACAAAACGACGCTGGTCGTAGGGCCCATTGCGGCGGCCTGCGGCGTCAAAATTGCCAAAATGAGCGGGCGCGGCCTTGGCCACACCGGCGGTACCGTGGATAAGCTGGAGGCCATCCCCGGTTTTCGCACTACGCTGGGGCGCGACGAGTTTTTTGCGCAGGTGAACCGGCTGGGCATTAGTGTGATTGGCCAAAGCGGCAACCTTGCGCCCGCCGACAAAAAAATCTATGCGCTGCGCGACGTCACGGCCACGGTGGATTCGCTGCCGCTGATTGCAAGCAGCATCATGAGCAAAAAGCTTGCCGCCGGGGCCGATGCCATTTTGCTGGATGTCAAAACCGGCAGCGGCGCGTTTATGAAAACAAAAGAGGATGCCATTGCGCTGGCCGAGACGATGGTCGCAATTGGTGAGCACCACCACCGGCGCACTTCGGCACTGATCACCGACATGGATTTGCCGCTTGGCCTTGCCATTGGCAACAGCCTGGAGGTTGCCGAGTCGGTGCAGACGCTGCAGGGCAAGGGCCCGAAAGATTTAGAAGAGGTGTGCCTTGCCCTTGCCGCCAACATGGTACAGCTTGCCGATGGCGGTGTGTACGAGCAATGCCTTGCCCGTGCGCGCGAGGCGCTGCAAAGCGGTGCGGCGCTGCAAAAGCTGCGCGACATGGTTGAGGCGCAGGGCGGCGATGTTTCGGTCATCGACGACCCGGCCAACTTTGCGCAGGCCAAGGTGTCCCACATCGTCACCGCGCCGCGCAGTGGCTATATTTACAGTATGGACACAGAAAAAATAGGCATTTCATCGGTGCTTTTGGGTGCGGGGCGCGAACGCAAAGAGGACGCCATCGATTACGCTGCCGGCATTCTGCTGCGGGCAAAAACCGGCCAGTGGGTCGAAGCGGGGGCGCCGCTTGCTGAATTTTTTGCCGAAAGCGAAGACAAGCTAGCCCCGGCCGAGCAGCTTTATTTACAGGCTGTGCAAATTTCGGACACAAAACCAACACTGCCGCCCCTTATTATGGCGAAAGTGGATGTTACCGGCGTAAATGTGTGGTAACAGCCCTTGCCCCGGCACGGCAAAAAGACAAGTTGAAAGCGGCGGGCGGTTGCCTGCCGCTTTTTTTGGTGAAAACAGAAAATTCCAACCTGCACATTTGCGATACCGCACAAAAAGTGCTATACTAATCCAACCGTAAGGGGGTCTGCCCGGCGGGAATGTGTAAAGCGGGAAGGTGCGTTATGAAATATCAGGTGGCTTACTTCGATTTGGATGGTACTTTGGTGGATTCGGCGCCGGGGATTTTGGGCTCAATGCAAAAAGCGCTTGAGCAGTTTGGGGTACACCCCACATTGCAGCAATTGCGCCGCTACCTTGGCCCGCCGCTGCAGCAGATGTTCGCCGATTTTTTGCCGGCAGAGCAGGTGGCCGAAGGGGTGCGCATCTACCGCCAGTACTATGTGACGGGCGGCGGGCTGTTTGACGCGCTGGTATACGACGGGGTGCCCGAAGCACTGGCCCGCTTGCAGCAGGGCGGCGTGCAGCTGTGTCTTGCCACGGCAAAGCCCAAAGCGACCGCACAGCAGGTGCTGGATCACTTTGGGCTCAGCCAGTATTTTGCACAGGTGGGCGGCACGGTGGAAGAGGCGGGTATTCTGGATAAAACCGGGGTGATCCGCAATAATTTGCAGCACAGCACCTTTGCGCCCGGTGCCCATTTAATGGTGGGCGACCGGCGCGACGACTTGCAGGGTGCCGCCGCCGCAGGCATTGACGCGCTGGGGGTGCTGTATGGCTATGGCAGCAGGGAAGAGCTGGCGGCACACCCCCACATGGCCCTTTGTGAAAGCCCAGGTGCGGTGGCGCAGTTTATTTTGACCCAGGGCTAAGCGGGCTGCAACAAAAGACAGGAAAGCGATGTGTGGTAAAGTTGACGCAAAAATATCAAAAGCGCGGGCCGGGTTTTTTTGAACGGCTGGGGCGTTGGTTTCGCGGATTGTTTGCAATGGTGCGCAATTTTAAGCGCCTGACCCCGGTGCAAAAGCGGCGTACCGTGCTGCTTTGCACGGTGCCGGTGCTGGTGGTCGTTGCGCTGATTGCCGTGCCGGTGGGGGTGCTGCTCAGCCGCGGCAGCCCGCTGGTAGAATCGCAGCAGCAACAGCAGGCGGTTTATGAACAGTCGGAATACGAGCGCGAAGCCGCCCAGTTTGCCGATTTGTTTTTGCCAGCGACAGACGACGCGGGGGAAGAATACCTGCAAGAAACGCTGTTTGTGGGGGATTCCAACACCGTAAGGCTTGCGAATTTTGGCGAGATAGAAATGAACAGCATGGCGGCGGTGGTAGGCATGGGGGTACAAAGTGTGCCGGACAGTGCCTGCATCTGGTTTGCGGGGTACGACAGCCCGGTCACCATGGCAAAGGCCGCTGCGCTGCTGCAACCGCGGCGCATGATTGTGATGTTTGGCACCAACAACACCGATATGGACACCGACGACTTTATCACAGCCTATAAAAAAGCGCTGGATGCTTTGCAGGAGGGTTACCCGTATGCAGACATCATCATTGCCAGCATCCCGCCGGTCGGGGCCAATAAAACCGATGCTGCGGCGACGCAGAAAAAGGTAGATTCCTTTAACCTTGGCCTTGCAAAGCTGGCTCAACAGGACGGTTACCAGTTTTTGAACAGTGTGGAAGTGCTGAAGGGCGACAACGGGTATATGAAGCCGGCCTATGTGGAAAACGACGGTCTGCACTTTACTGCAAAGGGTGCTTCGGTGTATATTGATTATGTGCGCACGCACAGCTATATTACCGATGATGTGCGCCCCACGCTGAAAGCACAGCCCACCCGCATCAGCCCGCCCGCCACCGAAAGCTCGTCGCAGCAGGAGGCGCCGGCCGAGGTGCAGGCGACAGCTACCCCGTCACCTTCGCCGTCACCGTCACCCACCCCTTCGCCAACGCCTTCACCGACGGCAACGGCAAGCCCTACCGCAACCCCAACGCCGGCACCAACCGCAACGCCTGCCGGCAGCACGCCGTCGTCTTCTGCGGCGCCGTCGGCCCCCAGTACGCCTGTGGCAAGTGAGGCGCCGGCGGCAAGCGCTGCCCCCACACCGGCGCCGGCGGCTTCGTCATCCGGCTCTGAATAAGAATGGCTGCTTTGATGGCGGCACGATGAAAGGGGATATCTCACATGAATTGCACAGTATTGGGCTGCGGCCGGTGGGGGTCTTTTCTCGCCAGTTTTCACAGCCGCAACCACAAGGTCGTTTTGTGGGGGCGCAAAGGGTCAAAAAGCTTTGAAACGCTGCGCAATACCCGGCAAAATGCCTATCTCACCCTGCCACAGCAGGTTGAGCTGCAAGACGACCTCGGCCTTGCCCTCGCGGCAAGCGAAACCGTCATCATCTCCATTTCTGCCCAGCAATTGCGAGACCTTGCCAGCCGTATCAACACTTACCCGGTTGCGGGCAAAACCTTTATTTTGTGCATGAAAGGGCTGGAGGAAGCCAGCGGCAAGCGGCTGACCCAGGTGATGCGCGAGTGTATCACACAGCCGTTTGGCCTTGCGGTATGGGTGGGGCCCGGCCATGTGCAGGACTTTTTGTCCGGCATCCCGAACTGTATGGTCATCGATTCAGACGACCGCGAGCTGACCGGCCATATTGTGGAAGAATTTCAAAGTGAGCTGCTGCGCTTATACATTGGCACCGACCTGATCGGCACCGAAATTGGCGCCGCGGCCAAAAACGTGATGGGTATTGCCGCGGGTTTTTTGGATGGCAAGGGCCTTTCCAGCCTAAAGGGCGCGCTGATGGCGCGCGGTGCGCGGGAGATTGCCCGGCTGATCCGTGCGATGGGCGGCAACGAGCTTTCTGCTTATGGGCTGTGCCACCTTGGCGATTACGAGGCGACGTTGTTTAGCCCGCACAGCCACAACCGCAGCTATGGCGAGGCGATGGCACGCGGGCAAGATTACCCGCTACTGGCCGAAGGCGTACCCACTGCAAAGGCGCTTGTTGCGCTGGGCAAAGAGCACGGGGTAGAGCTGCCCATCTGCGAGACGGTTTGCGATGTGCTGTTTGCGGGCGCGTCGATGGAAGAGGCGTTTCAAAAGTTATTTTTCCGCAGTACAAAAGAAGAATTTTATACCTGAGGCATGGGCGGCTTGGCCGTTATGGCACCTACCCTCGGTAGAAAAAACAGCCGGTTTTATGTGCAGTTTGTACATGCCGGCTGTTTTACTACCCGCGCGGCGGCACAGCGGCTTGTTTTGGCGGGCTGTTGGGCCTTTTTGCGGCCCGGTGGAAGCGTTTTTTTGCCCGGTATCGGCGCTGCCACCCACACGGTTTTGATTGACACCCGGCCGCAAATGGCCGATAATGGAAGAGACGCAAAGGAGGCGGACTATGGCGCGCTATCACTGTATCCTGATCGACCTTGACAACACTCTGCTTGATTTTGACGCGGCCGAAGCGGCTGCACTTACCGGTACGCTGGAGCATTTTAATATTTCGTCAAACGAAGAGACGACTGCCCGTTACCACGAGATCAACAGGGGGCTTTGGGCCCGTTTTGAAAAGGGCGAAGTCCACAAAGAGCAGCTGCAAACGCAGCGGTTTGCCATGCTGCTTTCTGCACTTGGCCGCCAGGGCAACCCCGGGCAGATTAACGATTATTACCTTGACCAGCTGGCACAGGGCGGGCAAATATTGCCCGGCGCAGACGAGTTTTTGCGGGATGTTGAAGATTATGTCACGATAGGCATCATCACGAACGGGATGCAAAAGGCACAGGCGGGCCGGCTTTCCGCTTCCGGGATCGGCGAATTTGCAGACGGCGTTTTCATCTCTGAAAAGATGGGTGTGGCAAAGCCGGACAAGCGCTTTGTCAACATTGCACTGGACAAGCTGGGCATTACGAACCGCAGCCGTGTGCTGGTCATCGGTGACAGTATTTCGGCGGATATCCGCTGCGGGCAGGCCGCAGGGCTGGACACCTGCTGGTTCAATTTTAAAGGGCTTGCACAGGATGATGGGGGCAGCGGGCCGACTTATACCGTGCGCGGTTATGAAGAGCTGAAAACGGTCATTCTGGAACAGGAGGAACTTGACCATGTCGGTGAAAAAAAGAGACATTCAGTTTAAATCCTCAGACGGGCAGACCATGGTGGCGGCGTATTTTTATGAGGACGATGCCACACCACCCAAAGCAGTGGTGCAAATTTCGCACGGGATGTGCGAGTACATTGGCCGGTACGACGGCTTTGCTGCTTACCTTTGCAGCCGCGGTTTTGCCGTGTGCGGCAACGACCATTTGGGCCATGGGGCCACCAGCACCCAGGAGACAGACGGCTTTTTTGGCCCCACGGGCAGCCGCCGTTTTGTGCTGGAGGACCTGCACGAGATGAACCGCCTTGCGCACGAGCAATACCCCGGCCTGCCGGTGGTGCTGCTGGGGCATAGTATGGGCAGCTTTTTTGCGCGGGAATACGCCGCGCGCTGGCCGGGTACCATCAATGCGCTGCTCATCAGCGGCACCGGCGGGCCTAACCCGGTTGGCGGTGTTGGTCTCGCGCTCACGTCGCTATTGGGGGCGCTGCGCGGGCACACCTACCGGTCGAAATTCATCAACAACCTCGCATTTGGCGCCTACCTGAAAAGGATCCCAGAGCCCAATACCCCGTATGACTGGATCACCCGTGACGAGGAAATTGTGGCAAAATATGCAGCCGACCCCAAATGTACGTTTGTTTTTACAGTGGGGGGCTTTCACGAGCTGATGTCCATTTTAAAAGAGGTTTCCAGCCCCGCGTGGGCCGCAAAGCTAGACAAGCAGATGCCGGTTCTACTGGCCTCCGGCGCCATGGACCCTGTGGGGGAGTACGGCGAGGGCGTGAAAAAGGTGTACAGCTGGCTGCAGCAGGCGGGGGTACAGCACGCAGAGCTGCGGCTGTACCCCGACGCGAGGCACGAGCTGATCAACGAGATTAACCGCGCCGATTTGTGGAAAGACCTTGCCGATTGGATGCAGCAGCAGACGATGGGCGCAGAATAATACAAAAAAGAGGCATTGTCGGCTTTTTTGCCGCAATGCCTTTTCAAAAAAGTGAGAACATGGTAAACTATACACTGTTGTGTCGCCAAAAAGGGGCACGGCAGATTGCAAAATAGGAACGGAGTGCTTTTTAGGATGGAATTTCTTTCCCAGTTTGCACAATCTCTGGTTGGGCATCTTGGCGCGATGACCTACGTTGATGTTGTGAAAATGCTCGTGATGTGGCTGATTGGCGGCACGCTGATTTACCTTGCCATTAAAAAAGATATGGAACCGACCCTGCTGCTGCCCATGGGCTTTGGCGCAATTTTGGTCAACCTGCCGCTGTCCGGCGTCATTGACCAGTACATCGACCCAGCAACGGGTATTGCGGCAGAACCCGGCGCGCTCAGCGAGCTGTTCCGCGCGGGGATCGACAATGAGCTGTTCCCGCTGCTGCTGTTCATCGGCATCGGTGCCATGATCGATTTTGGCCCGCTGCTGCAAAACCCCAAGCTGCTGTTATTTGGTGCGGCCGCACAGTTTGGTATTTTCTTTACCGTTACGGCGGCGACCATGATGGGCTTTACGCTGACCGACGCGGCGTCGATCGGTATTATCGGCGCGGCCGACGGCCCCACATCTATCTTTGTAGCCAATTATTACGGTACCCAGTATATTGGTGCCATTATTGTGGCGGCTTACAGTTATATGGCGCTCGTGCCCATTATTCAGCCGCCGTTTATTAAGCTGGTCACCACCAAAAAAGAGCGCCTGATCCGCATGAAATACGAGGCAAAAAGCACCAGCAAAACGGTGCGCATTTTGTTCCCCATTGTGGTGACGGTGATTGCGGGCATTGTGGCGCCGCGCAGTGTGGCGCTGGTGGGCTTTTTGATGTTTGGCAACCTGCTGCGTGAGTGCGGCGTGCTGAACAGCCTTTCAGAGGCGGCGCAAAATGTGCTGGCAAACCTGATTACTCTGCTGCTTGGCATTACCGTGGCGACCAAAATGCAGGCCGACCTGTTTTTAACCTGGCAGACCCTGATGATTCTGGGCCTTGGGCTGATTGCCTTTATCTTTGACACCATTGGCGGTGTGCTGTTTGCGAAGTTCATCAACCTGTTTACCAAAAACAAGGTCAACCCGATGATTGGCGCCTGCGGTATTTCGGCGTTCCCGATGAGCAGCCGCGTGATAGCAAAAATGGCGCTGAAAGAAGACCCCGAAAACTTTATCCTGATGCAGGCGGCCGGCGTCAACGTCGGCGGGCAGATTGCATCGGTCATTGCGGGCGGGTTGATTCTCAACCTGATCGCGCGGTAAGGGGGCGCAGTAGAATGAATGTAGAAGTAGTCATGCAATCGCTCAGCGTGATGCTGCAGGGTATGTGCGGTATTTTTATTGTGATGGGGGTCATCAGCCTTTCCATTGCGCTGCTTAGCCGCGTGTTTAAGCAGTAACGGCACGCCTGCGGTAGTTTGAGCCAAGGCAAGCCGCCGCGTTGCGGCGGCTTTTTTGTGCGTGTGTGCACAGGTATTTTTATAGAAGGAATGAGTTATGTTAGTAACATTGCAGAAAGTGGGCAAAAGCTTTGGTGCAGAGCGCATATTGCAAAATATCAGCGCGGCGGTAGACAGGCAGGACCGCATTGGCATCATAGGGGAGAACGGCGCGGGCAAAACAACGCTGCTGCGCATCCTCACCGGCGAGCTTTTGCCGGACGAGGGGGAGGTTTCGGCCAGCCGCAACCTGACCTTTGGCTATTTGGAACAAAACGCGGCCCCGGTGGGCGAGCGTACGGTGTGGGGCGAGATGGAAGATGCCTACGCGCCGTCGCTGGCGGCAATGGAGCAGTTGGACCAGCTGAACCTTGCGCTGGCGCAAAACCCGCAGGATACCGGTTTATTGGAGCAGCATGCCGCCGCCACCGCGGTGATTGACGCACAGGACGCGTATCACCGCGAAGTGAAAATGAAAAAGGTGCTTGCAGGCATGGCCTTTTTGCCGGACACTTGGGAGAAAGAGGTGCGGGTCTTATCCGGCGGCGAGCGCACCCGGCTGCAGCTTGCAAAGCTGCTGGTACAAAACCCGGACCTGCTGATTTTGGACGAACCGACCAACCACCTTGATTTTGAGACGCTGGAATGGCTGGAAAGTTACCTTACCGGCTATGGCGGGGCCATCCTTGCGGTGTCGCATGACCGCTATTTTTTAGACGCTGTCGCAAACCGCATTTGGGAGCTGGAGCAGTACACGCTGACAAGCTATAAGGGCAACTACTCGGCTTACCTGCCCCAAAAAGAAATGGCGGTACAGCTGCAAAGCAAACAGCACGATGCGGACGTTGCAACGGCGAAAAAATTGCAGGATTATGTCGACCGCAACTTGGTGCGGGCCAGCACGACCAAAATGGCCCAAAGCCGCCGCAAGCAGCTGGAAAAGATGGAAATTACAGAAAAACCCCACCAAATGGGGTACGAGCTGAAATTTCGGTTTGAATATGATATGGAGCCCTACGAAAACGTGCTGACCACCAAAAAGCTTTGCGTTGCGGCGGGCGGCAACATGCTGATTGACGGGCTAAACCTTGAGGTGCTGCGCGGCGACCGGTTGGTAATTGCCGGTGCAAACGGTACGGGCAAATCGACCCTGCTGCGGGTTTTGTGCGGCAAGCTGCGGGCGCAAAGTGGCAGCATTAAGGTGGGCACCGGCGTTAAAATGTCGGTGTTTGAGCAGCAGCAGCGCCGCCGGGGCGGCCGCGTGATCGACGCCATCTGGGACCAGTACCCCCGCATGACCGAGCTGGAGGTGCGCAGCCACCTTGCCCGGCTGAATTTTAAGGGCGAAGATGTGTTTAAAGAGACGGCCACCCTTTCGGGCGGCGAGCTGTCGCGGCTGCGGTTTGCCGAAATTTTGTTAGAGCGGCCGAACCTGTTGTTTTTAGACGAGCCCACCAACCACCTGGACATTTATACCCGCGAAAGCCTGGGCCAGGCGCTGGCCAGATATACCGGCACACTGCTGCTGGTGACCCATGACCGCTACCTGATGAACAGCCTTGCCTGCCCCATTTTACATTTAGAGGACGGCAAGGGCGTCTTTTACGACGGGTATGCCGCACTGATGGCCCGCACGGCCAGCAGCGACACCCCGCACACCGGCAAAAAAGAAGAGGGAACCGAAAGCAAAACGCAGCAGCGCAACCCCAAAGAGGAACGCCGCCTGCGCGCCGAAGTGCGCAAACAGGCAAAAGAGCTGGAACAGCGCATTGAAGAGCTGGGTGCCGATATTTTGGGCATGGAAGAGTCACTTTCGCAGCCGGAAGTGGCAAGTGACCACCTGCGTTTGCAAGAAATCTGCGACGCGCTGGGCGATGCCCGGTTTGAGCAGAACGAGCGGTATGCCCAGTGGGAGGCCCTGCTGGAAGAGCACGGTGACCTGCTGGAATAAATGCTCTGTGGTATTTTGCCGCAAACGGCATGTAAAGGCAAAGCACCGCAGCTGTATTGCGGCAAATGTTAGAAAAACAAAAAGCACTTCCCCCTGCCACGCTGGCAGGGGGAAGTGCTTTTTGCTGTTAAAACAGAACGAAAACTAGTTGTTGTACATATTCAGCAGCACAAGGTTTGTGTCAGATGAAAAGCTTTGAAAATTATACAGCACCAAAACGTCATCATAGCTGTTTTCGGCAATCAATTCGTCGAGGCCGGTGCTTTTCAGGCTGCGCAGGTCCACGACATCCACCTGTGCATAGCTTTGCGCCAAAAACGGCACAAAGCAGTTGGCGTAGCTGTCTTTGATCACCAGCACCCGCCCGGTACCGGTGCCGGCAATGCGCGAAAACCCATTATTGCCGTACAAAAACAGCGCATATTTATCCCGGGTGTCCAGCTTTTCGGTGTCATACAGGTTCTTTTGCTGGTCGGCCAGTGCCTTATAAGCGTCCTCTGTCATCAGGCCGTCTTTGTAAGCCTGTGCCGCTTCCGCTTTCTTTTGCGCACTGGCAAGCTCCATCACAGTCATGGTGCGGTCCAGCGCGGGGTAATAATCCAGTTCGTCCGCCACGGCATCGTACAGCTTTGCCTTGCTGTACAGGGTGCCTAAAAAGCCGGGTACCGCCGTCGCAGTGCCGGTGTCTACCGGTACGGCCTGGCGGCCGGTGGCCGCTGCGTAGGCCGTGTAGGCGTAGTAGGCGCCAAGCGTGGTCCAGTGGTGGTCGGTGCGGTAATAAAGGTATTCGCCGCTGTGGGCCTGCAACAGGCGCGTCAGGTCAATAAAGGTGCCGTTTTGGCCAAAGGTGCTTGCCATGTTGCTCATCCACGGCGCCTCGTCCACAAACGGGGCACCGGCGGGTGTTTTGTCTGCCATAATGCGGTCGGCCGACGGCACGACCATCACCTTCACAAGGCCGGGGTGGCGCGCCATAAACTTTGAAACATTGGCAATGTTGGCTTCCAGCTGGGTGCCGCCGGTCACGGCCTGCGGCAGCGTGAAAAATTTCTGGTACATGGTGCCGCCCTGCCCGTACAGCACCCCGTTGTTTTCGGTTTTCAAAAGCAGGCTTTCGGTGCGGCTTTTCAGCGAAATCCAGTTGTCGCGCCCTAAAAACTGGTCGTTGATATACTGCTCGTAAAGGTATGAAAACTTTTCAGTCTCATTTGCGGCAAACAGGTTTTGCATGGTCAGTGCCGGCTTTTGCGAAAGCTGCCGGTTTTCAAGCTCGCTCATTTTGCGGTCGTTTGCAAAGCTGTCGCAGATGGAAAACACCGCAATAAAGGCGAAAAACAATAGAACGGCTGGGTAGCGTGCCAGAGCTTTTAATTTTTCTTTCATTCTAACGCCCCCTAAAACCGGAAATAGATGAACGGGTTGTAGGTGCTGTCCACAAGGTAGGCTACCGACACCAGCAGCAAAACGGCCAGCAGCACAATGCGCAGCACCTGACTTTTTTTGCAGACCCATTCATAAAACCGCTGCGGCCACGGGGTGCTGAACAGCATCCCGATTAACAGGGCAACGCCGTAATTGCGTGCAAAGTACAGCGCCGACACCCCCGCGTGCGGCCACAGCAGACGCGAGAAAAATACCCCCAGCGCGGCCATGTTGGTATCGACTGCAAACAGCGCCCAGCCCAGCAGAATAAAAAACAGCGCGTAAATGTGGGGCCAAACGCGGCCTTTTTGCAGCTTTTCATACAAAAACAGCTTTTCGACGGTCAGCAGCACAAAGTAGTAAAATCCCCAAAGCAAAAAGTTCCAGTTTGCGCCATGCCAAAAGCCGGTCAGCGTCCACACGATGAACAGGTTGAAAATCTGGCGGGCTAAACCGCGGCGGTTGCCGCCCAGCGGAATGTACACATATTCGCGAAACCAGCCGGACAAGGTCATATGCCAGCGCCGCCAAAACTCGGTGATGCTGCGGCTGATATAGGGCTGGTTGAAGTTTTGCGGGAAATCAAACCCCAGCATTTTGCCAAGGCCGATGGCCATCGTGGAATAGCCCGAAAAATCAAAGTAAATCTGCAATGCAAAAGCTAAAATACCCAGCCATGCCAGCGGGGTTGAAATATTGCCGTAGCCAAGGGTTTTGACGTCCTCCCACAAAGCGCCGATGCTGTTGGCCAGCAGCACTTTTTTGCCAAGGCCCAGTATAAACAGCCCAACACCCTCGTTGATACCCGCCAGCGTGTAGCGGCCTTTCAATACTTTCAGTTGTGCCGCAACGTCTTTATACAGTACGATGGGCCCGGCAATCAACTGCGGAAACATCACCACATAGGCGCCCAGCGTAATAATGTTGCGCTCCGGCTCAATGCTGCCGCGGTAAACATCCAGCGTGTAGCTCATGGTCTGGAAGGTGTAAAAGCTGATGCCAAGCGGCAGCGTAAGCTGCAACAGGGGGATGGACGTGCCAAACAAGCCGTTGATATTGCTGATAAAAAAGTCGCTGTATTTGAAAAAGAACAGCATGCCGATGTTAAATACAACCACCAGTACCAGCAGCAGCTTTTGCAGCCCGGCCTTTTGCCGGGTGCGGCCCAGTGCCAGTGCCAGCAGGTAGTTGCCGACAATGCAGCCGACCATAATCGGGAAATAACGCGCCTCGCCCCATGAATAGAAAAACAGGCTCACTAAAAACAGCGTGAGGTTTTTCAGCTTAGGGGGGGCAATGTAATAGAGCGCCAGCGCAATCGGCAAAAACCGAAAAATAAACAGCAGGCTGCTGAAGACCAAAACAATCACCGACCCTGTTTGAATTTATAGTAGTGACACAAAAGAGTAAAAAAAGGCCGACGCTTGCAACGTCGGCCCCAGACGGCGCAAAGCCCGCCCGCCGCAAAACCTTACATCATTCAGGCAAGCGCGTTGTTGATGGCAGTGTCAATTTCGGCGTATACCTGGTCGACCTCACCGTTTGCAATGCGGTCGTTGTCGCCTGCGATGACCAGCAGCACATAGTCACCCTTCACCACAATGCGGCCGTTCTGCGCTTTGTCGGCCTGCGGCTGCAAATACATGTTGCACTGGTCGTATTTGGCCTGCCGGCGTGCTTCAAACGCCGCTTTAATGGTGTCGGTTTTGCCCTTTGCTGCTTTGACAATCAAAATCTCATCGCTCATAATATTGACGTTTGAGTACTTGCCTTTGTACTCGACCACGTCGTCCATGCTGATGCCGTACATCCCGGTCAGAAAATCGTCGTCAATGTCGGCGGCCATCGGCACCGGCGCAACGGCCTCAATCGCGCTCATCACATCGTCCAGGTTGTATTCTTTTGAAGAACTGCCGCAGCCGGTGACCAGCAGCGCAAGCGAGCATACGGTAAGCAGTAAAGCAAGAGCCTTTTTCATACAGCAGGTGTCCTTTCAGGGTTTTCTTTATACGCTGTATATTCTACTTTAAAGTGGCTTTTTTTGCAAGTGCGGCAGAGGCAGTTATTACAAAAGTTACAAATTTAACACGCCCTGCCCGCAAAGACAGGCTAAACTAAAAGCAGCCCGCACCAAGCGGTGCGGGCTGCAGGCCGGGCATTTGCCGCGGCGCGTGCTTATATTAGTTCTCTGAAGAAGACGAATCAACAATCACCGTGTCGGTATTGCCGTTTTTCATGTTTGCATCAAGTGCAGACATCAGCAATTTAAAATTGTCAGTCGATACCGTTGCACCGGCCACTGTGGTCACGTCTTTCAAATTACCAGATTCCAGATACTGATTGGTGATATCCGCATAAAATTTTGCAGGATACGTACCCTTGACCGGCTCCATCGAAGCACGGTAGTCTTCATCCTCTGATTTCTTTGCCCCATCGGCATTGACCCCATCAAACGTAAGCACCGTGACCTTGTTGTCGGTAACTTGAACATCCACATATTCTTTCCAGCCGTGGCTGTCATAATCTTTGAATTCCGCGTGGTATACACCATCCTGGTACGTCGCACCACAGCCGGCGAGAAGGCTAAGTGCCAACACGAGCATTGCAAAAACAGACGCCATTTTTTTCATTTACAGTTCACCTCCCGCCTTGAAAACTAAACGAAAAAATGCGCAGACAACTGTTGCGCGAACTTAATTATAAACAAATTCAAAAAGGCTGTCAAATTAAAACAAAACATGAAAAGTAATAAAATATAGATTTTTATGACAGTATAAGCTATAAATTGTACTTATTGAATAAATAGACGATTATTTTAGCAAATAAAAACAAAGTTGCGTGTTGAAAATCTACAGCTTTCACAGAGGCGAAAAGCCAAAAACTTGACAAAAAGGCAGTTTATCCATAGAATAAATAAGTTATGACAATAGTTTAACAAGGCCCGCGCCCGCTGGCCTTTGCAGACAGGATGAGAAGCAGATGAGCAAAAAACGATGGATTACACTTGGCGGCGTACTGGTGCTGGCCGCGGCGCTGGTGCTTGGGCTGGTATGGTACCAGGCACAGCACACCGCAAAAACAAGCACGACTTTTGTAATGAGTACCACGGTCAGCCAAATGGCATATGGCCTGCGGGCCGACGCCGCAATGGCGGAGGTGGAAACACGGTTTCGCGCCTTTGAGGACGAGTTTTCGCTGTACAACGAGGACAGTGATATTGCGAAAATCAATGCGGCCGCGGGCCAGCAGCCGGTAGCCGTGAGCGATGAAACTTACGATTTATTGCGCCGCAGCGTGCAGCTTTCCTCGCAGTCAGACGGGGCGTTTGACATTACCATTGCGCCGCTGACCCTGTTGTGGGGCATCACGACCGACCACCCCAAGGTGCCGGCGCAATCAGAAATCGACGCGGTGCTGCCGCTGATCGGCGATGCCAGCATTCAGTTTGACGACACGGCTAAAACCGTATTTCTGCCCACGGCAGGCCAGGGCATCGACCTTGGCGGTATTGCCAAGGGCACTGCCTGCACGGTGGCGGCGCAGGTGTATGACGAATACGGCATCAAGTCGGCAATTTTGAATATTGGCGGCAACGTGTATGTGCGCGGCCACAAGCCGGACGGCTCGCTGTACCGCATTGGGTTTCGCACCCCTCTAAAAGATGCCACCACCTATATTGCGTCGGTCACGCTGGAGGATCAGGTAATGGCGGTGTCGGGCGGGTACGAGCGCTATTTTGAAGAAAACGGCGTGCGCTACCACCATATTTTGTCGGGCCGCACCGGCTACCCGGCCGAAAGCGATATCGTATCGGTGGGGGCCATTGCCACCGATGGCACCGTAGCTGATTTTTATTCGACCACGCTGTTTATCTGGGGCAGCGAAAAGGTCGAGGAGTTTATGCGCAACAACACCGATGTCGCCGTGATCATGCTGACCAGCGACGGCCGTTTGGTGGTATCCTCTTCTTTAAAAGACAGCTTTGAATTGAACGAAGAGCAGGGCGGCCAATACACGGTCGTGTTTATTTAAGGTAGCGGGAAAGCAAAAGCAGCTGCGCCGCGGCGTGCAGCTTTAGGCGGAGGATGGTATTGAGAAATCAAAAAGCACGTGGGGTGGCATTTGGCGGGATGCTGTTTGCCCTTGCGATTTTGCTCAGCTTTGTTGAGGGAATGCTGGCCCCTGTTTTGGGGCTGCCTCCCGGCATTAAACTGGGGCTTGCCAACATTGTGGTCATGTATACGCTGTTTTTTCTGGGCAAGGGGCAGGCGTTTACGCTGGTCATTTTAAAAAGTTTGTTTGTCATGCTGACAAGGGGGGTCTCCGGCGGTGCGCTTAGCCTTGCGGGCGGCCTGCTTAGCTTAACTGTGCTGATACTGCTGACCCTTTCGAAAAAGCACCGCCCGTCGTATTTTGTTTTGTCCATTGCCGGTGCAGTGTTTCACAATATCGGCCAGCTGCTGATGGCCTCACTTTGGCTGCGCACTGCGTTTTCGCTGGCGTATGCGCCGGTGCTGATCATTTCCGGCATTGGCATGGGTGCCATTACCGCAATTTCACTGCGGATGCTGCTGCCCGCGCTGGAAAAGGCCGGCGTCGCAATACAGGGTACCGGGCAGGACCCGGACCAAAAATAAAAGAACAGCAAAAATGCCCGCCGGCCGGCGGGCATTTTTTATGCACAAACTGGTGTGTAAAACGCCAGCCGGCCCCCGTGTGCATAGGCGGCGGCACGTCTGTGGCGGCAGGGCTGCAATGGCCGGTTGGTACAAAAGACATGCTGCGTGGAGTTTGCCGGCCCAGGGTTCAGCAAAAAGTCACATGACAAAAAGAAACGCAAATTGTTAATAGGAATTTTTACGAAAAAGCCATAAAACACCTTGACAAAAGTGTACTGCGATAGTATAGTTTAATCGTTGGTTACGAACCATGGCTTAACGATAAAAGATTCAAATGACAAGGAGCATGTTAACAATGAAAAAATGGATTTGCACAGTTTGCGGTTATGTTTATGAAGGGGAGACCCCGCCGGAGTTCTGCCCGCAGTGCAAGGCACCGGCATCCAAGTTTAAAGAGCAGGTCAGCGGCGAGCGCACCTGGGCGGCAGAGCATGTGGTGGGCGTAGCCAAGGGCGTCGACCCTGAAATTCTGCAGGGCCTGCGCGACAACTTTAACGGCGAATGCAGCGAAGTTGGCATGTACCTTGCAATGTCCCGTGTCGCCCACCGCGAGGGGTACCCCGAAATTGGCCTTTACTGGGAAAAGGCAGCCCATGAGGAAGCCGAGCACGCCGCAAAATTTGCCGAGCTGCTGGGTGAAGTTTTGACCGATTCGACCAAGAAAAACCTTGAGATGCGTGTGGATGCCGAAAACGGCGCGACCGCAGGCAAGTTTGAACTGGCGAAAAAGGCAAAAGAGCTGGGGCTGGATGCCATTCATGATACGGTACATGAGATGGCGCGCGACGAAGCCCGCCACGGCAAGGCGTTTGAGGGCCTGCTGGCACGGTACTTCGGCTAAGCTTTAAAATTGTAAAAGGGCGGCGCAAGCCGCCCTTTTGTGCACCCTGCGGGCGGGGGCAGGCGGGGCCGGGGCAGATGCCGTGCGGCCTTGTTGTAAGGCGTGGAAAAGAAACGGCGCAAAAGTTGGCGGACTATACAAAAATAAGCGGTTTGTGGCGGTGCGGGTGTGAAAATCGTTGTTTGTGGCAAAAAAATGAGGTATGATACTAAGTACAGGAATTTCCTAGTGAGGTATGTTTGATGAAACACGTTTTTATTGTAAACCCCAAATCCGGTAAGGCGGATGCCACGCAGTATTTCATCCCAGAGCTGATCGAGCGGGTGGCCCCGCTGAACCTTGACTATGTGGTCGAAATTACCGAGCGGCCCCACCACGCCACTGAAATTGCCCGCCAGTACGCGATGTCGCGCGAGCCGGTGCGTTTTTATGCCTGCGGCGGCGATGGCACGCTGAACGAGGTGATGGCCGGTGCGTACCGTTACCCGCAGGCAGAGGTCGCGTGTGTGCCGCTGGGGTCTGGCAATGACTTTTTAAAAAATTTTGGCGTGGCAGATGACTTTTTGAACCTTGAAGACAATATTGCCGGTGCGCCGGTGACCATTGATTTGATGAAGGTGGATGGCGACGAAATTTGCCTTGCCATCTGCTCGGTGGGCCTGGACGCAGCGGTTGCCTATGGGGTGCCCAAATACCGCAGGGTGCCGTTTTTGGGCGGCAAAATGGCCTACAACATCTCCATTGTCGAAAATATGTGTAAACCGCTGGGGCACCGCATGACGGTCACCGTAGACGGCAAGTCGTTCACCGGTGAATATCTGCTGGCGGCGGTGGGCAACGGCACGACCTACGGCAGCGGTTACCAGGCAACGCCGCGCGCCGTGATGAACGACGGCCTGCTGGATGTGGTGATGGTAAAAAAGATCAGCCGTTTTCAGGCGGCAGGTGTGATTGCAAAGTATCAGGCCGGCGCCCATTTTGACGGCGAAGAGATTGAAGAGAGCGTGCGGGACATTTTTACCTTTGTGCGCGGCAAAAAGGTGGCGCTGATCCCGGAAAAGCCCATTGTCGCCAACATCGACGGCGAGTGCAATATCCGCAAAAGCGTGCATATTGAAGTGATGCCGGCATGTGCACGGTTTGTGCTGCCCGCAAAATTGTATGCAGTGAAAGACAGCCTGCGGGCGTTGCAGCCGGTGCAGGATCGATAAAGTAGAAAGGCGCGGGGCGATTATGCTGGCCCCGCGCCTTTTGTTTTGCCGCGTAAAAAAACTATAAAAGCGCGCCGCAGGCGGTTTGTTCATAATTTTTTTTCAATTAAACTCTTGCATTTCAAGAAAAATGCGTTAAAATAGTTTTAGCACTCAAGAATAATGAGTGCTAAAAATTAACAATTTAAAATATAAAATTCTTTGTAAAGGGGATATCACGTATGAAGATCGTACCTTTGGCAGACAGAGTTGTCATTAAGCCGGAAGCAGCAGAAGAGACCACAAAAGGCGGTATTATTCTGACCGGTTCGGCAAAAGAAAAACCCCAGGTCGCAGTGGTGGTGGCAGTTGGCCCCGGCGGCATTGTGGATGGCAATGAGGTTAAAATGACCCTGAAGGTCGGCGACCGTGTGATTGCTGCAAAATATGCGGGTACCGAAGTTAAGATCGACGGCGAGGAGTGCCAGATACTGCGGCAGAGCGATATTCTTGCAACCGTGGAGTAATGCGGTTTTGAACCATTTATTTTAATTACCGAATAAAAGGAGCAGATTCAATATGGCTAAGCAGATTATTTATGGCGAGGAAGCCCGCAAGGCGCTGGAAAAAGGCATTGACCAGCTCGCTGATACCGTGAAAATTACCCTCGGCCCCAAAGGCCGCAATGTCGTGCTGGACAAAAAGTTTGGCTCGCCGCTTATCACGAACGACGGTGTGACGATTGCAAAAGAAATCGAGCTGAAAGACCCGTTTGAGAATATGGGCGCACAGCTTGTCAAAGAAGTTGCCACCAAAACCAACGACGCGGCCGGCGACGGCACCACCACCGCCACCGTGCTGGCACAGGCACTGGTGCGCGAGGGCATGAAAAACGTTGCTGCGGGTGCCAACCCGATGGATTTGAAGCGCGGCATGAAAAAAGCAGTCGAAGCGGCTGTGGCCGAGATCAAAAAGCACAGCAACAAGGTCAGCGGCGGCGCCGACATTGAAAAGGTCGCCACCATTTCGGCGGGCGATGCCGAGGTTGGCAGCCTGATTGCAGGTGCAATGGACAAGGTTAGCGCCGACGGCGTTATCACCATTGAAGAGTCGAAAACTGCCGACACCTATTCGGAGGTTGTCGAAGGCATGATGTTCGACCGTGGCTACATCACCCCGTACATGGCAACCGATACCGAGAAGATGGAAGCCGTGATGGACGACCCGTACATCCTGATCACCGACAAAAAGATTTCCTCCATTCAGGACCTGCTGCCGATTTTGGAGCAGATGGTCAAAATGGGCAAGAAGATGGTCATCATCGCCGAGGACGTGGAAGGCGAAGCGCTGTCGACCCTGATTGTCAACAAGCTGCGCGGCGCACTGAACTGCGTTGCCGTGAAGGCCCCCGGTTTCGGCGACCGCCGCAAAGAGATGCTGCAGGATATTGCCATCCTCACCGGCGGCCAGGTCATCAGCGAAGAGCTGGGCCTTGAGCTGAAGGATGCCACAATTGAGATGATGGGCCGTGCAAAGCAGGTCAAGGTCACCAAAGAGAACACCGTGATCGTGGATGGTGACGGCGAGAAGAGCGCCATCAATGACCGTGTTGCACAGATCCGCGCGCAGATTGAAGAGAGCACCTCTGATTTCGACCGTGAAAAGCTGCAAGAGCGCCTTGCCAAGCTGGCCGGCGGTGTTGCCGTTATCCGTGTTGGCGCTGCGACCGAAGTGGAAATGAAAGAAAAGAAACTGCGCATCGAAGACGCGCTTTCTGCAACCAAGGCAGCGGTAGAAGAGGGCATCGTCCCGGGCGGCGGCACCATTCTGGTCAACGTCATCCCCGCCGTGCTGCAAGCGACCGACGAGCTGGAAGGCGACGAGAAAACCGGTGCGAAGATTGTTGTCAGCGCCCTGCGTGAGCCGCTGCGCCAGATTGTGAAGAACGCGGGCCTTGAGGGCAGCGTTGTGGTAGACAAGGTGGAAAACAGCGGTAAGGTTGGCTATGGCTTTAATGCCCAGAGCGAAGTTTACGGCATGATGATTGAAGAGTTTGGCGTTGTTGACCCGACAAAGGTCACCCGCAGTGCACTGCAGAACGCTTCTTCCGTCGCCGAAATGGTGCTGACCACCGAGAGCCTCGTTGCAGACATCCCTGAAAAAGAGCCTGCAATGCCGGCGGCCGACCCCTCGATGGGCGGCATGTACTAAGAGGCACAGGGGAAAACCTGCTGCCATAAAACAGCCTGCTTGTTAAAAAGCGGGTGCCAAACGAAAGAACAAAGCGGGCTGCCTTACAATAAGGCGGCCCGCTTTTTGTGTGCAGCCTTGCCGCTTTTGAGCAAAACAGTTGCGATTTGGCCGCCGGTGTGTTATAATCAGCCCACATTGAAAACGCCCGTTTTCAGTGAAACAGAGTAGAATGTTGTGCGCAAGGCCAGGCATGGCCGCAGTGTTTGCCGGACGGGGAGTTGCCGGCAAAACGAATGAGGGAAACCTCTGCGGTGCAGCATTCGCATCCCGCTGTACCAAAAATAAAAAGTGCCGCCAGCATAGCGGCGCTGTAAAGCACTCTTCCCGGGTGCGTTGGTACATAGCCGATGCATGAAGGAGGAGTATTTTTATGTATCAAGGCACAAATTCACTGACCTTCCTGTCCCCCCTGACCGCCGCGTACTGGAAAAGCGCGGTGGGTGAGGTAAAAAAGGTGCGCATGCTGGTGCTTGCCGCTTTTTTTGTGGCGTTGAACATCATTGTTTCAGGGCTTTACATTCAGGTGGGCGAAAACCTGCGCATTTTGTTCAGCTTTTTCTTTGCCGCGCTGGGCGGCGCAATTTATGGCCCGGTGCTTGCGCTCATCAGCGGTTTTTGCTCGGACATTCTTGGGTACATGTTGCACCCGTCCGGCCCGTTCTTTTTGGGGTACACGCTCAGCACCATGATGGGGGCACTGGTGTATGCGCTGCTGCTATACCGTGCACGCATCAGCGGGCTGCGGCTTTTTTTGTCAAAGCTGATCGTAAACGCCGGTGTCAATGTTGCACTGGGTTCACTGTGGAGCGCGATGCTGTACGGCAAAGGGTATTACTATTACCTTGCCAAAAGTGTGGTAAAAAACCTGCTGTTGCTGCCGGTTGAAACCGTGCTGCTGTTTGCTTTTTTTGCGGCGCTGCTGCCGGTGACCTGCCGCATGGGGCTTACCCCGCAGCAGCAGGGGGTTAAGCTGTGGTAGTGCGCGGTTTGGTATAAAAACCAACAGAAAGGGGTGCAGCCGTGAAACAACTGCCCAACATATTGACGGCCCTGCGTGCCGCGCTTACCGCCACGCTGCTGTGGTTGTACCCGCTTGGTAACTTGTTTTTGCTGGTTTACCTGCTGGCCGGGCTGACGGATATGATTGACGGCCCGCTGGCCCGCAAACTGGGCGCGGCAAGTAAGCTTGGCGCGAAACTGGACTCTGCCGCCGACACTTTTTTTGTATTTGTGGTGCTGGTGCGGCTGTGGCCCTACCTTGCTCTGCCGCCCGTAGCGTTGCCGCTGGTCGTGGGCATTGCTTTGCTGCGCGTGGGTGCGGGCATTGCGGCAAAGCTGCGGTTTGGCGTGTTTGGCTTTTTGCATACCTGGGGCAACAAGCTTACCGGTGCATTGCTGTTTTTGTACCCGCTGTTGTTGCGGTGGCCGTTTGCGACCGTTGTTCTTTGGGCAGCCGGCGCAGTTGCACTGCTTTCGGCGGCGGAAGAGCTGTTAATCGAGCTGACCGCCCCGGCATGGCAGCCGAACCGCCCCGGCTACTTTTTTCAAGTGCCTCAAAATCAGGGAAAAAAGACAAAGTAAAACCCCTAAAGCCGCCGCCGGGCAACCGGTGGCGGTTTTTTGTTATAAGGCAGAATAGGTGGAAAATGTGATGCCCAGCCACCATTGCCCATAGCAATATGGTATAATAAATGCAAACAAGCTCGAAAAACAAGTCACAAAAAGGGGGATGTAGCGTGCAAAAAATAATGATTACCGGTGCAAACGGCTTTTTAGGTGCCCGGCTTGCGCGGTATTTTGCAGCGCATTATGAGGTGGCGACTCCCACCCACGCCGAAATGGAGCTGACAGACCCTGCGCAGGTAGAAGCGGTGGTGCGGCAATTTGCGCCAGATGTCGTTTTGCACTGCGCCGCGGTGTCGGACGTAAAGGCGTGCGAAGCAGACCCCGTGCGCTCGCAGGCAATTAACGTGGGCGGCACCGAGGCCGTTGCCGCCGCCTGTGCCAAAACCGGCGTAAAGCTGGTGCTTTGCAGCTCTGACCAAATTTATTTTGGCAGCACCGGGCTGCAAAAACACACAGAGGACGAGCCGGTTACCCCCTGTAATGTGTACGGCAGGCAAAAGCTGCAGGCAGAGCAGAAAGCACTTGCGCTTTGCCCCACGGCAGTGTGCCTGCGCCTGAGCTGGATGTATGACTGGCAAACGGTGCTCGCGGCAGAGCATAGCGACTTGTACCGCACGCTGAAAGACGCAGTGCAAAACAACAAGCCGCTGGCTTACCCCGTGCGTGATTACCGCGGTATCACCTATGTGGGCGCCTTGCTGCAGGCAGTAGAGCAGACCTTTCGTTTGCCGGGCGGGGTTTATAACTTTGGGTCTGAAAACAGCGCCAATACCTGCGAAACAGTGACTCGATTTTTGGCCCTGCTGGGGGCAAAAGGATACCCGGTAGAGCAAAATACAAAAGCCTTTGCCGACAGACCGCGCAATTTGACCATGAGCCTTTTGCGCCTGCGCAGCTTTGGCATTACCTTGCCGGATACGGTGGCGGGGTTTGCCCAGTGTGTTGCCGATGAAGCGGCGGGTTGACTGCCGTGCCGTTATGCAGATAAGTCATGCAAATTAAATAGGAAAAAATAGAACAAAGCCCCGCGCAGTAACGCGCGGGGCTTTGTTGCTGTTATTTCAACCGGTGCTGCAAAATCTCATCGTAAAACCACGGGTTTGCCGCTTTCAGCTCTTTGCCGCACAGCGAAGCAAGCTCTGGCTGTTCAAATTGCGGCAGCCGCAGCCGCCATGCGCAAAGCAGCTGGTATTTGGCCCGCAGTTCACGGTTTGCTGTTTGGTTGCCGTATTTTGAATCCCCCACAAGGGGGCAGCCAATGCTGGCAAGGTGTGCGCGTATCTGGTGGGTGCGCCCGGTGACGAGCCCAACCTCCAGCAGGGCCAGACGGCCGCTGACCGCAAGGGTGCGGTACTGTGTCTCAATGGGCTGTGCCGCTGCGGCAGGGGCGGCTAAAACGCGCACCGTGCCGGCAGTGGCGTTTTTGGCAAGCCAGCCCCGCAGAGTGGCGGCAGCGGGCACGGGCCGGCCAAAGGTGACACAAAGGTAGGTTTTGCGCAGCTTGTGGTGTGCAAACGCATCAGCCATTGCATCAAGGCAAAGTACAGTTTTGGCAATCAGCACAAGGCCGCTGGTGCCGGTGTCCAGCCGGTGGCACAGGCTGGGGGTAAAGGGGCTGCCGGGCTGCCATGCATCGCTGCCAGCAAGGTAGCGCAGTGCGCGGTTGATCAGCGTGTCGGGCGTTTTGCCGTTTGGGTCTGCCACCAGAAGCCCGGCGGGTTTTTCAGCCACCAGCAGGTGTTCGTCTTCATATACAACGCAAAGCTCTGGCCGTGCCAGCCGCCAGGGGGCGGCGGTGTCCGGTTGCGCCAGCAGGTCATCCGGCAGGTAAAGCGCCAGCGTGTCGCCCTGTTTTACCTTATAAGTGCCGTCGCAATGGGTGCCGTTGCAGCGAATGCACTTCTTTTTGGCAAAGCGGTATACGGTGCTGGGCGTCAGCAAGGGGTAAACCCCCGGCAGATAATCTGCAAGCCTTGCGGGCAGCGCGGTGCGCACAGTATGCTGTTGCATTAAAGGCCCCCCTTTTACAAAATTTTCGCCTTAGTATACCACATTACCGGCTGCTTGAAAAGCATTACAGCGGTGCAGATGGAATTGACTTTTGCCCCGTAATATTGTAAGATAGTAAAGCGATTTTGTGCTTTGCCGCTATGGTGGAATAGGCAGACACAAGGGACTTAAAATCCCTCGGTAGAAATACCGTACCGGTTCGACCCCGGTTAGCGGCACCACAAAAAGCCATGTATCAGTGTTAAACTGGTACATGGCTTTTTGTTTTGTGTGCCTTAGTGACAAGTTGGAATGCCACGGCGGCCGGGGTCGACTTTTGCCATGGTATGCAGTAAAATGGGGGTATCAAATTGCCGGGGGCTTTTTATGGGGGATTTTACAGCGACAAGCAGTGCCTTTGCGCCGGGGGGCGAAATACCGCTCGAATACACGGCGCGCGGGGCAGACCGTTCGCCTGAGTTTCAGCTTTGCAATGTCGCACACGGTGCGCAGTCGCTTGCCATTACGCTGGACGATGCGGACCACCCGCTATTCAAAAATTTCAACCATTGGCTGATTTGGAACCTGCCGGTGCAAACCACAATCCCCGCAGGGATACCCAAAGGCGAAACAGTGCCCGCGCTGGCCGGGGCCGTGCAGGGCCTTGCCTATGGCCGCCACTGTTATAAGGGGCCAAAGCCGCCGCTGCACAGCAGCCACAAGTACTGTTTTACTTTTTATGTGTTAGACTGCCCCCTTGCCCTGACCGCGGGCAGCCGCAAACGGGCGCTGCTGGCCGCCATGCAGGGCCATGTGCTGCAAACGGCAACGCTTTGTGGAACCTACCAAACCCCGCGTGGGGCAAGGTGAGTGCCTGAAAGGAGAATGCGCAATGCTGAAAGTGATTTTTCATGTGGATGATGCCGCCCGGTGGCCCCTTGCGCTGGGCAATGCCGAAAACCTGCTGCGTGCCGCCAAAGAAAAACGGGAAGAAGTTGATATAGAAATTTTGGCAAATGCCCTTGCGGTGCCGCAGTATGTGCAAAAGCCCGGCGATGCGCTGCAACAGCAGATGTGTGATTTGTCACGGCAAAAGGTACACTTTGCCGCCTGCAACAACTCCATGCGCGCGCAAGGCATTGCCCCCGCATCCCTGCTGCCGTTTGTACAGGTGGTGCCCGCCGGCGTGCTGGAGCTCGCCGAGCGCCAAAGCCAGGGCTATGCCTATATTAAACCGTAACCTCAACTGCAAAGCAAAACAATGCCTGCCCTTTGTTGCAAGGGGCAGGCATCGTTTTTGTTGTAAACGTTGCGGGGGCGGCATGTGTTACAGTGTCATTTCGTACCGCAGCTCGTTGTGCTGTACACCCCAGATACTATTGGGGTTACTGCCGGTTTTGTGAAACCCCAGCTTTTCATAAATGGCAATGGCGGCCTGCTGGTCGTCGGTCGTTTCTAAAAACATGTTCTGATACCCCGCGCTGCGTGCAAATTGAAGCGCCTTTTTGAGCAGCTGTCCGCCAAGGCCCATCCCGCGGAAAGCGGGCTGCAACAAAAACCAGCGCAGCTGGCACAGCCCATCCGGGTGTTCCATCACTGCAATGCAGCCCACCACCTGCCCGGCGACTTCGGCGATGAAAACACGGCTTTTTTGCGGGTCATATTGCAACAGAAAATCAAAAAATGTTTTGCACACATAGGCCTCAAATATGTGGTTGTACCCGCATTCGCGCGCATAAATCTCCCCGTGCAGCGCAATCAACACACCCACATCCCCGGGGTGCAGGGTGTCGCGCAGCGTGACCTCTGGCTTTTGCTGTGGTGAAAGCAGCCGTTGTACCTGCTGCATGGATGCAACCAGCTGCTGTTGCTCGGCTTCACCCAGATGTGCCAGCAGCCCGCTGCCCTGTGCGTCAGACAGCTTGCTCAGCTGTACCAGTGTGTGGTTGCCCTCTGCCGTCAGTGAAAGCTGGTATTCGCGCCCGTCGGTAGCAGAAAGCTGCCGCTGCAAGTACCCTTGTTGCAGCAGCTTTTTTAACGTGCGGCTTAAATAGCCGGGGTCTACCTCCAGCTCTGCGGCAAGCTGCTTTGCGGTGATGCAGGGCATTTCGGCCAGCTCGTACAAAATGCGCGCCTCTGTCAGCGAAAACGGCGAATTTAACAGGTGTTTATTCAGCAACCCCAGCAGGTTGGTGTAAAACCGGCTGAATTTGCGCAATGCAACAACGGCGGTGTCTGTTTTCTTTGTCATAGAAGTGCCCCCTTAGCATAAAAAAGAAGTATTGCGATAAATTGAAAATAGAATAGCAAAAATAGTTGCTTTTGTCAACTAAAAAGCAAAAAAACACCCGGCAAAAGTTCTGCCGGGTGCATTGTATGTCGGTATAAAGTGCCCAATTACAGCGTTTCCAGCTCCTGCATCCAAACGGCGGCACTTGCATCGCTGGGCATGCGCCAGTCACCGCGGGGCGACAGCGACACGCTGCCGACTTTGGGCCCGTCCGGCAGGCAGCTGCGCTTGAACTGCTGCGCAAAAAAGCGGCGGTAAAACACATGCAGCCATTTTAAAATGACATCGGGGCCAAAGCTGTCCTCAAATGCGGCAAGCGCCAGCCGGTACACCTTGCGTGGCGAAAAGCCCCAGCGCATCACATAGTACAGGTAAAAATCGTGCAGCTCGTACGGGCCCACAATGTCCTCGGTGCGCTGTGCAATTTCCTCGCCGTTGGCGGGCAGCAACTCGGGGCTGACGGGTGTGTCTAAAATGTCCAGCAACACACCCTGCAGGGTGTCGGTGGGCGCTGTGTCGGCGGCATACTGCACCATATGGCGCACCAGCGTTTTGGGCACCGACGCGTTTACGCCGTACATCGACATATGATCCCCGTTATAGGTGGCCCAGCCCAGTGCCAGCTCGGAAAGGTCGCCGGTGCCGACCACAAGGCCGTTCATATCGTTGGCGATGTCCATCAGCACCTGGGTGCGCTCGCGTGCCTGCGCGTTTTCGTAAACCACATCCTGTTCGGCTTCGCTGTGGTCAATGTCCCGCAGGTGTACCCGCACCGCCTCGGTAATGTCGACGGTGTTAAAGGTGACCCCCAGCGCGCGGCACAGCAGCTCGGCATTTGAACGGGTGCGGCTTGTGGTGCCAAAGCAGGGCATTGTGACGGCAATCACGTCGGTGCGCGGGCGGCCCAGCAGGTCCAGCGCGCGCACGGCGACCAGCAGGGCAAGGCAGCTGTCCAGCCCGCCGCTGATGCCAATCACCAGCGAGCCGCAGTTTGTGTGCCGCACGCGTTTCGCAAGGCCGGTGGATTGAATGGAAAAAATCTCTTCGCAGCGCGCGTCGCGGTCGGTTTTTGACTGCGGCACAAACGGGTGTGTGGCAATCTCGCGCGTCAACAAAATATCCTTTACCGCGCAGTCAAACGCAATTTTAGTATAACCGTCGTCGCACAAAGCGGGGTAGGTGGTGGTGCGCACCCGCTCACTTGCAAGGCGCTGCACGTCCAGCTCGGTCAAGGTCAGCCCCTCGCTAAACAGCGGGCTTTCTGCCAGCAGGGTGCCGTTTTCGGCAATCAAATCATGCCCCGCAAACACCATATCCCCGGTGGATTCGCCCATGCCGGCGTCGGCGTACAAATAGCCGCAGATCAGCTTTGCAGATTGCGAGGTGACCAGTGTGCGGCGGTAGGCGGCTTTGCCAATCGTTTCATCACTGGCCGAAAGGTTGGCAATGACCGTGGCGCCCGCCAGCGCAAGGCCGACGGATGGCGCAAACGGCACCCATAAATCCTCACAAATTTCGACGCCAAGGCAAAACGCAGGCAGCTGTTTGCAGCAAAACAGCAGTTTCGTGCCAAACGGCACCGTATCGTTGCCCAGCAATACTTGCCGCTGGCCAAAGAACGCGGGGGTAAACTGCCGCCGCTCGTAAAATTCACCATAGTTTGGCAGGTTTGACTTTGGTACCAAACCCAGCACCCGCCCACGCTGCAGCACGGCGGCACAGTTGTACAGCTTGTTGCCGTCGGCAATGGGCAGGCCAGCCAAAATCAGCATGTCGGTGCTGGCCGTCTCTTGCGCCAGCACCTGCAGGCTGTTCAGTGCCGCCTGCTGTAATACGGTTTGAAAAAACAAATCGCCGCAGGTATAACCGGTCAGGCAAAGCTCTGGCAGCACCAGCAACTGTACATCCAGCTGTTCGGCACGGCGCACGGTTTTGATGATTTCGGTCAGGTTATAGCCACAGTCTGCAACCTTTAATTTTGGGCTTGCAGCTGCTACTTTAATAAATCCGTCTTTCACAGGTCGTCCCCCCCGCTTGCTAACACTAATGTGTTTTCTTTATTATACCCGCGCGCACGCGGCAATGCAATCTGCACCGCGGCGCAGGGCGGGGGGCCAAGTGTGGTTTTAAAAAAATTGAAAATATGCCTTGCATAAAATAATAAGATGCCTTATAATATAAAAGCGCCGCAAAACGGCGGGTAAGGTATGGGCCCGTAGCTCAGCTGGGAGAGCGCCGCGTTCGCAACGCGGAGGTCGACGGTTCGATCCCGTTCGGGTCCACCAAAATAAAAAGAGAAGCCTTTTGGGCTTCTCTTTTTTGTTATACCCAAATGGTAAACAGGGCCTTGCGGCAGCAAGCGAGGCAAAGACGCTTGAAAAGGCGGCTTATTGCCAGTATAATCGGCATAAGAGACACAGGCTTTTAAAACCGATAAAAGCAACGTAGCCGGACAACTTTTACCAGAAACGGGTGTGAAACATGAGCAAAAAAGAATTTAAGCGAGAGGCAAAAGGGGCAAAGCCGGTACTGGCAATTTGCTATGATTTCGATAAAACCCTGTCACCGAACGATATGCAGGCACAAGGTTATATACAGTCTGTAGGGTACGACGTAGAGGATTTTTGGACAGAGTCCAACGCGCTTGCCGAAGAGAACGAGATGGACCAAAACCTGGCTTATATGTATAAAATGCTTCGTACGGCGACGGGGCGTATTATATTTAACCGCGAAAAGCTGGGGGAATATGGCGCAAAGGTTCAGCTGTTCCCCGGGGTGGAAGAATGGTTTCAGCGAATCTGCGCTTATGGCGAAGAACACAATGTCACGGTGGAGCATTATATTATTTCTTCAGGGCTGAAAGAAATGATTGAGGGCACCACGGTTGCCAAAAGTGGCGCTTTTAAAAAAATATATGCAAGCTCATTTTACTATGACCCCAAAACGGGGCTGGCCGAATGGCCGGCGCAGGTGATTAACTATACCAATAAAACGCAGTTTTTATTTCGCATTGAAAAAGGCGTGCTGGATATCAACGACGACGGGGTGAACGACTATTTTGCCCCGGAGGACATGCGGGTGCCTTTTCGCAATATGGTCTACATCGGCGACAGTGATACGGACATTCCCTGCATGAAGCTTGTCAATTCGTATGGGGGGCATTCGATTGGCGTATACAACAGAGACACAGAGGATAAGACCAAAGTGCACAAGATGATGCGGGACGGCCGGATTAAGTACTATGTGCCGGCGGATTATTCAGCAGGCACCAAGCTGGACAGCTTGGTCAAGCGAATTATTGACCGCACTTCCGCCAACGAAGCGCTGGAAGATATTTATTACCAGTGCAAAAAGGAAAATATCGCAACAGACAGCAACAACAGTGAAGATGGGCAGAAGAAAACGGACCTTTTATTATCACTGGAGAGCAGCAGAAGCTTTGCAACAACGCATTTGCTGATAAAAAAATTGAAAAGCTGTCAAAATTGGACACAGCCGCAAAAAGAGCGGCTATTTAAAATTGCGATTGAAAACAAACAGGTGTTTTATGTTTTGGGCGACCCGGATGTAAAGCAGTTTTACCAAAAGCTGTTTGTAAACAGTGAGCATCTTACAGAAAACGCAAAGGCCGTAAAGGCAGAGCTGCAAAAAGAAAGGCCATCCCCCCAGGACAAAAAGCACAGTTTATGAGCTGCTGGGATATCTTGATTATGGAGCCGAAAATGTGATACTATTAGAATAGATTGGAGGCGGATATTATGGCATTAAAAGCAAAAGAAAGCGTAAAATACTCTCTCGCAACCCATGCGGCGGAGAAGATGACGCCCAGCCGCAAAGCTGTTCGCCTTTGCGAGAAGATCGCCGATGGCCGCATTTCCGCAGACAGCGCCGTGAAGCAGATTAAATGCAGTTATGGTATCGGGGGCACGCGGCCCAATGCCTGACGGTTTTGGAAAATACGACGTATATGCGGTGACGGGTTCTGCCTACTGTTATAAGGACTCTAATGTACTTCTGAACAAATTGGGCATTCGTGACGGAGCGACTCTTCGGCGCATCGAGGCTGACATTTCTGCGGTACGGCAAACCGAACTAGTTGAGAATCCGGTCCCAGGGCGTTTCACGCCGAGCCATCTCTGCAATATCCACCGACGTCTTCTTGGCGACGTATATCGCTTTGCAGGACACTTCCGGCGAGAGAATATCGCAAAAGACGAAACAAGGTTTCTTAACTTTCATCAGATCAAAGAAAAGCTTTCAAGTCTGTTGAATGAGCTACATGCTGAGCACGGTTTGGCGGGGTTGGATTGGGCGCAATTCATAAAACGAAGTGCCTATTACATGGCCGAATTAAACTACATTCATCCCTTTCGTGAGGGTAACGGGCGGACCACCAGAGAATTTATGCGCTTGCTGTTCTTGCGGAACGGCTACAAGGTGGATTGGGCCGCAGTTCCAGTTGATGAACTCCTACTGGCCATGGTCGAGTCGGTGTACGAGACGGCGCAGTTGGAGAGTGTACTCGGCCAGTGCCTTCAAAAAGACGAATAGAAATCCGTAGTTTTATTTGCATACTATGGCCGACGGTTCGATCCCGTTCGGGTCCACCAATTTTAAGATAGGGCAATCTGCTTTGCAGATTGCCCTATCTTTTTTACTTTTTTGGCATTGGTGCCAATTCAACATGCTATAATATATGTGATAATTTACCTGATATAAACAAGATGATTTTATTGAGGCGAGCTTTAAAAGCGACGGAAATTTAAAGAGAATTTGTTGTAATGTAGAGGAAAAGTAAACATGGAAGAAAAAACCTTGAAAGAACGATTGTTACCAGCTTCACTAATAATAAAAAATAAACGCAAATTGCAAGAGCAAGTTGGACACCCACGGTAGAGTGGATGCGGGTTCTTAGGCGGCGTAGACTTTATCCAAGAATGCCTCAAATAGTTCCTCCGGCGTGCGGTAGCCGAGCTTGCGGCGAGGCCGTCCATTCAGCTCATCGGCAAAGGCAAGGATTTCTTCGAGTGAGAACTTGTCAATGGAGGCACCTTTGGGGACATACTGCCGGAACAGGCCATTGTGCCGTTCGTTCTGTGGCCGCTCCCAAGAGGAATAGGGGTGAGCGAAGTATACTTC
>JAEWRN010000042.1 GCA_023460035.1 Bacillota bacterium
CCCCCCCCCCCCCCCCCCCCCCCCCCCCCCCCCCCCCCCCCCCCCCCCCCCCGGGGGGGGGGTGTTACGGCTTTTATAAAACTACTGTTTGCATGCGCTTGTTAAAACGGCCCGTACCCCAGCGCCACGCAGCCCAGCAGCACCGCCACACTGAGCAGCAGCGTGCCGAGCTGCAGCTTCCATGTCCAGCGGAACCACTTGCCGTACGGGATACCCACAAGGCCAATCGAAATAAGCAGCACCGCATTGGTGGGGAAGATCATGTTGGTAAAGCCGTCGCCAAACAAAAACGCCTGTACCGCCGTTTGCCGCGTCAGCCCCACAAGGTCAACCAGCGGCAAAATGAGTGGCATAATCAAAAACGCCTTTGCCGTGGCACTGCCAATAAAGAACTGCATAAACAATACCAATGCCAGCAGCAACAGCACCGCCGCATAGGGTGACGCGCCGCCAATGGCCCCGTAAGCGGCGTTTAAAATGGTGTCCATAATGCCGCCTTCGGTCATGATGAACTTGGCGCTCATGGCAAGCAAGATTAAAACAACGCTCGGCGAAATGGCAAGCAACCCTTTGATAAAATGGCCAAACAGCCCCTTTTTCAGCCCGGCAAGCCGCCCGGCCACCAGCCCGCCCGCCGTAAAGCAGACGGCCATCACCGGCAGCGAATAATCCGACAGGCCGCTGACAAAAAATCCGGTGACCACATAGACGAGCACCAGCCCCAGCGCACCGGCAAACACCAGTGCCGCCCGGCGTACCCCCGCCTGCTGCAAAATGCCCTCGTCTAAACTGTCCAAATAATGGCCGCGAATGCCAAGGTCGTGCTCGTACACCAGCGACGCTTTGGGGTCTTTTTCTACCCGCTTTGCATACCGCACCAAAAAAGCGGTGAGCATCAGGTAAACAGCCACAAACACGCCCATGCGCAGCGCAAGGCCGCTGAACGCGGGCAGCCCGGCCAGCTTTTGGGTGATGCCGACAGTGAACGGGTTAAAGGTGGCCGACGCAAACCCAAACCCAACGGCAAGGATGCTCATGCCAAGGCCGACGAGCGAGTCCCACCCAAGCGAAAGCGCAAGCGCCACCGTGATGGGCACTAGCGTGACCGTCTCTTCAAACATGCCGATGGTCGAACCCACCAGCATGCACAAAAAGCACATCAGCAAAATCAGCCGGTATTTTTTCTCACCAAACCGGCGGATGACCGATAAAATAATGTAGTTCAGCACATGGCTTTCGTCCAGCACCTGAAACGTGCCGCCGATCAGCAGCAAAAACACGATAATCATGCCGGCCGTGACGCCCTCCGGGCTGAACAGCACTTCCACCGGCGCCGTCAGCCAGCGCCACACCGGCAGGCGGCCCGCATTTTCTACCGCGTAAGTGCCGGGCACCACCACTTCGCGCCCGTCCACCACGGTGCGTGCAAAGCTGCCCTGCGGCAACACCAGTGTTAAAATGCCCGCCACGATGACCACGACCAGCAGCACCGCCACGGTGAGCACAAAGGTTTTGGGGCCGATTTGCAGCCCGCTGCTTTTTTTGCTTTTCCCGCTTTCCTGTTGCATGACACGCTCCCTTGCTGCAAAGGCCCCCGCCCCCGCACGGTTTTTCATTTATACTACCCCCGCCGCCCTGCCTTGTCAATTCGCGCCGCGGGCCAATTTCACTTTGTTTTTACTTTGAACCCCCACCGAAGGGTGTTATAATAAGGGGCATACGGGCTTTGCCCAAACGATGAAACAAAATACCCACTTACCGGGGTGTGGGATGTGAGGTGCGCGATGTCAAAAACGGCGATCAAACCAAAACGGCGGGGGGGTGTTGCCCCAGAGCTGGTACTGTTGCTGCTGTGCGCATTTTTAGTGCGCATGGTGCTGGTTGCAGTGACCGACGGGTATGTTTACGACACCAACACCTTTTCGGCCTGGGCCGGGCTGCTGGCCGACGGCGGGCTGAAAAACTTTTACACCGGCGGCTTTTTTGCCGACTACCCGCCGGGCTATATGCTGGTGCTGTGGCTGGTGGGCCTTGCCACCCGAGCGCTGGGCCTTGTGGCGCTGACCCCCGCGGCCCTTGCGGTGCAATGCCTTGTGCCGGTGCTGTGCGACCTTGCTATTGCCGCCGTGCTGTACCACCTTGCGCTGCCCCGCTTTGGCACACGCACGGCGCTGGTGGCCGCCGCCTTTGCGGCGCTAAACCCCGCGCTGATCTATGATGTTGCGGTGTGGAAGCAGGTCGACTCGGTTTTGACGCTCTGCCTGCTGCTGGCTTTTCTGGCATTGCAAAACAACCGCTTTTTTGTGGCCGCGCTTTGGTACGGCATCGGCCTTGCCGCCAAACCGCAGGCCCTGCTTTACGGGCCGGTGTTTGCGCTGGCCTTTTTGCTGCCCCTGCTCACCCAGCCCGGCTGGCGGGCAAAGGGCAAGGCCGCGCTGAAAGCGGCGGGCGCCGCCATTGCCAGCGTCGGCGTGGTGCTGCTGATCTCACTGCCGTTCACCGGCAGCCAGACCCCGTTTGTGTGGCTGCTTGAAAAATACTTTTCCACCGCGTCCTCTTACCCCTACGCCTCGCTGAACGCGTTTAATTTCATCACGGCGCTGGGCGGCAACTGGCAGCCGCAGGCCAACCTGTTTTTGTTTTTAAGCTGGCAGCACTGGGGCACCGTAATGCTGGTGCTGCTGACGGTGGCGCTATTTGTGTTAGGGTTTTTGGCCGCGCGGGCAGGCAGGCTAAACCTGCCGCTGCTGGCCGCCTTTTATGGCATTGGCATTTTTTTGTTCGCGCACCGCATGCACGAGCGGTACCTGCTGCCCGCGCTGGTGCTGCTAATTGCCGCCTGGGCGCTGGACAGTGACCGGCGGCGGCTGTTTGTTGCGGCGGCGCTTTCTGCTGTGCTGCTGGTCAATATGGCAATGGTACAGTACAATGTGGGACGCGACGAATTTTTGCAAAGTACCACTTCTGTTTTCATCGCGCGCAGCCTTGGCTTTTTTGCGGTGGCGGCCTTTTGCTATCTCACCTATCTTATATGGCAGTCGGTGCGGGGCAAGGTGCCGGCATCCGCCCTGCCAAAGCCCCCGGCGCCGCCGGCGGCAAACGACGGGCAGCCCGCAAAGCCCCAGCCGTTTAAAGCGCCTCATGCGCCCAAAAAAACCGCGGTCAATTTTATTGCGCCGCCGCCGCGGTTTTCAAAGCGGGACGCCCTTGCCATTACACTGCTGACCCTGTTTGCGGCCTGCCTGTCACTGCCCTACCTTGGCACCACGCAGGTGCCGCAGACCTCGTTTGCCACTGCGGGCTCGGTGTCGTTTTCCGTCGGGTACGACAGCCCGCAGCAGATTGCTTCCATCTGGGTGTACCCCGGCCTTGGCAACGGCTCGGTGCAGGTGGCGGACACCGCGGGCAATGTGCTGGCCGAACAGCCGCTGACCGGCGGCACCTGTTTTGCGTGGCAGGTGACCGACGCCTTTATAGAGGAAAAGGCCCTGACCATCACAATAACGGGCGGCACCGTAAATGAAATTGTATTTGTGAGCGCCGACCACAAGGCGCTGACCCCGACCATTCTGCCCTCGGGCGCGGCGGCGCTGTTTGACGAGGCGGGTACGCTGCCGGCGCGCCCCAGCCAGCTGAACAGCATGTATTTTGATGAAATTTACCACGGGCGCACCGGCTATGAAACGCTGCATGGGCTGCCCATTTACGAGACGACCCACCCGCCGCTGGGCAAGGACATCATTGCCATTGGCATTGCGCTGTTTGGCATGAACCCCTTTGGCTGGCGCATTATGGGCACGCTGTTTGGCATTGCCATGGTGCCGGTGTTCTACCTGCTGGCCCGCCGCCTGCTGAAACGCACCTGGCTTGCCGCCGGTGTCACCAGCCTGTTTGCGCTGGATTTTATGCGGTACACCCAGTCCCGCATTGCCACCATTGACGTTTATGTGGTGTTTTTTGTGTTGCTGGGTGCCTACTTTATGGTGTGGTTCTGCCAAAGCTTCATCCCCGGCGGGCGGCATGGGGCGCTGGTGCCCGCCGCGCTGGGCGGGGTGGCCTTTGGGCTTGGCTGTGCCAGCAAGTGGACAGGGGTGTATGCGGGCGCCGGGCTTGCCATCGTTTACTTTGCGGCACTGCTGCTGCGCCACAAAGCACTGGCGGCGCAGCCGGGTACCACCCTTGAAAAACGCGAAACCTACCGGCAGGACCTTTCGTTTGCGCTGCTGGCGGGCCTTGGCTTTTATGTGGTGGTGCCGCTGGTGGTGTATGTGCTTTCGTACCTGCCGCTGGTGCTGGCACCCGACAACGGTTTTACGCTGGCCAGCATTCTGCCCGCACAGCAAAGCATGTACAGCTACCACAGCCAGCTCACCTCTACCCACCCGTTTGAATCCAAATGGTACACCTGGCCGCTGTTGCTGCGCCCGGTGTGGTATTACATGGGCAGCCGCCTGCCGGATGGCATCGTGGCCAGCATTGCGGTGCTGGGCAACCCGGTGGTGTTTTGGGGCGGGGCGCTGGCCGTGGTGGTACAGCTGCTGCAAACCCTGCGCGGCAAGGCAAAGCCCGCCGTCTGGTTTGTGCTGGCGCTGTGGGGTGCACAGTACCTGCCGTGGGTGCTGATTACCCGTGCCACCTTTTTGTACCACTATTTCGCTGCCATGCCGTTTGCGCTGTTGGCACTGGGGCTGCTATTGGGCAGCCTTGCCGAACACCACCCCCGCGCCGCCAAGGTGACGACTGGTATTCTAATTGGGGTGGCGGCGGTGCTGCTGGTGTTTTTCTTCCCCGTGCTGTCGGGCCTGCCCATCCCTGCCGCTTACGCCGCCGCGCTGAAATGGCTACCCGGCTGGGGCTTTTACATCGTTTAGCACCGTGCTGCCGCCCGGCACAAAAACGCCCAAACAACAAACACAACAAAGCGCCCGCCAAAAATTTGGCGGGCGCTTATTATCCGGCAGCCTGCGGGCTGCCCTTTGTTTTTATTAAAATAGCTTACTGCGCGATCTGCTGCTGGTCCAGCAGCGGCAGATATTTCAGCTGGTACTGCTGCAGCTTTTCGTTAAAGCCCTCCACATAGCCCTCGTGCAGGCGGCGGCGCATCTCGTGCGCGTCAAACTGGCCGTCACTCTCCGCACCTATCATGCGGGCCGCAATGTTAGAGCAGTGGTCCGCAATGCGCTCGAGGTTTGTGAGCACCTCTAAAAATACGACGCCGCTTTCAATGGCACATCGCCCGCTTTGCAGCCGCTGCAAATGCCGGTTGTGCAAAATGTCGCAGATGCGGTCAATCGTCTCTTCCAGCGGCTCCACCTGTTCGGCCAGCGCGACATCGCTGTGGCGGAAGCTGCGCTCGGCAAGCTGAATAATTTCGCGAATCGCATTGTTCAATACGCTGAGCTCCTGCAGCGCATCGTCGGAAAAGCGGATGTTTTTATCCATCATTTCACTGCTGCGCTCGACCACATTGATGCTGTAATCGCCAATGCGCTCAAACTCGGTAATATAGGCCAGCAAATCGGTCACCCGCCGGCTTTCGGCCTCCGCCAGCTCGTGGTCGGTAATTTTTACAAGGTAGTTGCCGATATAATATTCCAGCTTATCCACAACGTCCTCGCGTGCATTAATCTCGGCCACCTTTTCGGGGCTGTACTGCTGCAACAGCGGCACGGCGGCCTCGTAGTTCAGCCTTGCGTTGCGCGCCATTTTTTCAACTGCGCTGCGCGCCTGCTGAATGGCCACCGCGGGCGAACCAAACAGGCGTTCGTCCAGCACCGGCATGTCGATGGCCGGCTCTTCGCCGCCGCGGTCCGGCACGGTCATCGTGGCGATTTTCGCCAAGAATTTCGTGAACGGCAGGAACATCAGCGTCGTCACCACGTTGAACACCGTGTGGAAGTTTGCAATGTCGCCGCGGTTGATGGCGTCGTTCCACATCGGGAAGCCCACGGTATACTTGATACCGTACAGCACCGCCATAAAAAGCGCCGTGCCGATAATGTTAAAATACAGGTGCACAAAGGCGGCGCGCTTTGCCCCTTTGGAGGTACCGATGGAAGCGATAAGCGAAGTGGAGCAGGTGCCGATGTTCTGGCCTAAAATAATGGGGATTGCACTGCCCCAGGTGACGGCGCCCGTGGTGGAAAGTGCCTGCAAAATACCCACCGAAGCCGACGAGCTTTGAATTGCAATGGTGACCAGCGTACCGGCAAGCACCCCCAAAAACGGGTTTTGCAGGCTGGAGAAAATTTGCACAAAGCCGGGGCTGTCTTTCAACGGGGCAACGGCGGCCTCCATCGTAAACAGGCCGGTGAACAAAATGCCAAAGCCCAGCATCGTCTGGCCGATATTGCGTTTATTTTGTTCTTTGAAAAACAAAAACAACACCACACCTGCAAACGCAAGCAGCGGGGCGATCGTGCTGGGCTTTAAGAACTTCAATACGACACTGCCGCCGCCAATATCCGCAAGGCGGATTAGCTGGCCGGTGACGGTCGTACCGATGTTGGCACCCATAATCACACCGATTGCCTGCGGCAGCTGCATGATGCCGGAGTTCACAAGGCCGACGACAATGACCGTGGTGGCGGACGACGACTGAATGAGACCGGTGAGCACGGCACCGGAGAGCACTGCCATCAGGGTGGTGGAGGTGAGCTTTTTCAAGATCATCTCCATCTTGCTGCCCGCCAGCTTTTCCAGCCCGGTGCCCATGATGTTCATACCGTACAGGAAAAGGGCAAGCCCACCCGCCATCGAAATAACGGAAAAAATGTCCATGTAATCCCCCGTTGTCTTTCTTACAAAATACAGGATGATATTGTGATTGGTCCCGGTGTCCTTCACCGGAATCCACGAACGATTTTAGTATACCATTCTTTTGTAATGGTAAGGTATAGTTTTTGTAATGCCCCCCTGTAAAAACGGAATTTTAAACAAAAAAGCGTTGAATTTTTGGGTAAAACCCCAAAAATCAACGCTATTTTTTGCCTTATTTGCCAGTACTTATTCCCGTTATTTGTAAATTGTCACTGCCACCCCGGCGGGCATACAAACGGCGTAGTCCCCCTCCTGGCTGATAAACCCAAACCCCTCGCAGATATGGTCCGGGCACTGCGAATCCACAAAACGGATGGCGCCGTCCTTCACTTCCAGCGTCACGGGCAACTCCCCGTTATCAACATGGTAAGTGCCGTCCTTCGACAGGCTGATGACCTGGTCCTTGACACCGTTCACCGTGATTTGTGCTTTTGCGCCGGTGTCGCGCGTCAAAAGGTAAAAGCCCCCCAGCGCCAGCGCGGCGATAAGCAGCACCGCCACGATAAACAGATCTTTCTTTTTAAAAAATTGTTGTTTTTCCATGCGTTTCTCCCAATCATTATGCTGCAGGTTTCTGCCCTGCCATTATACCCGATTCTCTGATGGGGTGCAAACGCAGGAAAACTCGTGCTCTATTGTGGTGTTTCAGCGGCAAAATCGGTCCACATAGGCATCCAGACATTTCTGAACGACCTTATGTGCCTCCTCCCGGCCGGCGACCTCGTTGACCACCGTCTCTTTGCCTTCCAGATTTTTATACACGGTAAAGAAATGCCGCATCTCGGTAAAAATATGCGCGGGCAGCTCGTTGATGTCATGATACCCGTTATAGGTGGGATCGTTGAACGGGATGGCGATGATCTTTTCATCCAGCTTACCGGAATCCAGCATCGCCATCACCCCAATGGGGTAGCAGCGCACAAGGCTCAGCGGGTACAGGTTTTCGCTGCACAGCACCAGCACATCCAGCGGATCCCCGTCGTCGGCATAGGTGCGCGGGATCAGCCCATAGTTTGCCGGGTAGTGGGTGGAGGTATACAGAATACGGTCTAAAATAATATGGCCGGTCTCTTTGTCCAGCTCGTATTTATTTTTAGAGCCCTTTTCAATTTCAATGACCGCAATAAAATCCTCCGGGTGGATGCGCGCGGGGTCGATGTCGTGCCAAATGTTAGCCATGTGTCGCTACTCCTTTTTCTTTTAGTATAACACCGGGTGCGGGGGGCGGCAATCTGCATGGGGAAGCTGTAACCTTCTTTTCAACAATTGTGCGCATCTTTCACACAAAACAAGGTGCGCCGGGGTGACCGGCGCACCTTGCAGTACAAGCATCACGTTTTTAGCCCAGCGCGATATCCAGCACCATCATCAGCGTAAAACCAATCATGGTGCCAATCACCCCGGCGTGGCCCTGGCCGTCGCCGCTCGACTCCGGCACCAGCTCTTCGACCACAACATAGATCATGGCGCCCGCCGCAAACGACAGCATAAACGGCATCAGCCGCGCCATTGTCACCGCCAGCAGCACGCCCACAAGGCCGCCCAGCGGCTCTACCACACCGGACAGCGCGCCCAGCACAAACGCTTTGGGGCGGCTGACCCCCTCTTTGTGCAGCGGCAGCGAAATGGCAGCGCCCTCCGGCACATTTTGCAGTGCCATGCCCAGCGCAAGGGCTATGGCACCGGCAAGTGCCGCCTGCCCCCCGCTTGCCGCCACCGCAAACGACAGGCCGACGGCCATGCCCTCCGGGATATTGTGCAGCGTGACCGCCAGCACCAGCAAGGTGGTGCGCTTTAAACCGGACGGCAGCCCCTCGGGTTTGTTTTCATTGGCGTGCAAATGCGGCAGCAGATGGTCAAGAATAAATAAAAAGATACCACCCGCAAGAAAGCCCAGCGTCGTGGGCACCCACTCGTTCATACCCTGCTCGGCCGCCATGTTTTGCGCGGGGATGAGCAGGCTCCACACCGAGGCGGCAATCATCACCCCGGCGGCAAAGCCCATAAACCCCTTTTGCAGGTTGGGCGACGCATCCCTGCGTACAAAAAATACAAAGGCGGCACCGACGGCGGTCGCAAGGAAGGTAAAACCGGTGCCCAGCAACGCCAGCACCACCGGGTTATGCAACATAAAGGTTCACTCCTTTAACCAACATTTGATACTTTGGCTAAAGTATACCATAACCGTGGGTATTTTGCTACCACCCCACAGTAAGAAGCACTTTTGCTTTATTGCCCGCCCGGTTATACCCCCGCGGCACGGTAGCGCTGCTGTTCTTCAACCGGCAATAGCACCGCCTGCATGGCCGCTGTGACCTGCTGTTGCAATTTAGTGGCAGCGGCGCGGCGCGGGCCCTGCTGCGGGTACACCGGCGGTAAAATAACCAGCTGCAACAGCGGCTTTTTACCGGTGAACCGCCGCCAGCCGGTGCGCGGGCGCGGCACCAGCACACAGGGCAGCACCGGGGCGCCGCTATCTGCCGCATAACAAAATGCCCCGCGTGCAAACGGGCGCAGGGTGCTGCAATAGGGCACCAGCACCCCTTCGGGGTAAATTTGCACCAGCGCGCCCTGACCTAACAGGGTGCGGATTGTGCGGCTTAAATGCACGCCGGCGGCGGCCGTTTCGGGCAGCGGCAACCCGCCCAACAGCCGCACCAAGCGGCCCGCTACCGGCAGCTCTAAATTGGCTTTTAAACTTAAAAAGTACATCTCGCGCGAAAACAGGGCGCAGGCAAGGCGCACACAGTCCAGCGGGTGCACGTGGTTGCACACCGTCACAGCGCCGCCGGGCAGCCCGTTTAAATGTTCTTTGCCGCATACCTGCCAGCCCCAAAGGGCAAACAGTGGGCCAAACACCGCCAGCACCACCCGGCGCAATGCTTTATGCAACCAAAGGGCCGCCCCGCGCAGGCGGTACACGTAATCGGCATTCACCTTTATTTTGCCGGGCCTTTGCGGGGCAAGCTTTTCAATATGGGTGTGAAACGGGTGCACCCGCCGCCGGGCAGCTTCGTCCATATTCACCCTCATACCACGGCCCCCCGGCGCTGCTCGTCAATCGCAAGCTGAAACATCTGCTCTGCCTGCGCCACACAGGCATCCAGCCCATAGGCCTTGCCCGCCTGCGCATAGCGCAGGCCCATTGCCTGCCGCTCGGCCGGGCGGGCCAGCCAGTAGTCAATGCGCCCGGCCAGCGCCGCGGCGCTGCCCGCGGGGAACAGGCTGTACGGGGTAAGCGCAAACTGCGGGGTGGCAGACAGCGGCGAATCGGCAATCACCGGCACCACCCCGGTTGAAAACGCCTCGATGCACGAGATGGCCTCAATTTCGGCATCCGACGCGTGCACATATAAGTCGGTCATCGACAAAATTTGCTGTAACTCCTGCTGGGTGTAAAACCCGATGATGGGCGGGTGCGGCAGCTTTTCGCCCTGGCGGCGCAACGCCGACTCTTTGGGCCCCTGCCCTGCCAGCACCAGCTGTATTTCGCCGCTGTACCGGCTGCGTGCCACCGCGTCGATTAGCACATCCTGCCGCTTTTCCGCCGAAAGGCGACCAATCATCAACAGCACTTTGCGCCCCGCAAACTGCGGCGTTTTTTCGCTGCGGCGGTAACAGAACGATGGGTCCACCCCGTTGGAAATGACATGCAGCTGTGCGGTGTACCCGTGCTGGCGCAGTTCGCCCGCAATAAAGTTGCTGGGGCAATGCACATGCGAAAACCGGTTGTAAAAATGCCCCCGCAGCTCGCGGTACAGCAGCTCGTTTGCCGCCCGCCGTTTGCCAAGGCCAATACTGTAAGTGATATTCTCGGGCTGCACATGAAACGCCGCCGTGTGCGGCACGCCCAGCTCTTCGGCAATACGCAGCCCCGCGCGGGAAAGCGCGAATGGCATTAAAAAATGCACGACGTCCGCCCACGCGATGGCCTGCCGCAACAAAGCTTTGTCCGGCTTTGCAAGCTGCATGCCCTGACTGTGAATCAGCTTTGCCGCGGGCGCGGGGAACCACAGCGCGGGCATGACATACCGCCCTTCGCCCGCCTGCCCCGCCGCCGCCACCCGCACCTCGTTGCCGCGCCGCTGCAACGCCTGTGCAAACCGCTGTGCACTGACTGTCGTGCCGTTATTCGCCGTGTCAAACTGGTCCATTACCAGTAAAATTTTCATGTTTTTGCACACCCCTGTGCCCTGCCGGGCCGCTTTTGCCGCCCGGCCCTCGGGCGGCAGCCTTATTATACCACATATTCCCAACCTGTTGTTTAGCCAGTTTTGTCATTTTGTCTCGCGCGGCATGGGGTTGCGGCGGCGGGGCAGGCAGGGTATAATAGGCCCAACAAACAATAGACAGGGGATGTTCCGTGTGGACGAGCTGCTTGCCGCGCGCGCAGAAATCAACGAAGTGGATACCGAGATGGCGGCGCTGTTTGAGCGGCGCATGGCCGCGGTGGAAAAAGTGCTGGACTATAAGCGCGCCCACGGCCTGCCGGTGCTGGACGCCGGGCGGGAGGCCGAAGTGCTGCGCAAGGGTGCCCTGCGGGTGCACGACGCCGCGCTGCGCGGCTATTACACCCAGCTTTTGCAAAAGATGATGGAGCTTTCGCGCGACTACCAAACCAGCCGCCTTGCGGATTTTTGCGTGGGCTACCCGGGGGTCGAGGGCTCGTTTTCGCACATTGCCGAACAGCGCATTTTTGGCGATGCCCCCGCCCGCGCCTATGTGACGTTTGAAGAGGTGTTTGCCGCTGTGCAACGTGGCGAAGTGACGGCGGGCGTGGTGCCGTTTGAAAATTCGTACACCGGCGAAGTGGGCGAAGTGCTGGATTTGCTTTGGAAGTACGACAACTGCCAAGTGGTGGACAGCTACGATCTTGACATCCGCCAAAACCTGCTGGGGGTGCCCGGTGCCGAGCTGGGGCAGATCAAACAGGTCTACTCGCACCACCAGGCCATCAGCCAGTGCCAGGCTTACCTCACCGGCAAAGGGTACGAGCTGGTGCCCTACGCCAACACGGCGCTGGCCGCAAAGTATGTCAGCGAATGCGGCGACAAAACCAAGGCCGCCATTGCCAGTGCGGACACTGCCGCGCTGTACGGGCTGTCGATTTTGGCACGCGACATCAACACCAGCGCGCAAAACGTCACCCGGTTCATCGTCATCTCGCGTCTGCCGCGGCGCAGCGGCGGCAACCGCTTTGGGCTGGTATTCACCGTGCGCCACGACGCCGGTGCTCTGGCGCAGGCGATGCAGATTATCGGCAGCCGCAATTTTAACCTTGAAAGCATCCGTTCGCGCTCGATGAAAGAGCTGCCCTGGCAGTATTTCTTTTACGTGGAGGTGGTGGGTGACAGCGAAACACCAGAGGCGCACCAGATGCTGGACCAGCTGGCGGCGGCCTGCCGGCAGCTGCGGCTGATTGGCAGCTGGGCGCGGCGCGAGGAGTAAGGCGGCGCCACACCGGGGGACTTTACCAAAACTTTTCGTTGACAAACGGCGCCGGTTCTTTTATACTGTTACCAATCTCAACACAAATGGAGATTCTTTTTATGAACCGTCTCAACACCACAGCAGCATACTTTTATTTTAGCTTTGCTTATTTTTATGGCAAGGCTACTCTGTGCTGCGCAAAACCGGTTTGATACGGCGATTATGGTAAAATGATTCGCTTAAACTCAAATGTCGGCGGCCTGCACAGCAGGCCGCCGATTTTTTTGTTTGTTGGCACAAAAAAGGGGGCTTTACTTTGGAAACACTGCACATGGCGCTGGGCGCTGAAAGCTATGACATTTTGTTGCAACGCGGGCTATTGGCCAAGGCAGGCACGCTGCTAAACCTGGGCCGCAAGGTGCTTGTCGTCACCGACAGCGGGGTACCCGCACAGTACTCCGCACAGCTTGCCGCACAGTGCGCACAGCCGGTACTTGTTACCGTGCAGCAGGGCGAGGGCGCAAAAAGCTTTGACGGGCTGCAAACACTGCTGGGCGCGATGCTGGGCGCCGGGTTTCACCGCGGCGACTGTGTGGTGGCCGTGGGCGGCGGTGTGGTGGGCGACCTTGCGGGGTTTGCCGCCGCCACCTATATGCGCGGCATTGATTTTTACAACATCCCCACCACCTCGCTTTCACAGGTGGATTCGTCGATTGGCGGCAAGACGGCCATCAACTTTAACGGGGTAAAAAATATTGTCGGCACCTTTTACCAGCCGCGCCGGGTACTGGTAGACCCCGACCTGCTCGCCACCCTGCCCCCCCGCCAGCTGGCCGCCGGGTTTGCCGAAGCCATTAAAGCCGGCATGATTGCCGACGAAGCGTTGCTGGCCCTGTTTGAAACGGGGGCCGCCGAAGCCCGGCTGGAAGAAGTGCTGCTGCGGGCACTGCGGGTAAAAAAGGACGTCGTAGAGCAGGACGAAAAAGAAGCGGGCCTGCGCCGCATTTTAAATTTTGGCCACACACTGGGCCACGGCATTGAAAGCGTGTACGGCCTGGGCGGCCTGCTGCACGGCGAATGTGTGGCACTGGGCATGCTGCCGATGTGCAAGACCCCCGCACTGCGGCAGCGGCTAAGTTCTGTTTTAGCCCGGTACCACCTGCCCACCCACGCGGCGTTTGACCCTGATTTGGTATTTGCCGCCGTGTGCCACGACAAAAAGGGCGCGGGCAGTAAGACCGCCATTGTAGAAGTAGAGACCGCGGGCCATGCGCTAATGCGCACGGTGGAAAACGAAGCCCTGCGCCAGCTGCTGGTGCGGGAGGCAAAGGAGGGCATTGGCGCATGAAAAGCAGTTTTGGCAACAATTTGACCGTCAGCCTGTTTGGCGAATCGCACGGGGCCGCCATCGGCATTGTGCTGGACGGCCTTGCACCCGGTATCCCGCTGGACCTTGCGCTGATCCGCCGCCGCCTTGTGCTGCGCCAGGGGGCGGCCAGCCTTTCCACCGCGCGGCGCGAGCCGGACGAGTTTGAGATTGTGAGCGGTTTTTTTGACGGGCACACCACCGGCACCCCGCTGACCATTTTAATCCGCAACACCGACACCCACAGCAAAGACTACGGCGAGCTGAAAGACAAAATGCGCCCCAGCCACGCTGATTACACGGCCCAGTGCAAATACCACGGCTTTCAGGATTACCGCGGCGGCGGCCATTTTTCGGGCCGCATCACCGCCCCCGTCGTTGCGGCGGGTGCCATCTGCCTGCAAATACTGGCGCGGCACGGCGTGACGGTGGGCACCCACATCGCGCGGTGCGCGGGCATCACCGACGCGGCGCTGCCGGCCGAAGAACCCGCGCTGACCGCGGCGCTGCACGCGCTGAACGACACCGATTTTGCCGTGCTGGACAAAACTTCGGGCGATGCGATGAAGTTGCAGATCGAGCGGGCAAAAGAGCAGTTCGACTCGGTGGGCGGCGTGCTGGAGACCGCGGTGACCGGCCTTGCCCCCGGCCTGGGCGAACCGTGGTTTTGGTCGGTAGAAAGCGAGCTTGCGCACCTGCTGTTTAGCGTGCCCGCAGTAAAAGGGGTGGAGTTTGGCGGCGGGTTTGCCCTTGCCGATGCGCGCGGCAGCGCCGCAAACGACGCGTTTTGCTACGATGACGCGGGCCGGGTGGTGACCAAAACCAACCACAGCGGCGGCGCACAGGGCGGCATCACCAACGGCATGCCGCTCGTCATCCGCACCGCCATCAAGCCCACCGCCTCGATTTATCTGCCGCAGGACACCGTAGACCTTGCCACCGGGCAAAACACCACCCTTGCCATTAAGGGCCGGCACGACCCCGCCATTGTACACCGGGCGCGCGCCGTCGTGGACAGCGTGGTGGCACTGGGCCTTGTAGACCTTGCCGCGGGGCGGTTTGGCACCGATTGGATGGCGGGCGAAACCGCACAGGAAAAGGAGATTTGACAATGGACACGCAGCGCTGCGGCCTTGTGGGCCGCCACCTTGGGCATAGCTTTTCAAAATTCATTCATGGGCAGCTGGCGCCTTACCCGTACGACCTGATTGAACTGGAGCCGGAAACCCTTGCCCCGTTTTTTGAACAGCGGCAGTTTCGCGGTGTCAATGTCACGATACCTTATAAAGAGGCAGTGCTGCCACTGCTGGACGAAATTGACCCGCGGGCCGCTGCCATTGGCGCGGTGAACACCGTGGTCAACGAAAACGGCAAACTAAAAGGCTATAATACCGATTACGATGGGCTGGACCACCTGTTATACAACAACCGCATTTTCCTGTCCGGCCGCATCGTGATGATTTTAGGCACCGGCGGCACCAGCAAAACCTGCACCGCGCTGGCCAAAGCGCGCGGCGCGCGCGAAATACTGCATGTCAGCCGCAGTGGCAAAGACGGCACGCTGACTTACCGCGATGCGGCGATGCGGCGCGACGTGCAGGTGCTGATTAACACCACCCCGTGCGGCATGTACCCGCAAAACGACGACATGCCGCTGGACCCGGCGCTGTTTCCCCAGTTGCAGGCGGTGGCCGACGTGGTGTATAACCCCTTGCAAACCGCACTGGTGCAGCGCGCGGCCGAGCTGGGGCTGCCCGCCACAGGCGGGCTTGCCATGCTGGTGGCACAGGCCAAAGCCGCGGCCGAGCTGTTTTGCGGCCACCCGCTGCCGGAAGAGCAGATTGACACCATCACCACCGCGCTGCGGGCCGAGCGCTCGAACTGTGTGCTGATTGCGATGCCGGGGGCGGGCAAAACCACCGTGGGCGGCAAAGCCGCCACGCTGTTGGGCAAAACCTTTGTGGACGCGGACGACGAGATTTTGAAAGAGACCGGCAAAACCCCGGCCGAGCTGATTACCACCCAGGGCGAAGCGGCGTTTCGCGACATCGAAAGCCGCGTCATCGCCGCGCTGTCAAAGCTCGGGGGCATGGTGATTGCCACCGGCGGCGGGGCGGTCACCCGCGCAGAGAACATGCGGCGGCTGCGGCAAAATGGCGTCGTGCTGTTTGTTGACCGCGACCTGTCGCTGCTGGCGACCTCCGGCCGGCCGCTCTCATCTGATTTTGAATCGCTGCGCCGGCGCTACCTAGAGCGCTACCCGCTGTACAACCAGTACTGTGACGCCAAGCTTGACAATGACAAAACCATTGACACCGCTGCCGAGCGGGTAAAGGAGGCTTTTGATGCGTATTTTGGTCATTAACGGCCCAAACCTCAACTTTTTGGGCATTCGCGAGCCGGGCATTTACGGCAGTGACAGCTATGCCGACCTGCTGGCACTGGTAAGGCGCACCGGCGAAGAAGAGGGCGTGGAGGTGCTGACCTACCAGTCAAACCACGAGGGCGCCCTGGTGGATAGAATACAAGAGGCCTATGGCACGGTGGACGGCCTTGTGCTGAACCCCGGCGCTTACACCCACACCAGCATTGCCCTGCTGGACGCGCTGAAAGCCGTGGGGCTGCCCGCGGTGGAGGTGCATATCTCTGATGTGCCCGCGCGGGAGGCCTTTCGCCAGGTTTCTTACATCCGGCCCGCCTGCATTGCCACCATTACCGGCGAGGGCATTGCCGGGTACGCAAATGCCATTCGCCTGTTAAAACAACACCTTATCGCCGCCGCGGCGCAATAACAGCAGAAACGGAGTAAACACCATGATTATTACGATGAAAAAGCTCGCCCCGCAAGAGGAGATCGACCGCATGGTCGAAAGCATTGAACTGAAAGGGTTGCAGGTCACCATGATCAGCGGCACCGACTACAACGTGTTTGGCGTTGTGGGGGACACGACGGTGCTGGACGCCGCCAAAATCAGCGCGTCGCCCTATGTGGACAATGTGCAGCGGGTGTCGGCCCCGTACAAGCTGGCGAACCGCGTGTTTCACCCCGCGGACACAGTGGTGGACGTGGCCGGTGTGCGCATCGGCGGCAGCGAGCCGGTCGTCGTGATGGGCGGCCCCTGCTCGATTGAAAACGAGGAGAACACACACGAGATGGCGCGGCTTGTCAGCGAGGCGGGCGGGCGCATCTTCCGCGGCGGCGCGTACAAGCCCCGCACTTCGCCCTACGCGTTTCAGGGCCTTGGCACCGAGGGGCTGCGCTACATGGCGGCCGCGGGCAAGCAGTACGGCCTGCCCATCGTCAGCGAGCTGATGAGCGCCGACAAGCTGGACGAGTTTATTGAATACGTCGATTTGATTCAAATCGGCGCGCGCAACATGCAGAACTTCAGCCTGCTCAAAGAGCTGGGCCGCACAAAAAAGCCCATCTTGCTCAAGCGCGGGCTTGCCAATACCATTGAAGAATGGCTGATGAGCGCCGAATACATCATGGCCGCGGGCAACGAAAACGTCATTTTGTGCGAGCGCGGCATCCGTACCTTTGAAACCTACACCCGCAACACGCTGGACCTCAGCGTCGTGCCCATCATCAAGCAGCGCAGTCACCTGCCCATCGTCATTGACCCCAGCCACGCCACCGGTGACCGCAAGCTGGTCGAGTCGATGTCGCTGGCTGCCATTGCCGCCGGGGCCGACGGGCTGATTATCGAGACCCACTGCGACCCGCCGCACGCGCTGTCGGACGGCGCACAGTGCCTGTACCCCAGCCAGTTCGCCTTTTTGATTGAAAAAGGCCGTGCCATCGCCCAGGTGATCGGGCGCGGGCTGTAATGCGCGTCACCATCACCCCCGGCGCCGCGCGGGGCACCGTGCAGGTACCCACCTCTAAAAGCATTGCGCACCGCGCACTGCTGGCCGCCGCGCTGGCAAACGGCAGCAACACCCTTGCCGGGGTGACCCCCTCGCAGGATATTGACGCCACCTGCCGTGCCGCCGCCGCGCTGGGGGCTGCCGTCACAAAGCTGCCGGGCGGGCAGCTGCAAGTTGCGGGCACCGGCGTACTGGCAGCGCCAAACACGCCGGTAGACTGCGGCGAATCCGGCTCTACCCTGCGGTTTGTGCTGCCGCTGTTTGCGCTGGGTGGCAGCGAAGTGACCCTTACCGGGCACGGGCGGCTGCCCCAGCGCCCGCAGGGGGTGTACCAGGACCTTTTTGCGGCAAACGGCCTGCCGTTTGAAACCGGCCCCGCCGGGGTGCGCTTTCGCGGGCCGCTGCCCGCCGGGCAGTACCAAATCCCCGGCTGGGTCAGCTCGCAGTTTATCACCGGGCTGCTGTTCGCGCTGCCCCTTGCCGCCGGGGATTCTACCTTACAAATCGTGCCGCCGCTCGAATCGCGCCCGTACCTTGATTTGACGTTAGATGTGCTGCACCGCTTTGGCATCAAGGCCAGCTGGCAGGGCCCGCTGGCCCTTGCCATCCCCGGCGGGCAGCAGTACCGGCCGGTGCCGGGCTTTACGGTAGAGGCCGACTGGTCGCAGGCCGCCTTTTTTGCGGTGCTGGGGGCACTGGCCGGCAGCGTGTGCTGCACCGGCCTTGCCACAAACTCGCTGCAAGGCGATAAGGCGATTGCCGGCTTCCTCTCGCAAATGGGCGCTGCCGCCACCCAAAACGCCGGGGCGCTTTGCTGGAAAAAAACAGCGCTCAGCCCCTTGCGGGCCGACCTTGCCGACTGCCCGGACCTTGGCCCCATTTTAATGGCCGCCTGCTGTTTTGCGGCGGGCACGTCGCGCATCACAAACGCCGGGCGGCTGCGGCTGAAAGAGTCTGACCGCATTGCCGCCATGCAAGCAGAGCTTGCAAAGCTGGGCCTCACCGTGCAGTGCGAGGGCGATACCTTAACCATCCCCGGCAATGCAAACGGGCGCTGCACCGCCCCCGGTGTGCCGCTGCAATGCTGGGGCGACCACCGCATTGCCATGGCGCTGGCCGTGGCGGCCACCCGGGCCGACGGCCCGGTGACGCTGCTGGGGGCCGAAGCGGTAGAAAAATCGTACCCGCACTTTTTTGTTGACCTGCAACAAACTGGAATAAAGGTGGAGATAGAGCAATGAAACCAGAGGATACCCGATTTACCATCGTCGGCCTTGGGCTGATTGGCGGCAGCTACGCGCGCGGCCTGACTAAAAAGGGCTTTTGCGTTGACGCCATCGATACCAATGCCGACAGCATACGCTATGCGCTGGGCGAAAAAATCATCTGCCGCGGTGCCACCGCACCGGACGCGGCACTGCTGGCCGAAGCCGACATTGTCATTTTGGCGCTGTACCCCACCACGATGATCGACTGGGTGCGCGAGCACCAGCACCTGCTTCGCCCCGACACCTTGCTCACAGATGTGTCGGGCGTCAAATGCCACGTGCTGGACACGATACAGGGCTTTTTGCGCGACGACCTTGAGCTGATTGGCAGCCACCCAATGGCCGGGCGCGAGGTTTATGGCGTGCAAAACAGCGACGAGCGCATTTTTGCCCCTGCGAATTTTATTGTCACCCCCACCGCCAAAAATACCCCCGCGGGCATTGCCGCGGCACATGAGATTGGCAAGCTGCTGAATTTCCACACGGTGGTCGAGCTGGACCCGCGCACCCACGACGAGATGATTGCCTTTGTCTCACAGCTCACCCACGCCATTGCCGTCAGCCTGATGACCTGCAACGACGACCAAAACCTGCAAAACTACACCGGCGATTCGTTTCGCGACCTCACCCGCATTGCGCGCATCAACGAGACAATGTGGAGCGAATTGTTTTTGCTCAACCGCGGGCCGCTGATTGAGCAGATTGACAGCTTTACGGCCGAGCTGCTGAAAATGCGGGGCTTTTTGCAGCAGGGCGACCGCGCCGCGCTGGAGGAGATGTTTCGCCATTCCACAAAGCGCCGGGCGCTGTTTGACCGCCCCGCCGTGCCAAAAGAAAATTGATAAAAATTTCACACTTCGCCTTGTATTCCGCCACCGCTTTCGCTATAATGAGTTTGTAACTCGACCCCAAAGGCATTCTGCGGGGAAGAGCGGTACCGGCAGCACAAGACCTGACGCGCCGGGGCCTTTGGCCCGGGTGGAAAGGCGGAGTGAAAATCACGATAGTACCAAGGGCCTTTTGGGGCCTTTGTTTGCGAACGATTTTCCGCGCCTTCGGGCGCGGTTTTTTTATTGCCCGCGCCCATGGGTGCTGCACATCAGCCGAAAGGGGGAAGTTTTCTGGAAAGTCGTCTTTCTGTCATCAGCATTCTGGTAGAGGACCGCGCGTCCTCTGCCAAAATCAACGACCTGCTGCACGATTGCGGCGAATACATCGTCGGCCGCATGGGCCTGCCGTACAAAGAGCGCGGGCTGTCGGTCATCTGCGTTGTGATTGACGCACCCGGCGATGTCACCAGCGCCCTCTCCGGCAAGCTGGGCATGCTGCCCGGCGTCACCGCAAAAACGGTGACCTCGAAAGCGCCGGTGCTGCCCAAAGACTAGCAGCCCGGCAATCCGACCTATTTTAATGGAAGAAGGAGAACCCCATGAAAAAACTGCTTGCTCTTGTTCTGTCGCTGGCCCTTGCGGCGTCGGCCCTTGCCAGCTGCGGCACCGCCGCCAGCTCCTCTGCTGCTGCCTCTGTGCCCGCCTCTTCTGCGGCGGTATCGTCCTCTGCCCCCGCCGCGTCGTCGACGCCGGTCACCCCCGTTGACATGCGCATTGCCGGGCTGAAAGGCCCCACCTCGATGGGCATGGTAAAGCTGATGCAGGACGCCGAGGACGGCACTGCCAAAAACAACTACACCTTTACGATTGCCGGCTCGGCCGACGAGATTACCCCGAAGCTGACGCAGGGCGAGCTGGACATTGCCGCCGTGCCCGCCAACCTTGCCGCCGTGCTGTACAACAACACCAAGGGTGCCGTGCAACTGCTGGCCGTCAACACGCTGGGCGTGATTTATATTGTGGAAAAAGGCGACAGTGTGCAGTCGCTGGCCGATTTGAAGGGCAAAACCATTTACGCCACCGGCAAGGGCTCCACGCCGGAATACGCGCTGAAATACATTTTAAGCAAAAACGGCATTGACCCCGACAAAGACGTGACCATTGAGTGGAAAACCGAGCCCACCGAAGTGGTGCAGACTTTAGCGCAGGCCGACGGCGCGATTGCCATGCTGCCGCAGCCGTATGTCACCGTGGCACAGGGCCAGGTAGAGGGCCTGCGCGTTGCGGTGGATTTGAACCAGGCTTGGAACGACCTTGACAACGGCAGCCTGTTTTTGACCGGCGTGCTGGTGGTGCGCACCGAGTTTGCCAAAGAGCACCCGGAGCAGATTGACGCGTTTTTAAAAGAGTATGAAGCTTCGACCCAGTGGGTGAACGCCAATGTGGCCGACGCCGCACAGCTGGTGGAAAAATACGACATTGTAAAAGCCGCCGTGGCTGAAAAGGCCATCCCCGCCTGCAACATCACCTACCTTGCCGGGCAGCAGATGAAGGACGCGACCACCGGCTACCTGCAAGTGCTGTTTGACCAAAACCCGAAGTCGGTCGGCGGCCAGTTGCCGGATGACGGCTTCTATTATGGCGCCTAAGTTTACAAAGTGGCACAGGCTCGCAGCGGTGGGCCTGGCCCTTTGCGTCTGGCAGCTTGCGGCTGTTTTGCTGGCAAGCCCGCTGCTGCTGGTCACCCCGGTACAGGTAGCCCAGCGTTTGGGGCAACTGCTGGGCGAAGGTGATTTTTACGCCTCGGTTGGCTTTTCGCTGGCACGCATCATCGCCGGGTTTTTGCTGGGGCTAGCAGCCGGCAGCCTGCTAGCGGTACTGGCCAGCCGCTGGCCGCTGGCCGAGGTGCTGCTTTGGCCGTATATCACCGCCATCAAAACCACCCCGGTCGCCTCGTTTATCATCTTGTGCCTCATCTGGCTGGACTCTGCCAACCTCTCTGTTTTTATTGCCTTTTTAATGGTGGTGCCCATCGTCTACACCAACCTGCTGGAGGGTATTCGCGAAACCGACCCAAAGCTGCTGCAAATGGCGCGGGTGTTTGGCGTGCGCCCGCTGCGCCGGGTGCTGTACATTTACCTGCCGCAACTGCGCCCCTACCTGCTTACCGCCGCCAGCGTTTCGCTGGGCCTGTCGTGGAAGGCGGGCATCGCGGCCGAGGTCATCGGCATCCCGGAGGGGTCGATTGGCGAGCGGCTGTACGAGGCAAAGGTGTACCTCAGCTCGGCCGACCTGTTTGCGTGGACAGTGGTCATCATTGCCATCAGTATTTTATTTGAAAAACTGTTTTTGTTGCTGTTGCAGCGCGGTTATGCCCGCCTGCAACGGCGCTAACGCTGCCGAAAGGGGGGCTGTGCGTGCAAGACATTGTGCTGGACCGTATTTGCAAAAGCTTTGACGGCACCCCGGTGCTGCAAAATATCAGCGCCGTGCTGCCCGCCGGGCAGATTACCTGCCTGATGGGCCCCTCGGGCTGCGGCAAAACGACGCTGGTGAATATCCTGCTGGGCCTGCTGCCCGCCGACAGTGGCACCATGACCGGCCTGCCGCGGCGGCTTTCTGCCGTGTTTCAAGAGGACCGCCTGCTGGAAGAGTTTTCGGCCACGCTGAACGCGGGCTTTGCAAACCCCAAATTGCCGCGTGCCGTGGTGCGCAACCACTTAAAAGCAGTGGGCCTTGCCGATGCCGCCGACAGCCCGGCAGGTACCCTTTCGGGCGGCATGAAACGCCGGGTGGCGATTGTGCGTGCCGTGCTGGCAACTGCCGATTTTTTGGTGCTGGACGAACCGTTTAAAGGGCTGGACGATGACACCCGGCGGCTGGTGATGGACTATTTAATGGCCGAAACCCGCGGCAAAACCCTGCTGGTGGTCACCCACAGCGCGCGTGAAGCCGCTATTCTTGGGGGCACGCTGCTACGCCTTGCCCCCATTGCCCCCACAGGAGAATAAAATGAATCAATACACAAAAAAAGAGCTGGTGGAACTGCTGACGATTCCCGCCGATGCGTTTGCCGCCGACATTACCCCCGCCGCAAAGCAGGTGCACATTGCCCAAAACGGCAACCGGCTGACGGCCACCGCCATGCTGGGCTATACAAATATCTGCAAAAACCAGTGCCTTTACTGCGGCATGCGCGCGGCAAACCACACGCTGCCCCGCTACCGGCTTACCCCCGACGAGATTATGGCCCTTGCAGACGCCGCTATCAACAGCGGGCTGCGGCGGATTTTTTTGATTGCGGGCGAAGACCCGAACTACGGCTTTGACCGGTTGGTGCAAACGGTGGCCGCGCTGAAAGCAAAGGGCTTTTACATCAGCCTTGCCTGCGGCGAATTTGGCCTTGCCGAGTTTCGCGCGCTGCACGACGCCGGGGCCGACGAATATGTGCTGAAGTTTGAAATGTCCGACCGGGACGACTTTAACCGGCTGAACCCCAGCACCGACTACAACCGCAGGCTGCAAGGCTGTGCGCTGGTAAAACAGGCCGGCATGCAGCTGGCGTCCGGCAACATTGTCGATTACCCCGGTGCCACACCCGAAAAAATTGCAAATGACATTTTGCTGATGCGCGAGCTGGAGATCAGCTGGGCACCGGTGATTTCGTACCTGCCCACCCAAAACACCCCGCTTGCCGCAGAGGGCGGGCCCGGCAGCCGCGATTTGCTGCGGCGTGAAATTTCAATTTTGCGGCTGATGATGCCAAAGGTGAACATCAGCGCCCAGCAACCCGGCGACGATTTGACGCAGGGCCTTGGCGGCGAACAGGGCAACCTTGCGGCCCTTGCCGCCGGCGGCAACTTTTTGTTTGCCGACCTGCTGCCCTCCGCAAAGGCCGAGGCGTTTCACGTGGTGGACCACCGCGCGGTGCAGGGCCTTGCACACATTGAAACAATGGCCCGCCTTGCCGGCATGACCCTCACTTTTTAACTTATCAACCCCGCCGCCGGTGCGGCATGCCCTTTTTGCGCGTTTGCGCGCCAGACAACACGAAGGCCCCGCCGGTTACCCGGCGGGGCCTTCGTGCGTTATTTTTGCGGTTGCGGGTCACACCCGCACAATGTAATCCTCTTTGCGGGGCTTTGCTGCGGGGGTTTCGGCGGCATAACCCAAAATGCAGTGTGCCACACCGGCGTAGTTCTGCGGGATGCCCCACTTTGCCATCAGTGCCTTGCCTTCTTCGCTTTCAAACACCGGGCGCGCGCGGTGAATCCAGCACGAGCCCAGCCCCACATCGTGTGCGGCCAGCATCAGGTTTGCCATCACCAGCGTGCCATCCTCGAGCCAGGTGGGGCGGGTGGTGTCGGCAAATACCACCACCACGGTGGGCGCACCGTAAAACGGGTCGCCCATACCGCCCAAAATGCCGGCGTTCAGCTTTGACAGCTGCGCAACCGTCTCTTTGTCCTGCACGACGACCATTTTGGGGGACTGGCGGCCCATGCCGGTGGGGGCAAAGGTACCCGCCTGCAACACGGCGTTTAGTGCTTCGTCACTGATCTGCCGGGGTTCATAAGCGCGGATGCTGCGGCGCTCGCGCATACATTTTAATACTTCAGAATCCATGGTGAATTGCCTCGCTTTCTGTTTACAGCTTATCTTTTATTATACCACGGCCCCGCGGCGCGGGCAATTTGCCAGCCTAAAAAAACAGGGCTTGACAAAGTATAGCGTTTTAGTATAATATTTGTATATTATAATATACAAATATAGTCTAGTTTATTACACCTCTGCCCCGTGCAGAAAGAAAGGAACTTTGCTTATGAAAAAGTTATTACCGCTGTTGCTGGCCGCCGTATTGCTGCTGGCCGGTTGCACCTCTACCGCAGGGTCTGCCGGCACCGGCAGTTCCACCGCGGCTTCGGCCTCTGGCAGCAGTAACGCCGCCACCTACCAGAAGATTACCCCCGAAGAGGCACAGCAGATGCTGCAAGACCAGCCGGACGCCATTTTGCTGGACGTTCGCACGCAGGAAGAATACGACACCCAGCACATTGAGGGCGCAACATTGTTGACCGACAGCGACATTGCTAGCCGCGCCGCCGACGTGCTGCCGGACAAAGACGCGGTGATACTGGTTTACTGCCGCAGCGGGCGGCGCAGTGCGGCCTCCTCGCAGCAGTTGGCCGAGCTGGGCTACACCAACGTGTACGACTTTGGCGGCATTATTGACTGGCCTTACGGCGTTGTGACCGGCGACAACTAAACCCAAAAGCAGCAAAGCAGGCTTACTGCAACAAAGCTGCAATTCATTCTAACAAACTTACCGTTTCTGGCTTGACCGGTAGCATTTCCCTTTTATAATAATTATTGTGGGCCTGTGCAAGAGGCGCGGCAATGGTTTTAAACAGGCGGCACGGTAAGTTTATAAAAAAGAAGTGGGTGTGCAGATGGAAGAGCCAATTATTGTCAAGCAAAGCACAAAGGGCACGTTGCTGTTCAGCTTTGGTGCATTGGTGCTGGCAGTTTTATCCCTGTTTTTGATCTTGGTGGATGCCCACACTTTTGCAAGCGGTTCTCGTATTTTTCAAAATCCAACCGTCTATGTTATTGTAAAAATAGTCGCGGTCATCGGCGTTGTGTTTTTTGGGTACGCGTTTTTCTATCTCGTCAAAAGGGCAAAACAGGGCAAAACTATTCTGGTCGTGGACGAAAAGGGTGTCACCGACAACAGCTCGTCCGTCTCGTTTGGGTTCATTCCGTGGGGGGACATTGACGAAGTGCGGGTCGACGCCGTGTTTGGGAATAACTGCATCGAGCTACTGCTGAACAATGAAAACGACTACATTGCCAAACTGTCCGGGCTAAAAAAACAGGCAATCCTCGCAAACAAAAAAATGGGGTACCCCGCCGTTTGCATCACGCTGAACTCAACCGGCGTGGACCCGCGCGCGCTGCTGCCGGGCATTCAAAAAAAGTTTGCAGCCGCAAAAGCAAAGGCATAACTACCGCTTTACAACGCTCCGCCACTTTTTGAAACCATGCCTTTCTTTGCAGGACAGTAAAAAATGCGGGTGCTTTTTGCCACCCATTTTACCTTGTACCTAACGCGCCGTGTGCAACTATGCAGGGCGCGTTTTTTGTTTTTGCTGTTTTTGGCGTTAAAAAACACAGCAGGCATGGCCAAAGCCATGCCTGCTGTGAAACTATAACTCACTGTAGTAACAGCGCCCGCCTTTGGCGGGCTATTTTTTTGCTCCGCAAAATCTGCACAATCAATCTGCCAGCTTTGCCTTGCGCAGTGCCACCAGAATGGCGGGCACCAAAATCAACTGCAACACAATGCCCGGCAGCGCAGTTACAAACGCCGCGGTTAAAAAGCCGGTAAGGCCGTACCCGTTGCCCAGCACCCCGTACAAAATGGTGTTGGCAATGCCCATGACAACGCGGCCGCCCAGCATGGCACCTATCAGCGAGACAAACACCTTTTTGCCGGTGCGCTGGTACAGCACACCCGAAAGCAGGCCATAGGTCGCAATTTCTAAAATCATTGAAACCCCAACCGGGTACAGCGGCGGCATGCCAGTCAGCAGGCTGGACAGCAGCGGCACCAATGCGCCGCAGGCAAGGCCCCACGGGCCGCCCGCCAAAAAGCCGCACAGCAGCACCGGCAGGTGCATGGGTGCCAGCACCGACCCGGCGTTGACCCCGGTGGGCAGCGGGATAAAATGAACAATCTGCGGCAGCAGCAGGCCCAGCGCAATGCAGACCGCCGTATAAATGAGTTTGCGGGTATTTTTGTTCGTGTTTTGCATGATACAATCTCCTTCACAAAGGCCGCACTTCTGTGCGGGGGATCGTCTTCCTGGCGATTGTATCGGTGAATATTCGGTTCGTGCCCCGCCGCCCGCGCACGGTGGCCGGCGGCAGGCTGGGTTAAAATAGCGTGCTCGTATCTACCACCGCACCGCAATGTGCGGGCACATCGCAGCCGGTGAAATACCGCTCTTCCAGGGGGATCCACTCCCCCTCAAACCGCCGCAGCATCTCGGGCCCGCTGCGCTGCAAAATGCGCGCGCGCTGGCGCTGTGGCGTGTGGGTCAAAAACACCGACCCGCCGTAGTAACCGCGCAGCGCCGGGTGCATGCTGTAGCAGCCCTCGGCCACCGCAAACGGCGCGGCTTTTACCGTAACGGGGTCTTTCAGTGCAAACACACTGCAATCAAACGGGCGAAACACGGCGTCGTGCCCGGCGGTAAACGGCTTTAAAATTTCGGCCTCAAACCGCTCGTAATGCACATTGCCGCCCGGCTGGGCAAACCGCTGCTCGGTGCGCAGCCCGGCCGGTAAAAAGAAATCGTCCAAGTGAAACACCGGGCAGCCGTACACTGTGGCCATAGCGTTTGCCAGCGTGCTTTTGCCACTGGCGCAGCGCCCCTCAATGGCAAACACGCCGCCCGCCTGTGCCACCTGCTCTGCCTGCACAAATGCGGGCAGCATTGCGGCGTCCGCTTCGCGCAGCACCCGGTAATGCGGGGCATACGCGCTGCGGTAGGCGTCGCTGTGGCGAGGCATGGGGCAGCCCGCCGCACGGTATTCGTCTACCGCACCGGCAAGCTTTTGTGGGTCAATGGGCAGCCTGTTTTTTGCGGCAAGCCGGCAAAGCAAATCCAGCTTTTGCGCAAAACGGGCCTCGCTGCCCTGCACCAGCTTTGCCGCAGCGGCAAACAGGCGCGCCACCGCCGGCACTGCCCCGTGTGGCAGCGTGTCAAGGTACAGCCTGCACAGCCCGTTGCCAATGGGCTCGGTGTGCAATTCCCCCTGCGGGGCAGGCGCCGTGGCAAAAGCTTCCTGCTCTTGCAAAATACCGTGCTGCGCCTGTTGCAGGTCCGCTACAAGGTGGCCGCCGCCGAACTCGTTTTGGTAGACAAGCTTGATGTAATCCGCCGCTTCCATGTCCGGGTAACGGGCCGCGTGTTCGGTCAGAACCTGTTCCAGCTCCTGCATGACGAACCCTCCTTTTTGCCGCAAATCTTTGCCGGGCAGTTCCCCTGCCCGGCAAACGCGCGGCGCTGTTATTGTAGCAAATAAAGGCACACTTTTCAACTGCCGCCCGTTGCTGGTTTGCCCGCCGTGCGGTACAATAAACACAAAGTGAGGTGCTGCTTGATGAAACAACCGGCCATTGCAAAAGAGGTCTACCTTGCCCCCGGTGCCGCCGTGGTGGGCGACGTGACGCTAAGCGCGGGCGCCAGCGTGTGGTATAGCGCTGTGGTGCGCGCTGACAGTGCGCCCATTACCGTTGGCCCCGCCACCAACATACAGGACGGCTGTGTGCTGCATGTAGACCCCGGCCACCCGCTGGTACTGGGTGCCGGGGTCTCGGTGGGCCATGGGGCCATTTTACACGGCTGCGAAATTGGGGCAAATACCGTAGTCGGCATGGGCGCCATTGTGCTGAACGGCTGCAAGGTGGGCGAAAACTGCCTCATTGGTGCCGGGGCACTGCTGACCGAGGGCACGGTGATACCCGCCGGGTGGCTGGCCTTTGGCAGCCCGGCAAAGCCGGTGCGCCCCCTGCGTGCACAGGAAATTGAGGCAAACCGGCAAAACGCACTGCACTACCTTGCCCTTGGGCGCGAGATGACGGTTTAAAACCGCATTACTGCCCCAGCCACGGCAAAATGGCGCGGTAAGCTTCTATAAGTGCCGGCAGCGGCACCGCACAGTTGGCGGGGCTGGGGCTGGGCAGGCAGGTGGCCGCAAGCCCGGTTTTGGGCAGCAGCAGCTTTTTGTATAATTCATCAGATTTTTTACCCGTGGTAAACACCGCCTTCAGCGGGGCCAGTGCAAACAGCGGGGCAAGGTCGTTTGGCTGCGGGCTGCGAATACTGCCGTCGGCCGCACCCTCTATTTCGCAGCTGGCCAGCACATCCCACAGTGCCACGTGGTGGCGCAGTGCCAGAGCCCGCCGCCCTGCGGGGGTGCCGGGGTCCTGTTCGCTTAGCACCTGTGCCAGCACCGGCCAAAACCGGTTGCGCGGGTGCGCATAGTAAAACTGCCCCTTGCGGGAGGCAGGCGAGGGCATCGTGCCCAAAATTAGCACCCGGCACTGCGCGTCAATCAGCGGTTGCAATGGGTGCACAACGTGTTCTGCCAAAACAGGTCTCCCCCTTTTTGCATAGTAAAACAGCATAACACAAAACAAAGCGCGGGGTGCCCCCGCGCTTTGCTGTACTAGTAACAGTTTATTCTGCCGGTTCTTCGTTTGACGGTTCACAGCGGCTGCCGTCATCGTCATCCGCGTCGGCGTAATCCTCGCTGAACAGCATCTGCTCATACTCATCCAGTTCTTTTTCCCGCCGTGCAAGGTAAAAATAGGCGGCTGCAAGCGCGCCCGCAATGGCGGATAAAAATACAAGCAGAGCGACCAGAGTAGATTTTTTCATGGTGATCTCTCCTTTCTTTTTCTGCCGGGCTTTTTTCAGGTTTTTTTTCAAGCTTTTGCCAAAGGCGGCGCTGGCCCCTACGGCCACGGGCAACAGCTGCGTGCCTTGCTGCAGTAGTTCACTGCCTTTTTGAACGGCCTTGTTCATCTTTGCCCATCTCCTCCCTTGATTTGGTATCATTATAATATGAACTGCACGCTTTTACAAGCGTTTTCCCCTGCTAGCGGCGTTCCGGCACGGTTTTTCAACCGTGCGGGGTCACTTTTCAATAAATACCTCGCGCTGCTCTTTGCGGCGCAGCGGTGCCGGCACAAAGCGGCGGTGCAGCAATGCCATGCCGCCGTTGGCCGCCAGCACCAGCAGGCAGGCGGGCACTGCACCGGCCAGCAACCGCTGCGTGTCGCCCGTATAAATGCCGTCTAAAATCAGCACCCCAAGGCCGCCGCCATGCAGAGTGGCAAGGGTGGTGGTGCCCACCGCGGTGATGACCGCGCGGCGCACCCCCGGCAAAATTTGCGGCGACGCCAGCGGCAGCAACACCCGGCGCAACACCTGCCACCCGGTCATGCCCATGCCAAGCGCCGCGTCAATGGGCGCGCGGCCAATGCGGCGCAGCCCTTTTTCGGTGCCAAAAATCACTGGCAGCACGGTATACAAAAACGCCAGCAGCAGCGACGTGGTAAAATTTTGAAGCCCCAGTGCCATAAACAGCCCCAGCACCGCAAAGGCGGGCAGCGTTTGCAGCAGGTTGACAAGGCCGATCAGCGGCGGGGTGAGCGCGTGGTATTTATAGCTGGCAAAGCCCAGAGGCAGGCCCACGGCCAGCGCCAGAAGCACGGTCAGCAAAATCAGCAAAACCTGTTGTGCCAGCGCGGGCCAAAACCCAACAGATACTAAAAGCGAAAACAGGTTCACAGGCCCTCCACCTCCTCGAGGTTGATTGACTGCTGGCTGAGGATGGTGACAATGCTGGAGTTGGTGATGAGCCCCAGCAGGCGGTTTTCTTCGACGACCGGGATGTTGTTCACCCGGTAGCGCCGTATTTTTGCAAGCAGCTGCGGCACGGTCTCATCCGGCCGCACCGTCACCCGGGCCTCCCGCATCACGCTTTTAATCGCCTCTTCCTTGTTGTCACAGCGGTGTACGTGCTCGGCCCGCACAATCCCCAAAAAGTAGCCGTCCTCGTCCACAACCAGCAGCGAGTCCACCTTGGCGAGGCGCATTTTTTCCATGCCTTTCAGCATCGGCACTTCGGGGTGGGTGGTGGCCGGGCGGGTCAGCATAATGTCGCGCGCGCAAATTTCCTCCGGGTTTGTAAAAATGCGGTTGCGGCCCACAAACTCGCGCACAAAGCCGTCGCGCGGGTTTTTTAAAATTTCTTCGGGCTTGTCGTATTGCAGCACCCGGCCCTTTTCCATAATGCAAAGGCGGTCTGCAATTTTAATTGCCTCTTCGATTTGGCTGGTGATAAACACGACCGTTTTGCGCGAGAGTGCCTGCATCGTCACAAATTCGTCCTGCATACGGCCGCGCTCGCCGGGCTCCAGCGCGGCAAACGGGTCGTCCATCAGCAGCACAGCGGGGTCGGCAACAAACGCACGGGCAATGCACACACGCTGCTTTTGTACCGCCGAAAGCTCGTGGGGGTAGCTGTCGAAAAACGCCCCCTGCGGCAGGCTGAACTGCTCTGCCAGCTGCGCAAGCCGCCGCTCAATGGCCGGGGTGTCCCAGTGGGCCAGCTGTGCGGGCAGCGCCAAGTTTTCGCGCACCGTCAAATGTTCAAACAAACCGGTGTGCTGGGTGACATAGCCCATGCCCTGCCGCAGTGCCAGCACCGGGCGGCTTGCCACGTTTTTGCCGTCCACCAGCACCTGCCCCTTTGTCGGGGCAATCAGCCGGTTGATCATTTTCAGCGTTGTGGTTTTGCCGCAGCTGGACGGCCCCGCCAGCACGACCAGCTCCCCCGTGGGGATGACGAGGTCGATATCGGTCAACACCGTTTTACTGCCCACTGATTTTGACACATGTTCAAACTGGATCAAGCGCCGCGCTCTCCTTTGGGGCGGCAGCCGGCATGCGCATTTTGCCGCATGCGTTCTGCCTGCCCGGTGTTGCATTTTTGCCGTTATGGCTCTGTTATTATTGTAACATAGCCACTGGTAACTTTAAACCCGGCCCCGCCAAAAATCACGTAATTACCCTATAATTTAAAAATTGTTCACTTTTTGTGCCAGTGTGCCCCATTTTCTGTTACAATAGAGAGTAAGGTTGGACGTGGACCGAAAAACAGTGTATACTTATAAAGTTCGTTTGCCTGTTTTGCCGCCTTGCAAAACGGGCCCCACTCTGTAGAGAAAAGGAACCCTTTCATGACATTTAAAGAACTTGGGCTTACCCCTGCGCTTTTGCGCGCAGTGAGCGAGCTGGACTATGTAACCCCCTCGCCTATTCAGGAAGAAGCTGTACCCCCGCTGCTGGAGGGGCGCGACCTGATTGGCTGCGCGCAGACGGGCACCGGCAAAACGGCGGCATTTGCACTGCCGCTGTTACAGCAGATGCAAAACACCCCGGCCCGCGGCGTGTTTCAGGGCAAGCGGCGGCCCATCCGCGCGCTGATCCTGACCCCCACGCGCGAGCTTGCGCTGCAAATTAAAGAGAGCTTTGACGACTACGGCAAATACCTGCCGATGAAAAACACCGTCATTTTTGGCGGGGTGGGCCAAAACCCGCAGGTGCAGGCGCTGCGCGCGGGTGTTGACGTGCTGGTTGCCACACCGGGCCGGCTGTGCGATTTGATTGGCCAGGGGCATGTGGATTTGGCCGGCGTGGAATTTTTTGTGCTGGACGAAGCCGACCGCATGCTGGACATGGGCTTTATCCACGACGTGCGCCGCATTTTGCGTTACCTGCCGGACAAGGAAGAGCGGCAGACGCTGCTGTTTTCAGCCACGATGCCAAACGAGATTGAAAACCTTGCCCGCCAGCTGCTGCGCGACCCGGTGCGGGTGGCGGTGACGCCGGTGTCCTCCACGGTTGACACCATTGAGCAAAGCCTTTACAAGGTGGATAAAAACAACAAGCCGAAATTGCTGCGCGAAGTGCTGCGCGACACCGCACTTTCGTCGGTGCTGGTGTTTACCCGCACAAAGCACGGGGCCGACCGAGTGGTGCGTGATTTGGAGCGCGCGGGTGTGCGCGCCATGGCCATTCACGGCAACAAAAGCCAGACTGCCCGTCAAAATGCGCTGGACAGCTTTAAGACCGGCGAAATCCGGGTGCTGGTCGCCACCGACATCGCGGCACGCGGGCTGGACATCAACGACCTTGCCTGTGTGATAAATTACGATTTGCCCAACATCCCCGAAACCTACGTACACCGCATCGGCCGCACCGGCCGTGCCGGGCGCGACGGCATTGCCATCAGCTTTTGCATGTACGAAGAGCTGCCCTACCTTGCCGACATTCAAAAACTGACCAAAAAGGCAATCCCCGAAATTACCGAGCACCCCTACCCGATGGAGGTGTTTGAAAACGCGCCAAAGCAGCAGCGCCCCCCGCGCCAGCAGACCGATGGAAACAGCGAACACGGTGGCCGCGGCAAACAGCAGCGCGGCCGCGAAAAGCCTGCGCCCAGGGGTGGCAGCGAACGGCCGGATTTTCCGCCCCGGCCCCGCGCGCAAAAACCGGCAAAACCTCAATCGCAAAAAAAGAAAACTCAAAATTACCCCCAAAAGGGCGGGCAACCCGCGCAGCCAGCAGCCGGGGCCGTGCACAATAAACAGCGGGCCGTGCCGCCTGAAATCAAAGCTACGCGCGCCGCGTCGCAAAGCCGGGACCCGCAAGCACCGACAACGCGCAAAAACGCGCAGCTGGACGAAAGCCTGCTGCACCGCCGCCCGCGCCGTGGCAGCCACAAATAATCTTTGATAACAACGTGCAATGCCCCGCCCCCTAAACAGGGGGCGGGGCATTTTTAAAATGATGTTTTTGCGGCGGGCAAGCATTGCCTTACCAGTTGTTGACCGCATGCTCTGCAAAGGCAACCAGCTCGCGCACTTCCAGCTTTGTGCCGTCGTCCAGCACGGCAAACCCGTCAAACCGGCCAAACACCTGGTGACATTCGTTGTCGATGAACAGCAGCTTTGTTTTGGTGGTGCGGTCCCAGCTGGGGGTCATGGTCAGCGACAGGCGGCCCTCGTCGTCATCCAGATGCCAGGGCTGCATGTAATCGGCCTCGTGCCGAATATGCACCCGGCCCAATTTGTGGGCCTGCTTATGCCAAAACAGTGTGTTTTCGGTCGCTGTTTCGGTGTTGCCAAAACCGCAGCCAAGGTTAAACCCAAATATCTCGCCGCCCACAAGGCCGGTGCCGTTGGACCAAAACCACTCGTTGTGGAACGGCCAGACCCCGCGGCCCCAGTCCAGCAGGCCAAAGCTATCGGCCGGGTCAAACACATAGGTCTTGTCGCCCACCTTTACCTTCCCCGCGGCGCGCATGCAGTTGATTTTTTGGTTATAGTAAAACCGGGTGGGGCTTTCGTCAAACGGCACGTTGAGCGCAATAGAGCACGGGTTTTCGCGCGTTAAGGTCAGCTCGGTTTCAAACCCCTCGTGCCGGCAGCGCAGTATTGTGGTGTCGCCGCGCGTCTCGTATTGCATAAACATGCCGCCTTTGTCATAGGTCAGCGTGTGGTCTGCCTCAGCATCGGCGGGCATCTGCAGGCTGCCAAACGGCAGCACCAGCATCTTGTCAAAATTTGCAATCCACTCGCCCTGCTCAAAGTCGAAAAACATGATGCCCACCTGCCCGGCATAGCTGGCGTGCCCCAGCGTGAATTGCAGGCATTTGTGCCGGTCGGACACCTGATAAAAATCCCATTCTTTGATGCGAAATGCATTTGCGCGAATTGTCGCACGGTTATATTGCAGCATGCTGCGGGTCGAATAGCCGGCCACCGGCCGGCCGGCTTCATCCAGCACCGGGCCGGGGGATGTAAACTCTCTCTGCTTCACTTTTGCCTCACCTCACCCCACTATTGTACCGTTTTGTGCGCTGCGCAAACAAGCGGCAGAGCGCACAAGAAAGCGCCCCTTTTTTTGGCAGTTGCACGCGCACTGCAAAAAGCAGCCCCGCCGCGGGGTTCCCGCGGCGGGGCTGCTTTTGTTTGCTGTTTTGGCGCAAGGCCCGTTTTACTGTGCTTCGCGCTCGTACACAAAACGGCCGTTCACCATCGTGGCGTCTACCTTCGCTTCGCGCAATCTTTTGCCCGGCAGGGTAAAAATGTCCTCGCTCAACACCACAAGGTCGGCATACTGGCCGGGGCGGATGCGGCCCTTGACCTCTTCTTCAAAGCTGGCATAGGCACTTTGCGCGGTATACGCATCCACCGCGTCGTAAATGTCCAGCTTTTCTGCCGGCACAAACCCGCCTGCGGGCTGGCCGTTTAAGTTGCAGCGGTTGACGGCACAGTATAGGTTGTCGATGGGGTCAAGGTCCTCCACCGGGGCATCGGTGCCAAAGCTCATGTGCAGCCCCATGCGCTGCATGGTGCCAAACGCATAGCTGGTGGCGGCAAGCGCGCTGCCCACCCGCTGCTCGACCACCGAAATATCATAGTGCAAAAAGATGGGCTGCACATACGCCAATGTGTCGTTGTCCGCAAACCGCCGCACCAGTGCGCGGTCGGTGATCTGGCAATGTACAATGCCGTGGCGCAGCGGGTTGGTGCCGTCGCACACGAGGTCGTAGCTGTTCAGCACCCGCTCAATGGCACCGTCGCCAATGGCATGGATGGCGATTTGAATGCCGTTTGCCGATGCCAGCCGCACCATTTCGTTTAGCTCTTCGGGGGTCAGCGTGGCAATGCCGCTGGTCGCGGGGTCATCGTGGTAGGGCGCACGCAGCAAAGCCGTGCGCGCGCCAAGGCTGCCGTCCACAAACATTTTCAGCGGCCCGATGCGGTTAAATTCATCGCCCTCGCCGGTTTTGTGCCCGGCGGCAATAAACTGCCGCAGCCCCGCGGGCTGCTGGAAATTGCACTGGTGGTAGACCCGCAGCGTGGGGTCCTTTTGCACCGTTTCATACGCCGCCAGCATCTGCTGCCAGTTGTCGGCGGTCAAATCCATCGTCTGCACCGACGTCACCCCGTGGGCGGCGGCATGGCGCATGGCAAGGCGCAGCGTCGCGGCAATCGTCTCCCGGGTGGTTGCGGGCTTTAGCTGCAACAACAGCCCGCAGGCATTCTCGCGGAAAACACCGGTCAGCTGCCCGTTTTCGTCAAAGTCAAACGCGCCGCCGGCGGGCGGGGTGCTGCCGTTTGTCACCCCGGCAAGTGCAATGGCGCGGGTGTTGGCGGTGAGGATGTGCCCGCAGGCGCGCTCTAAAATAATCGCAATCTCGCCCGACACCTCGTCTAAATCCTGCCGGGTCAGCAGGCGGTTTGTGTCGGTAAAATAATCCTGGTTCCAGCCGGTGCCGTGCAGCACGCTGCCGGGTTGCAGGCCATGTGCTGCAATAAACGCGCGGGCACGCCGCTGCACCTCTGCAATGCTGTCTGCGCCGTGCAGGTCTACCGACTGCAGGTTTTCACCCAACAGGTACAGGTGCTGGTGCGAATCATTAAAGCCGGGCACGACCGTGCGCCCGCCCGCGTCGTACCGCCGGGCATTTGGCGCTGCCTGTGCCGCCAGTGCTTCGGTGGTGCCCACGGCGGCAATGCGGCCGCCCCGCGTTAAAACCGCCTGCGCAAACACCCCGCGCTCTACATACACCTTCGCGTTATAAATCAGCACTTCCATGCTTTATTCTTCCTCCTCTTTTTGGGCAAGGTAGTTTTCACGGCTCTTTTTAAAGCCAAATTCGTAAACCAGCAGGCCGATGGCCGGCACTAAAAAGCCCCAAAGCGATATAATGGGGTCTTCAACAAAGGTATTGATGGTAAGCCCCACCATTACAAGGCAGACGAGAATAATCAGCACCGGGTACCCCCACACTTTGTAAGGGCGCTCAAGCGTCGGGTACTTTTTGCGCAGCAAAATAACCGAGTAAAACGTGAGCCCGTTGAACAGGATGCCGCAGATGGCCACAAGGCTGGTCAGCCGGCTAAGGTCATTTGACAAAACCAGCAAAACAGACACCGCCGCCGACACGACCAGCGCGTTGACCGGTGTTTTGTAGGTGGGGTGCAGCTTTGCCATGCCCTTAAAAAACGCACCGTCGCGCGCCATGGCGTAGTAGCTACGGGGGAACACCATGATGCAGCCGTTGAGCGAGTTGAAGATGGCAAGGATCATAGCCGAGCCGACGATGATCTGCCCGGTGCTGCCAAACAGCGTTTTGGCCGCCGCGGTGCCAAGGTAGTAGTCGCCGCCGTCAATCATCGCGGTGATGGTGTCATACGGCAGCACGCGGTAAATGGCGTAGTTGAACAGCACATACAGCACCGCCACACCGGTGATGGAGATGATGATGGCAAGCGGCAGGTTTTTCTTCGGCTTTTTAATCTCTTCGGCAATGGTGTTGAGGTTGGTCCAGCCCTCGTACGCCCACATGGTGGCAATGACGCCAAAGGCGACCATGCCCAAAATTTTGCCAATGCTGGGTGACGAAGCGGGCATCAGAGACAAATTGGGGGTCTCTTTGCCAAACAGCAGCCCGGCGATTAAAATTGCGAAGATGGGCAGCATTTTCAGCACCATAAACACGTTTTGCACCATGCTGCCCAGCTTAACGCCGTAAACGTTGACCGCCGTCAGCAACACAATCATCACAACCGCCACAATTTTTTGTGTCAGGCCCGCCATCGGCATCAGGCTGGAAAGCGCCGCCGAAAATGCCACGGCAAGCGCCGCGTTAGAGCCGGACGAGCCCAGCACGAAGTTTGTGAACCCGCTTAAAAAGGCCACCCGTTCGCCATAGGCTTCGCGCAGGTACACGTAGCTGCCGCCCGCCTTGGGCATCATGGCCCCCAGCTCGGCAAAGCAGATACCGCTCATCAGGGTAATCAGCCCCCCGACCAGCCAGACCAGCAGCGCAAGGCCAAGGCTCATGCCGCTGCGCATCAGCACATACGAGCCGATGTAAAAAATGCCGGAGCCGACCATGATGCCCGCCAGCACCGAAATGCCGCCGAACAGCCCCACCTCGCGGCGCAGCTCGGTTTTTTCGGTCGCCAGCTGGGCGACGTTTTGGGTAGTTTGTGTCTCGTTCATATTGTTCCCCTTTCACAGTTGCTGCAGCGGTGCCGCCCGGGATAAATTTCCCGTTTTCCGCTGCATTTTTGGCACAAAAAAAGTTGCATCTTCCATCGATGCAACTTTGATCTGCCCGTGTGGGGACCTTGTTCACCGATAGCGCCTCTGCCTTATTGGCAGGAGTCATGGAAATCTTCTTCCCATGCCCAACATAGGCCCCGTACCCGGCGGCCCGTTTCGGCAGTTTGGCCTTTCACCGGTTTCACAGGGTGTCCCCTTCGCCGGTTACTCTTCCGCACTGCGCCTCTATCAACTTTTTTGTAGTTTCACTATACCACAGGCACTACCCGCTGTCCAGCACTTTTTACTTTTGTTGTGACAAAATGGCGCGCCGTGCCAAACGGCATCACGCAAAAACGCACCGGGCAAAAACCTTGCCCGGTGCGTTTTGTAACAAACTCTGTTAAATTCAGCCGGTGATGATGCTCTCGCCGGTCATCTCCTGCGGCTGCGCGAGGCCCATCAGCTTCAGCATCGTGGGGGCCAAATCGGCCAAGCGGCCACCCTCACGCAATTTGGCGCCCGGCACACCGTAAGCCAGCAGCGGCACGGGGTTTGTGGTGTGCGCGGTAAACGGGCTGCCGTCGGCTTCGTACATTTTGTCGGCATTGCCGTGGTCGGCGGTCAGCAGCATGGCGCCGCCCACCTTGGCCAGTGCATCCACAATGCGGCCCACGCAGGTATCCACGGCCTCTACCGCTTTTACCGCGGCGTCAAACACGCCGGTGTGGCCCACCATGTCGCAGTTGGCAAAGTTTAAAATAATCACGTCGTATTTTTCGCTCTCAATGCGGCGCACCATTTCGTCACACACTTCATAGGCGCTCATTTCGGGCTGCAAGTCGTAGGTCGCGACCTTCGGGCTTTTAATCAGCGCGCGGTCCTCGTTTTTGTAAGGCTCCTCTTTGCCGCCGTTGAAAAAGAAGGTCACATGGGCGTATTTTTCGGTCTCGGCAATGCGCAGCTGCGTTTTGCCAAGGTCTGAAATATACTCGCCAAAGGTGTTTTTCAGGCTTTGCGGGTGAAAGGCCACCTGCACGTTGGGCATCGTGGCATCGTACTGCGTGAAGCAGACGAAGTTCACCGCAAAGAACCCGTTTTTGCGGGTAAAGCCGTCAAATGCCGGGTCAACCAATGTGCGGGTAATTTCCCGCGCGCGGTCGGGGCGGAAGTTGAAAAACACGACGCTGTCGCCCGCCTTGATGGGCGCGCCGCCGTCGATGACGGTGGGCAGCACAAACTCGTCGGTCACCTGCGCGTCATAGCTTGCCTGCATGGCGGCAGCGGCGCTGGCGCTGTGCTCGCCCTCACCCAGTACCATGGCGCTGTATGCCTTTTCCACACGGTCCCAGCGGTTGTCGCGGTCCATTGCGTAGTAACGGCCCATCACGCTGGCAATTTTGCCAATGCCAAGCTGGGCCATTTTGGCTTCCAGCTGCTGCACATAGTCTTTGCCAGAGCTTGGCGGCACATCGCGGCCATCCATAAAGCAGTGCACATAAACGTCTTTTACGCCGGCGCGCTTTGCCATTTCCAGCAGGCCGTACAGGTGCTCGATATGGCTGTGCACGCCGCCGTCTGAAAGCAGGCCAAACAGGTGCAGCGCATGGCCCTGTGCGGCGGCTTTCATTGCGGCCGACAGTGCTTCGTTGTCAAAAAAGTCGCCGTCCGCAATGCTTTTGGTGATGCGGGTCAGCTCTTGGTACACCACACGGCCCGCACCGATGTTGGTGTGGCCAACTTCGCTGTTGCCCATCTGCCCGTCGGGCAGGCCGACGTCCATACCGGAAGCGCCGATCAGCGTGTGGGGGCACTCGGCAAATAGCTTGTCGAGGTTCGGCTTTTTGGCGGCGGCAATCGCGTTGCCGTTGGCCTGCGGGTTATAGCCGAAACCGTCCAGAATGCAAAGAACCAGGGGTTTCATAGTCTTCTCCTTCGCTTATCGGGGTTTTGGGCGGCAGCGCCGCCCCGCGCACCAGCTTACTTGCTGGCCGCTTTGACGATTGCCGCAAAGTCGGGGGCTTTCAGCGAAGCGCCGCCGATCAGGCCGCCGTCAACGTCCGGCATCGCCAGCAGCTCGTCGGCATTTTTGGCGTTCATGCTGCCGCCGTACTGGATGGTGAAGGCCTCGGCGTCTGCCTTGCTGTACAGCGAAGCGACCACGCCGCGGATGGTTTTGCAAACTTCCTGCGCCTGCTCGGCAGTGGCGGTGAGGCCGGTGCCGATGGCCCAGATGGGCTCGTAGGCGATGATGACGTTTTTCAGCTGCTCGGCCGAAACGCCGCCCAGCGCAATTTTGGTCTGCATGGCAACCAGCTCGCTGGTGACACCCTGCTGGCGCTGCTCTAAGCTTTCGCCCACGCACAGGATGACTTTCAGCCCTGCGGCCAGTGCGGCAGTCAGGCGCTTGTTCACGGTCACGTCGGTCTCGCCAAAGTACTGGCGGCGCTCGCTGTGGCCAATGACGACGTATTTGACACCCAGCTCGGTCAGCATGTCCGCCGAAATCTCGCCGGTGAACGCGCCGGATTTTTCAAAGTGGACGTTCTGTGCGCCCACACCAATGCTGGTGCCCGCGGTCTTGGAGACGGCGATGGGCAGGTCGGTGTACGGCACGCAGATGACGACGTCGCAATCTGCGCCCGAAACCTCAGGGATCAGCTCGGCGATCAGGGTTGCCGCTTCACCCGCTGTTTTGTTCATCTTCCAGTTGCCGGCAATGACTGCCTTGCGTTTTGCTTTATTCATGTTGGAGTTCTCCTTTGCTGTTATTACTTGCTGCCCTGCGGGGGCCCCGCGGGGCAATTTTGAAAAATGCGGCAGCCATAGCCGCCGCATTTGTTCTGCTTAGTTATCTGCGATGCAGGCAATGCCGGGCAGTACTTTCCCCTCAAGGTACTCAAGGGAGGCGCCGCCGCCGGTGGAGATGTGGCTCATCTTGTCGGCATAGCCCAACTGCATTACGGCCGCAGCAGAGTCGCCGCCGCCAATGATGGTGGTTGCATCGGTGTCGGCCAGTGCTTTGGCAACGGCCTTGGTACCCGCTGCAAGAACCGGGTTCTCAAACACGCCCATCGGGCCGTTCCACACCACGGTTTTTGCGGTTTTTACTGCGTCTGCAAACAATTCGCAGGTTTTGGGGCCAATGTCAAGGCCCATGTTGTGCGCGGGGATCTTGTCCGAATCGACATACGACACGGCGATCTCGGCATCGATGGGGTCGGGGAAGCCATCGGCCACCGCGGTGTCTACCGGCAGCAGCAGCTTTACGCCCTTCCCTTCGGCCTTTTTCATCATCTCTTTGCAGTAATCGACCTTCTCGAGATCGACCAGCGAGCTGCCCACCTCGTAGCCCTTGGCAGCGAGGAAGGTGTACGCCATGCCGCCGCCGATGATCAGGGTATCCACCTTGCTCAGCAGGTTGTCGATGACGTTCAGCTTGTCGGCCACCTTGGCGCCGCCCAGAATAGCGACAAACGGGCGCACCGGGCTGTTAACGGCGTTGCCGAGGAACTCGATCTCTTTGCCCATCAAATAGCCCACCGCGGTGGTTTTGATGTAATCGGTCACGCCGGCAGTCGAGCAGTGGGCACGGTGGGCCGAGCCAAACGCGTCGTTGACATATACGTCGGCAAGGCTGGCCAGCTCTTCGCTGAACGCGGGCTCGTTTTTGGTCTCCTCTTTGCGGAACCGGGTGTTTTGCAGCAGCACCACGTCGCCGTCTTTCATTGCGGCAACGGCGGCCTTTGCATGCTCGCCCACAACGGTGTCGTCATCGGCAAACACAACCGGCTTGCCCAGCAGCTCTGCCAAGCGCACCGCGCAGGGAGCGAGGCTGAACTTCGCCTCCGGGCCGTTTTTCGGCTTGCCCAAATGGCTGCAAAGGATGACCTTGCCGCCGTCTGCAACCAGCTTTTTAATGGTCGGCAGGGCCGCGACAATGCGGTTGTCGTTGGTGATGACGCCGTCCTTCATCGGGACGTTGAAATCTACACGGACAAGAACGCGCTTGCCCTTTACGTCAATATCGTCAACTGTCTTCTTGCCAAGAGTGCTCATACGGCTTGTACTCCCTTTCTTGTTTCAGAACTTTATTGGTTTTGAGTTTGGTTAGGTTTGTTTATTTCACACCCATACTATTATAATCAGAAACGCCCCGTGTTGCAAGTAAAAAGCGACAAAAGCCGCCAAAACCGTTAATTTTTTAACATTTTTAGCCCCGCGCCCCTGCCACCCGCGCTAACCGGCGAAGCGGCGCCATTTTGCCGCGGCGGCATACAGGGTAAAACAAGCGGCCCGCACAAACTGTGCGGGCCGCGGCGCCTTGGAGGCGCAATTGTTTGAAAGGCATGCAGTTAGAAATTAATCTCACGTTTCTGGTAGCTGGTGTGCAGCAGGTGGTGTGCCTTTTCGCTGCCCGGTGCGCCCAGATACTCTTTGTACAGCTTGATAATCTCGGGGTTCTCGTGGCTCTTGCGGTACTGCTGGCCCGCGTCCTCGTTGTACAGCGCTTTGGCGCGCAGTGCCTTGAGGTCGGTAAAATTGCGCACGCTGGCGGGCTGGTAGGGCTGGCCGCCGCCGTTCACGCAGCCGCCGGGGCAAGCCATGAACTCGATAAAGTGGTAGCTTTTTTCGCCGTTTTCAATGCTGCGCAGCACCTGATGGGCGTTTTCCAGCCCGCTGGCCACACAGACATTCACCTTCATGCCCGCCACATCGTAGGTGGCTTCTTTGATGCCGGCTGTGCCGCGCACTTCGCTGAACTCCACCTTTTCCAGCGGCTTGCCGGTCAGTGTCTCCACCGCGGTGCGCAGGGCGGCTTCCATCACGCCGCCGGTGGCGCCAAAAATGGTGCCGGCGCCGGTGGATTCACCCATCAGCTCGTCAAACTTTTCGTCCGGCAGCTCGTTCCACTTGATGCCGGCGCGGTCAATCATGCGGGCCAGCTCACGCGTCGTCACCGAAATATCCACGTCGGGCACACCGTTTGCCGCCTGGTCGTTGCGCTTAATCTCAAACTTTTTGGCGGTGCAGGGCATCACCGAAACACACACGATGTCTTTCGGGTCGATGCCGGCCTTTTCGGCGTAATAGCTTTTGACCGTCGCGCCAAACATCTGTTGCGGCGATTTGCAGCTGGACAGATTGTCGATGAAGCCGGGGTGATAATACTCGCAGAATTTCACCCAGCCGGGGCTGCAGCTGGTGATCAGCGGCAGCTTGCCGCCGTTTTGCACCCGCTCGATGAACTCGTGGGCCTCTTCCATAATGGTCAAATCAGCCGCAAAGTCGGTGTCAAACACCTTGTCAAAGCCCAAACGGCGCAGTGCCGCGACCATTTTGCCCTGCACATTGGTGCCAACGGCATCGCCAAAGCATTCGCCCAGCGTTGCGCGCACACTGGGTGCGGGCTGTACGACCACGTGCTTTGTGGGGTCGGCCAGGGCCGCCCACACCTTGTCGGTGTCGTCTTTTTCGCGCAGCGCGCCGGTGGGGCAGGCCACGATGCACTGGCCGCAGCTCACGCAGCTGGTTTGCACCAGGGCCGCGTCAAACGTGGAGCCGATGTGGGTTTTAAAGCCGCGCTCGTTGGGGCCGATGACGCCGACATGCTGCAAGCTTTTGCACACGGCAACGCAGCGGCGGCACAGCACGCATTTCGAGTTGTCGCGGATGAGGTGCGGGGCCATGTCGTCAATTTCCGACTCGGGCATCACACCGGCATACCGGTCCGACTTGTCCACGCCATAGCGCTGGCACAGCTCTTGCAATTCGCAGCTGCCGCTGCGCACACAGGCAAGGCAGTCCTTGTTGTGGGTCGAAAGCAGCAGCTCGAGGTTGGTTTTGCGCGAAGAGAACACCTTCGGGGTGTTCGTGAAGATCTCCATGCCCTCGTTTACGGGGTACACGCAGGCCGTTACCAGGCTGCGCGCGCCCTTTACTTCTACAACACAAATGCGGCAGGCGCCAATCTCATTGATCTCTTTCAGGTAGCAAAGAGTGGGAATGTCGATGCCGACCTCATGGCAGGCCTCCAGGATGGTGGAACCGGCCTTGACGGTATAAGACTGGTTGTTGATCTTAATCGTTACTGTCTCCATGTTGCTCACTCCCTCTCTTAACCTTTTGAAATTGCGCCGAACTTGCATTTTTCCATGCAGGCGCCGCACTTGATGCATTTGCTCTGGTCAATGACATGCGGGTTTTTCACCGTGCCGGTGATGGCGCCGGCCGGGCACACGCGTGCGCACAGGGTGCAGCCGCGGCACTTTACCGGGTCAATGGTGTATTGCAGCAGGCTCTTGCAGACACCGGCCGGGCACTTTTTGTCCACGATGTGGGCAATGTACTCGTCGCGGAAATACCGCATGGTGGACAGCACCGGGTTCGGGGCTGTCTGGCCAAGGCCGCACAGCGAGTTTGCCTTGATGAACTGGGCCAGCTCTTCAATGCGGTCAAGGTCTTCCATCTCGCCGCGGCCGTCGGTGATCTTCTCCAGCAGCTCCAACAGGCGCTTGGTGCCCACACGGCACGGGGTGCACTTGCCGCAGGATTCATCCACGGTGAACTCGAGGAAGAACTTCGCAATATCCACCATGCAGGTGTCCTCGTCCATGACAATCAGGCCGCCGGAGCCCATCATCGTGCCGATGGCCAGCAGGTTGTCATAGTCGATGGGGGTGTCGATCAGCTCTGCGGGGATACAGCCGCCGGACGGGCCGCCGGTCTGTGCCGCTTTGAACTTTTTGCCGTTCGGGATGCCGCCGCCGATCTCTTCGACGATCTCGCGCAGCGTCGTGCCCATCGGCACCTCAACAAGGCCGGTGTTGTGGATTTTGCCGCCCAGCGCGAACACCTTGGTGCCCTTGCTCTTTTCGGTGCCCATCGAGGCAAACCACTCGGCGCCGTTGAGGATGATGCGCGGCACGTTTGCGTAGGTTTCGACGTTGTTCAAAATGGTGGGGCTGGCAAACAGGCCCTTCACCGCCGGGAACGGCGGGCGGGGGCGCGGCTCGCCGCGCTTGCCCTCGATGGAGGTCATCAGCGCGGTCTCTTCGCCGCAGACAAACGCACCGGCGCCCAGCTTTAAATCGACATCAAAGCAGAAATCGGTGCCAAAAATGTTGTTGCCCAAAAGGCCGTACTCACGCGCCTGGCCAATGGCCACCTTCAGCCGCTTGACGGCAATGGGGTATTCGGCACGCACATAAATGTAGCCCTGCGTTGCGCCAATGGCGTAAGCCGCAATGGCCATAGCCTCCAGCACGACATGGGGGTCGCCCTCCAGCACCGAGCGGTCCATAAAGGCACCGGGGTCGCCTTCGTCGGCGTTGCAGCAGACGTACTTTTGCACGTTGCCGCGGTTGCCGGAGGCGAATTTCCATTTGAGGCCGGTGGGGAACCCGGCGCCGCCGCGCCCGCGCAGGCCGGAGTCGAGCATCGTTTGAATCACTTCGTCCGGGGTCATCTCGGTCAGGGCCTTGCCCAGCGCGCGGTACCCGTCGAACGCGATGTACTCGTCGATGTTTTCAGGGTTGATGACACCGCAGTTGCGCAGCGCGACGCGCTGCTGTTTTTTATAAAACTGCGTCTCGGACAGCGAGCGGATTTCGCCGCCCTCTTTGACGGTCTCGTCGTACAACAAGCGGGTAACGGGGCGGCCCTTAAGCAGGTGCTCGCGCACAATCTCGCCCACATCTTCCACATTGACGCGGCTGTAAAAGCTGCCTTCGGGGTACACGACCACGATGGGGCCCAGCGCGCACAGGCCGAAACAGCCGGTGTGGATGACCTTTACTTCGTTTTCAAGCCCTTCGGTCGCAATCTCACGCTCGAAGGCTTCCATGATCTTTGTGCTGCCGGAGGAAGTACAGCCGGTGCCGCCGCAGACCATTACATGGCTTCTATACATCTGTCTTCCTCCCCTTATTTCTGAAATGCGCCGATGGTGTATTCGTCGACCGGCTTGCCGCCGACGAGATGCTCGCCAACCACTCGGGCCGCTTTTTCGGCTGTCATTTTTACATAGGTGACTTTTTCTTTGCCGGGCTGGTAAACCTCCACCACCGGCTCGTACTGGCAAATGCCAATGCAGCCGGTCTGGGTGACGGTGACGTTGGCAAGCTCACGCCGGGCCACTTCGTCGGTAAAGGCGTTCAGCACCGGGCGCGCGCCGGCGGCAATGCCGCAGGTGGCCATGCCCACTACCACGCGGATATTGTTTTCATCCGCCTCCCGCGTGTTGACGATGTTTTTCATTTTATCGCGGATCGCGGCAAGCTCTTCCAAGCTTTTCATAATATTGTGCTCCTTTTCAGTAGATTTTCGGTATGCTCACGCAGGTATTGCCGCAAAAACACGGCCACCTGCACATTGGAGAGCGGCACCTCGCCCAGCTGCTCGCGCAGCTCGCGGGTATCCATGCAAAACGTCTGCCCGTCGGCCCACACGTTGTAACTAAAGTCAAGCGCCGGGTTGCACTGGATCAGCCCCACAATGGTGCCGTCCATATCCCCCAGCGGCGCAAGGTCAATGTGCCCCAGCTGAAAGTCAGCCATGACGCTGGTGCCCTTGCCCGGGGCCGATGTGATTTGCAGCGACCCCTGTGCTGCCTGTGCCGCCTGCGCAAAAAACGGCAGGCCCAAGCCTACCTTGCGGGTGGTGCGGGTGGTGTAAAACGGGTCCGTCACGCGCCGGCGCACCTCTTCGCTCATGCCTTTGCCGTTGTCGGCAATGGTCAGCGTAAGGCGGCGGGCCGCCGTGTCGATACGCACCGAGATCTCAATGCGCGTAGCGCCGGCCGCAACGCTGTTTTGGGCGATGTCCAGCACATGCATCGAAAGCTCCTGCATGAAACCGCTCCTTTTGCTTGGCAGGCCCCGCCTGCCGCAGTATTCAGTATTTTGCCAGAATTGAGTCGATCTCGTCACCGGTCAGGCGGCCGTAAACGTCGTCGTTCACCGTCATAACCGGGGCAAGGCCGCACGCGCCGATGCAGCGGCAGGCATCCAGGCTGAACTTGCCGTCGGCCGTGCACTCGCCGCCCTTGATGCCCAGCTTTTCCTGCAGCTTTTCATAAATCTTGCCGCTGCCTTTTACATAGCAGGCGGTGCCGAGGCAGACTGAAACTTTGTACTGCCCCTTGGGTTTTAAACTGAACTGCGAATAAAATGTTGCGATACCGTAAATCTCCTCCAGTGGAACATCCAGCTCCTGTGCCAGAATCCGCTGTACTTCAATGGGCAGATAGCCGTAGACCTCCTGCGCGTACTGCAGCGCAGGCATGGCGACGCCCGGCATGTCCTTGTGCTCGGACAGCCAGCCTCTCAGCTTCTGCTCCTGTTCCGGCGTGCCCGTAAAGGGCACTGTTGTTACATGCGCCATACAAAAAGTCCTCCCTTTCTTGCATTTCGCTTGCGCGAAAATCCAGACAGGGTAATTATATCAAAAAAAATGTTTCTATTCCATCGTTTTTTCATGTAATTCGTTACAACATTGTGAAAATTTTATCGGATTTTTTGTACATTGCGTTCATTTCGCTTCTGATTTATAATAAATGTGGAAAAATTTTGTTTTTCCTACCAAATTAGTAAACTTTTTCGCCCCGCCGCCCAAAGGAGGCCCTTATGAAAATCAACGACATTTTATCCATCCTTGACGCGCGCCTTTTGACCCCAAACGCAGACCTTACCCGCGATGTGCACACTGCCTGTGGCAGTGACATGATGAGTGATGTGCTGGCCTTTGTAAAAGACCAGTCAGTGCTGGTGACCGGGCTGAACAACCCGCAGGTCGTGCGCACCGCAGACATGATGGATATGATTTGCATCGTGTTTGTGCGCGGCAAAGAGCCCGACGCGGGTATTTTGGCGCTGGCGCAGGAGCGGGACATTGCCGTGCTGTGCACCCGGCACACAATGTTTACAGCCTGCGGCCTGTTGTACGCGCATGGCCTGAGAGGCGGTGTGGGCAGCGATGGCGATTGAAAGTGAGCCGATTCACCTGCATTACGAGGTGCCGGGCAACGATTTTACCCGGGCAGGCGAAGCGAGTGCCGACCTGAAAGCCCGGCTGAAAGCGCTGGGTTTCCCACCCACGGCGGTGCGGCGGGTGGCCATTGCGCTGTACGAGGGCGAAATCAACCTTGCCATCCACGCACACGGCGGGCACATTGATGTGTCGGTCACCCCGCAGCGCATCGACATGCTGCTGTGGGACGAGGGCCCCGGCATTGCGGATATTCCGCTTGCGATGAGCGAGGGGTATTCCACCGCGCCTGACGAAGTGCGCAGCCTGGGGTTTGGCGCAGGTATGGGGCTGCCGAACATGAAAAAGTATACCGATGAATTTGAGCTGACCTCCACCGTGGGGGCCGGCACCCGCATTGCAATGGCGGTGCATGTAAGCTGACGCACCCCGCCCTGCGGGCCGGTACTGTGACGGTGCGGCATGGCCCGCCGGGCCTTTTGCCGCACGGTATTGTTGCGGGGGCAGCGCCCCGCTTTGCAAAGGAGAGTTTGCCTGTGCGCGAGTTTTTTCATTCGGTCACGCTGGACCGGGATAAATGCAAGGGTTGTATCAACTGCATCAAGCGCTGCCCCACCGAGGCCATTCGGGTGCGGGACGGCAAGGCGGTCATCAGCCCGGAACGCTGTATCGACTGCGGCGAATGCATCCGCATCTGCCCGCACCATGCAAAGCAGCCCATTGTTGACCCGCTGTCGGTGATTGACACTTTTGAGTACACCATTGCGCTGCCGGCGCCCAGCCTGTACGCGCAGTTTAACAATTTAGAGGACACCGACATTGTGCTGAGCGCACTGTGCGACATTGGGTTTGACGAAGTATATGAGGTCGCGCGTGCCGCAGAGCTGGTGAGTGAGGCGACACGGCGGTACCTGATGCGGCCCGACGTGCAAAAGCCGGTCATCAGCTCTGCCTGCCCGGCCGTGTCGCGGCTGATCCGGGTGCGCTTCCCCGAGCTGGTGGACCATGTGCTGCCGTTTGTGGCGCCCGTAGAGCTGGCAGCGCGTTTGGCCAAAGAGGAGGCCTTGCGGGTGACCGGCCTTGCGCCGGAGCAGATCGGCACAATTTTCATCAGCCCCTGCCCCGCCAAGGTGACGGCGATGCGCATGCCGCTGGGCAGCGACAAAAGCTGGATTGACGCGGTGGTTGCCATCAAGGACATCTACCCGCCGCTGCTGCACGCGATGAAAAAGGCAAAGCCCCGCGCGCTGGCGGACAGCGGGCGCATCGGCATCGGGTGGGCAGAGTCCGGCGGCGAAGCGGCCGGGCTGATTTCGACCGAGCGCTACCTTGCGGCGGACGGCATTGAAAACGTGATCAAGGTGCTGGAGGACCTAGAGGACGAAAAGCTGGGCGAGCTGGAATTTGTAGAGCTTGCCGCCTGTGCGGGCGGCTGTGTGGGCGGGGTGCTGACGGTGGAAAACCCCTACATCGCAAAGGCCAAGCTGAAGCGGCTGCGCCGCTATTTGCCGGTGAGCCGCAACCATTTGGGCGCTGCCCTGCCAAGCGAAGTGCTGTGGGACAGGCCGATGGAATACCAGCCCGTGCTGGAGCTGGGCGCCGACACGACCGAAAGCTTTGCCCGCTACACCGAAATGCAAAAGCTGGTGGCCGCACTGCCCGGGCTGGACTGCGGCAGCTGCGGCGCGCCCACCTGCCAGGCGCTGGCAGAGGACATTGTAAAGGGCGAAGCCGATTTTGAAGACTGCGTGGTGCTGATGCGCGAGCGGATGGAAAACGTGCTGAAAGTATTAAAAATTGACAAACCAGGCTGGGGGCTGGCCCGCAAGGGCACCCAGCCGGAAGAGGAACCAGAGGAGGACCCACCCCATGACGACTGAAGAACTTTGCACCCGGTGTGGCTTTGTGCCGGCGTTTGACCTGCCCGCCCCCGCGCGGCAGGTGACCGGCGGGTTTTGCGGCGACTTGCTGTCGTGGGCCATGGGCCGCGCGTGCGAGGGCAGTGCCTGGTGCACCGTGATGGGCAGCATCAACGCCGTGGCGGTGGCAAGCCTTGCCGACACGGCCGTGCTGGTGCTGTGCCACAGCGCGGTGCTGATGGACGACGCAAAACAGCGCGCCGCCCAGCAGGGCATCAACGTGGTGCTGACTGACCTGCCGGAGTTTGAAGCCGCCGCGGCGATTGCAAAACAGCTGGGCCTGTAAGCAGCCGCGCGGTAGCTTGTGAAAGGGGGGTGTATTTTGACACCGGTTTATGATTTGCATCTGCACTCGTGTCTGTCCCCCTGTGCCGAAAACGAAATGACCCCCGCGTCGATTGCGGGGTTTGCCAAGCTGTGCGGGCTGCAGCTCATCGCGCTGACCGACCACAACTCGGCCGAAAACCTGCCCGCCATGGCAGCCGCCTGCCGGGCCTATGGGGTGGCGCTGCTGCCGGGCATGGAGGTGAACACCGCAGAGGAAATTCACCTGCTGTGCTATTTTGCCACGGTAGAGGCGGCGCTTACCTTTTCGCGTGCGCTGTACGACACGCTGCCGTCGGTAAAAAATAACGAGGCCGTGTTTGGCAGCCAGCTGGTGGTGGATGCCGACGACACGGTGCTGCGCCGGGTGCCAAAGCTGCTGCTTTCGGCCTGCGGGTGGTCGCTGGAGGAGACCGCCGCCCGCTGCCGGGCCCTTGGCGGCGTGCCGGTGCCCGCCCATGTGGACCGCGACAGCTATTCGGTGCTGTCGGTGCTGGGCCTGCTGCCGCCACAGCCCGCGTTTTGCGCGGTGGAACTGCACGACCCTGCGCAGCTGTCCGCCCTTTTGCAAACCGGGCGGCTGCCGGGCGGGCTGGAAGTGCTTTGCAGCTCGGACGCGCACCGCCTTGCCGACGTGACCGAGCGCCCGTTTCGGCTTTGCGAAACTTCGGTTTTACAACCGCTGCTGCATGGGGTATACTAAAACAAAGAGAGGCAAGCCCGCGCACCGCCCTGTATTTTGCCTGCGCCGGCTTGCCCGCTGATTTTACCGACAAGGGGTAGTTGCCATGTCTTTCTTTTATTTAAACCAGACTCTCGGCAGTTTGGGCTTTTTTGCGCGGGGCATCGCCGGCATCGGCGTGCTGGTGTGGGCCTATTTTTACAGCAACAAAACGCCAAAGCTGAAAAAAGCACTGATTATTTTATCCTGCGTATTTGGCGCCCTATTGCTGCTGCGCCTGGTTTTCAGCATTTTAAGCTTGTGGACAGGCTGGGCGCTTTACCCTTATTTTTCGGCGCCGCACCAGTATTACTGGGGCTAAAGGGGGTACTAAAATTACAAAAAAGAACCACCGCAGTGGCCTTTCTGGCTGCATGCGGTGGTTCTTTTTGTCTTATTTTTACTTTTCGCCGTGCGGCGCGGTGTCGTTTTGCCATGTGGTCTCGCTGACAATAAAGCGCGGGCGCTGCTTTGTTTCCATATAAGTTTTGCCCACGTATTCGCCAATGACGCCCAGTGACAGCAGCTGCACGCCGCCCATAAAGCACACGATGCACAGCGTGCTGGCCCAGCCGGCGACTGTTTGCCCCAGCGCGCTTGCAATAATGGCCCAAATGACCCCGACAAAGCTGAGCAGCGACACCACTACGCCCATACCGGTAATCATGCGAATGGGTTTGATGGACAGGCTGGTAATGCCGTCAAAGGCCAGCGCCAGCATTTTTTTCAGCGGGTAATGGCTTTCGCCGGCCATGCGCTCGGCGCGCTCGTAATACACACTGGTACTTTTAAAGCCCACCAGCGGCACCATGCCGCGCAAAAAAATATTGACCTCTTTGTAATTTGCAAATTCGTGCAGCACCCGGCTGCTCAGCAGGCGGTAGTCGGCATGGTTGAACACGATACCCGCACCCAGCCAGTTCATCAGGCGGTAAAAGCCCTCGGCGGTAAAGCGCTTAAAAAAAGTGTCGGTATCCCGCTTTGAGCGCACGCCGTACACCACTTCGCACCCGTCAAGGTAGGCATCCACCATGCCATCCATTGCGTTGATGTCGTCCTGCCCGTCGCAGTCGATCGAAATCGTGATGTCGCAGCGGTCCTTCGCCGTCATCAGCCCGCACAGCAGGGCGTTTTGGTGCCCGCGGTTGCGCGACAGGCACACCCCTTCAAATTCGGCATATTTTTGCGACAGCTCGGTGATGATCTGCCAGGTAGAGTCCTTCGAGCCGTCGTTGACCAGTAACACCTTGCTCTCACTGCTGATCTTGCCCGCGTCGGCAAGGTCGTGCAGCTTTTTTAAAAACATGCCGCTGGTCAGCGGCAGTACCTCCTGCTCGTTGTAGCAGGGCACCACAATGTAAAGTACAGGGGTCTGCATGACGCACCTCTTCTTTCTGTTCAAACAACTTTTCGCGTTACTTTTGTTATTATAGCCGCTTTGTCCATACGGGGCAACAATTCCACAAAAAAAATCACCGGCAGGTACCCCTGCCGGTGACTTGCTTTAATGATTATTGTGTTATTGGCGGTCAGCGCACCGTCAATGCGCCGTCTGTCACGTCCACCGTCAACTGGGTGCCCGGCGCCGGGTCGTTTTGCAAAATGGCGCGTGCAATCGCAGTTTCCACCTTGCTCTGGATAAACCGCTTCAGCGGGCGCGCGCCGTAAACGGGGTCGTAGCCGCTGTCGGCAATCAGTTGTTTTGCCGCGTCGGTGACCACCAGCGACAGCTGTTTTGCCGCAAGCCGCTGTTTCAAGTCGCCCAGCAGCAGCTCCACAATGCCGCCAATTTCGCCGCGGGTCAGCGGCTTGTAGAACACAATCTCGTCCAGCCGGTTTAAAAACTCCGGCCGGAAGCTTTGGCGCAGCAGCTCGCTGACATGGTCGCGGGCCTGCTGCGAAATGGTGCCGTCCGGCTCGATGCCCTCTAGGATATACGGGCTGCCAAGGTTTGAGGTCAAAATGATGATGGTATTTTTAAAGTCCACCGTGCGGCCCTGGCTGTCGGTGATGCGCCCGTCGTCCAGCACCTGCAACAGCACGTTGAACACTTCCGGGTGCGCCTTTTCAATCTCGTCAAACAGCACAACGCTGTACGGCTTGCGGCGCACGGCCTCGGTCAGCTGGCCGCCCTCCTCGTACCCCACATAGCCCGGGGGCGCGCCGATGAGGCGGGAGACCGAGAATTTCTCCATGTACTCGCTCATGTCGATGCGCACAAGGTTTTTTTCGTTGTCAAACAGCGCTTCGGCCAGTGCTTTCGCCAGCTCTGTTTTGCCGACGCCGGTCGGGCCCAAAAACAAAAAGCTGCCAATGGGCCGGTTTTCATCGCCAATGCCCGCGCGGTTGCGCAAAATGGCCTCGCTGACCCGGCTGACCGCCTCATCCTGCCCAATGACCCGCTGGTGCAAAATATCGTCGAGGTGCAACAGCTTTTGCCGTTCGCCCTCCATCAGCTTTGTCACCGGGATGCCCGTCCACCGGGCGACAATCTCGGCAATTTCCTCGTCGGTCACGCGGTCGCGCAGCAGTTGCTCGCGCTCGGCTTCGCCGGCGGTGCGCTCGGTCGCTTCGAGTTGCTTTTGCAGCTCCGGCAGGCGGCCATATTTCAGCTCGGCGGCCTTGTTCAGGTCGTATTCGCGTTGTGCCTTTTCAATGTCGGCGTTTACCTGCTCAATTTCCTCGCGCAGCTTTTGCACCTTGCCAATCGACTGTTTTTCGTTTTCCCATTTTGCTTTCATTCCAGCAAAGGTGTCGCGCAGCTCAGCCAGCTCTTTTTGAATGTCGGCGAGGTGCTCTTTTGACAGGCGGTCCTCCTCTTTTTTCAGGGCCGCCTCCTCAATTTCGTGCTGCAAGATCTGCCGGCGCACATCGTCCATTTCGGCCGGCATCGAATCCATCTCGGTGCGAATCGTCGCACAGGCTTCGTCCACCAGGTCAATGGCCTTGTCCGGCAAAAAGCGGTCGGTGATGTAGCGGTTGCTCAGCGTCGCCGCCGCAATCAGCGCGCCGTCGGTGATTTTAACACCGTGGTACACCTCGTACCGCTCTTTCAGCCCGCGCAGGATGCTGATGGTGTCCTCCACCGTCGGCTCGTCCACCAATACGGGCTGGAAACGCCGCTCCAGCGCGGCATCCTTTTCAATGTATTGCCGGTACTCGTTCAGGGTCGTGGCGCCGATGCAGTGCAGTTCGCCCCTCGCCAGCAGCGGCTTTAAAAGGTTGCCCGCGTCCATTGAGCCCTCGGTTTTGCCCGCGCCCACAATGGTGTGCAGCTCGTCGATGAACAAAATAATGCGGCCCTCGCTTTTTTTCACCTCGGCCAGCACGGCTTTCATGCGCTCTTCAAACTCGCCGCGGTACTTTGCGCCGGCCACCAGTGCGCCCATGTCCAGGCTGAACACCGTTTTGTTTTTCAGCCCTTCGGGCACGTCGCCCGCCACAATGCGCTGGGCAAGCCCCTCGGCAATGGCGGTTTTGCCCACGCCCGGCTCGCCGATGAGCACCGGGTTGTTTTTCGTCTTGCGCGACAAAATGCGCACGACATTGCGAATTTCGGCATCGCGGCCGATCACCGGGTCCAGCTTGTGGGCGCGCGCGGCCTCCACAAGGTCTTGCCCGTACTTTTTCAGCACGTCGTAGGTGTCCTCCGGCGTTTCGCTGGTCACCCGCTGGTTGCCGCGCACCTGCAGCAGCGCCGCAAGAAACGCGTCCTTTTGCAGGCCGTACAGCCGCAGTGCTTCGCGCGCGCCGCCCTCTGCGGTGTCAAACAGCGCCAGCATCAAATGCTCGACCGAGACATACTCGTCCTTCATTTTGGTCGCGGTTTTTTCTGCCGTTTGCAGCGTGCGGTCCATCGCGGCGGAAATATAAATTTTGTCGGGGTCACGGCCGGTGCCGGTCACCCTTGGCAGCTTGACGACCTCTGCGCGGGCGGCACCGGCGACTTGCTCACTGCTGACGCCCATTTTTTTGAACAGCTCGGGGATCAGCCCCTCGCCGTCCTCACACAGCGCCCAAAGCAGGTGGCTTTGCTCTAATTGCTGGTTTTGATATTCGATCGCCAGGCTCTGGGCGCTTTGCAGCGCCTGCTGGGATTTTTGGGTCAGTTTGCTCATATCCATTGCGCACCAAGACCTTTCTGTTTTGTGTTGTTGTCTACTTGCCTGTTGTTTTATCTGCTGTTTTTTGTACTACCCTCTCTAAAGCTGCGCCACCTCGTGGGTCAGCCCACGGGTAAACGCCGCGCCGGCCGCCCTTTCGGCCGCCGGTTGCCCGTCACCCAGACGGTCAAAATAAGTTTGCAGCGCGCGGTCAAACAGCCGGATATACCCGGCGATGGCCTCGCCCACCTGCACACTTTGCGCACCCGGCATGGGGCGCAGGCGGCGGGTGTATTTGCCCTCGTCTATCGCGTACTCCAATTCGCCGCCCTGCAAAAAGCCCTCTTGCTCCAGCCCCGCCCACAAAAGGAAAAACCGGTGCAACACCGCCAGCAGCGCGCCGGACTGGGTGCGCACTGATACCCGCACTTCGCCGATTGCCGCGCTGTCGCCCTCGTACAATTCCACCGCGTATTTTACCGTGGGGTTGTACTTATAGGGCACGGCGCTTTTCAGCTGAAACAGCTCGTCGCTGGGGGTCATCAGCAGCCGAAACTGCCGCAGCGGGCGGGCCATCTCTTCAATACAGCTGAAAATGTCGGTCATGCGGCTGCTTTGCGTGTCGCAGCCCGCGTACTGGGCCAGAATGCGGTCAATCAGCTTGCTGCGGCTGGTGCCCTCGTCATAGGCAAGGCGGTCGATTTCGGCCACCACCTCGTCGCTCAGCACCACGCTGTAAACACTTTTCGCCATGGGTGTCCCCTCCCTTTTGCAGTACCATTATTGTATCACTGGCACAATAATTTGTCAACGTTATTATATAATTACATTTTAAAATTATTTTTGTCCTTTTCTTTTTTAGTTTCGCGCCGCAGGGCGGCAGATTTTTGGCGCGCGGTGTGGTATAATGGCAAAAAGCCAAGCGCCATACCGGCGAAGGGTAAAAACGGCAGCCCGCTGCCGAAGGGAGCTCGTTTTATGCCAAATCAGCCAAAGGGCGGCCTGTCGCTGGGCAGCAACATGCTGTGGAACAGCGTCGGTTCTTTTTTTTATTTTGCCTGCCAGTACATCCCCACCTTTCTCGTGGTGCGCATGACGGCAGACCTGAACGCCCCGGCGGTGTTCAGCTATGCCATGAACACGACCAACGTGTTTTTGACCATTGCCGTGTACGGCATGCGCGCCTACCAGGTGAGTGACCTTGCCCGCCAATACACCGACCGCCAATACACCGACCGCGAATACATCGCCAGCCGGTTTTTAACCAGCACGGTGGCGCTGGCCGCCTGCGCGGCCTACGGCGGGGTGCTGGGCCTTGGCGGCGACATGCTGGCGGCGCTGTGCCTGTTTATGCTGTTTCGGGTGGGCGAAGCGTTAGTGGACGTGTACAGCGGCATTGACCAGCGGGTGGACCGCATGGACATCATCGGCATCAGCTTTTTGGCGCGCGGCGCGCTGTCCTGCATCGGCTTCATCGCGGGGCTGCGGCTCTCCGGCAGCGTGCTGGTGGCCATTGGGGTTATGGCGGCGTCCTCGCTTGGGGTCGCGCTGGTGTTCGACCGCCCGTGGGCGGCCCGCCTTGGCGATGTAAACGGCAAGGCCTCTTTCGCGCGGGTGCGCACGTTGCTGGTAGAATGTGCGCCGCTGATGGTGTACAGCTTTCTCAATACGGCTATTTCCACCATTCCGCGGCAGTTTTTACAGGTGCAGCACGGCAACGCCGCCACCGCAATTTTTGGCTCCATCACCGCGCCCACCGTGGTGTTGCAGCTGGGTGCCACCTATGTGTTTACCCCGCTGATCACGCTGTTCACCCAGCGCTGGCAGCAGCGGGACGGCACCGGCTTTTTGCGCCTTGTGCGCCGCGTACTGCTGGCCATTGCCGGCATTGGCGGTGCGGGCTTTGCCGGGGTGGCGCTGCTGGGCCGCTGGGGGCTGGCGCTGCTGTACTCTGCCAACGAAAACGGCCGCCAGATTTTAGATAATGCCGGCCTGCTGTACCCCATGGTCGCCGTGACGGTGCTGACGGCGGTGGTGCTGTTTTTCAACATGCTGCTGACCATTGTGCGCGACTTTAAGGGCCTTGTGGGGGCAAACCTCATTGGCATTGTCGCCTGCCTTGCGGTGTCGCCGCTGCTGGTGGGCCGGTACGCCATGTGGGGCGCCGCCGACGCGCTGATGCTGGCACTGGGCGTGCAGGCGCTCGCGTTGACCGTGCGGGGGGCAATGCTGGCAAAACGGCAGTTTAAAAAGCAGGGATAACCCATTCGCATAAAATTTGACCACTGCAAAAAAGAAGGTAGTTTGATGACGGAAAAATTGTACGAAAAAGACAGCTATTTAAAAAGCTTTACCGCGCAGGTGTTGCGGTGCGACGCCGAGGGCGAGGGCTTTTGTGTGGTGCTGGACCACACCGCGTTTTTTGCCGAGGGCGGCGGACAGCCCGCCGACACCGGGCGCCTTGGCGGCGCGCGGGTGCTGGATGTGAAAGAAAAGGGCGGCGAAGTGCTGCATAAAACCGACGCGCCGCTAACCGTGGGCGATACGGTGACGGGCGAGATCGACTGGGCCCGGCGGTTTGACCACATGCAGCAGCATACGGCCGACCACATTTTTTCTGCCTTTGTGCTGCACCGGTTTGGCTTTGACAACGTGGGCTTTCACATTGGGGCCGAAGTGACCCATATGGATTTCAGCGGCGAGCTGACCGCCGCCGACATTGACGCGCTGGAACTGGCGGCCAACGAAGCCATTTTTGAAAACCTGCCCGTCTGCGTGCAGTGGCCGGGCGAAGCGGAATTGCAGCAGATGAATTTCCGCAGCAAAAAAGAGCTGAGCGACCTTTCGGGCGCCATTCGCATTGTCTCGGTGGGCGCGCTTGACGTGTGTGCCTGCTGCGGCACCCACGTGACGTCAACTGGCGAAGTGGGGGCCATTAAAATCATCGGCAGCCAAAGCTATAAGGGCGGTGTGCGGGTGCTGTTGCTGGCCGGGGGCCGTGCCGCGGCGCTGGCCCAGCGCGAACACCGGCAGATTGAAGAGATTAGCGGCCTGTTGTCGGCAAAGCAGCCGGCGGTGGTACAGGCGGTTACAAGGCTGAAAGAGGAAGCCGCGGCAAGCCGCGCGGCGCTTTCTGCGGTGCGCGAAGAATTGCTGGGCTACAAGGCGGCGGCGTTTGCCGGGCAGGCGCAGGTTGTCACCTTTGAGGACGGCCTTGCCGCCGACGATTTGCGCCGCTATGCGCTGCTGCTGGTAGAGCGCGGCGCCACCCTTGCCGCCGTGTTTTCAGGCAGCGAGGGCGACTACAAATACGCGCTGGCGGCGGCACCCGGCGGCGATGCGCGGCCGGTGGGCAAAGCGCTGAACACCGCCTTTGCCGGGCGCGGCGGCGGCAAGCCAGAGCTGGTGCAGGGCAGCGTTGCGGGCGAACAGGCCGCGATTGCCGCCCGCTTAGCCGCTTTGTAACCCACAAAACCAGGCAGTAGAACAAAAACTAAAACCGGGGGGATTGTGATGTTGAAACCACAGCATTTGATCCGGCCGCTGGGCCCGGCCGACCTGCCCGCTGCCATGCAGCTGGTATGGCAGGTGTTTTTGGCCTATGACGCAAAAGATTGCTCGGACGAGGGCATTGAGGAGTTTCGCACCACCATTGCCCTGCCCGAAATGCACAAACGCATGGCGGACCAGGAGGTTTGGCTTTGGGGCTGTTTTGACGGCACACGCATCACCGGGGTGATTGCCACCCGCAAGCCCTGCCACATTATGCTGCTGTTTGTCGACCCCGCTTTTCACCGGCAGGGCATTGCCCGCGCGCTGGTAGACGCGGTGGTACAAAGCTACCGCAGCTACACCGCAGAGCAAACGCTGACGGTCAACGCGTCGCTGTACGCGGCCAAAATTTATGAAAAGCTGGGCTTTACCGCATCGGCCGAGCCGCAGTTTTGTAACGGCATTCGATTTGTGCCGATGCGCCGGCCCTTGTAGCACGGTTTTTGGGCTTTGCCGCCCCTACTGTAAAATAAGCACAAAAAAGGCGCACCCGAAAGGGTGCGCCTTTTACTGTGTTTTCTATGACTTGCTAACGCTTACTGCGTTTTTCGTTATTTTGCTTCGCCTTTTGCAAAGTTTGCCGACTCGGTCGCGGCCGAAATCAGCGAAGTCAGGTTTTGCAGCTCGCTTGGGATGATCAGCTTCGTGGCCTTGCCGTCTGCCACCTTCTGCAGGGCCTCAAGACCTTTGAGCGCAAGAACCTTCTGGGTGGGGTCGGCCTCGTTCAGCATGTGGATGGAGTCTGCAAGGGCCTGCTGCACTTTCAGCATGGCCTGCGCCTCACCGTCTGCCTCACGGATGCGCTGCTCGCGCACAGCGTCTGCACGCAGGATGGCGCTTTCTTTTTCGCCTTCTGCCACCAGAATCGCGCTGCGCTTTTCGCCCTCTGCACGCAGGATGCTTTCACGGCGCTGACGCTCTGCCTTCATCTGCTTCTCCATCGCGTCCTGAATCTCTGCGGGCGGGATGATGTTCTTGACCTCGACGCGGTTGACCTTGATGCCCCACTTGTCGGTGGCTTCGTCCAAAATCGTCGTAATCTTGCCGTTGATGGTGTCACGGCTGGTCAATGTGTGGTCAAGCTCCATGTCGCCGATGATGTTACGCAGGGTAGTCGCCGACAGGTTTTCAATGGCGGACAACGGGCGCTCTACACCATAGGTGTACAGCTTCGAGTCGGTCACCTGGAAGAAGATGACGGTGTCGATCTGCATCGTGACGTTATCGCGGGTAATCACCGGCTGCGGCTTAAAGTCGACAACCTGTTCTTTTAAGCTGACACGCTTTGAGATGCGCTCAACGAACGGGGTCTTGAAGTGCAGGCCCGCCTCCCATGTGGTGCTGTACACACCAAAGCGCTCCACAACAAACGCATAGGCCTGCGGCACAACGCGGATGTTAGAAATGAGCAACAACAGTACAATGACGAGCAGAATCGCAATAAAAATCCAAAGCATTTTGATTCCTCCTTAATTATTCAAAAACAATAGGTTCCACCGTGAGAGTAACACCGGAAATGCTAATCACCTTACAGCGCGCACCCACAGACAAAGCACTTGCGCTGCGCGCAGCCCAATCCTGTCCATCTACCTTGACGCGGCCACCGGCTTCCGGTGTGATCTCACGCAATACGGTCGCCTCTTTGCCAATGACCATATCGGCGTTGGTCGCAACGTTGCGGGGCTTCAGTTTATCTTTAAACAATACGCGGCTCAGTGCCAGCGCAATTGCCGAAACGCCTACAAACACCACAAACTGCAGACCAATGTTCGGGGTTACAAGCGAGGTGACAAATGCCGCGATCCCACCCACGCAAAACCAGATGGAAACCAATTGGATCGTCATGGCTTCCGCAATGCCGAACACCACGATCAGCACAATCCAAAGCCAGGGATAAAAACTTGTCATTCAAACCTCTCCTTTCTGCACCCGAGGGCATTCATTCAGCAGCCGGGGCCCGCCGCGGCAAGCCCTTCACATCTGCTGGCCTTATTGTACCAAGAACAGGCTGCCCCCCGCAAGGGCGAAAGATGCCAAAATCAGACAGTTTTCCGCCGTTTTGGGGGTTTTTTCAAAACCTACTCGCCCGGTCATTTGCTTAACTGCCCCCCGGTGCCCCTGCGTCACAACAGACAACTTTTTGTATTTTACGGGTTGCCAATTAAATAAAAAAGCCCGCCGGCAGCCCTTTTAGCCGCCAAAAACGCCAAACTCATAGGGGGGCAGCACCACATTGGCACCGCCTTCGGGCAGCTTTAACGGGTGCGCGGTGCGGTTGACCGCCACCACCACACGGCCGCGCGCACTGCGGCGCGCAAACACAAATACGCCCGTTTGCGCCCGCAACAGCTGAAATTCGCCGTCGCAGAACACCGGGTGCCCCCTGCGTATCTCGGCCAAGGTGCGCAGCGTGTCGCGCAGGGTGTCGTCGGTATCGTTCCAGTCGTAATAGCCGCGGTTAAACGGGTCTTTATAGCCCTGCATTGCAATTTCATCGCCGTAATAAACGCAGGGGATACCCGGCAGCGTGTACAACAGGCAAAAGGCAAGGCGCAGTAGCTGCCTGCCAAAAAACAGCTGTGCTTCTCCAAGGCGGCGCCCGCTTTGCCAATAGCGGTCGTGTCCCTCTACCGCTTCACCCGCAAGGGCCGTCACCGCGCGCACCGTGTCGTGGGTGGACAGCAGGTTCATCGCCACATGTAGCGCGGGCGGCGGGTAGTTTTCGGCAAGGTCCAGCACGGTGCGGGCAAGCTGTGCAGAGTCGCCACCGCGCACAAAACCCAAAATGGCTTCGCGCAGCGGGTAGTTCATCACGGTGTCCAGCCCGCGGCCCAACAGGTAGGTGCGGTAGCTGCCATAGCTCACCTTATTGGTCGCGTCCTCCCACACTTCGCCAATCAGCAGCTTATCCTGCCCGTGCCGCTTGACGGCAGTGCGAATGGCCTCGATAAAATCGTCCGGCAATTCGTCTGCCACGTCCAGCCGGAAACCCGACGCGCCAAGGTCCATCCAGTAATCGATGACGCCGCCCGGCCCGCAGATGAAATTGCGAAACGACGGCTCTTCCTCGTTCACCTCCGGCAGGGAGTCGAACCCCCACCAGCTGCGGTAGCCGCCGCGGTACTGCGGGCTGAAAAAATACCACGCGCGGGTCGGGCTGTTTTTATCTCGCCACGCGCCGCCGGCGCCGTAGCGCCCCTCTTTATTAAAATAAATGCTGTCCGACCCGGTGTGGCTGAACACGCCGTCCAGCACAATGCCAATGCCCTGTGCTTTGGCCGCTTCGCACAGTGCGTGAAACTCCTCTTGTGTGCCCAGCAGCGGGTCTGGCTTGCGGTAATCCGCCGTGTTGTAGCGGTGGTTTGCATGCGCCTCCACAATGGGGTTGAGGTACAGCAGCGTCACCCCCAGTGAAGCAAGGTAGGGCAGCTTTGCCTGAATGCCCACAAAATCACCGCCGTAATAATCGCGGTTGAGCAGCCCGCCCTCTACCTCGTTGGGCCAAAAATACGGCTCGCCGTCCTTGTCCGCACGGTAGGTGCGGTCGGCAAACGGCATGGCCGTTTTGGGTACCCCCTCGTAAAACCGGTCGGGGAAGATTTGGTACATCACCGCGCCGTGCGCCGCTGGCGGCGTGGCAAACGCTTCGTCGTACACCGTCAGCTGGTACAGCGGGCCGCTGGCGTTTTGCGACAGGTACCCCTCGCCAAAGTCACCCCGGTAGACCTTGGTGTAGTTGATATACAGGTCAAACCAGTAAAAGCAGGTACCCACCTCTGCCGGGGTGTACACCAGCTCAAACAGGTCGTCCTCGCCCCGGCTGCCCGCAGGGGCCAGCGGGGTGAGCACCGGCTTTTGCTGCCCGGCCGCCCGCAGGCACAAATAGGGCGTTTTGCAGCCCATCGCACGCGGCACCGCAAGGTGAAAGGTCACCGCACTGCCGCGTGGCACCGCGCCAAACGGGCTTTTATAGCGCTGGTCCCGGCTGTTGTAAATTCTAGGGTTCATGGCTGTTCTCCCCCTTTGGGTGGCGGGCATGCCGCCAATTTTGCTGCCGCACCGTGCGGCAAACCGAAAAAACAGGCGTTTGGTGCGGGGGCCGCAAAAACGCCTGTTTTGATGCTGTGTGTGCTGCCGCTCAGCGGATTGGTGTCATGCCCCAGATGTCGCGGGCATATTCGCCCACCGCGCGGTCGGCAGAAAAGATACCGCTGCCCGCGATGTTTGCAAGGCTCATGCGGCTGAACTTTTTGGGGTCGCGATAGGTGTCGCTCACCAGCTGCTGGGCGCGGCGGTAATCGCCGAAATCCGCCATGACCATGTACGGGTCCTGCGTTTCCAGGTTTGCCACCAGCTCGGCAAAGCTTTTGCCGTCGATGCCCTTTTCAATAAAGCCCAGCACCTCGCGGGCCACGTCGTCCCCCGCAAGGAAGCTGCCGGGCAGGTACCCAAACCGGCGCAGCTGCTCTACCTCGTGGGTCAGCATGCCAAACTGAAAGAAATTCTCCTTGCCCGCGGCCTCGGCAATTTCAATGTTTGCGCCGTCCAGCGTGCCCAGTGTCGGCGCGCCGTTGAGCATAAATTTCATGTTGCCGGTGCCGGATGCCTCGGTGCCCGCAAGGCTGATCTGCTCGCTGATTTCGCTTGCCGGCATCAGCCGCTCGCTGAGGGTGACCGAGTAGTTTTCAAGGTAAAGCACCTTTAATTTGCCCTTCATGGCGGGGTCGGCGTCAATCACCTTGCCAAGGGCGTAAATCAGCCGGATGATCTGCTTTGCCATGTAATACCCCGGCGCGGCCTTGGCCCCAAACAGGTAGGTTTTGGGCACAAAATCGGCCGACGGGTGGTCTTTGAGCCACAGGTATTCGGCCGCGATGTGCAGCGCGTTGAGGTGCTGGCGCTTGTACTCGTGCAGCCGCTTCACCTGCACGTCGAAGATGGAATCCACGTTCACGGTTTCACCGGTAGTGCGCAGCAGGTAGTCGGCAAAAATGCGCTTGTTTTCGCGCTTCACCGCCGCAAGCTTTTCCAAAAACGCGCCGTCGTCAAGGTAGGCGCGCAGCTTACTTAGCTCTGCGGCATCGTACTTAAAGCCCTCGCCAATCGCCTCCTCTGCCAGCGCGGTGAGGCCGGGGTTCGACTGCAACAGCCAGCGGCGGTAGGCAATGCCGTTTGTGACGTTTTTAAACGCCGCGGGCTTGTACATAAAATAATCGTGAAACACGCTGTCGCGGATGATGCCGCTGTGCAGCTTGGACACCCCGTTGACCGAGTGGCAGACATACACACACAGGTTTGCCATGCGCACCTGCCCGTCGCCCAGCATTGCCATGTAATTTACCTTAGCCACGTCGCCGTTAAAATAGGCCAGCAGCTCTGCGCGGGCACGGCGGTCGATCTCCGCCACAATTTCATAAATGCGCGGCAGCGTGGTGCGAAACAGGTCAAGGTTCCACTGCTCCAGCGCTTCGCTCATCACCGTGTGGTTGGTGTAGGCAAAGGTGCGGCGCACAAGGTCGTACGCGGCGTCCCAGGTATAGCCGCACTCGTCCAGCAAAATGCGCAGCAACTCGGGGATGGCCAGCGTGGGGTGGGTGTCGTTGATGTGAATGGCCACCTTGTCCGGCAGGTTGTCCAGCGTGGGGTACTGCGCCAGATGCCGGTTGACGATGTCGTGAATCGACGCCGACGACAAAAAGTACTGCTGGCGCAACCGCAGAATTTTACCCTCTTCGTGGTTGTCGTTCGGGTACAGCACCTTGCTGATCAGCTCGGCATTGGCACTGCGCATCGCACTGGTGTAATCGCCCTTGTTAAAGGCCGCCATATCCATGCCCGGTGCCTTCGCGCTCCACAGCCGCAGCTGCGACACGCCGTCAGAGTCGTACCCCGACACATACATATCGTACGGGATGGCCAGCACCACGTCGCAGTCTTTTTGCTCCACATGGTGGTACCCGCCGTCCCAGCTCTCTTTTACTTCGCCGCCAAAGCGCACCTGTACCGCCTGGTCGGGGTGGGCTTTCAGCCAAACCCCGCCGCCCGGCAGCCAGTTGTCCACCGTCTCCTGCTGCCAGCCGTCCACGATTTTCTGGCGAAAAATGCCGTACTCGTATAAAATCGAATACCCGGTGTCGGGCAGGCAGGTAGTGGCACAGGCGTCAAGGTAGCAGGCCGCAAGGCGGCCAAGGCCGCCGTTGCCAAGGCCCGCGTCGGGCTCCAGCTCGTACAGGTTGTCCAGCTTCACATCATAAGCCGCCATCACCTCGGCCGCGACCTCGTTGAGGCCCAGGTTAAACAGGTTTGTTTTCAGCGAGCGGCCCATCAAAAATTCCATGCACAGGTAATACACCTGTTTGCCGTTTTCGCCGTAGGTTTTTGCCATAAATTTTTTGCGCCGCTCGCTGAGAATGCGGCGCACTACCAAAGCCAGCGCGCGGTACATCTGGTCGTCGGTCGCGCTGGGCACGTCGTCCTGTGAAAATTCGCTGTGCAGGCAGCCGCGCAAAAGGCGGTCCAGCTCTGCCGTTGTCATGTTATGCTTCAAAGTAGTCACCTCAAACATCGTTGCGTGCAGGGTACCGGCAGCCGGGTGGCGGCCGGGGTGCGGCACGGCAAAGGCCCTCTACCCCTTTGCCGCTGCCGGTTACCCCCATTATATCGGGTTTTGGGGGGTATTTCAATCAAACGGGGGGGCGGCAGCTGCCAAAAACAGGATTCCGCACAAAAATGGGGCCGGCGGGCTTTCTTAATTGGCAGATTTATATTATAATATAAGTTGTATTATACTGTGCGGCGGCAGCCCCCCTTACCCGCCGCTGCGCGGGCCCTTTGCCGGCGGTGTGGGTTTGCCCCCCCGCAAAGGCCAATGTAAACAAAAGAAACGAGGTAAGTAAGATGCCGGTCAACAAGATCAGGTTGGAGATCTGCGGCTGCAGTTATGTCATCTCGACCACCGATTCCGAACAATATACCCTTTCACTGGCGGAAAAGCTGGACCATAACATGAACGAGATCATGGTGCAAAACCCCTCCGCCTCGGTAACGGCGGCGGCGGTGCTTTCTGCGCTGGATTATCTGGACGAGCTGGAAAAATCCAGCGCGTCGGCCGACAACATGCGCGGCCAGATTAAAGATTATTTAGAGGACGCCGCCAATGCCAAATTAGAGGCAGAGGAGGCAAAGCGCGAAATCGAGCGGCTGCGCCGCGAGATTGGTTACCTGAAAGGACAGGGCTGATTGAACAAGCAACCTTTTGAAATTTTAGCGCCGGCCGGCAACGCCGACATGCTGAAAGCGGCGGTGTTTGCCGGTGCAAACAGCGTTTATTTGGGCCTCACCGGCTTTAACGCGCGCCGCAGCGCTGGCAACTTTACCCCGCAAGAGCTGGCGCAGGCCGTGGCCTTTTGCCACGCGCGCGGGGTGCTGGTCAACGTGACGCTGAACACCCTGTGCTATGACACCGAGCTGCCCGCGCTGCAAGACGCCATTGGCGCGGTGGCCGCTGCCGGTGCCGACGCGGTGATTGTGCAGGACCTTGCCGCCGCCGCGCTGGTAAAGCGCACGGCGCCGGGCCTTGCGCTGCACGGCTCTACCCAAATGTCGGTGACGAACCTCGCCGGCGCAAAGCAGCTGGCGGCCATGGGGTTTTCGCGCGTGATTTTAGCGCGCGAGCTGACTGCGGGCGAAGTGCGCGAGATCACCGCGCACTGCGGTATTGAAACTGAAATTTTTGTGCACGGCGCGCTGTGCATGTCGGTGTCCGGCCAGTGCCTGATGAGCGCTTTTTACGGCGGGCGCAGCGGCAACCGCGGCGGCTGTGCCGGCCCTTGCCGGCTGCCCTACCGCATCGGCAGCGACGAAGGGCATTTTTTAAGCCTGCGCGACCTTTCGCTCATCGACCGGCTGCCCGACATTCAGCAGATGGGGGTGCGCTGCGCCAAAATTGAAGGGCGGTTGCGCACGCCGGAGTATGTCGCCGCCGCCGTGCACGCCGCGCGCTGTGCGCTGGCGGGCGAAGCTTATGACGCCGACTTATTGCAGCACGCGTTCAGCCGCGCCGGGTTTACGAGCGGCTTTTACGACAACGACTATTTAAACGCCGCGATGTTTGGCCGCCGCAGTGAAGAACAGGCGGCCGAAACCCGCGCCGCGTTGCCCCAGCTGCGCGAATTGTACCGGCGCGAGCGCCCGTGCGTCGCTTTGCAGCTGACGCTGGCCATCACCGAAACCGGTGTCACCTTAACGGCGGCGGACGGCGACGGCAACAAGGCCACCGCCCACAATGCCACGGTGCCCAGTGCGGCGCAAAACACCGAAGAGGCGCTGGTAGAGGGCTATAAAAAAGCCCTTTGCAAAACCGGCGGCACCCCGTTTGCCGCTGTGCAGATTACGGTGCAGGGCGCGGCAGGCCGGTATTTGCCGGCAGCCGTCATCAACGAACTGCGGCGCGAAGCGCTGGCAGAGCTGCTGCGCCTGCGCGAAGCACCGCGGCCAAAGCCGTTTCACCCCGTGGCCCTGCCCGCAAAGCGCCGGGCGGCCCCCGCACTGCCCGCCCTGTTAGAGCTGCGTTTTCAGCGGGCGGGCCAGTGCACCGATGCGCTGGCACAGGCTGCCGGGCGGCTGGTATTTCCGCTGCGCGAAGCTGCCGCACTGCCCGCCAGCTGGCAGGCAAAAACGGTGCTCAGCCTGCCGCGGGCCATTTTTGACGAGGCCGACACCCGCCGCGCGGTTGCAGCGGCAACCGCGCTGGGCTTTACCGCGTTTGAAGTGCAAAACATCGGCGCGCTGGGCATTTTGGCTGACGAAGCACCCGGTGCCAACCTGCTGGGCGGCTTTGGGCTGAATATCACCAATGCCATGGCCGCCGCCCAGTACGCGGCGCTGGGGCTTTCCTCCCTTACCCTGTCGCCCGAGCTGCCGGTGGCGGCCGCCGGGGCACTGGCGGCGCCGGTGCCCACCGGGCTGCCCGCCTACGGCCACCTGCAGCTGATGCTCACCCGCGCCTGCCCCATGCGCAACCGCATCAGCTGCGCGCAGTGCAAGGGCGAGGGCGAGCTGGTCGACCGCAAGGGCAAACCGCTGCGCATTTTGTGCAGCGGGCCGGGACGCGGCGGGGTGCGGCAGCTGCTAAACCCGATACCGCTGTGGATGGGCGAGCGCAAGCAAGAGCTTGGCACCGATTTTGCCGCGCTGTACTTTACGACCGAAACCGCCGCCCGCTGTGCCGAAGTGACCCGGCTGTTCACCGCCGGGCTGCCGTATGACGGCGAATTTACCCGCGGGCTGTACTACAAAGGTAGCCTGTAAGCTGCCGCTATTCTGTGCGCCCCGTGCGCCGACCCTAAGGAGCTGAATACGATGGATTGCAATGTAAAGGTCAAAAAAGTCGCGCAGGGGGCCATTGTACCCCAGCGCGCCACCGCAGGCAGCGCCGCCGCCGACCTGTATGCGCTGTGCCCGGCCGAAGGGGTGTTGCTGCCCGCAGGCGGGCGGGCGGTGCTGTCTACCGGCATCGCCATCGAGCTGCCCGGCCCCGGCTGGGTGGCACTGGTGTTTGGGCGCAGCGGCCTTGGCATCAAGCGTGGCATCACACTGTCAAACTCGGTCGGCGTTATCGACTCGGACTACCGCGGCGAAATCAAGGTCGGGCTGATTAACCTTTCAGACGAGGATTACCTTGTGCAAAACGGCGAGCGCATTGCGCAGCTTGCGGTGCTGCCGGTGGCACCGGCAGTTTTTACACTGGTGGACGAGCTGGGCGAAACCGCACGCGGCGAAGGGGGCTTCGGCTCCACCGGCCGCCTGTAAGGGGGCGCGCGGGATGAAAAAAAGCTTTGTGTTTTTGTTTTACCTGCTGGCCGGCATTATTTTGGGCTCACTGGTCGCAAACCTGTGCGCGCGGGTGCCGTTTTTGTCCTGGCTCGCTTACAGCGGGCAGATCGGCTTTGCCGCAAACGACCCCGCCTGCCTTGATTTGATCATCGTCAAGCTGTATTTTGGGTTTTCCATTGCGGTCAGCGTGGCACAGATTTTCTGCATTGCGGCGGCGCTGTTTTTTTACAGCCGTACCCGCGTGAAATAAAACGCCCTTTCCCCATCTAAAAAGCAGCGGCGGGGGCGCAAAAAATGCACAAACCATGTAGTATTTTGCGCGGCTCGCTCGTTTTCAAAAAAGGAGTCTTTTCCATTATGCTGATTCTCGCTTCCTCCAGCCCGCGCAGGCAAGAGCTGCTGCGGCTGATTACCCCCGATTACACCGTACAGGCCGCCGATTTTGACGAGCGCGCCGTCAGTGCCCCCACCCCGCGCGCGCTGGTTGAAAAGCTGGCCGTCGGCAAAGCGCAGGCCGTGGCCGCCAGCCACCCCGGCGACGTGGTGATTGGCTGTGACACCGTGGTGGATTTAGACGGCGCCGTGCTGGGCAAGCCCGCCGGCCCCGCCGAGGCAAAAGCCATGCTGCGTGCGCTAAGCGGCCGGTGGCACTATGCGCACACCGGCGTGTGCGTGCTGCAAAACGGCACAGCGCACAGCTTTGTTGAAACGACAAAAGTATTTTTTGCCATGCTGACCGACAGCGAGATTGACGCTTACCTTGCCACCGGCGAAGCATACGACAAGGCGGGCGCCTATGGCATTCAGGGTGCCGCCGCGAAATTTGTCACCCGCGTTGAGGGCTGTTTTTTTAACGTGATGGGGCTGCCCGTTTCGCGGTTGTACGGGCTGCTCCAAACACTGGGGTTTGCGGGGCTGGCATAAGATATTCGACCGCCTTTTGTGGTGATTAAAGCCAAAGGTCAGGAAATTTTGTTAAATTTCAATGCATTTATTGAGAAAATGGCAAACTGCGGTTATAATAAGGTTGTTCTGGTCTTTTGCGGCTGGGTGCACTGCGCCCGCGGGGGCCGGGCAGCCGTAGATTACAACTACTTCAACCTACGTAGAAATAGATAAATTAAGGATGGGATCAGTAACATGTTTAACAAAGATATCGGGATTGACCTCGGTACGGCAAATACGCTTGTCTACATGAAAGGCAAGGGCATCATTATGCGTGAGCCCAGTGTGGTCGCGGTGGACACCAAAACCGACACCGTGCGCTACGTTGGCCACGAGGCAAAAGAAGTCATTGGCCGTACCCCCGGCAGCATCGTCGCGGTGCGCCCGCTGAAAGAGGGCGTCATTGCCGATTTTGACATCACGGCCAGCATGCTGCAAATCTTCATCAAAAAGGCCTGCGGCAGCGGCATGTTCACCCGCCCGCGCGTTATCATCTGCATCCCGTCCGGCGTCACCGAGGTCGAGCGCCGCGCCGTGCGCGAAGCCAGCTTAAAGGCCGGCGCGCGCCAGGTCATGGTCATTGAAGAGCCGATGGCGGCCGCCATCGGCGCGGGGCTGCCTGTGTCCGAAGCAACCGGCAGCATGGTCGTGGACATCGGCGGCGGCACCAGCGAGGTTGCAGTCATTTCACTGGGCGGCATTGTTGCCTCCCGCAGTGTGCGGGTGGGCGGCGACGCATTTGACGCGGCCATCATTGCTTACATCAAACGCAAATACAACCTGCTTGTCGGCGAGCGCACCGCCGAGCTGATTAAAATTGAAGTGGGTTCTGCCTACAAATTGGAAGAGGAGAACACCCTCGACATCAAGGGCCGCAATCTGGTGGACGGCCTGCCCAAAAACATCACCGTGCACAGCGAAGAAATCCGCGAAGCACTGGACGAGCCGCTGCAGCGCATCATTGAAGCTGTCAAAGAGACGCTGGAGCGCACCCCGCCGGAGCTTGCGGCCGACATCATTGACCACGGCATTATGCTGACCGGCGGCGGCGCACTGCTGCGCGGGCTGGACCAGCTGGTCAGCAGCCACACCGGCATTGACGTGCATGTGGCCGAAACCCCGCTGGATTGTGTTGCCACCGGTGCCGGCATGGTGCTGGACAACATGGACCTTCTGGTTGAGGTCGTTGCCGACGCCGAGCGCAAATTCTAAAAGCGGTGCCTGCCTGCTTGCCCCGGCCCCCGCGCCGGGTGCCGGGTGTGGCGCGCCTAAGCTTTCAAGCGCAAAAGCGGCAGAACTGCGGGGCACCCCCGGTTCTGCCGCTTTTATGGTTACAAGTTTATTGAGATGAGGTCAGGGTACGTGAAAGACTTTTTTTCTTCCCTTAAATTCAAGGTCCTGATCGTGCTGCTTGTGCTGCTTGCCGGTATTATGGCATATGCGGCTGCAAACGGCCGGCTTTCGGCTGCCCCGGGCGAGCTGATGGGCGCGGTCGCCGTGCCGTTTCAAAAGGTCGCGGCCGCCATTTCCGGTGCCAGTGAAGACTTTATCAACAAGTATATCCGCATCGATTCCATCATTGCCGAAAACGAGCAGCTGACCAAGGAGAACGCCGACCTGCGCGAAAAAATGGTTGATTACGACATGATGAAGCGCGAAAACGAACAGTACAAAGAGGCCTGGCAGATCAAAGAGGAAAACCCCAGCTACCAGGTGGTCAACGCCAACGTAATTGGCCGCGACGCGCTGGAAAAATATTACTCGTTCACCATCGACAAGGGCAGCCGCCACGGTGTCAAGGTAAAAGACAGCGTGATGACCGAAAACGGCATCGTGGGCCGCGTGATAGAGGTTGGCCCCAACTACGCCAAGGTGGCGACCATTCTCGACCCGTCGGTGTCAATCGGCTGCATGGTCAGCCGCACCGGTGACAGCGGCCTTGTGGGCGGCGACAATGTGCTGTCGCAAAACAAACAGTGCACCATGACGCTGCTGGCCCGTGACACCCTTGCCACCGAGGGCGACGAGGTAATCACCACCGGCCTTGGCGGCGTGTTTCCCCGCGGGCTGCCGGTGGGCACTGTGAAAGAAGTGCTGCTGGAGGCCAGTGGTAAATCCATGTATGCGATCATTGACCCGTACGAAGATATTGAAAGCGTTAAAATGGTGATGGTCATCACCTCTTTTGACGAGTAGGAGGCCTGCTTTGGACGCAAGAAAACGGACATTGCGCCTTGTGGCAAAGCACAGCTGCTATGTATTGGCGCTGTTATTGGCCTACGTGCTGCAAACCATGCCGGGTTTTTTGTCTTTTTTTGGGGTAAAGCCGGTGTTTCTGGTGCCGCTGGCCCTGTGTATCGCCGCGTATGAGGGCGCGTTTGCCGGTGCCGTTTACGGTGCGCTGGCCGGCCTTTTGTGGGATGTTGCCGCCGGGCGTGTCACCGGGTTTTTTGCCATTTTGCTGATGGCCTGCTGCTTTTTTGCCGCAGTGGCCGTCACGCTGTACCTGCGCAACACCATACTCAACCTGTCGCTGCTTTCTGCGGGGGTGCTGTTGCTGCTGTGTACCATTGACTTTGCGTTCAGCTACCTGCTGCGCGGGTATGCCGGGCTTGCCCATTTATACTTTTTCAAATTGCTGCCCATCGTGGTATTCTCCGCTTTTCTCACCTTTGCCCCGTGGCTGCTTGCCCGTAAAATTTTTAAGGCCTTTATCCCACCGGATTAGCCGGGTGCCGCCGCATTGGGCCGCGCCGCCATGGCACAGAAAAAGGAGGACCGCATAACCACATGAAACAAAAGGGTCATTTTAGAAAACGTGCCGTCGCGCTGCTGGTGCTGGTGGGGCTGGTGCTTTGCGGTTTTTCGTTTAAGCTGTTTCAGCTGCAAATCATCGACGGCGACACTTATCTCGACCAGGCGACCTCCACCACCATGGTCACACTGCCGCTGCCCGCGGCGCGCGGCGAAATTGTCGACCGGTACGGGCGCGCCATCGCCACCAACCGCGCGGCCTATAACCTGTGGCTCATCAAGGCCCTGCTGCCGGACGACAAACTGAACAGCACGCTGATGATGCTGGTGGACACCTTAAAAGAACAGGGCGAAAGCTGGAACGACTCTGCACCGCTGACCGACACTGAGCCCTATGAGTTTGTGGAGGGGCGCGACGCCGATGTGGCAAAAATGAAAACCGCATTGGGCCTTGCGCAGTATGCCACCGCACAAAACGTGTACGACAAAATGCTGGAAACTTACGGGCTCGCCGACGTACCCGCCGCTTACCAGCGCATCCTTGCGGGCATCCGCTACCAGATGCAGTACGAGGAATACAGCAACGTCACCCCGTTTGTGCTGGCCACCGACGTGTCGATGAAAACCGTCTCTACCGTCAAAGAAAATAACCTTGACCTGCCGGGCGTTTATGTGGCCGAAGGCACGGTGCGTGTTTACCCCGACCCCACTTTAATGCCGCACATCATTGGCACCATTGGCAAAATTTACGCCGAAGAGTGGGACAGTACCTATAAAAGCCAGAAAAACTATAAAATGAATGACCTTGTGGGCAAAAGCGGTATTGAAAAAGCCTACGAGTCGACGTTAAAGGGCACCGACGGGCAGATTCAAATAGAACTCACCCGCACCGGCAGCGTAATTGACACTACCATTGTCGAGCCGATACCCGGCAACACCGTAGTGCTGACGATTGACAAAAACCTGCAGGCCGAATGCCAGAAAATTTTGGAAAACCAGGTGGCGGAATTAAAAGCCCGCGCGGCGGCCAACAAAGAGGGCGACCCCGAAGGCGCCGCGCTGGTGGTGCTGGATGTCAAAACCGGCGGCGTGCTGGCCGCGGCCAACTACCCCAGCTACGACTTGAATGTTTACCAAACGACCGCCGGCTACAACGCCTACCTCAATGACCCGCTGAACCCGCTGTTCAACCGGGCGTTCAACGGCCTGTACCGCCCCGGCTCCACCTTTAAATGTTCGGTCGCGGCGGCGGGGTTGATCGACGGGCTGATCACCCCCGACTATAGCTACTATTGCGGCGGCGTGTACACCTTCTGGCCAGACTACCAGCCAAAATGTACCCACGTGCACGGCAGCGAAAATGTCGAGACCGCGCTGCGCGACTCCTGCAACGTGTTCTTTTACGACCTTGGCCGGCGGCTGGGGCTGGATTCGTTTAACACCGTCGCTTCCGAACTGGGGTACGGCGAAAAAACCGGGCTGGAGGTCAACGAGGCAAGCGGCAACCTTTCCACCCCGGACTACTTTAACGATACCCACGGCGGCGAGCTGTGGCAAAAGGGCAACGTGGTGCAGGCAGCCATTGGCCAGCTGGACACTCAGGTGACGCCGGTACAGCTTGCCACCTATGCCGGGTCGATTGCAAACGAAGGCACCCGTTACCGCACCCATCTCGTTGCCGCGGTGCGCAGCTACGACTTTAAGCAGGTCATTTCAGAGACCGGCCTTGAGGTGGCTTCGCAGGTACAGGGCGATACAGCAACTGTGCAAAGCGCGTTTCAACATGTGGAAAACGGCATGCTGATGGCCAGTAAAACCGGTACCGCCCAGCAGTTTTTGGCCGACTACCAGTACCACATTGCCAGCAAAACCGGCACAGCAGAAAACGGTAAATACGACATTTACGGCAAAAAAGAATACAACGCGACCATTGTTGCCTATGGCCCGGTAGAAGAGCCGGAGCTGGCGGTTGGCGCCGTGGCAGAGGTGGCCGGTAACGGCTATCAGCTTGCGCGCTCGGTGCGCGACGTGTTTGACGCGTATTATGTGGACAAAAACCAAAACAGCACCCCGGTGGAAAGTGCAACCCTGCTGCCCTGACGCGTGTTATTTGCCCGTTTTATTTTTGTGGCAGAACACCCCGCAAAAGTGGCAGATAAATCTTGACCTTTACTGCCAAAGTTGTTATAATAAGTAGGCTATTCAGCAGCAGGCCACTGCCGCAGAATGCCTTTATGGACAGGTATCGAAGTGGTCATAACGGCCCTGACTCGAAATTCCTAGCGCCTTAGGTCTTTTCGTTTCACAAGAATCCTTTGTTTTCAAGGGTTTAGGGCGGGTTCGAAAACTAAATATTTTGCAGTTCTACCCTGGAGTTCTACCTTTTGAATTTCTTTTTGAAATTTCGAATTTTGGGTAAAAAACCGGGTGAACATAGATGGAAGCGTATCGAAGTGGTCATAACGGCCCTGACTCGAAATCAGGTAGTCCCGCAAGGGGCTCGTGGGTTCGAATCCCACCGCTTCCGCCAAAAAGTCCAGTAACCATGCGGGTTTGCTGGACTTTTTCTTTTCCCCAAAAAGGCGGCTTTTTTCTCCGAAATTGCGTTTTAGGGTAGAACTGGCCTTGTTAGGGTAGAACTATTTGGCCATTTTCGCCTTCATTCGAACCCATATCATCGTCATCCGGGTCTGCAACGTCGCCCCATCTGTTTTCGAAGCTATCTGAGCTCGGAAGAGCCAGTCCATTTACCATCGCCTGAGCTGAGGAAATCTTTGACCGGTAATCGAGATGCGCATAGATATTTGCCGTTGTGCTGAAATCCGAGTGCCCGAGCCATTCCTGAATTTGCTTAAGAGGAACCCCGTTTGCGAGAAGCAGGCTTGCGCAGCTGTGCCTGAGATCGTGAAACCGCATCTTTCTCATGCCATGCTTCTCAATGTACTCCGGAAAATACTGGGTCAGGTAATTCGGGCTCATGCGCTCGCCCAACTCGTCCACTAAGACATAGCCATCATATTGGTGATTGTAGCAGTTACCACAGACGCGCATATTGACCTCCTGCGCCCTTTTTACTTCTTGGAAGTATTCTTTGAAGGTGCCAACCAACGGAAGTGTCCTGATGCTGGATTGGGTCTTGGCTGAGTCCTGCTCAATGACCTGCATTTTTCCGTCAAGCTGAACCGAGGTGACGGTGTGCTTAATTGTGATCGTTCCTCGCTCAAAATCAATGGCATCCCATTTCAGACCGACCACTTCTCCACGGCGTAAGCCGTAGAAGGCTGCCACGAGAACCGGAAGTTCCAGCTTGGTTCCCTTTATTACAGCGAAAAGCCGCTGCATCTCGGCCGCATCAAGAAATATCGGTTGATATGAGTTTTTTCTGGGCCTGTCCACCTTCATTGCGACATTCTGCGGAACTAAGTCCGTCTTAAAAGCGTACTTGAGCGCCTGATAAATAACTGCATGATAATGAATCACCGTATTCGGCTTTACCGTTTTCAGCTGTTCCGAATAGAATTGCTGGATATGTCTTGCCTCCAGGCCTCGTAAGCTGAGACCCTTGTTTCTGAAATACGGCTCGATGACGCTTGCAATCATGCTCTGATAAGAGCAGTAAGTCGCTATCTTCACCCGTACCCTCACAATATCCAGCCATTGCTCCAGATAGTCTGCAAACAGCATATCCGAGCACAGCTCTTCGACGACTGTGGGAGGCTCATAGCTGCTGCAAATGCGGGCAAGTTCCTCCTTTGCTCTTCTCTTGTTGCCCTTTGTGGGAAGCCCTGTGGAAACCCATTTTCTGTGCCGTTGTCCATTGACATCGACCCAGCTTAAGACTACGTAGTAAAAATCTTTTTTGATTGAAAGAGTACCTGATACCATTGTTTTATTACCTCCGGAATATATTTGATTTAGCACGCAGGCAGTCTCTCACCGATGCAACAATTTTACTGCACCGATGAGAAGACCGCAAATGTGCGAATCGGAAAAACCGCTGTCAGTTCGAATTTTCATTTCGATCCATTACGTATTCAATGACACTTATTTTAGGGATCTTTAAAGCGTTCCCTATCTTGACTGCCTTGATATGACCGTCGTTTACCAGTTTGTATGCAAAGTGTCGGCTGACGCTTAACATGACCTGGAGCTGTGCTATATTAACAATATCCGGGTAATCCGGAAACATCATCAAATACAGTTCCTTTAGTTCTGATTTCTTCATAGCAATACCTCATCTACTTTCTGTTGTAAAAAATCAGGCAAAATAATCGGCTCCAAAGCCAAAGTTTTTCAAAATTTTTCTGAGCTTAAAAAGAGCCCGAACCTTTCTCTCGTGAGCGGAGGATTGATAGATCCCGCAGGCGTCGGCATACTGTTGCTCTGTCAGGATTTTCTCATCAAGGAATAGCTTCATGATGAGGTCTTTTTCCCCCGCAGTCAGTAATTGAAGTGCTTCCTCAAGGTACGAAAGCTCTTGGTTTGAGATCACGATCTCTTCAATGTCGGCTGCAGGGTCTGCGATGAAATCATCGCCGCAATAGGCTTCTTTGCAGGGCATATGATAATCGTAGGAAATGGTGGGATGCTTGGAATTGGCGCAGGCACGATAGAGCTCACGAAGTCTTTCGCGCTCCCATTCTTTTGCTCTTTTTTCTCCGCATTCTACAATAATGGCATCGTCGCGCTCATCGCAGCGATCGAGCTTCGCAAAGTTTTTCTTTCTTCTCTGACCGTCCTCAGTCTCCATGAAGCGTGCAAATTCATATCCGTTCATGGTGATCCAGTTGTCCTGGGCGTCGGGCTTGTTGATATCTTTCTTTACCAAATAGGTTTTCATTGTTTGTAATCTCCTTAAGGTTGAATTTTTGATTTTGGTAGGAAGTCAAAAATTCGGAGATTACGGATACGCTGCTATATAACAAAGCCATGGTAAACGCATAGGAGTCCTTTCCCACGCAAATCGGGATAGGACTCCTAACACAGTACAAAGCTTTTATACGCGCAAAAAAGCACCGTAGAAATCGAATGAGCACAGGAATAAACCTGTTATCTCATTCGGCTTCGTACGGTGCTTGGTAGTTTATCAGCCTCTTTGGGAAGCTGCTCCGCTTGCGCGATTAAAAGTCGTTATTATTCAGTTTTATCTGAGTGGCCTTACCCGCCTGATGGCAGCTCGGCCTTTACGATACTTGATGCGAATGGTACGAAACAGAGCCGTGTCGATCACATCGTTAAACTTGCATTTGCGGCATTTCACTCGTGTGTAGTGGTGATCTCTGCCGTATACATCCAGCAGATAGAATCCGCAGTTTGGACATTTTATTTCTCTGAGTTCGAGCTTCTCGGCTCCGGCACGGGACTGCGCCAGTCTTTCTTGTAGGTCAGGCACCGGCTTGCTGTAGCGCTCGATCGTCGTCTGTATCATGTCTGGCTTTCACCTCCGTGGTAAAATTCGGACTCCAGATACTCATCAATCGATCGCAGGTCAAACAGATCAAGCTCTTTCAGCCGGGTAAGCATCGGCGTGTAGTTTACGCCCAGTGCATCTGCTGTTTTCTGAATCACCAGCTTCTCTTTCTGCGCCAGAACATAGCCATCATAGGCAATCAATGGCTTGCCGTCGCTATGACGGTTCAGATTGCGCTGTACCAGGAACCGGGGCATCAGGCAGCAGGCTGCCGCCCGATTGGTCAGTGCTTCGGTCATCGACATCATTTCATGGAGCATGTCCTGTGAATAGGTCATCTCGCCGTCAAAATCGCTGTGGAATGCCGCTTTTGATTGAAGGGGGATATGCCGGCTTAGGATAAAGTGTGCGCCCTCATGGGCAATGGTAAAGCGTTTTCTGCCGATTTCACTTGGCCTTTGCAGGCAGCTGTCAATAACTGCTGTTTGGTCAGGGAAAACCACCTGCGCTTTTTGGCGTTCTCTCATGACCCATACCGGACGATGCCCATCGGAAAAGAATCCGATTCGCCCCGGATCAGGTTCGGCAAATGTTTCATAGACAATGGGAATTCCAAGATACTCCGTGACGAAGGCTTCAATGTCCACACAGCGCGAGTTTGTATAATGCTTGCGCTTCATGAAGTCCCTTATCATAGCTTCACAGAGGTTCTCGATTTCGTCATAAGTAGTGAGTTTCCTCACCGCCTTCACCTCCAGACAAAGCCATCACATACCATTTGTGATTGACTCGGTAAATATATTTTTCCGCACTACCGATCATTACCGTGTAGCGAATTCCTTCATATTCACCTGTTGGGGAGGCGCTGTAAAATAGCACCCGTGAAATCTCAAAGCGTCTGCCATCCTTCCATAGCACAGCTTTCGGCAGCAGCAAACCATCGGGCTGCTTGTCTGCTTCCACGGTTATGAGTTCTTTTTTCACCGCGTTTTCCTCCCTCTATAGTTTTTTTATTACATGCTCTGCAACTCCTTGAACAATCAGCTCTTTTACCGTAATTCTCTTGTCCGGATAAACCTCCTGATTCATATATTCAAGGATCACATTGCCATCATCATCAAATCCACCCAAACGCTTCAGCGTGTTGCGGCTTTCCTCATCCAGCGCCACTACAATATCACCTTCGGCAGCAGTCTGCTGCTTGCGGATGACCACCAGGTCGCCCTCATCAATTCCTGCATCCACCATGGAGTCTCCCTTAGCACGAAGAATGTAGAATTCACCTTTGCCAAAAAGGCTGGCAGGAAGATTGACGTAGTCCTCTACATACTCTTCCTCCAATGTAGCCTCACCACAAGGAATGCTACCAACAACCTTTGCTGGAGAAAGATAAGTGTTTCCGAAATTAAGCTCTCGCGTTTCTATCGTCTCGCCATCGTAGGTCAGGCCCTGGCCATCCTCATTCATTTCAAGAAGATAGCGATAAATTGTCGTCCGGCTGACGCCCATCTCATCTGCTATATTTTTTAGAGAAGGCGACCTGCTATACTCCCTTTTCCAGTCGTTCACGAAGTCGTATATCTTTTCCTTTAGTGCCGTGCTCTTCGATCGCATCGGTTGTCGCCTCCAATTTGCTTAATCTGTAACAGCTGTTTCTGATAGCTTTATTATACGCATTTTAGCAAAATTTTCAATAGAAAGACGCAAAAATGGAGGGGCGTTATCGTCCCTCCACGAGGATGAGTCAATTGAAATAGGGTATAAACATTAGGCAAAGTTTAGTTAAGATAAATCCTTCTTTGCCCAAATCCAATCTTCTTATTAAATATCTTTCCATGTTTGCTTTATTACATTTATTTAAGTAATCATTTATTGCCATTACAAGAGCTCAATTTCTTCAACCGAGAACCAGCCGTTTGAAATTGCAGTATCCCTGACCGCGTTTTTATCATTCGTGTAAGCCACAACTGATAAACTTTTTTCTGCTCGAGTACATGCTACATAGAAAAGTCGTGTCGTTCTTATTATTCCCGTGTCCTTGCCTTCGCGTTCATTTTTGATATCTGTTTCTGTTTTGGCCTTCGCACCGAAAAGCTTATCATAGCTAAATAGGAATCCTTTGGCCTCGGCATCATCCATAATGACCATAACTCTAGGGAACTCTAAGCCTTTTACACCTTGGTGCGTAGCAAATTGGGTATTGTCAGTGACATATGCCGAATATTTTTCCAACTTATCAAAAGGCACAGACAGTGCTTCTCTTAAAGCGGTTATCTTTTTATCCTCATCTGCTGTTGGGCCAGACAAAATTTCGTCTACACGATCATTGAGGAAAAAAAGGTTAGTTTTTTTGATGACCTTTAATATATCAACACAAGTAGGGATAGATCCGCCCTTCCAGAGCAAGAGCAATTCTTCGACTGCTTTTTCGGCGGATTCAAGCAATTTGCTCTGATCTGTAGAGTTTTCTAGGAAAGCCTTTTTGCCTAAAAGAGGGGAAGACTGTCGCACAATTCTTGATACCTCAAAGTCATTGCCGCTTTGATATGCTTTTATTAAGGGAGAAATAACATTTGCTAAAAATGATATTTCAGATATTGATCCATTACGTAAAGATGTGCTGAAGGAATCTATTTCGTTCAGCGGGGAATACAATTGAAGAAATCCAAATCTACTGGCAGCCATATGGTGCTCTAGAATCAGACTTTTATATTGTGTGGCATCAAGCCAAGCTTTGTCATTAGTTTTCGCAGACATAGCTTTAGCGGCTTGATGCTCTACGTCTTCTTTATTTGCAAAAGAATCAGCTATAAATAAACGTACTGTTCCTGTTTCAGCATCAGTGCGTGGCCTCTGTTGCTGTTTATCAATAGTCTTCCTGATCGTATTGGCAAGCTCAACTATGCGCGTAGCACTACGATGGTTCATGACTTTTTGGGGCTTTTCCCATTCATCGGGAATACAATCGGCCAGATTGTCCTTGCCATCCATATATATTCTCTGCATGGTGTCACCAAACATGCCAATAACAAATCTGTCTTTATATTTTTCGTAAACGATAAGCAAAGCGTCAACAAGCTCTTTCTTTGTATCTTGGCTCTCATCAATTAACAAGATGGGATATTTACTGATTAGGATTTCCTGCATGGTTTCTTCGGTAGCTATAAATTCGGAGCCCATTTTTACGACTTCGCTATGGTTTAGAGAATCATAGCCCACATTATCTCCATTAGGATTGTAGGAGAATTTCTTTATGGTATCAATTTTACTAATGCGAACCGTTTTCTTTTTTATCTCTTCCGCTCTTTTAATGGCGGCATCACCGCCACGTCCTTTAGCCTGTTTTTCGTTTAACTCTGCAATATCTCTTCTTAGAGATTCGATAATCCAAGCTTTAATATCAGGCTGATAGTTTTTAATTAGTTCCCATAGGAAACTGTGAATGGTAGATACCGCAAAAATCGGCTTATACTGAAGTCTTTTAGAAATTTCGTCGCAAGCAGCGTTGGTATAAGTTATAACTGCAATTTGTTTTGAATATACGGACAATTTTGCTCCCATTTTCTTATCTAAGAAAGAAAGCGTATTAATTAAGCTCCGCGTTTTGCCAGAACCCGCTCCCGCAAACATAAAAAAGCTTTTGGGATTATCTTCAGAAAAACACATTCTTATTTCATCATCCACATGATCATCTACATGGTTATCCGATAATAGATGAGTAACTTTTATATCTTCCATTTCAACACTCCTCAGGGCGCAGAATAGTTTGGAGCCATTCTAATCCTTCCGCAATATATGGAGGGACTGTAAGCTTACCGGGATCAATGGCATAAATTAAATCCAAAGCAAATTCAGCTTTCTGATCAGTTTTTCCAGTTCTAAGCTCATCATATATTTGCTTATGTACGTTATCAAATGGCTTTTCAGCATTGAGTGCGGCATTTACTTTCTTAAGAAGGTTCCCAGCCTCATCTACATCATCGTCCTCAAGCTTAAGATCTTTAAATAGTTTATAATTCGCATAAACCATACAGTCCTCAAAGGTGCTGGACAGCACCTCTGTCGGAACTCCGTTAAAATCAATTTGCATCGGAGTCTGATAGGCAATTCGTATAGAGTACATGTAAGGGATATCACATTCAGACTCTTTTTGTTTTTTTCCAAGATCAAGAAGTTTGTCCAAATCTTTTTCTTTAATCAGCCAATTTGTGATAGCATAATTACTACTTATTAGTCCTTTGTTCCGTTCAGGGCGAACTGCCTTATGGTGTCCGCTTGGTTCCGCAGAGTCCAAATCAGAAATTACTAATGTTGGTAAGCATAGCTTATCAATCAAAGGACTTAGTCGATGTGAATGACGACCACTTATACTAAGTATTGAAATATATCTTTGATGCAATTCAGGATAATGTTCTTTTATAAAATGCAGTACCAACATACTTTCAGCGGAACCTTCAACTAATATAGCAGCATCTGCAAAGAATAAGTCACAATGGGTTGTTTGCAGGTATCGCGTTACAAATTTGTCTGTTTTATCTTCATTACCGAATACATCAGATAGATTAATTACTTTTGTCGTAGCAACATTACAGCTCGCACATTCAGGAAGTCGTTTGAAATAGCGCAAATCCGCAAAGTCTGTCTCGCGTGCAATATGGCTAGAATGGGTGCTAATAACAAGCTGTGTGGCAAAATTCTTATTTTCTTTCAAAAACTTATGATTTCTTAATACCGAGTAGGCCTTTCGTATAAAAACTTGCTGAACCTGCATATGCAAATGTGCTTCCGGTTCTTCCACTAAAACTAGATGCAACGGCTCAATTGTATCTGGAGTATCCTGTGTTTGCAGAGCTTTTCCCACTCTCATCCAACTATCTCTAAAACTCATAAGATCAAATACCATTGAAATTAGATTCTGATAGCCCAAACCATTATATTTTTCCGGCAACTTTAGTGTCTCATCGTTTTTACTAAGGGCATATTGCACGGCAGAATCGTGTTTCAATGTTTCACTTGTACTAATTTTAGTTGTAATCGTAATTTTTGGATCGGTTACTCCCGGATAACCCAAACCTTCTAGTTCCGAAATTGCAGGGGCAAATTTATTGGCTAGATTTTTATCAAAAACACCTCTCGCTTGTTCGGTGACTTCCAATATTTCTAAATCCTCAGAGGTAGGGAGTTTTTCTGGATCTAAGTGCCTGTCATAATAGCTCCGCATCTGGGCAGATAATTGTTTCCGTGACCTTTCATTTTCATCAGAAGAATCCGGATCAGAAAATCCACGCTGGGCATCAATGATATCGATCCTGATAATACCCTTTAATGGGTTATCTGTGAAGCATTCCATTGAATAAGGGGTTGATTGTGGTGGTTCTGCTAATGACTGTTTTGGATCAAGTACATATGACTTAATAGAAAAATACGCATTTAATTTTTTGTCTAAAAAATCACACAAATTCTTTGGGTATAGACTTATATGAACTGCTTTCTTTTCTCTTCCCACAGCTTCAGTAGTACGAGCCGCAAAATAAGCCTCCCGATATTCGGCAAATATTTTTGAAATATCTTTGGGCTGAAAGGCTAAGCGAACTCCAAGCTTTCCTCCGCGCCATTTTAACGTAGGAATGATACTTGCTACATAGTGAATTTCGCTATGCTCAACTTCTAGCCAAACATCCATCATAGGCACAAGATTGTCCCATTTTACCAAGTCTTCTGGCATCTGGCATCTTTCCGCTGTCCATTCTTCACCAATTGCATTTATTGCAGTACGGTTTGAGATAGTAAAATCATTAAAAACAAAGCCTCTTCCTGCTAAAAATTTACCTAATGCATCCATAGCTGAAGTTTTTCCGCTATTATTAGCCCCAACGAACAAAGTAGTATTCTTACTGAAATCTATGTGGCACTGTTGCAGTTTTCGGAAATTCTGAACATGTATAGAGGAAATATTCATATCACGTCTCCCTGCTTTCTGTTTTGATATAAAGGCATTACACCATATGTATTTCTTGAGGTGTAATTTGCAGTATTATATAACCGTGCTTCCATCTCTCATAAGTGTGCATTTTTGTTGTGATTTTCCGCTGAATAAATGTGTATTATTGCTACACATAGAATTTCATTTTATCTGCTGTATCTGTTGCAAAATCTCCGTATCCGCCGGGCAAAACTCATATTGTGATATTTCGTCGGTTGTAATCCAGCGAAGATCATTGTGCTCGAACAGCTGCGGAACACCTTCTGCAATTGTGCAGTTAAACAGCGTCAAATGAATTGTGATGTCCGGGTACACATGGTCAACCTCAGTAAAGATGCCGGTCGGGGCCACGGTAATAGCCAGTTCCTCGCGGCATTCACGAACAAGCGCCTGCTCTTTGGTTTCGCTGAGCTCTACCTTGCCACCAACGAACTCCCACAAAAGCCCACGCGCTTTGTTTGCCGGGCGTTGGCAGATCATAAATTTATCTTTGTCCCATATCAGGGCTGCAACTACGTCTGTCATTGAAAAGCCTCATTTCGTCAATCCAAAATCAGATTTCAGATAATAAAATATTTTGTTATAATCCCTTGTTGCCACCAAATTCACAGCCATGCTGATGGTGATGCCCATAATACCAACGACCGTAGCGATATCCATAGTGCGGTGGACAGTGTGCACAATCGCCGTTGCAACTCCCAATAGACCGATTTCTCGGCTTTTCAGACGCCGATGCAATTCCAAGAGAAATCGCTAATGTACCCCAAAAACCAATCTTGGTTTGCGGCTCAGATGACACAAGCACATCGTCATCGAACTCCACTTCCAAGTTGCCATCCTCTTCGAAATAGTTTATACCGCTTCTGCCGACGGCTTCTTCAAAAGCCTCATCAGATACTGTGCCATATAAGTCATCCAGTTGCTCCCCTGTGAAGTGGCACTTGCTTGATAGAATCGCCGCGTTCAATGTGTCTTCAGAAATTACGCCAACCATATCAACAATTTCTGATGCAGCAAACACAACGCCGGCAGCAAGAGCCTTTTTAATCAGCCGCGTTGCCGCAGCCTCATCACAGAGGTCAACGGCAATCTCACAAACTTCGTCCGAATTGCCAAAATCGGTTAGCGCTGAAAGGCGGTTGATTTGTGTACTGTTCTCCCAGTCGTAAAATTTACTGTAGTATTCGTCCCATGTCACAACTATCACCCCTCTGCAGCTCCTGTGTTTCTAAAGATATATCAGAGCGTTCTCATTTCGTCAGTCCAAAATCATATTGCAAATAATCGGGCAATTCGTTCTCCATACGGATATCAAAAAGATAGGCGCCGTTGCCGTTATCCGTTTTGCGGCAGTTTTGCAGTTTGCCCTTGCCTGCGTATGTGAATGGGAGCACGATGCCGTTCTCATCCGAGACTTTTCGGATGAATAAATAGGCATAGCTGCTGCTCTTCAATTTAGAGAGATCCGACATGGGTAAGTGCGCCATGGATTCCCACTGGAACAGACCTGCCTCTAAGAATTTATCTTTGTAATTGAGCTTGTCTTCCTCGGGTAAGTCCTTTTTCAGCGAGGCAAAGATCACAACGTAATCGTCATAATAATAGGTGCCCACCGCATTGTAGCCCGGGTTCTTAAGTAGCTTCAGCTGAACTTGATCCATACGATAGTTTTGCCAAAGCTTAAAACCAGTTTCTTCGCCGTTGTCGGCAATGTACCGTGTAACGCCATAGTCAAGAAGGTCGTTCAAATACTCACGGAATTGGTCGTCAATGTCCACGTCAAGCGTCAGCTGTGTGCCGGACTTTGAAACGAACTTCATAAACTGCAGCGCATGGTTCAGTTCTTCTTGCTTGTATCCAGCAATTCTTTCTTCAAGAATGCCGTTATTGGCTTTTATATCGTGTACGCCATCCAGCAAGCAGCGAACGATCTCAAATTCGTGAGGGCGGACAAGAGGCAAAAGCCCAGATAGATAATTTGCGAACTCAATCTGCGCATCGCTAAAAATTGGCAGATTTTCTTCTCCGATACCACGCAGGAAGTTGTAATAGGAGCAATTCTTTTTGCCCTGCGTTTTTACGCTCATAAACCGAATCAAATCCGGCGCGCAGTCGTTATTCAGATAATCCATGTGCTTTGGATAAAATTCTGAGTTGATGTATTTCTTGAAGTTGAAATAGTCCTGTTTCAGATATTTGATGCTGTTGAAATTCTCTTTGTCGATATACTCAAGGATCTCCTCCTTGCTCAGGTCGTCAATATTGATTTGAACACCGCAATCGGAAAGGCCGAGAGCGGTAAAATTGTCGCGCACAAGAGATGCCATCAAACGCTTTTCAACAACGAAGTTTTCAGCCAGACTTGAGAGCGCAAAGGCAATCTGCACGCTGCGCTTATAGCTATTTCCGATGAAGTCAAGCACCGTTACGAACTGCTTGTTATCATACTTACGCAGGCCTCGGCCAAGCTGTTGTATGAAAATAGTAGAGGATTCTGTAGGCCGTAAAAACAGCACCATATTGACGCCGGGAATATCCACACCTTCGTTAAGAATATCCACTGTAAACAGGATTTCCAGCTCAGCGGAATCACTTTGCAGATCGTTATAGGCACGAATTCGCTCGCCGATATCATTGCGCCCTGTCAAATAGGCCGTCTTATATCGTTCGCTCAAAGCCTCACACATCATGCGAGCGTGGGTGACATTGCGGCAAAACGCAAGTGCCTTTAGCTTTTCCTGCGGACGGTGCGTTTCAATTTGTTCGGAGATAAAATCACAATGCTCGTCATTTGCGAGCTGAGCAATCATGCGGCGTTCCTCACCGGCACTGAGCCCATAATCAACCAACGTGTCACGAATGCCAAAGTAATGAAAAGGCACAACCAAATCGTTGATGATGGCATCACGCAGGCGCAGCTCGTAGGGAACGTTCTGGTCGAACATCTCAAACACATCCTGATTATCCATGCGTTCAGGCGTGGCCGTGAGCCCAAGTAGAAACTCAGGCTCGAAATACGATATGATTCTTTTGTATGTGTCTGCTGTCGCGTGATGGCACTCGTCTATGATGATATAGTCAAACTCATCCTTGCGGAAAAGATCCAGGGTTTTGCTCATAGTGACGTTTGTGGCAAATACAAAATCGGCATCGCATTCCTTGCTTGTCCCACTGTAAATACCGTAGGAAACATTGCTTCCAAACACATCTTGGAATGTCTCCAAAGATTTTTTGAGGATCGAACCCTCATGGACAATATACAGCAGCCGTTTGGGATTGAAGTTCAGCGCATCAAAGGCCGCCAGATAGGTTTTACCGCTTCCAGCAGCAGCAACCACAAGCGCACGGCTTGTCCCAACTGCGCGGTACCGATTCAGTTCTTTCAAGGCTTTGCGCTGCATGAAATTCGGCTTAATATTCGCAGCAGACAAGTCATAATCCATGTCCCAGCGTTCAATGGCAAAGTTCAGCTTGTTGGCATAGAGGCTGATAATGTCGCTGTTTAACAGGTGGGTAGCTTGCCACTTGTCCTCAAACTCAGACAGAGCCTGCGCGTAAACGTCAGAGGTGAAATCTTCACGAAGCACAACATCCCATTCGATGTTTTTCAGCAGGGCGTATCGGGTGATATTGGAGGAGCCAACAATCAGCTCGCAGCAATCGTCAAACCGGAACAGATACCCCTTGGAGTGATAGCCAAGCGTAGCGTAGCCTGTATCGTGAAAGCACTCGTAGTCGAGATGACACTGAAAATTCGGGCATCTGCCCATGAGAGAATAGAAGCTTTTCAGTGACTCGATGTCGGTGAAGTTTTGATATGTAGAAGTAATAATTCGGCCCTTGCAGCCACGTTCAACCGCCGCCTCAATATCTTTGAACAGCAAAACCAGGCCAGCTTTCTTGATAAAGCTGACCGAAAAATCAAAGGATTTGCAATGACGCAAATTATCCTTGATTTTCTCCAAAAATGTGGTTTCGGTGTAGTTTGTTAAGAATTGATTTGGCATAAGTTCTCCTCTTTAGGCTCCTGCAAATGCGCTTTATAATGGCTGCAGTTACGCCTCAATACATGCGGCAGCATGCCTTACCATCTGGGCATAGTCTTCTTTTACATTCGCTGGTGATTTAATTTTCACTTTTCCGCCAAAGCCAAAAATCCAGCTGAAAAAGATGTGGCTAACGGATACCTTCACAATAATCCGGAAGGATTCCATATCATTGGCATAAACCTTAACGTTTTCGCCAAAACGATCAATAATTGAGTCCATTACCGAATTGTCGCAAACAAGCTCGACTTCGATTTGTTCACCGCTAAACATCTTAAAAATCGAATTCAAATAGGTGTTGATGTCAAAAGCTCTTGGCATAGGGACAGCTTTTTCTTCAAGCATTTCGGGGACCTTGCTGATACGATCCACCCGAAAAGAACCGATATCATTGTACTTATCCGAATAACCTACCACATAATAATAATCGCCGTTCCATACAAGCTTATACGGGCTAAACTTGTACAAGTAACCGTTGTGCTTCTCTTTTTTGTCCTTGCGAACATCGTATGTAAAATACTTGAAAGCAATCTTCTTTTTTTCATTTATAGCGGTATTGATGGTGTCGATAATTAAAAGCAGTTGCTTGTTGTCGCCTTTTACGCGCCGTTCAACATCAATATTCCGCACTAATTCTTTTGCTACATACGGACCCGCCAATTTACTAAGCTTATTAGCAAGTTCCTGGCTCTTTGTTTTACTAATAAACTTTGATGAGACTATCGCATCTATCAAAACCTTGAGCTCAGCAATATCAAACTCCCTGCTCACAATATGGTACTGATTTTGAGATGACTTAATAAATTCAATATCAAAACCCGCATCAATAAGCAGATCAATGTCTTCCTTGACGGTCTTGCGATAGGAATCCATGCCATAGACATCTTTCAGGATCTTAAGGATTTGCGCAATAGTAATACAATGATTCTCGTCAGTGTGGGCGTATAGAATTTTTAGGATAAAAAGGGGTCTAAGCCTTGTACTTTGTTCCATTTTGTCCTCCTGTATCACTCTACAATGCGGCGCAAGGCTTTTGATATTTCAACGGCATCATCATCTGTGTTATTCTTTCCAAGAGAAATTCGTACAGTTCCTTCAGCAGAAACTTCATCTAATTTTATTGCTGAGAGCACATGTGAAATCTGTGCGTTTACACTATCACAGGCTGAACCGGTAGAAATTGATATTCCAAGCAAATCCATTCGATGCAAAATTGCTTCACCATTAAATCCGGGAAATGACAAGCTTAAATTTCCAGCCACATGATTCTGTGAACCGTTTCGGTGATAGTGAACACCACTTAGCCCATCTATGAGTAACTGTTCTTGCCGCATTAGTTGCTCATGGTTTTTTTTCAGTTCGCTACAATTTTTCTTCAGAGCGACTGACATACCCACAATTGATGCAATATTCTCTGTGCCTGCACGTCTGCCAAACTCTTGACTGCCTCCATCATTTAAGGAGGCAATCCGAGTCCCGCTTCGAATATACAAGAATCCTATTCCTTTGGGCCCATTAAACTTATGAGCGGAGGCAGAGAGCATGTCAATTCCGAGAGTATTAACATCAACCTCAATATGCCCTATCGCTTGAACAGCATCGGTGTGAAAGAGTGCTCCGTGATTATGAGCTATGGAACAGAGCTCCCGAATGGGTTGAATTGACCCAATCTCGTTGTTCGACAACATAATGGAAACTAAGCGAGTTCTATCGTTAATAAATGAACTCAATGAGTCTGTTGACACTGTTCCTGTGCTATCGACCGGCAAATATGCGGCTGGATACCCCAGCCTTTCGATGGAGGCGCAAGCATTCAGTACGGCATGGTGCTCAATCTGAGATGTAATTACTGCTCTCTTGGTTTCATCAAAAAAAGCAGAGCCTTTAATTGCCCAGTTGTCACTTTCAGTTCCACCAGAAGTAAAATATATTTCATCCGGAAGAGCTCCGATACATTCTGCAATCGTCTCACGAGCGGCTTTGAGCGCTTTTCTTACCGGCCGTGCGAATGAATATGGTTGAGAGGCGTTGCCATACTCGCTAAGCAAGTAAGGCTTCATAGCCTCAAATGCATCCATATCAAGTTTTGTTGTGGCTGCGTTATCAGCATAGATATACTTCTTCATCTTATTCCTCATTTGAAAAGGGTGCATCCTTCGTCTTTAAATTCCTCTATTTTATCAAGCAAATCATCGACAGTGCATCCAAGGTAATCAGCCAGGCAATCTATACAATAAAATGATTTAGCATTGACACCTAACAATTTCTTGTTTATCCCTATGGTGTCCTTATCTAGTTTTTTCTTCCCGCAAGCAAGGCATTCATTCTGCATAATCAAAACCTCACTGTGAGAAGCGGCACATCTTTCCCTTTATACTCTGGGTCTATCATTCCTTGCTGGAGCTTGATAATACGACGCATACGCATTGCTGGGATTAAACAATAATCATTGAACTCTTGCTTATCAAGGTCAAATTCGGTACGCACATGGGGAAATAACAACTTAAGGTAGGCAGTTGATATGCGCTTAATTGCTTCTGTATCTCTGGTATCAGCATAATCTGGAGCATCAACGACCTTTTCGACAATAGCTCTATAACTAGTGTCGTTCCGCAAATCATGCATAATTGAACAGAAATACTCAGAATTTAATGCCCAGCCGTTAACCTTCAAGCTATCGTTCATTCGCGGGATATCCCATCCTTTTACAAAACCGTGAATACGGTCTAGCAAAGCAGTTTCCTGAAATAAGCTAGGCAGCTCTGATAGCATATATCCGTATTCATTCATATTTTCTTCTTTGATGTTACCTAAGAAAACTACTCCGGCATCAGACTCGCCATTGTATCCATTAGAATTGAATTTTCCATATTCAAGGTAGCCTTGAAGAATGGAACGCATTTCATTTTCATCGCCAAAGTTCACGAGTTTCACTTCATCTATTGCAACGAAATCCGGTCCGCAAATAAATCCGGGCTTTCGTCTTACAGCATCATAAAACATTTTTGAACGAGTTACTTTACCGCCATCCGTCAGCATTCCGTATTTACTTATATGACCAAACACATAACTCTTTCCAGTTCCTTTAGGAGCGAGTTCAATGATATTGACTTTTTTCTCTACAAAGGGAAGAAGACGCGTGAGCATTGAAATCTTTTGAAGTTCAGTCTCATACCCATCGGCGTTATAATCTATTGCTCCAAGGACTATGTCAATCCATTCAGCCGTTGAAAAATTGGCACGCATATCCTTGAAATACTCTAAATCAACAGTATAGGGACAGAAGTTTTTGAATCCAATCAGCTTTATTTTCCCCGGAATCTTTGGCCTGGCCGTATCATCTGGCTGCCTATAACCCAATTTGATAATACCCCACACTTCGCCCCCCCGTACAAGGTCGTTTTTGTAAATTTCCCAGATGGCCGGTTCAATCATTGTTTCTTTCTCTCCAACGCCAAAGTCGGGGAGAGCAAAAGAGATTTCACCGGTTTTAATATTAATGTCAACAGATATTTTCGTTAGGATTTGAACATTTTCATTTTCATAAATAATCTTATTCTTTATGAGCATCCAATCCTCTTTTTTAGGAATGAATTTTTTCACAAATTCAGAGACCTCTTCCATGTTAAAGTGCCCATAATCGTCACTAAAAGTCTTTAACAAATAATCTCGCAAAAAAGCAGGCAGCCCTAATGATGAAAAGAAATTATTTTTCAAATCTTTATAGACGACCATCTCTTCAAAGTATTCCCTTAATTTATCTACCATTGCTGAGCCTCCTTAATCAAATAGGCGTGTTTCGGACATGCCCTTCTTTTTGACCTCAAATGTCTCATTAGAAGAAAGTGTGTCTACGCCGTCAACAATATCAAAAGTATAAATACCCTTCTTGGTGTATTCGGGAAGTTCAATTTCATACAAATAGTCGTCTGTTGTTTTACTAGCATCATAATAATTCCCGTCGATTTTTATGGAAATGTTATTGCTTATTACTCCGACATAAATTTTAATTTTGGGGCATTCCTTTGCTGCAAGAGTGATTACTTTTGATTCATCCGTGATAAACGCTTCTATTCTCTTTTTTTTCTTTGAGATTTCAATTATCGGAACTGCTACTTCTTCCAAAGCAGCACCTCCATGCACTTCAACATTGGCCTTCCGTCCTCCCTGAAAGCGGTCATAATTTGGAAGAACCCAATAGCCTTCAGTTTCAATTGCAAAGTCTGGCTTCGAGTCAATTTCATTTTGAGGGCAGCATCGTCCGGAATGGATCCCATTTGTCGCCATTTTCCACAGGTTTTCCGTTTCGTGTAATACGGCCAGTCTGCTTGCCCCGTGGTCGGAAACAATGATTGCCTTTTCATATTGACCAGAATACAAATTTGCTCGGATCTTTTTTAGTAAATCGTCAATGATTTCAAGTTCTTTGATGAGATAAGCTGGCTTCTTATCTTTTTGATAATCATAGTTGTCCTCGCCATGATGTTTGATTTCATCCAACGATTTTATGTCAGACAAAGGGCAACCTTTATCTTGGAATGTGGCTACAAACTCTTTGTTGAAACAAGTCAAAGACGGCAACTCACATCTCCCGCAAGAAATACTGACAGATAAGCCATATTGATTGCATTTCTGCTGTATATAGCCTAAGTATTCCACGCCCAGGGCATCAAAGAAATATGCGTGCGCCATCGTCATATCCAGCTTGTCAACTAATGCTGAACGCGGTTTCAATGCGTTGACAAAGCCTAATTCCTGAGACTGTTCATCTACAATCGTTTCAAAGCTGGGAAGAATTTTATTGATAACCTTTTGGTACTTGTAGCTTTCAAAATAGCGGTCGAGTAGCGCATTTTTAAACCTAAAAATAGACAGATAGCAGGACAAATCTGGATACACAGTTTTGAGGATTTCAACAAGCGTGGTGGCGGTATATTGACTGCCATAGGTGTCTAGCCAATCAATGATTTTTTCTCTTTCAGGTTGTGATAGGTCAGTCAAATAATAGATGGCTGCTTCTTGTTTAACAGAAAGAACCTTGCAGAAATCCACAATCTCATCCAATTCGTTGGCAAACGATTTCAGGATTTTCTTTCTCTCGGCGTACATTTGGCTAAACTCTGAGTCGGTATGCTGGACAGTAAGGATGGTTCTATACAAAGATTTTTTGAATTCAGTATAATTGGCAGAATTGAAGACCGCATGTTGCAAATAGGGCTTGTTTTTAGTCCCAAATATCGATAGCGACACAAAATAGAGCCATTTTTTATAATCTGAGAACCCGGAATAGTGTGAGATATAATCGGACAAATTGGAAATCGATCCAAACTGCTTTGTAACAACGGTTGTCCAGTCGTCACTGCCCATTTCTTTCAATGAATCATTCCATTGTTTGTCTGTTCCAAAATTACTTGGAAGCGTTTTGGTCCTGGCGTCCTTACTGCATAGAATGTCATAGGCATTGTTCATTTGAGAAACGTTAATAATGGCCTTATCAAAATTGTTCCTTGCAACATCAGTGGCAATATAAATTATGTTCTCTCCGTCGTGTTCGATGGCATCACCTATTTTATCAAATCCTATATGGCAATGTGGAAAGGCACCAATAAGTGCCGGACTGATGAAACACACTTCAGGAGCATTATCAACATCGCCCTCTGCAAAGAGAATCTGATTACGCTCTGTAAACCTTGCATCTGTAAACTTCAGATAACTCCCACATTGATAAGTGACGATTATCAAATGTCCATTCGTACTTTTTGACAATAGAGATTTGAGTGTGTTCTTTGTGAATTTTTCACCTTGTAGTTTCAGAAATGCCGTCAAGCCAACAATGAAAGTGATATTGTTGTTTCTCTCAATAGTATTCATTAATTCTTCAAGTTTAAATGCTCCATCGTTGCTGCAAAAAATTTCTGCAGTAAGGAATCTATTTTCACCAACATTGAAATACTCCACAAAATCATTCAAATCGGATCGGTTAGAAAAGTCTACAATAATAGGCCATCTTTTATTGGAGGCAACAACTGTTTCAACTTTCTTTTTGATACTATTAAGATTCATAACAATTCCTCTCTATCAGTTTTTGCCCTTCATGATTTCTACACCGACAACAACATTGTCTTCTATTAATTGCTTCAAATAAGTCTTCACTTGGTCGGCAGGCATATCATCAATGATTTTTTTTGCTTTCCCGTAACCGGTGTCTGTATATTTTGCTTTTGCCATTACCTTTATCTTTGTGCCAACTTCTTTACTTTCAAACCAATAATAAGGCGCATCAGAAACATGACCTTGTAAGTATGCTTTGACCTTCTCAACATCATCAAAGAGAACGGCATATTCTCCGAGGAAGGTTTCTGCAAACACCCTATTTCGTGCGGCTTGGCTATTCAGCTCTTGCAAGTATGATAGTTTTGAGATGTACTCATCAGCTTGTGCAATGGCAATATCATCGGTACTCTTACCGTTTATAGTTGCAAATACCTTTCGCGCAATTGCGGTTTCATCGTCGGGAACCATAATGATGATAGGCATAGTGAATTTATTTGACCAGTCTACCGGCGACTCGGTAGCCGTAAGGTCAAACCATTTCTTTCTGAGCTGGATATGTCCAAGTGTGCTTATATAGGACTTCACAGCTTCTTGGACTTTTGCCGTATAAACATTGGGCTCTATTGTATATGTACCTTTAAATCCGTATTTATCATCTTCCAGAATAATCTTGACATCCTCAGGGATAAGTCCGTCCAAATAAAAACCACAAGCCTTCATAAATAGGCCACTTTGCGAAGTCATAAAATGCTTGAAGTTTTCAATGTTTGCCTTTAGTAAATCAAGAAATTGTTGCTTTTGCGAATCAAGTAAGCTGTTTGCCTTTTTAAGATTGTAAAGCATTTCGTAAAAAGCTTTGCTTTCTCCGAGTTCATTTTTTATCACAGAATAGGCAAGCCGAATTTGCGTTATTTTATTGCACCATGCTCTGATGGTTTCTTGATATGTCGCGTTTTTTGTCAAAACTTTATTGCTGGTTTCGATTATCTCATATTCTGTAATCAATTCGTCAATCTTGGCATTGACAGTATCCTTGTTCCAAACCCAATTAGCGGCATCAGAACTGAATTTATATGCGAGATGATTGATATATTGACCGCCATCTCCAATGGCTTTTGCAATGGAAGGAAGCAACCCTCCGCGATATACTTCAAGATATTGAAGCATTCCTTGCTTGCAGTTTTCATTGGACAGAACACTCTTCAAGTCATCAACGGCATCCGGATTGTCAATGCAAATCTGTCCGATTGTAAGCGCTATATCATTATCAGATTTGTCACCGTCCATGTTTTTATTATTTGCAATTCCGCAATAATTGTCGATAAGAGAACATACTATTTCCCGACTGGTTTTGAAAGGAACATTTTCTATCGTGTATTCAATGAGCCAAAGTGGGAAAGAGAAACTCTTCATCTGTTCACGGATTCTAGAGCGGGTTTCTGTGATGGAAACACAGTATTTTTCCTCAATGCCAAATGCATCTGAAGTTACTTTGTTGAAAGCACGCTCCGCTTCTGTTAGCGTGACAATATACTTGTCCTTATAATGCTTATCCGGGGTGTTTTCCTGCTTGATAATTTCTGAAATCATCAAGGCCAGCTTATCAGTATCAAGAGGTACTGTTGTTAAATTATCACTATACGAATAAATGTCATTCGCATATTCTTTGAGAATAAATCCAAGAATGAAGGCCGTAAGATTGCAGGGCATAAATCCGTAAGGTTCAACTTTCAACACATTATAAATTGCGGAAATTGAAATTCGGTCACTCTTATCGAACTCTTTGTCGATGATGTCTTTAACCGAACGTTTAAGCGTAGCAATATACGAATGAGAGGTTTCCCAATAATCCGCAATTTTCCAAGCGTCTTTTAATGCATTTTCTAGTTTGGTTGCCTCATTTCCAGAACGGAATGTACCTTTAGTTTCTTGTGTGATACCACATGTTGCGCCTGCGCCCAGAGAGTTGGCATCAAACATTGTATTTAATACGCTCGTGAAAGCCCCCTCAAGGCAATTCGGATAATGGAATTTATTGATTTCCATCAGTTTGGCAAACAGGTCAGTGATATTTGCGACACGCTCACCATCCACAACATAACGAGAATAGATATAAAAGTCCCCAGTTTTGATTCTCTTTGCCCAATTCTTCAGGACTTCAATAGCATAACCTTCATAGGTTTTTCTTTGATTGATATCGCTTTGTCCGATGGCTAGCGCCATTGCATAATTTTCAACAAACTCATCATATTCGCTATCACCGAGAATGCACTCAGAAGAGTCAATAACAACAACATCGCTCTCGGAATTATTAGCGAAGAATCCTTTTATTTTTTTCTGTAGAGCTGCACGCTCAGCATTGTCCCTTGCAATTGTAGAGATGGCATAAAGTTTATTGCCATCTTCACCAGGATTGTTTGCCTTTTTCGATTCGCTATCAAAATCGGAGAGGGTCGCATATGCCAACGAATAGCGAAGGCGGAGAGCCCCGCTAAACTCAACAACGCTGCGAAGACCGCTGTCAGTCATGAAAGACATATCTTTTGTTGTCTTTGCTTTGGCATCCTTAATAAACGGTGCTGTATCGATAGCCGGTCCCATGTTTTTGCAGCAGTAAGAGAACACATCGCCGGTCAAAGGTGTTCTTGTAACGACATGGTCATTCAACAGTTTCTTTGCGACATTCTTTGCTGTAAACTCCAAGTCGGTTCCCTCAAAAGCCAATGTAAGGTTACGGTCATTGGGAAGAAAGATATCCCTGTTGCCGGACATTCTGTCAGAGACGGCTTGCAAAAGGAGAATTACTTTCAGAACCCGCTTTTCGGGGTCAATAAGTTCATTTTCAAGTTTTGACGTATAACAGCTAAGTACTTCTTTGATGCCAGATGCAAGTCGGTCTTGCCCGCTTTCATAGAAGAAACTCCACAACATATCAATGGTTACAAACGGATTTTGAGATGAAAAATCAAAATTGTCGATAAACCACTGGAACGCTTTTACGTCATCACCCTCATCATTCTTGATGAAGTTAAACATACTTCTGGCAGTGGAGGTATAGTAGATGGAAATATGCTGCAATAGAAGGGCGGCATACGGATGGATAGGCAATACCGCTGAGAGGTCTTTGTCAGTCAATCCGATTTTGCTCTTAACTGCACTGCGGCTCTGCATGGTTCTCTTGTCCAGACTGCCTTTATTCTTCTCCCACTTCGCCGCAAGGTCTGCATCCTCAGTAACTTTCATAGCCTTACCCATAAGTTCAAAAGCAATATTTTCCGGCAAGGAAATATGAATAGGAGAAACGAATCTGTCAAGAATTTTTCTTTTGTCCGGATCACCATCAGAGAAATAGCCTTCTGCTTTGTGAGTAACAATCATCAAACAGAACGGAGCAGTTGCGGAAAGTTCAGCAATCTGCTGGAAGCCCGTCAGATGATGCATATTGTTTTCAAAATACTCAGAGAACTCGTCCCAAATGAAAATTAGGTTATAGAGGTTATTCTTTGCAATTACTTCTCTAATCCAATCACAGAGTTCCCCGGTGTTCATAGAGAAGCTGCCTTTTACGGCTTGCACTTTGAATACCTTGGCTATAAGCGAACGAAGTGCATCGTCGTCATAGGTTTTGAGCTTCTCAAGAATATCATCCGCTTTGTCGCCGCCTAGAATAACCTTATAAGTTCCGGAAGCGTAAATATCAAAACTCCGTTTGTTTTCGTCGTTTTCCAGATAACGAATCAATGAGTTTTTAAGTGAAGAGCTAGCTTGATTCTCGATGCCATTGTCCGCAAGGGCCTTTTCAATGCCTTCTTGGAGGGCAACAATCAACTCAGTGTCATTGGTTATATCCGATGAACCATAACGGTGGCACACCAAAATCTTTCCAGCGTTTTTTTCTGCGGTCAAGCTTTTGCAGAGAAAAGAATCCAAATTATTATCGGCAAAATAGGCAGCCGTTTCTTCATCGGTTGCTTCAATTAATTTTTTTAAAGTAAGAACGGCATGAGATTTACCAGTTCCGTAAGCACCATCCACCCAAATTGAGAGTTTTTTCTTTCTTTTGATCACGTCAACTGTCGCCTTTAAAAGGTTGACAAAAGAGGGATGCGGATAAAACTTTTTCCACAAATCCGGCACTGTTTCGATAATTCTTTTATCAACTTGAGGGAAATATTCAGGATCAATATTAAAATAATCACGATAACTCATTTTGTCATCCTCCTCAGAAAAGTTCGTTTAAAATTTCAGCCGAACTCAAATCACTTTTCAGCGTTATGTTATCAAGCCCCAAAGTAAACCTTGCCTCGATGTAATCTGGATAATTGAAAGTAAGTCCATTCAGAATCTTCTCCATGGTCTCTCTATCAAGGCCAAATATCTGTGTGGGACTGATGCCGTCACTTTCAATGGAATTATCAAGTAATCTCGTCAGTGTGAACTGCTTGTAATTTCCACACGCTTCAGCAAATTTGTAAAGCGAATATAGGATGACGCGCTCATCGGGGAATTTCCACGATGTTCTAATCAGTTCCACATTTTTCTTATCGCTTTTATCAACAGACCCCATACCGACTTGGTTAAATCCTAAATCCAACAGTCTACAATATGACCTAAAAACATCCGTTGCGGCTCGCTCGTTAGCGCACCCAGCATCTTCTGTGAGCCTTGATATAATATACTGCCTGTTGAAGTTTTCGTTAAATCCAACGTTTTGTATATACCAGCCAACTTCAGGAGTGTATGAAAGATTAACAAGCATCAATGCCCACGCCGCTTCGCTATCAAGTGTTAAAGAATCAACAATATAGAATAATCTTGAAAATTTTCCGTTGTCTATTATGTTGGCATGTTTTAAAAATGTAGAGAAAAATCCAACTTTAGGTCCGTTTATTGAAGGCCTTTCGAAAAAGTGTTCCTTTTTCTCAAATAATTCATCAAACCACTCAATTAAAGGGGCATGTGTAGAATAGCAGTTCAAACTCTTTGCTTTCATTATTTTATCTCCTTTAGGCAGTTGTAAGGATTTGTATATCAAGCACCCTTTGTCCACTTTATGGCACTGCAAGCAGTGTATGCACCGATCATCAATATGAACGGTTCCGTTCTCCATCGAAATATAACCGTTATGGCAGTCAGCGGCACATTCTTTACATCCGATACAACTTGCGGATTTATAGAATACATTTTTGAGATATTTTGCAAAAACGGCATCCTTCTTGATTAGGTCAGAAGGAATATATACATCGTATCCGTTGCTATTGCTTTTCACTTCAAAGGTATACAGTTTTCCTCGATAATCAATTGTAAATGGCGAGGTGTCATTTCGAAGTACACCTAATGTCTTTATCCACTCTTTCCAGTCGGCTCTGGGGTGTTCTACATGAATCACATGATAATTTGCAGTAGTTTTCTCCCTGCACCCTATATTGATATTGACATCTCTTCCGTTCATTCGTGCCTTCCATCCGGTGTTTCCCAAGAACTCATCCATCTTTTCTTCTCGGGGAAATTTATCCGAATAGCACTCTTTAATTAAATCTAAGTATCTGTCGAATTCATCCTTATAGCATACTCGTCTAAAAAAAGCGTTTTTTTCCGAAACATTGGGACACATTAAGCAACCTGCTCGGCAATTGCCTTTTTTATATGCATCATTTACTAAGAGGTTTTGCATATAAATGTACGCAAACAATTCGGCGCTGTTCCAATCTAATATTGGATTGTACGAATACTGTCCTTTATGCTTTCCTCCAACACTTAAATACTCATATTCGCTTCGAGTAATACTCTCACTTGCTCGGACACCTACAAATGCCATGCCTGTGAAATTAGGCTTGCTTATTAAATTGCGGAGTAGCAAAATTTGCGGTGCAGTTTTATGGACACTGCAGCACCATCTGGTTACAGTTGATGGAGGTCCAAATTGCTTCCAAGTATCCATTGGGTCCAAATGAGAATGTGAACGCAAAAACATAATTTCATTATTATCGCAATACTGCTGAACTTCCGACACAAGTGCATATGTGTCAGGAAACTCCATGCCAGTATCTCCAAACAAAACTTTAAACTCATTATGGGGTAGGGCTCGTTGAACAAGATCAAGAGTGACAACACTATCCTTTCCGCCAGAGAATGCAACATAAAAAATATCGACTTTGCTGCGGTACTCAATGAAAGTGTTGTATATCTTTTTTATCGTATCTTGTGACAACTGTTCGATGATGTCTCGGTTTTTTTCTACCATTGCAGGAATATCAACAAAACGCAAATGATAACCCGCCGGTTCCGGGTCTTCCATCAAAATTATTTCAGGGGCCTTATAGATTGAGCCGCCTTTTGTTTTGGCAACAAGCCGTCCTCTGTAATAATAGTTATTGGCTTCAGCCCACATATATGGGAAACTGTCGTTTTTATCGTAAGTCCAGTACTTATCAAAACCCAAAATATCAAGTTCTTTATAATATACCGGGCGTGGTTCTTTTGAAAATTTCAGTGGCACCGGTGTCAACACATACCCGCCTGTGGTTGAGTCCCATTCGTATGAATACATAAATTTTCTTTATCCCTTCCTGTTGCGAATCTGTCTTGCCTTTAATAACGCACTATCAAGTTCTCTATAACTTCTTCTTGTAATCAAATTAATCTCGGCAAGATAATTCAACGCCGGTTCTTTTTTTAACTCCACGCCACTTTCTGCAAGGGCGTGAGCACAGATATCCAAGAATTGAGTGTATTCTCCATCCTTTTTTACCACCGCACCGGCAACATTATTAAGAGAAGAGCCATTATTAATCAGTGCAAATTTCTTACTATAACTGCGCAGATAACTCTCAAGTAGAAATTCATTCCACTCGTACCCCACATTTGGAAATACAAGAAATGAATCGACATCCCGCACCAAAATATATCCGCTTGATAGATATGTCCCCAATGCGGCGTCTACCGCATCCGTATCGAAAGTGACTTTATCTTTTGCCACAAACAGTTTCCTGCTTACACGTACCGTTTCTTCAGCCAAAGAGCCAAAATAAATAACGGATCCAACTTCCTTTGAAAAACTATAAAGATCATCATCGGAAAAGGGGGCATGATGCTTGCCATATAAACTATACACATCAGCCATACTCAGGCATTTATCATGAGTGCTGATGACTTCGCTCTCAAAGTTGTATTGATTGCTCATATGCCGTGAGAGAGCATTTCTGATTCCGAGAGCGGAAAGGTAAAGGTTGTTTTCCAAGAAAATCGGCATCTGTTCTTGAATTTCCAAGAACACTCTTGACCATATCGCATAGCCATTTTCATCAATCTCTTGATTAAGCAGCGAAGAAATTTGAATTGCGTCCTCTGTAGAAAATTCAAATATATCAATATGAAAATAGTGTTCCTTTTCGTTTCGAAGGAAGCAAGAATTTATCTGTATTTCGCGATATATAACATTGCGTGAAATATGAGAAAGACCAGCATAAATCTCTTCATACGAAAGAGGCTTTCCAGCAGATAGCATGTAATCGGTTATTTCTTTCAAAGGGTTGAGTTTTACGTCTTTTTCCAAAGACATATAATTGCTATAAAAGTAATATTTTCCCTTGGCGGCCGCAAATTCAATAAAGGCTTGAAGCATTTTCTCGTCGCTCAGGCTAAAGCAGTAAGCAAAAGCGTCTGATAAATCCTCATAAATGGATTTATAATATAGCACTTTATTCCCGGCAGCGAAGGTGTTATCAATATAAGAGAAAAGTTTTTCCTTCGTTGCATTGTCGATAATGCCTTCTGCAGGGAATAGTCTGTCCTTATAAAAAATCCCACATTGCTTTATACGCTGTATCAGTTCCTCGTCAGAATATGCCAGTTTCTTGTCGAAAAGGTCAAAATATGTATCACGGAAATTTTCTAAATCAATGGAGTCGAACTGCATGCCGTTTTGATAGCGCTGTATCAAAACCTTTACAAATTGATCCTTATCAAAATCCGAAAGCTCTTCATTGTCTGCCATTTTTTTGACGGGAGTTTTTGAAAATGAGTAAACGGAATTTTTTGCTTTTGTTGCCCATGAAACTCTGTCAAGGAACTCAGTTACTTCCTCTTTTGGTATTGACATACCAAGTAAACTCAAAATATGTTCTGCCGACATTCCCTGTGGATCATCATATACTTTAGAAATAGAATACAGTTTTTGATACAAGGTCGAGTTTTTTACTTCTAGTTCAATGTCGGAAGTACGCAACGCTTCATGTCGTTCGGTTTCGGAAATAAAATCTCTCAATTTGCGAAATGCTGCCGAGAAACGATTATGCTGCTCTTGATTGAATTGAATGAATTCTTTGTTTGCCAGCAACTTCTCGATAGAAGAAATCGCTGCAGCATTGTCCGTCGTCAGTTTTACATTCTCTATGCCATGTTCATCGGCAAATGCTTCCGCCGAATGTAAGGAAGAAATATAGCTGCGCGTTGTAGTGTCAGCCATACCTTTGCTTTTCATCCACTCGCTAAACATTACTTCTGATACAGCCCCGTTTGGACAAGGCTTAGACAAAGCAGGTGCATCCTCGTTGCCAAAGGGTTGTTTTCTATCGGTTATTGGCGCGGCATCCTCTTTTGGAAGTGCAAGAAATTCTTTGTAATGAACATACGCTTTGTCAAGCACCAACGCCGCTTTTCTATGCATCACACGAAAAAGACGCATCCCAAGCAGTTTACGACAAATGAAATCAAATTCCTTCGCCTCAGAAATATCCCAAAAAGATTTTTTTGATACACCGTGTTTCATCGCATATTCAGACCCCTCATCAAGGGCGAATATTATGCTGCTGATGGAGCTTTTCAATTTTTGCTTATTTCTCATCCAAAGAGCAAAGCTGCTTTTAGCATCATTCATATTCGATGCCTCCGTTTTGCTTTTCATATTGTCAATTGTCTCACATACAAATTTAATAGTTTTGGGGCCTTGCGCTATTATCTCAACACACTCTCGCCTGTCTGAGAATGCATTATTTGCAATTAAATCTGCTGTATAAGAGAAAATGCAATTTAACTTTTTGCATATCTCGCTGCCACGTGAATATCGAATTTGATAAGTTGTAACATTAGCATACTTATCTGAAAAATTTACATTTGTCAATCTTGCATTAAATGCATTACCATCAATAATAATAGTTATATCGCAATTGTCACCTTTTGATAAAGTTACTTCAAGCTGATCACATAATTCAATTGCTGAATCCTTTGGTATAGTCAGTCCAGCGTTTAATAAGGATTTGTCTACAAATTTTTTGAAAAGCACTTTGTCGGCTCTTTCAGTTTGTGAAGTTTGAACTTGACTCTTGGCTTCCAGCAGTATTTTTTTGAACAACGATTCATTATCTTTCCATATTGCCACCATTTCTCCGAAAAATTTACTTGCACCGGGCAACCCATCAATCCCATCTGTAAGTAAATAGTTCATTTTAGTCATCTGAAGTGCAATTCCATTTTCATTTCGAAACACTTCATCAATTGCATTTCCATTGAATGTTGCAAGATTTCGGAGCTGCTTTGATAACGAATGCACAATGGCTTTTTTTGAAGAAACTCCAGTATTTATTTTTTCACACGCATCTATTAAAAGCGCAACTTCATATTGATTCCATCCGATTCGTTCGGCCATATTTATGCCTCCGTTATCTTTAATCTTCAATAACCTGCATCAAATCCCCGATATCACAATGAAAGACCTTGCAGAAATTGACCATCGTTTCCATGGGAACAGGTAGTCCTTTGTTCAGCTTTGTCATCGTGTAGGCGCTGACATTCGCAGCTGCTGCAAGGTCCTTTTTCTTCATCTTATTTTTCTTTAACAGGATCCAGAGCTTCTCGTAACTAATAATCATACGGGCCTCCATTCAGCAAAAAACAGGTGTCTGTACGCCGGATACAGCTATACATGTGACATTATACAGCAAAATATTCATTTTTTCAATTAGTTTCGTGAAATTCGAGAATAATTTATCATTTGGTGGCTCAATAACGCCCCACCAAAAGAAAAAGTCTCCGGTACCAAGCCCGTATGAGCCAGGTACCGGAGGTTCGTTTTTCTTTAGCACGATTCTTCCGTGTTTATGGGTATGATTTTCAGCCCTTTGGCTTTAGCGTATTCAACCGTATATGCCGTCCCACCGGTAGCTTTGGTCAGATAGCAAATGCACGCACTGCTATTGTCAACCAGATGCCTGTTTCGCTTATGCATACAGCCACGCGTATAGTCTTGGGATGTATACACGATTTTATTGGCTTTGCACTTTATCTGTTCATAGACTTTTTTATCCGGTTCACTCCAACTGCTTGCCTGTGAAAGGCAAGGTAAGACAAGGATCAATCGGATTTGTGGGTATTGCTCTCTCAACTCCAAAACGACATTTTCTGCGAGTGTGTCAAAGCCTAACGCACCACCCGCGCCGAAATATCGATACCCTTGCTCAATCAGTTTCATAATTTCTGTTCTCAGCCGTTGGGCGATTGCTTCACGTTGCTCAGATGGTGTTTCTCTATGTCCGGTAAAGCAGCAGGTCTCTGCGATATGCGCTGGCATGTGACAACCCTCATTTACTTTAATATATCATCTATAAACCAACATTATATCACAATAAAGGGCTGAAAACCAATATAAATATAAAAATATGGGCTAAAATATAATACATAAGGTGGTGAGCCCGTTGACTGAAGCTGAATTTTCTTTGAGACTGGCACGTTTGCGTGAACAAAAAGGTGTTTCTGCACGAGATATGAGTTTATCAATTGGGCAGAATCCAGGATATATAAACAACATTGAGACGGGGAAATCCATGCCATCATTGACTGGCATTTTTTATATCTGTGAATATCTGAAGATTACACCAAGCGAATTTTTTGACATGGATGCAACGAATCCCGCAAAATCCCAAGAACTGTTGAAAGTTGTAAAGGGCTTAACAAGTGAACAGCTTGACAACCTTATTGCCTTAGCAAAAGGCCTTCATAAATGAAAGTATCGGGTGCCATCCCAGAAGGGGTGACACCCGATTTTTAATATGCTGGGACGCCATATCCAAGGATCTCGTAGTATCCAACGGGATAGCTGTTTTCCCGGCAGCTGTCGCCGGAGTTGCCCTCCACGGTGTATACACGTCCGTTTTCAACCTTTTCGACGATGCCGGTATGATCCGACTGATCATCCTGTGGTCCTGAGGAACCTTTATTATCCCAATCGAAGAAGATGATCATGCCGGGCGTAGGCTCTATACTATTGTCTGCCCATTGGCCGCGTTCCTGAAACCACTGAACGCCCCACACACAGCCTGCATATTTCGGGATGACGCCTGTTTCAATATAACCGCATTGATCAGCGCACCAGGATACAAAGCAGGCGCACCACTCAACACGGGAACCAAATCCGTACCAGGACCAGTAAGGTTCACCGCCGACATTGCCAAGCTGCGATAGGGCAACCATGACGATCTGATCATCAGCGCCGTACACCCCATACAGAACAGCCAACCACAGACTGTTGTTTTCATCTGCGAGCAGCTCCGAAAGCTGCTCGTTTTGTTTTGCGTTAAAACCATACTGGAGCGCCATTTCTTCAGCAGTTTTATGGCTGACAATGATATACAGCGTTGTGCGTGTCTCTTGGGTCTCTTCCTCTAAGATATTGCCATTGCCGTCATCCGTTTCCATGATGACCGTCTCGGTGTGCGTATCTGTTCGATAGGAAATATCATTCATTTCCCAGAAGATGTCCTTCAGCAGCTGCTTCTTGTCCTCCGTCATGGTGGCTACCTCTTGCGGATTATCCGGATCGGTAGTTGTCTTCACCGCATAAATGGAAAGCACCTCCGGCCATACGGCGCGGGAACCGGACATTTCCAGATCATCATAAGCAACGCCTGCTTTGATCTCATCCAGCTGATTTTGGTAGTCCATGTTGATCTCCTGTACGACCTGCTGCATCGTCTGTGCACTGCCCGTATCCTCACTTGAAAAGAAAATGCCAAAGCATGAACCGACGATCAGAGCAATCAGACAGATCACAATAACCACCACAACCGCGACCCAGCCGCCGGCTGCAATCGCCGCAATGAGTGCTTTAACTCCGGCTATAATTGCCTTAATCGTAGCGGCGGTGGCCTTTGCCGCGGCAACAGCAGCCTTATATGCGGCAATTGCGGTTTGCCTTGCTACGGCAGCCGCCTTCTGCGCTGCTTTTGCAGCTGCTTGTGCAGCCTTGGCCGTAGTCTTTGCGGTTACCTCGGCAGTTTTAATGGCGGCTTTGGAGGTCTTTTCTGCCGTTTTCACTGTTTTCTCAGCAGATTTCACGGCACCTTTTGCTCCCGTTTTGACCGTTGTTCGCCCGGCAGAACGAGCGGTCTGCTTGATGGTGCGCTCCGTGCGCTCTGCCGTTTTTATGGTTTGGTTTCTACCGGTACGAATATCAGCAGCCCGGTTTTGAGCACGATGCTCTGCGCTTCTTCGGGCGGCAGATTGCCGGGGAGAGGCCGCTTGTGCAAACTCGGGATCATAGCTTCTGAGACGCTCCTCCACATCCCGCAGACGTGCATCCTCCCGGTGCTGTTTGTAGGATTCCTTGCCCTTTTGGACGGCCTTTTTTGCGATGGAAGTGACGTCATGTCCCACGCGGTCCGTCACATCCTCGACAGCATATTGAATCTTATCCTCAGCATACTCGGATGGCGAAACCTGGCCATCATCCAGCAAATTCTCTGCCTGATCCTTTGAGCGGATCAGTGCTGTTTTCATGCGCTGGGAGGCGACAGACGCCTTATCCAGCACCTTGATATCCTTCACACTTTCTCTGGTTTTGATTTTGTTCAAGGCTTATCGCCTCCCTTCAGAAAGAGCAAATCAAAGCTTCTTAGCCACAACAACAAAGCGCCCGTTGTTATGGGTATATTCGCAGGTAGAAAGTGTGAGCAGCTCATCGCCATATTCTGCTGTGTACCCGGTATCATAGGCGCGACGCGCCATGCATTCTGCTATAAACTCGTCAAACTGGGCTTTGCTGCCGTCTGCGAACTCGTTGTAGCGAAAGGTCTCATTGTTGGTGTCGAAAGAAAAGGCCGCAATGATCTGGTATTCGCCGAAGCCGTAAAGGGAGTTGAAGGTGATCACCGGATGCTCCTCAAAATAGCTTTTGTCTGCATAGTTTACAAGAGCGCTGAACATGGTGCCGTTTTTCATGTGATGGCCGTAAATGACCGTATTTGCGCTTAAACCCACTGCGCAGGCCTCATCCACGTACGGAACGCCATAATCACTGTAGGCCTTATCAAAGCTGTGCTTCAGGTAGTAGTCCGGATCGTCCGGCGTCTGCATGACCGGATAATTGATGCTTGTCCCGTCAATAGAGATCCAGCCCACAAAGTCGTCGTTTTGCTCATAGAGCGCGGCATATTTTTCGTAGGCAAGTGCCATTTCATCGATGGCCTGCTCCGTGGTGTCTTGATCTTTTTCTGCATCGGCGTTTTCCGGCACCTCCGTATCGGTGACCAATTCCGTTAGGCTGTCAAAGGCCTCTGTGCTTTTCTTCGCGTCCGTGTATTGATGAATAAACATGCCGCCTGAAATAAGCGCACATATGCAAAGCATTGCAGTCACGGCGATGCCGATCTTCTTTGTTATAGTCATGAATATCCCTCCATAAAATTGAGGACAGGTGTTAATCCTGTCCTCGTGCAAATTCACCCTCACCGGGGCGGGTGGTCATCAGCTGATAGAGCTTCGTATCATGCGGGAATCGGTTGACAAATGGCACCAGCGCCGAGCCGTATTTGATCAGGCCGCAGCCTGCATCAGCGTTGGTGATATAGCTCATCTGCTCGCCGGAAATATTCAGGAGTTTTGCCAGCTCACCACGGTCGGATGCCGCCTGATTGAGCATGACGATAAACTCCGAGTTCGAGAGCATGGTGCTGGCCTGGACGGAATCCAACAGATACTCTACGTTCTGGGTAATAGCAGTGGGGTAAGCGTTACGCTTGCGGAACTGACGCCAGGCAGAGTTGAAGAACTGAGCAGAGAACTCATTCTCAAACACCACATGGAACTCGTCGATAAACACGTGGGTGCGCTTGCCCTTTTTCCAGTTAAGCGTTACACGGTTGAGCATGGTATCGGTGATGACCAGGAGGCCGGTGGGCTTAAGCTGTGTGCCGAGACCGTGAATGTCAAAGACGACAATGCGTTTGTCCAAGTCCACGTTGCTCTGCTTTCCAAAGATATCGAGAGAGCCGGTGGTGTAGAGCTCCAGCGAGAGTGCAATCTGCTTTGCCTCCGGCTCCAGCTGAGAGAGTAGCTGATCACGGAGGGTGCAGAGGGTCGGCACCGTGCCGGTCTCATCGGCCTCACGATAAACGGCAGCAATGCAGCGGTCGATGATAGACTTCTGCTGTGGCCCGACGCCCTTTTTGTCGATCTGCTCGATGAGAGACATGATAAATTCCGACTTGACCACGATGGGGTTGTTCTCACCGTATCCGTCTACCATGTACATGGCGTTGAGTCGGTCTCTGCCACCGGCGGAAACGCGAATTACCGAGCCGATGTCTCCCATGGCTTCAATCAGGGGCGCATATTCACCCTCCGGATCGCAAATGAGAATATCATCGTCCGTGTTAAGGATCAGGAACGTAATAAGCTCCTTGGCAGAAAAGGATTTGCCGGAACCGGGAACGCCCAGCAGAAATGCCGACTGATTCAGAAGATTTGCTTTGTTGCACATGATGAGATTATGGCTGATGGCATTTTCTCCAAAGAAGATACCACCCTTATCCATAATTTCCTGTACCTTAAAAGGCATGAACACAGCCAGGCTCTCCGTAGTGAGTGTTCGGAAAGCATTGATCTTACGCGCTCCAATAGGCAGAACGGTATTAAGGCCATCCGTCTGCTGATACTTCAGGGTGGCCATCTGGCACATGTGCTTTCTCGCGGTGGAGAGAATGGTCTCGGTGTCCAGATCCAACTGTTCCTTCGTGTCGGCAGTGATCACCATGGTAATGACCGCAAACATCATACGCTGGTCGCGGGTGGTCAGATCGTCCAAAAATTCCTTGGACTCCTTGCGCTGAAGCTCCATGTCATACGGAACCACCGCGCTGAAGTTGTTGTTCTGATTCTGCTTTCTCTGCCAATTGGTGATGTTGGTCTCCACACCCAGCAGGCGGTTTTCCACCTCGCGCACCGCCTCATCGGTGGGAATGGGGATCACGTCAATGGAGAGCATGAGATTGCGGTTGAGCTCCGTGAGCTCTGACACCATGCTGTCCTTGATGTAGCTGGCATAATCCTTCAGGAAAAGCACTCGGGCATACTTCTCGCCAAGCTTGATATGATCTGCGCCGCGCTCGATGCTGTCCGGGCAGATGTAGTCGCGGAAATCGTGGCCAAGACGTGCTTTCTCCGCCAAGTTAAGTACGAAGGCGTTCTCATCTCCCGGACGATAGAAATCGTGCAGGATACGCAGACGCTCCACAGCACTGAGTGCCACGCATTTTGAGCCAAGACTTGCAAAGTGCGCCGTCAGGTCGGCTCCGACTCGCGCAAAGTAGGCTCTGGCCTCTTCCACGTCCTTTTTCGCAACAGAGATGGTCATGTATTTTTCCTGCGTTATACCGTTGGCTCCGGTGGCCTTGTCCAGCAGCATATGGTTGTACTCCCTACGGTATTCATCCAGGCCATCATCCTTCATGGGCATGAGGATGGACTCCTCAAAATCCGCCTTATTCAGACGGTGGTTGTTGATAGTGATCTTGGTGGTCGCGCCGCTGTCCAGGGAGTTGAGCAGTTCCGAATAGGTCAGAAACATGCTTTCTTTGTCCTCACGGCTGGCCACCAGATAATTGATGTCCGAAAATTTGAAGCACATGGAGAACTTATTCCCGACCTTAAATATGCCATCCGGCCAAATGCACCGAATGGGGATGAGGTCCTGTACCTTTTTAGGAACCTTAAACTTTTCTTTGTCTTGAGCAAGAACAGATTTGATGCTCTTCATCATCGCTTTACAGCCTCCTTTTCATGCGTGTCTATATTGCTTTTCAGCGCCTCGTAATAGATGTTTACCGGCTCAAAGCGGATCTGCTTCGGCTCCAGTAGTTCAGACCGTAGCCAGGCCTTGGCAAATTGCTCGGCGGTCATCCCGTTATAGGAGATGAAGCCCATCGTGGCAAACGGTGCCGCGCCCAGGATACACATCCAAGACACGGTCTCCGTCCCAACGTAAGGCTTCAGGCAGAAATACAGCAAATTTGCGACCCCCACCGCCAAGATAGAAAACACGAACTGCCGCATGGACAGCCCGAAAAACATGGATTCGGTATAGCCCCGAATCTCTCGATTGATTTTTATTTCCAATATGCTCTCTCCTTTATAGTCCCATCATCTCACGCACAAGTCGATCGGCCATTTTAACAGCTCCAACCAAAACAAGCATGTTGAAGATGAGCTCCCCGATATAGCTCCATACCATAGAAGCGGCCGCCGCATCCGGGTTGACCACCGGCGGGCTTGATGCAAACACCGAGAAAATAATACAGGCAAGCACGATGATAGCACCCTCCAGGCACACCGCGGCATAGCTTTTGAGAAAGCTCTTGCCGATGTTCTGTGTGGGCTCTCCGGCAAAGCTGGAAAGCGGGATGGGTGCAATCGCCGTATACATGTACATTTTGAAAAACCGTCCGTACACGCTCATGATCATGACAAACGAGAGCACCCAGATGAACAGCCCGCCAATCAGCGTAACGGCCCACAACGGGATGGATTCAAAGAACCCGCAGTCCTCAATCGCCGTGATGACCTCCGATGGAAGTACGGTCGCCTGAGGAGAGCCGAATCCGGCAGCATTCATGATGGTGCTGACCACACCCTGGATAATTTCCAGCAAGGCAAGCATCAGCTCCATGCCGTAGGTGATGAGGCCCTTGGCAATGGCAAAGCGAACAAACAGCTTTGCGGCATGCTCCGGTTTTTTCAGATCTGCAAAGCTTCCGCAGGTTTTTACGACCCCAACAACAAAAAACAGCACCAACAGCGCATAGCCAATGGCCTGCAGTGCGCCGTGGATGCCGGTAATTACCGACCAGATCGAGCCGCCATTAAAGGTCTGCGGCGACTGCGTGATCAGCGTCCATATCTCGCTCAGTTTTTCATTCCAAACCTCAAGTGCATTCTCAAGGTTTTGAACGACCCAATTGTCCGACATTTTCGGTTTCCTCCTTTCGGCTTTTTATTTTTGCGTTTCATAGGTCTGCGACCTCCTTTCAGAAATTCGCATATAGAAATAGCCGAGGGATTTTCAATCAAGAAAACCTCTCGGCTATGTATTTTATTAAAAATTATTGGCTTACTCCTTATCAACAATCTCATCAATGGAAATCTTTCTTGTCTTTGTTCTCCCTTCGATACTCTTTAGAAGATTATTATAACAGTCATCACATAATGTTTTCTTCCAACTTAGGTCCTTTCTCATTGTACCTCGTTTTCCACAATACTCACAAAGATGTGCGGACCATTTTTCGTATCCACGAACAAGTTCGGATATATCGTGTCTTAATATCTTAAGAAATTCGGTATCTCCATTGTGTTGTGGATCGAAGCGGAGTGAAGCAGTGCCAAGAAAATCAATAGCTTGTAAACTGTAGGGCGCTCCTTCAAAGGTATAATAAAATCGGAGAGTAGCAAATTTCTCTTTTATTTGTAAGACTTTTAAATCTATGTCATTCGCAGAAATACCTTCTGTAGCATATCTGTTAGTTATTCTTTGACACAATTCACGAATCAACTCATACCAACCAGAAGAACATTCACAACCCCATGCTTGATAGGTATTGTGAATTGTACTCTCATCTTTGATGTTTCTTTTCATAAAAGGAAATTTGTTCTGAAGGTCAAGTTCAAATTCTTCTTTCACTAATTTGTTTCTTCCTCATCGTCTTCATTAATAATATACTTTTTTACATATAAAATGGCTTCTCCTATGCTCATATTTTCAAGAAGAACACCAAATATAGGAATACTAATTCTATCCATTAATTCTGGGCAATACGCTGTGATATAGTCTTCTGTTTCAAGAGGCGCCAGTTCATAAAAATCATAAGGGATTATGGTTGCTAAAGTAATATCGTAACACTCGTCCTCCGTAATATATAGGCGAGGTGTATACAAATGCGAAGGCTTATATAGCCCGCTTCCGCTTCCGTCGGATAACGTGAGCCAGACGCTAGCGTTTATATAGTTGAGAAGACGGTATAGTGCGGCATGCTGTGCGCTATGTTTTCTCACCCACCCCGATGCGTTTTTGTCAAAATAGACCCGGGCTTCCATGCTACCCTCATAAAACCATATGCAAGCTTCAAGCGTATTATCAGGACAGTTCTGGCACCCAGAATAACACATGGAAATTCGCTCTGTTTCATCATCACGGTCAAGGAAGTATCGGATTTGATGTGACTTTAAATATTGTTCAAATCTAAGAAATGCCACATTGCTATCCATAAGTAAGCACCTCTTTCAAAACAATTCATAAACCAAAGCGTTATTTTCTGAGAGTTTTTGCTTCCCATTGACGACATATTTTCTAACCTTTGCAAACGGATGCTTACCAATCTTGCTAGCAAAGCTTCTCCCAATAGATGCTCGAACTGTACTTGGCTTCTTACCAAAAGTCATATCAATACTTCTATAAGTAGAAGAGGCCTTATTAAGATCAAATTCAACGTTGCTACTAGCTTGTTTTAGGTATTCTTCGACCTCGTTCAGTACGGTTGTAGTTAGCTGTGTAATTGATAAACCTTTTTTTGATAATCCATAGTAATCTTGAAGTAAATCTGTCACAAATTGACTCACGCTTACTCCGTTAGTTAACGCCTCGGTGTTTAACTTATTTGCCAAATCCTCGCTTGGATAAAATTGTATACGATTCATTAGTTTTCCTCCATTTCTTAGCGATTAACTCATTCGCTAACAATATAATACCGCAATAAAGCGAATAAGTCAATCACTTTTTATTGCAACTCAACAAGTGTCATAACTTAACCTTGCTATGTATTTGCCACACCCCGAAAGAGGTGCGGCTTTTGCTATATTAACCTGTGATAAGAGTCAAAATTTCCTTCGCAAAGGTGATGATGACGCCGCCGGCAAGGGTCAGAAAGCCGTTGGAGCGCTGAGAAGGGTCATGGCTCTGGAAAGAGAGGCCGACCTGCACCACGCCCCAGCCGAGCAGAATCATACCCACGGCACGGATCAGGCCAAAGATAAAGTCACTGAGGTTGTTTACAACCGTGATTGGGTCTCCCGCAGCAAAGGCGGTTACGCCGGTGCACAGAATGAAAGCAACAGCCATCACCATTGCCGCGTAGAAATGAAAGCCCTTTTTCACCTTAGAAGGGATTTCATTCGTCTGCTTCAGCTTGTTTTTCTTGTTCATGTTTCATTTCCTCCATTTTCTTTTTCAAAAGTTCTTCCAGTTCTTCCTCGCAGAAGAACAGGTAGTCGTCCTCATCGACAGGGTTTTCCTTGCAGGCCTTCAGCAGCGTTTCGTTGACTCCGAGCACTGCAAAGCTGTGCAGATCCTCCCCGTGTCGATAGCTCTCGGCACCTCCGTCTGTGATGCGGGATACATTGGGGTGATGCAGAATGTCATACTTAAAATCCTGCACCGGATATTCACCGCGTACAAAAAGAAGCGCATACTTGTTGTCCAGCCTGCGCACTTCGTCCGGCGTCATCAGCTCGCGACCGGTGATCTGGTCATTTCTGGAATAGCTTCCGTTGCGGCCCTTGGACTGCCCGTAGGTGTTCATGTCGATGGTCTCCTTGCCCAGAAGCTTGGACACATACTCATGCGTCGACTGCTCGTTGCCCCCGAGATACAAAAACTCATCGCAGTTGCCTACGATAGATTCCCACTGCTTTTCGAACAGTGCCTTCAGCTGGGCGAGGTTTTGAATGATGATGGACACGCTGATTTCACGGCTTCGCATGGTGGACAGCAGCTTGTCAAACTCATCCGGCAGTGCGACGTTCGCGAACTCATCCATGACAAAATGAACGTGAACAGGAAGCCTGCCGCCGTGGACAATATCCGCCTGATAGTAAAGCTGCTGGAACAGCTGCGTGTACAGCATGCCGACGATAAAGTTGAAGGAGCTATCGTTGTCGGGGATGACCGCGAAGATAGCGGTTTTTCGTTTCCCAAGCTCGGACAGCTCCAGCTCATCACACTGTGTAATACTTGCGAGGGATTCCAGGTTGAACTTCTCCAGACGGGAGATGAGGGTGATCTGAATGGACTTCAGCGTCTTGCCGCTACCGGAGTGATAGCTTCGGTAATACTTGAGGGCAATGTGCTCCGCATTTCGCATGGCAAGGCGCTCAAAGAGAATATCCAGCGCGGATTTGTAATTGTCGTCATCCTCCTTGACCTCGCCTGCGCGGATCATTTCCATGACCATGGGAAAGTTCTGCTCCTCGGGCGGTGCCTCATAATGCAGATAAAACACCAGCGCCAGAAGAAGCATAGTCGCCGCCTGATCCCAGAAGGGATCCTGCGACTGGCTGCCCTTTGGGGTGGTGTTTTTAAAAAGGTTTGTCACCAGGCGCTGAATATCATTGTCGTCCCGCAGGTAGACAAACGGATTGTAGCAATGGCTTTTCTCCATGTTGATCAGGTCGATGACCTTGATGTCATAGCCTTCGTTCTCCAGCAGATGCCCGGTGTCTCGTAAAATCTCGCCCTTCGGGTCAAGTATAACAAGGGAAGAATTTGCATTCATGATATTCGGCTTGGCAAAAAATCGGGTCTTGCCGGAACCGGAACCGCCGCAAACCAGCACATTGAGATTTCGCCGGTGCACATGCCCGTCCAGCCCAATGGCAACGTTTTGCGTCAGGATCTTGTTTTCGGTTTTCTTTGGATCTGCATACTTCTTGTTGATCTGACCGGGAAGCCCCCATTTTGCCGAACCGTGTTCCTCGCGTCGCCGATAATTCTTATCGGACGAAAGATGGATGCCAATTCCCAGACCATAGCACAACAGCAAAATGAGGACAGTTTTTACACTGTCCTCACACCACCTGAGCTGAAACGGATTGCTCATAACCGCGCCGAAATTGTTTACGATTCCCGCAAGGCCATCCTTCAGAAATGGGGCAATCAGAAGCGCGATCCAGATGACGGGAATCATCCCGAATAGATAAAGAAAAATGCTTTGCTTGGAGAGCTTATCTTTCCTCACGATCCACCTTCTTTTTATCCTTTTTGGGTGGCGCATCAATGACCTTTAGTAGAAGATCATCCACATCCTCTGTGGGCTTATCGTCCCGGATTAGATCGTTCCGCCAGTCTGCGAGGCCACCCACCATCAGCCGCTGTTCAAAGCTATTTAGTGTCACAACAACCTTTTCGTCTGCCATCAGCGCACCTCCTTCTCAGACTTTTTCTTTGGTACAGGAATGTGCTCCTTGGGGCGTTCTGCCGATGGCGTTCTCCCAGGCTGTGCCGGCTTCCGTCCCTGCTGTTCTTCGCGAATATCTCGGAGCTCCTGCCTTACGGAAGGCCGCTCACGCTCCGCAGTTCTATCAGGGGTACCCACGCCGGACTTTGCTCTGGCCTCGTAGGAAGGCTCGGACGGACGGGACTTCGCAGTCCGGGCCATGGTGGGGTTTTCGGTTTGCGGTGCCTCTGAAGAGGGATTCTGCTCCGGGACAACCGCTTCCAAAAATTCATCCACCTTGTCCTTCACGCGGTCATTTCGTTCCGGAACCGGGATATCCTCACCGGGAACAGCGGTGTCCTTTCCACGACTTTTTTGGATCTCCGTCTTGACGGTGCCCATATCGATGGAGGCAAGCCCGAAGCGCTCAAAAATACGATTGATTTTGCTGGCATCCTCTGCGCGGGTCATGATATCGGTCAGCCCATCATTGGCATCCCGATCCTTCAGTACGCAGTAGAGAACGCCGTATTTTTTTGCCTCCTCACAGAATTTTTGAAGCTCGGTGTCCTTAACTGCAAATACCTTTAGCTCCTTTCCGCTTTTCAGCATGTTGGTAAGCCGTATTTTGCCCTTAGTTTTCTTCTGTTCTTTCAAAACAGCATAGAGCAGGACTGCCAATCGCTCGGCGGCCTTACCGCTCAGTTTTGCAGCGACCTCAACGCCGTTTAGGGACATCCTCACGACCTGTTCTGCCGCGTCTCCCGAATAACTCATTTGTTTCCTCCTTTTCCTTCTGTTGTTCCTGTAATGCCGCAAGCTCCTGCTGCATGCTCTCGGCACGGCTTTCCACCGTATCGGCAAGCTCCAATGAGTGGCGGAGCTTTTTGATTTGCGTGGAGACGCCAGCGATTTGGGCCTTCACCGCAAGCGCACCTTCCTCATTTTCGGCGCGCAGCATACGCTTGAGCTTGTTTCTCAAATCGGCCCGCTGCGCCGTCAACGCATCTACATTCTCCTTTGTCTTCAGCCGGTAAGCGCTCAAATCCTCAAAGTTCTCAATGCTGTTCTCACCGAGAAATCGGGTCTGCTCGTCCAATCTGTCCAGTTTGCGGATATCCTCGCGCATAAAAAAGGACACCCTTGCGGATGTCGGAAACCGGACAATAATATGGAGCTCGTAGCAATAGTAATAGTAGAGCGCTTGGAGCCCTTTGGCTTTTATATGGGGTGGATGCTCATTGCGATAGTTCTGATAGGCGTTTTGTTCTTCTTCCGGGAATGGAGCCTCTTGGCGGATATTCTCCAGTATTCGATTTCGGAGTTCATCCATATCGTAGCCATCGCCCAAGCGGTCAAACCGATGGAAGCGTTCTGTGCCCTTCGGCTTGAGAGACGGTCGCTCTAAGGGGGAGCCGTCCTTGCGATAGAGCTTAATCTCATAGCCCATGTCCGCCAGAGCATCGAAAAACTCCCGCTCCGTTACCGATGCTTTGATAGCCTTATCGATATCTGCGCGGATCAGGCCGGCATGCGTCGGTTTGCCGTTTTTCTCGGCAGACCACTCGCCATAGTTTTTGCCTTTTCCGTCCGGATGTCGAATTGTTGACAGCCCATATTCCCGACAAAGGCGGTCAGAAGCTTCTCGCATCTGCTGATAATCATCCCTTGTGCGATGGAACTTGATGCCATCTACAAAGGACACGGTGTTGATCACAAAGTGATTATGCAGGTGAGAAGCTTTGTCCACATGCGTGCAGACAAGCACCTGGTAACGATCCGCCCACAGTGTTTCCGCAAGGCGGATACCAATCTCATGAGCCTGCTCCGGTGTCACCTCGCCTTGCCTAAAGGACTGGTATCCGTGGTAAGCAATCGTCCCGTCGCATTTGCGAAACTGCTCCTTTACGGACATCATATCCTTTCTCGCGGTTGCAGGGTTGCAGTTAAGCCCTGTCACAAGCTGCCTTTGATTGGTGGCACTCTCGCGCCCGGCATAAGCGATTACGTCCTCCAGCGAATCGGTGTTGAGTTTGTCAGGAACTTTGATCACTTCAGGGGTCGTCGTCTTATCCGGGTTTTCGGCATACATCAGTACCTTGCCGATGTAGCCCTTGACCCGCCAGATGGATGTCGTTGCCATTAGCCGTACATCCCCCTTATCAGCGTCCCGACTGATTCCTGCAGCCAGCGCATATTCTCCCAGTAGACGGCGGTATCCACAAAGCCCTTTGTGTTTGCGATCGTAGCAATCTGATTGAGATTGCCGCCGATCTTACGAAGGCTGTGAAGCACCTCTGTAAACTGGGCGGGCGGCTGTTCTTTTAGCGGCATTTTACGAATGAGCGCTCGCAGATATGCCTCCCGCGAGAGCCCGGATTTCTCCACATCCCGGTTCAGCAAAGCCGCCTCACTTGCGTTTAAGCGCAGGTCAATCTTGATCTCGCGTCTTGCCATTTAGCCTCCTTTCAGGCGAGCAAGGGTTTGGGGCTACCCCAACAAGCGGCCTTTTGACGGCAAAAGGCGATGCTTGCTAAGAAAAAGTCGCAAACCTCTTGCGCCATTTCTCAAGATTCAGGACCGCTCATCGGAAGTCCTCACTTTCGGCTCATAGGGTACAGCGGTGATCTCACCACCCACTCGATAGAACCGCTCTGGATTCTTAAATTGCTTGGTGTAGCGGTCGAGCTGCTCCGAAGAAAGGCTTCCGAAGGAACAGCCGGAGCAGTCACAGATGAAGAAGGGTCCGGCGATAATATCCTGCAGCTTTCCGTCCTCACCGTAGATGCCTCGATTGAGATCCATACCATTGATCTTGCCTTCATCATTACAGACGATGCAGACCTGCTCTTCAAAAGGATAGTAGGTCTCAATGAGACCGCCAACTACCCGTTGCAAGCCTGCCAGGGACGGATCAATATCGGCGGGCTTTGCGTATTTGCCGGGCTCCACCAGCACGACCTTGATGAGGCTTTTTTGCTGTGTCTCCTCCGGGTCAAAATAGATTTCCTTGAAGCCGAAGCTGTCACAGAAATAGAAGCCGGGCTTTACCTGATCTGTCCCATCCATAACCTCCACAACATCCGACACCGACATGGAATGCCCAACAAAGCCATCCGGCGGATCCAAGTTGAACTTTTCGAAAGCTTCCTCCAAATTACTGCAGGGAACCTCGCCATCGAACACGCAGTCATAGGATGCACAATCCATCCGATCCTTTGCTTTTTCAAGCCCGATAAAGGCAAGCTGCCGGGTGTCCCTCTCGGGGTCGATCTGATACAGTCGCATTTTCATCGTACCAATTCCTCCTTTTTCTTTATCGCTCCCACGCGGAGCATCAGCTCCTCATTCACATCCTTGCCTCGTGCAGGGGGCTCATCAAGTACCTTGTAATGATCAGAAAGACCGTTCATGATCCCTTGCGCTGCACCGCGGCCCACCTCGTCATTATCCAGATGCAGGTGAAGGGTGTTAATCGACGGATGCTCCTCTAAAAACCTGCTCAGCGCAACTGGCACCACATCCTTTCGTTTTGTCCTAAATACACCTGCAAGTGAAAGCAGGGCCGGCTCCTTCCAGTCTCGTCCCTCAAAAAGCTCCAGTGTGGCAAAGCTCAGTAGATCAATGGCAGACTCAAAGAGATGCACCTCGTTGGCATCCGGATTCTCCGCAATGGAAAACGAAAAGTGCTTGTCGCTGCCCGTGACCTCACTCTTATAGGCGGACCTTGTGCCACGCATGGCAGCATAGCGGGCGATGCCCTCTGCGTCATAGCCGACGAAAACTGCGTTATGATAGCCTGCCGTTTCAAAAATAAGACTGTGCCCAATGCAGTAATCTATAACGACAGGATGAATACCGCGCCCTTTCAGATAATCCCTTGCAATCGATGGCGTGGTTGTAAGCTCTGGCATAAGGAGCCGTTTTGGGTTTTGTTCTTTTGGGACATAGGAAAAGGGCGGCATTTTCATTGCCGCCCCGCCTGTAATTGCTTCCACCGCCTGAGGAAACGTGTATTCCTTTACCTTGATCAGATAATCCAGTGCAGATGCGCCCCCGATGCCTCTTGAAAACCAGTGCCATTTGCCGTTGCTGATCTTCAAAGAATCGTGCTCTCTGGTGCAGTAGTTGTTGCCGGCAAGTTTAACAAGATTGCCGGGCTCGTTGTTTTGAAGCCAAGAGAGCAGATCTGTGTGCCGTGCCTGCTCGATTGCTTCCGCTGATACATAGGGCATTAGCGAGCCCCCTTTTGATTTTCCAATCGAATCACGTGATTTGCGCGGCTTTCGATGCATTGTCGGATGTCCTCCATGTGATCAGTCTCTGTTCTCTCAAACTCGGTAAAAATATCCGAAAGTGGGCAAGGTGATTTCAAAAGTGCGTAACACTCCTCATCCGATAAGTCAGAATACTCCAGTGCCAGAATGAGGTCCTCTCGGCTGGTATATTCAAAGGCATGGTTTAAAATCTCTTCTGGCGGTTGCACAATCAGCCAATCACGCCACTTTTCTTGCTCTGCAAACAATCGCTGATAGAGTGTGGTGTTCAGTTCTTCATTGGTCATTTATGGCCTCCCTTCAAATTTGGATGCAAAAAAGCCGGAAGATTTTATTCTTCCGGCCTCTACAGCGCTCTGTTTATTTCATGATCATCATCAACAGCCCGTCGATGTCCTCCGTTGGCTTTCCGGCCTGCAAGCATTTATTCCGAAAACGCAGCAGTGCCGTGCGAAGCAGACGAGCTTCCTCAGCCGTCAGCCGGAGAACCCGTTTGTCCTTCTTTTTGCGAAATAACATTTTGCTCGCCTCCTTTGCTCTGATTATACGAAGAACATTTCACGGCCGTCAAATGTGCGAATTATCTTTCAAGCTCACGTGGCTTTTGTTTCACCTCCATAACCGAGCTGGCTGCCTTTTGATACTCCAAATCCGTGAGAAGGCCGGCCTTCCAGTCCATAAAGCAGGCTGCCGCCTGTGCATCCTTGATAGCCTTGACCAGCGTTTCCGGCTTTTCACGGATCGCCTGGATCCAGGACTGCACATATGCCTTGTGGTTTTCAATATGAGAAGGCGTCGCTTGAGTGGTAAGCTCAGCGCCCATAAAGCAGGAACACATTTCTGCCACCAGCTCTTCATAAGCGTATTGATCGGTACCGAAAAAGGCTGTCTGCGGGCGATTCAGCCGGGTCGGGTGGCCGGTAGAATGGGAAAGCTCATGGAGCGCCGTTGCATTAAAGGCATATTCGTTCTCGAAAGAACCGGGTGTCGGCAAATGGATCTTGTCTTGCATTGGTGAGTAATAGGCCCGGTCGCCACCGTCTGTCAGAATCTCGACGCCCATGCCCTCGCACAGCTTACCGATCAGCTCATCCGCAGAGATATCCGGATTTTCCGTGAACGGAATTTCCGGCATACCCTCCACGTCGTGTGCATTGAAAACTGCCGTGTAGCGGGTGGAAAGCGAGAACTCCTTCTGATCTCTTCCGTCAGCCAGTTCATGCTTGTATTGCTCCCAGGTCAGTGCCTTCTTTGCCTTTGTGTCGTAGGGATACCAATATTCCACATAGGTCGCCTTAGAGCCCTTTTTGAGATGCCACTTTTCCTTGGGATGATATTTGCTGTCGTTGTCCATGATCTGGAGCATGGTTACCCAGCGCGGGTCGCTATAGCCCTTGAGCATAGAGATCAGCGACAGGTAAAAGGCATTGATGCCGCGATAGCAGCCCTTGGTAATGCCGTTATGGGGAGCACCTCCACCTTGACCGGTCCACTCCTTGCGCCAGGAAAGGCCCTTTTCCTCCAGCACATGAGTAAATGCTTCGGCAAGCTCTGTGCGGTATTCTTCTTTATTCTTCGGTCTCGGCATCTGCAATCACCTCCCATTCCTCCGGTGTCAGCGTATCCTCATCGATAAAGATGATCTCTGTTTTCATCATGCATCGCTCCTTCCTGCAATGAATCCAAATGAATGGTCACGTCGATCTGCATAACCGGTACCGTCTGCGAGCGCAGCAACCCGTTTCGGCTGTTGGATACCTTGGTGACCATCTCATTGAGTCTGCCGACTGTGGCATTGATCTCAGCCTGATTATCGGCAAAGTAATAGCCCATGTCTCCGCTGCAAATGGGGTAGCCATCTAATCGCAATGCACTGATTTTGCGGCGAAGATTACGCCCGTCAATTGCAAAACGCCGTTCCAGCTCGCGACTGTAAACGGCGTTTCCCATTCCGGTGTGATATTGCCTGAGATAGTGGCAGATAGCGGTTCGTTTATCCATAGGATCCCTCCTTAACGTTCCTGCGTTTTTTGCGGCTGTCGCGCCGAAAGCTCCCAGCCGTACACCTTGGCAATTTCATCACCGAGGCGATTGGTAAGCCGGTTGATGTCGGCGCGTGTGGCCGCCCCATGATAGATTTTTTCCTTCAGCCGGTCGATCTGTTCCTCAGAAACACCATCCTTATACGTGCGGTAAAGATAGTGGTTGGTGCCATCGTGATGCACGGCGTCACAGCGCAGGTCGCCAAGCTTATCCACATACCAGGTGCTGTAATCGGTATCGGAATACAGGCAGTCACGGATGTTTCCTGAATCAATCTCCTTGTAGCCGGGAAATCGGCCATTCCATCGACCCAAATCTGCAATCACCAGAATGGGGCGTGCAAGCTGAATGTTGAGATTGATACGCTCATCGTCCAGATAATCCCCGTTAATCTCTACCATCAGTTCCATTCGTTCAGCATCAGACAGCTCCGGGTACTCAGATTCCAGATCATCCTTCCAATCGTCATAATCAAGCGCGTAATTGCTCCAAATGAGATGCTCGTCGCCACTCATCGTGCATTACCTCGATCCGGCGCTTTCTTATTTGGCACCATCAGACCTTCCAGCGGCTCAACCGTATTGCCGCATTGTTCCATGCGTTCGGCAAACTCGCAGATGTGATAAAGGTTTCTGCCGACCTCCAAATGATAGTTATCAATATAGCGGCAGGGCTCATCGAATCGGGCACCGTCTGTGCACTGAACACGGATTATCCCACCATCCTGCAATCTGAACTTCTCGTTGTAGTTCGGGTCGATGAAGCGGATGCCTCGCTCAGCCTGTTTCAAATGATCGTCAAGCCAGTCCCTGCGATAGCAGTAGCAGTACAGGTTGTATTCACCCTTGTGCGGGTTGAGGCGCATCAAATACGAGTATGCGTCCGTATCCACGCGCACGCCAAATTCCCGCCCATCACCGTAGTCACTTGCAGGTGTGGAATAGCAGTATTTCGAGAGTGCCGTGCGGTTGGAAAGCAGTCCTCCGTTTTCACGCAGGGCATTGATCACGCCGTCAAACTCGTCTTTAAACTCCTGGGTTTTGAGATCTTTTCTGAAATCATTCCAAGAGGAAAAGAATCCCTCGCCGTTTGTATCCATATCAGCGCGCAGATGGCCGATACAGCCGGTTTGCATGCTGATCTGCTGGCTTTGGGAATAAGTGTACATACGCTCGGCTTTGGTAGCCGGACGAATTTCAAGATCCATAGCTCCTCCTTTGTTTTCGTGTGGGATGTCGTCTGCTGTATCATAATCGTCACTCAGACGATAGCCCTGTTTTCGTAACTCCTCATAGCTGTCAAACCCGTTTTGAACAGCCATGATCTCTCTGTATTCCTCAATCGGCATGGTGCCGATATTCGTCTTTACATAGCGCATTGCGCCCTCCTGAAAAGTCCGGCGGCACCTTACAATGCCGCCGGATGCTATTTACAGCATTATGTTTTCAGCTCAGCGAAAGATGGTGATAACGCCGTTTTCATATACGCAGTTTGCCGCTGTGCTACCAACTGCAGTGTGAAACGCCGCATTCATATCTGCCCAAAGCGCGGCGTAGTTTGCGTCTTGATTGTTTTCGCCGTTGTAGTCGGCTATGGTCAAGCTTGCCACAATCTCGGCGCAAGCGCTGCTGCGCACAATACCGAGATTGCCCATCATGCTATCCGCCTGATTGGTAGCAAGCAGTATTGCCAAATCTTCGGTAATGCAATTTTCGGCTTGCGCCTCAGGATCCGCATCGGAAGTAAGAACGCTTTCGTCTGTTATTTCAGAAGATACCACATCTTCATCGGTGCTTTCAGAGCCGTGCACATCTGAGGGAACAGAACTGTCTTCCATCGGTTCTTCTGTCATATCTTCGGGCGCGCTTTCGGGAGTGTTGCTGTCTGCAACTTCTTCGGGCGCAGAAGATGCCTCGGAGTTCGGTTCGGCAGGCGCGGAACTGCTTTCTGCTACAGAGGAAGATGGCGTGCTGCCATCTGTGGCAGATGCATCGGGGAGTGCTGTGCCCGTAAGAAGCATACCTGCGGCGAGGGCACAAGAAATAAGTTTCAGTTTCATCATGGTTTTTTCCTTTCAAAAACAGGCAGGGCTTATTGTTGCAAGCCCTGCCTTTGGTGGTTATTCGGTCACTGTTTCTTCTTCCTTTTCTTCTCTGCGAGATTTCAACAGTAATACAGCGTTGCCGATTGCCAAAATCACGAAGAAAATTGTCCACCAGTCCACAAAACGGAAGCGCCACACAAGCGGCTGGGTGAGGAAAAACAGTAGAACACTGAGTGCCGCAAATAAGATACTTAACGCGCCATATCCGCTGATGGAATAGCGCTCCTCTGTGTTTTCCGCGGAATCATCTTCCTGCGTTTCTTTGCGCAGGCGTAGCAGCGACAAAACGGCGAGCACTGTCGTGAGTAACGTCAGCAGCAAATCCATCACGGTCAAGCGCGGCGGTGCTGTTTGCTGCGGCACAGGGAGAATCTCACTCGTAGCATCTTCCTCCGGCTTAGGTTCTACTTCAGGCGTAGACTGCGGCGGTTCAGATTTTTGTGGTTTTGCAGGTGCCGCCATCTGCGTGACCGGCACGGGATAAACTGTTTTGTTTTCGCACAGGTCCCATACCACAAAAGGGTATTCGCCATTTTTGGTTACTTCATAGGTCGTCCCGCTGACAGCATATACCACAGAGTCGTCCGGCTTGACGATGCTGTCGGTTCCCGCAATCGAAGAATCTGCACTAAAGTTGATAGTGATCTTGCCGTTTTTGTCTGTGGTCAACGTATGCGTAGCCGTGGGAGGTGTCTTATCCAGCAGAAAATCACGCGCTTTTTCTTCGCTCACATTGCCCGCAATATCCCATACACGCACAGTGACGGTTGCGGCCTGTTCTTCAGTGAACACCGGCGGTTTTTCAAGAGAAAACGCCTGCCAATCGCCGCCGTCCACTTTGTACTCATAGCGATCAACACCGGAGGCATCGTCTTTTGCGGCGGCGGTCAGCGTGATGTCCTTGTTGTAATACTCGGGTTTTGCACCGTAATCGGGATAGCTCACGCCCTCGGAATGCGCAAAATGAAAATCAACAGTCGCCTTTACAAGGTCAATATTTTTTACAGGCACAGTCAGTGTTGTTTGGTTGCCTGCATTGTCGGTGACGACAAAGTCATAGCTGCCGTTGATTTTTACAATAAATTCGGTGCTGTCAGCTTCCACCACCGTTTCATCGGGAAGCTGAATAGATTTCACACCGCTCGGCTCATATCCGTCATCGGGCTTCAGGTCGGTGGCAGTCACTTTGATTTTAACGGTCTGATTTGTCCAAATATCGGGTGTAAGGGTGTACTCAGCTTTCGGCGCAAGATGGTCAAGATTTTTTACTTCCACGCGATAGTCTGTGGTATTTCCGGCTTTATCTGTAACGCTGAAATCATACCAGCCGTTTTCGGTTACCGTAAAATCAGCCTTGTCACTGTCAACCGTCGTGCCGTCCGGCAGCGTAATAAAATCTACACCGCTTGGGGCATAGCCATCCTCAGGCGCAGGATCTTTGGCGGTCAGCTCAATCGTCACTTTGTCGTTTGTCCACGTAGCAGGCTTTAATGTGTGCGACAGCTCCGGTGCGATTAAATCAATGTTTTTCACCGTGACAGGATATTGCAGGACGTTACCGCAGTTGTCACGGATGGCAAAATCGTATACGCCGCATACACTCACTTTATAAGTGGCCGTGTCGCCCTCGATTATCGTGCCATCGGGCAGCGTAATATCTCGTACACCGGAAAAGGCATCATCGGCGGTTACGGTAATGGTGACATCACCATTTGTCCAACCGTCATCGGAAAGAATATAGCTTGCGATTGGCTCGGTTTCTTCAAACAAGAATTTTGCGTCAATCGGATCGGACTTGTTGCCCGCATAGTCCACAGCTTTGCCGACTACCGTACCCAAAAATTCAGCCGTCATCGCAGGCTTTTCGGCTTCACTGTACACTGCCCATTTGTCAGGCACAATTTCTGCGGCGTCGGCAACAAACTGATACTGGATTTCTTTGATACCCACTTCGTCATGAGCAGTCAGCGTGGGTCGGTCGACCACATTGAACAGCGGATACGCAAACTTGCCCTCCGGCGCATTATTGGTGGAGGAATGCACGATGCTGTCCATTTCCGGTTTTGTGCGGTCGATGGTATCAATTTTTACGGCAAACGGTACGGACACGCGCTGCACATTGTCTTTTACCCATGCGTAATAGGTGCCGTTTTCGGTGATGCCGCCAAACGCGTTGCCATCCTGCCATGCGGTCGGCTGCGCATTCGTTGTGGTGAGTGCATATTGCCCAACGCCGGACTCTTTATCAACGCCGATAATGGTAACGGTTTTCTCCTGTGTCCAAGCGGCATTAAAATTAGCCGCATCAACAATCGGGTTTACCTTGTCAATACGGTCTATCGTGAATGCAACAGGTTCAGACACATTGCCTGCCGCGTCCTGCGCAAAAGCGTAGTAGGTGGCGTTGTTTGTGAACCGGAACGTGTAGGTGCTGGTTGCGCGCTGCCAGGTGATTGTACCGTTAGCAGAAGCCGCCCAGCCGATTTTAACCACACCGCTGTTGTCATCGGTGGCAGTAATTTTCGCCCAGTTTTGTTCGGCATCCCATGTGCGCTGTGTTTCCACTTCCGTGACAATCGGGGGCACACTATCAAGTGCAGTCACTTTTACTTCTGTGCCGGAAGAAATGTTTCCGGCATTATCCAGCGCCCACACATAGTAAGTGCCGTTCTTGTTGACAATCGGCATGCTGGCGCTGAACGCCGATGCCGCAGGCGCAGAATTGGCAGAGCTGACCGCATAACCTTTCACGCCGCTGTCGGCATCAGAAGCCGTGATGTTCAGCGTCATGGTAAGATTGGCACTCGGCGTTTGATTGACAGCGCTGATAACTGGAGCGACCTTGTCAATGTACACCTTTTGCTGCTCCACTGCCGAAACGTGCCCCACGTTATCGACCACACGCCCAGCAACGGTATGAATCCCATGTGCCGAAAGCGTAAAGACGCTCATGTATCGGCTATATGCGCCACCGTCTGTGCAGACCTCGGTGCGGTTTACACCGCTGTATGTGTCGCCGTTATCTTTGAGCGACACGGTGACATTTTGATTTGTCCAGCCGCTGACAGAGGGGGAAACAGTAGGCTTATTCGGTGCGACGTTATCCACATGCACCTTCGCGGTTACGGTATCAGTGGAAGCGTTGCCTGCGCCGTCTACGGCTCTTGTTGTAATGGTGGTTTCACCGCCCTTGGTGATGGTAACAGAAGCATCGTTTGTGGGGCAGCCTGTCCATGCTCCGCCGTCAAGGGAATACTCATAGTGATGAATGCCGCTGCCGTAGTTGCCGGGCGTGGCTGTCCAGTCGGGTAGTGAAGTGCCGCTGTCTGTACCGCCTGAAAAGTAAACATAGGCGGATGATTTTTGCCAACCGGTTGGAGCGGAGATCGCCGGCTTTGATGGATTGACAGTATCGTAACCATAGTAACAGCCGCTGTACATAACCACATTGATGGGCACGTAAATGTTATATTCGGAAAGATTGCCATTGTTATGACGATGACGTACGAGTGCGTAACGAATCCATGTGTCGCCGCCTGTCGCGCCCACATCGTATTCATAGCATGGCATATACAGATTTTCTGCAAGGTTTGTGCCGCTTGAGCCGCCGCCCTGACCGCATACTGGGCAACACCAGACAGCGTAGTTGTTTGGCTCTGTGAAGATCTCACGGGTGTTGATGCCGCCTTGGCTGCCCGAATACATATATCCGATGGTGTAAGTGTACCTTGCGCCGTTACGGTCATGCGTAAGTGCGCCGCCTGCTGCAAAGGCGGATAAAGGCAGCATCAGCATCACCAAAATCAGGCAAAGAAAAAGAGCAAGCGTCCGCTTGCTCCTGATGTGCGTTTGTTTGGTTTGATTCATTTTCTCACTTCCTCAATGTTTATGCCTCAATGTTTGCTTTAGAGGCTTCTTTTTCTTCTCAGGTAGTACAGGTAGTTATATAAGGGGAGAGTGTGAGAGGGGAAAACCCGAATTACACGGATGCCGTAAAAAGGGCAGACCACTTCCTTGTGTGGCAATTATCTTGCGTCATCCCGCTGCCGTTCCAGATGCCGATGGTAGTATTCAAGCGCTTTCATGATGTACTCACCGGTTTTCTCGTAAGGAACATTGGCAGGGATGTACTTCTTCGCCTGGTCATAGCGGATGTTGATCTTTTCTCGCTGGTTTGGCTTGTCCTCACACATGATCGACTCGATGACATCAGGACCGAGCTTGCCATTCTTTGAGAATTCCCGCATCTTGATGGCCTGAACATGGGAAGGCGTAGCGTCCCGATAGGTGATTTGCTCGGTAAGGCATTGCTGTTCCTCGGTAGAGAGATAGGACAGTTCTACTGCCGGACGCAGTGCAATTTTGCCCTCATCTACCAAATCGCGGATCTCCGGGACCAACTCTGTGAGGCGGACATAGCGTTGAATCTGCCTTGCACTATCTGGTGAATCATCGGCAATAATGTCTCTCGATTTTACTCCTTCTAAATTGTGGCCCAGTGGGCCACAATTATCGTTTAGTGGCCTTCCAGATTGTCGCTTGATGGCATCTAGCCGCATCTTATATGCAAATGCCTTCTCTGACGGCAAGATCGCAGAGCGCTGATAGTTGGATTCCACCATCAGAATAATGGCTTCATCGCGGGTAAGCTCCTTGATCTCCGCCTTTACTGTGCTGAGGCCCGCAAGCTCGCAGGCCTTTTTTCGACGATGTCCGGATACGATTTCATATCTGCCGTCATCTTTTTTGCGCAGAGTCACAGGTGTGATGATTCCGCGTTCCTTAATGCTCTGCACCAGCTGGTCCATGTCCTCATCCAGCCTCACCTGATACGGATGATCGGGAAAGTCATCTATCTCAGAGATTGGAATATCAAAAATCTTTGAGAGCCGGTTTTCCTCGCGACCTTTATCATCCATGAATAGTTCATCGTACCCGGTCATCCCCAGATCGATTTTTGCTCTCTCGGCCAAGTTCTTCCACCTCCTTTGTCAAAGTGCGATAGGCCTCGGCAACCTTGCCGCTTGCATCATGGGTAAAGATGCTGACACCCTGTTGGCTGCACTCGGCTGCACGCACAGAATGCGGAATCTCTGTTTCAAAAATGCGGATGTTTTGCCCGACGCCGTTTCGCAAGGCATCGATAATGTCCTTTGCGTTGTTTGTGCGGCTATCCACCATCGTCAAAAGAATTCCCGCGATTTTGAGATTGGGGTTGATCGTGCGCTTCACCTTAGAAACAGAATGAAGCAACAGATTCAGGCCCTTTGCCGATAGAAAGTTCGGCTGCGACGGAATAATCACGCTATCTGCCGCAACCAGCGCATTGATCGTCATCATCCCCAGAGACGGCATACAGTCGATAAGAATGTAGTCGTAGGACTTGCGCAGGGTGTCCACATAGCTTTTTAGCACGAATTCACGGCTCATGGTATTCACAAGCCCAGTTTCCATACCGGACAGCTCAATGTTGGACGGCAGCAGCTCCACTCCTTCCGTTGTTCCGATGATAGCGACCTCAGCAGGTATTTTTTTGTCCTTGATCACGGCATCCATCATCGTACTCAGTGATACATCCAGCTCGTCCGGGTTCCGTACGCCAAGGCTCACGGTCAGGCTGCCCTGAGGGTCAGCATCAATTAACAGCACACGATAGCCCAAGCCTGCAAGTCCTGCACCAAGGTTGACCGCAGTGGTCGTCTTTCCGACTCCGCCTTTCTGGTTTGTGATAGCAATCACTTTACAGTTGTCCATTTCTTTTCCTCCTTTCACAAAAGTTTGGCTCGCTGAACCGCATAAACACAAAACCCCGAGCTTAACGCAAAAGTATCCCTACACGGGCGTGTTCGCTTGATCCAAAGTTTTGTGCTTATGTGATTGCATTTAATTCGACCACGTCCCCCAAATGCACAAAAGGAGGTCAACAGGCAACCGGCTGCTAACCGATTTCATAGGAGTTTCACCTCTGCCGGGTTCTCCGCCAGCTCCGTAGAGAAGTATCATGATCGCCTGCGCCTGTCATCGCCACCGCCGGAGGCAATCCGGCTTTTGCCATATAAGTTGTATCGCTCGCCCTTTCGGGGGTCATGGCGCACCTACAGCTACGGCTTGAGGTTTCCCTCAGCGCAGGGTTCGTACCTGATGATCTGTATATTCAGTTTTCAAGTTGCGTGAAAGGCAATTTGTCCTTTCACCATGCAGTTGTAAAAAAGGTCGCAAAATAATCGGCTCCTTTTTGAAAAAAGTTGAAATATTTTTGGGGAACGAAAAAAGCCCGCCGAAAATCGGTGGGCATGAGAGCATATGTTATGACCAAACATTTAACATTTAAATTGAAATAAACTGCGTTTTCGCGTATAATTAATTGACAGTAGGCTATAGTAGAGACTCAGAAACATTAACGATAGACACCATATATGGAAGATATCATTGAAAACCGCAACATCATATGGCGTAATCTACATTATTAAGGTTTTCTGGATAAAAAGCCCTATGATTCTTAGGGTAAGCATTTGAATGGGGGCGCTTGTTAATGGGGCGTGTTTACATCAATATCCCCGAGAGAATCCATATTAGAGATTATGGAGACATACTAAAAAGTACAAGCTCTTCTTTATCCGGTACAGAGGTAGTCTTGTGTTTTAAAGATGTGACCTTCATAACACCTGAAATGTTGATGTTGCTTGTAACGTTGAGCAAGCTTGTTTATGAGAAGGTACATCAGCCAATGGTATGGAGTGATTTGCGTTCTGATACATATTCATACCTTGAACGACTTGATATTGGAACTCTTGAGTTTGTAACTCTTAGAAAGCCTCCTCACACATCCCTATACCGCCGTGCTCGCAATGGATCAGAAAGCCTTGTTGAGCTGTCAGAAATAAAGAATTGGAAAGAAACGGGCGGAGCTCTCAAAAAAACTCGAAGCATTGTTAATCGGTGGTTTCCGGATAGCCCTCATGAATTTCGTGAGAATCTGATTACTTTGCTGAAGGAAACCGTCGAAAATAGCTGTGACCATAGTGGGAAGCATCCAAACGAAGGAACTTGCTATTATGCAGTGCAAAAATATCATCGGAATAGTGGAATTGAACTACATATCGCGGTAAGCGATGTTGGTGTAGGTATGCTTGAAAGCCAGCGACGTGTTTTTCCTGAGACGAAAGATGACATTGCGGCAATTTGCGGTGCGCTATTAGAGGGAAAGAGCGGACGTAAAACCGGCGGTGGATTGGGCTACTATACAATTCGAGAAGCTCTTGGCCAGTTGAATGGTACTCTAATTATCCGCTCGGGACTCGGAATTGTAGAATATGACCCCAAATGGGAACGGCCTAGATGTTATCGAAAAACTGCTCGCTACCCAGGAACACAGATTTTTTTCCAATGCAAGGGTTGACAACTGCATAATTTCATGCTATTATTCAATAAATACTTCACCAAAATTTCGTGAAGTTCACTTAGAAAGGAGTTGATTCTTTTGGGAACAAAAGTAATTTCAGTCTCCTTGCTGGCAACCCATGTTGGACTTACTGATGGAATCTTAGTGTTTCGTCCCAAGGCCACGGAGATGTTTAAGCAATCATTAGTTGAATACGGAAAGCCGATAATTGGTGATGTATATCTCTGTGATTTGAGCGGCATTGTAGATTGTAGTGGTTCCTTTGTTGATGAGTTTATTCTTGGTTGGCAACGGTTGATTCGTAAAACAGATAATACAGTCCTAATTCTTACAAGTATTTCTGAAGATGTAGAATACACTATTGTATCTGCACTAAATCTACGTAATAAGATAGGCAAGGACAATCTTATACTTCTTTCAAAGGATGGCAGCAAATATAAGGTCCTTGGAGAAAAGATGGAGCGAAATGCGCTTGATGTTTTCGAACTAATATCCAAGGGTGCCCATATTACTGCAAGAATAGTGGCGGATCGATTCTCGATTGAGCTTAATAGTGCAGGTAATCGACTCAAAAAATTATATGATGCGCATGCTGCTATGAGACTTGAGCAAAATTCAGAAAATGGCGGAAAGTATGAGTACTATCTTCCGCACATTTGAGTTAAGAAAGGCTCTTCTGGGGGAGCCTTTCTTACAGACTTTTACTTCACTAAAATTTAGTGAAGTAAAATTTAGCGCGGTACTTCACCAAATTCAAGTGAAGTGTTTGAAAGGAGGTGAGTAAATATGGCAAGAAATGCAAAACAGACCAGCAAACGTGTCGCAAGCATCTCTTCGGGCATCTTGCGCAACGGACGCTATAGCGGCAAGGCCAAAAGCGCTGCAGGAAGTGCTTTGGCTCAAACACCCAAGAAAAAATGAGCCAAGCTCTCCAAGTCTTGTCCCTAACATTACATTCGCCAATGACGCCTACCACCGTCATTGGCCCAATCAAGGAGGTTTGATATGTGGGCACCAAATAAAAAAGAAGACCACCCAAAGGTAGTCTTCTTCCTATACTAAAAAAACGACATTGAAAGCAGTCCCGTTGTTGTCTGTCCTTGCGAATCTAGGGCTACCACACCCATCGCCGCATTGCTTATACTTTATTGCTATTATACGGCGTTTATCCAAAATTCGCAAGAAAAGTTTTCCCGGACTGCAATATTAAAGTTTGGAGGATATCAACATGAATGATATCGAAGTAAATTCTCATGCAAAGCAGCCCCAGAAGGTGTACAAGTTTAAGGTCCGTAACGAAATGTATGAAAGCGTTAAGCAACTCATAACCGGTCGCGAAGTTCTCGAGATTGCCAGCCTTACGCCTCCAGAACGTTATAAGCTGGACATAAGGCTCCAAGGAAACCATGTACATGAAGTTGGGCTTGATGAGGTCGTCGATCTTGGACAGCCTGGCATTGAGAAGTTCTCCTACATCACCCGTGATCAGAGTGAAGGTTGATGCCATGGAGCACAGAAGAGAATTAGGACTACTCCCTAACGATGAGGAGTATCTAAACAATACGTTTAATGACTGGGAAAGCTTGGCATGCGGGCGATGGGTGCTTATTCACGACTTTCCTATCCCATCAGGCTTTACAGTGGACAGGTCCACTGCCGCAATTCGGCTCTCTCCCGCCTATCCCGTCACTCCTCTAGACATGGTATACTTTGATCCGCCAGTTCTTCGTTCTGATGGTCAAACGATACCATGTACACAGGCAACAGAGGTTATTGATGGAAAAGAGTTTCAGCGGTGGTCCCGCCACTATCTGCCGGGTTCTTGGCATCCCAATGAAGACGACCTTGCCACTCACGTCATGGCGATTAAGGATTGGCTGGTACGGGCTATTCCTGAAGAGGTGGACATATGACAGAACGGGTATTTCGCATTACACGTACGCAACTCAACTCTGTGATCAGCCTTTTGGCTGATCACAGAGACACCCACTTGGCTGTTATCGAGTGTGGAGCCGGACACGCCATTTGGCCATCTGGCACTGAACGTAGGTCTTGGAGCGCATGCAGAATTAGGAAGAAAGCACTCCTCGCTGAAGAACTCATGACGATGACCGTAGATAAGCAACTCTGCATCTTTTCTACGGAAGTTACACTTCTGGAACGGATAGCTTTCCATCATAAGCAAATACTCTGGGGTCTTCTAACGGACATAGGTCTGCAAGTTTACACCTATCACGACGGATGTCTCGTTCCCATCGAAGTCTGTTCCGTGATCGACCACGACCTTTATTTCAGGTTTCAAGGGCAAGACCCAATGACTGTAGAGGGTACTGATTCCGAATTGTATGAGCGGACTGCTCAGGCGTTCGGGAAAGGCACCACCCACTATCTGTCTCAGCTTACCGTTGGTGTAGCTGGTGTCTCTGGCACTGGTAGCATCATAGCAGAACAGTTGATGCGTTTGGGCGTGAAGCGGCTGGTCCTTGTTGACGATGACGTCGTTGAAGTCAGGAATCTTGGCCGAATTCTAAACTCAACAAAAGCTGATGCTGATGAGCGTGTGAATAAAGCTATTATGATGCAGAAAGCTTACTCAGGCATTGGACTCGGGACTGAAGTTATCGCTGTACCCACTGTTATACTCGCTGCAGAGACTGTGCATTTTTTATCTCAGTGCGATGTGTTGTTTGGATGCTTAGATTCCATTGATGGACGAATGCACCTAAATCAAATCAGTACTTTCTATAGCACCCCATATATAGATTTAGGAGTAACCCTGAAAGCACCTTCTGGAAAAATTAAGGAAATTAGCGGTGCCATTCGGTTCGTTATGCCAGGTGGTTCGTCACTCCTTAGTCGACGTGCTTACACTATAGAGCAACTGGCGAGTGCAGCCATGTTAAGGGATGACCCCGCTGCTTATAAAGCTCGGCTCGACGAAAAGTATATCGAAGGCGTACAGGAGGATAGTCCTGCAGTCATTTGTGTCAATATGCAGATCGCGAGTTTAGCCATGATGGAATTTCTGAACCGGATTCATCCATTCATGGATACCCCAAACTCGGAAGTTGAGACCATCTATGTTAACCTTGTGGAGCTGTATTTTCCCGTGCCAACACCTCCTTCTGATCCAGATAAATCGTTAATGAAATTTCTTGGGATAGGTGACTGCAGCCCAATGTTGAACCTGCCGATTATAGAGGCCAGAAAATGAGAATAACTACAATTATGTGCGTCATAATAAGCCAAGTGCGACGGAATTACCGCATAAAGATAATGGAAGAAATTCCTGATAAGGTTCTTCCAAATACTTTTTATGTAGTAGGACCTCCAGACACTCCGCTATATGGTATAATGTTATGTCCTTGCGGCTGCGGGAGAAATGTCGATCTCAATTTTAATCCTTCATCCAATCCATGCTGGAAGCTAAAATTTCATCCGCTAGGTACAATATCTATTACTCCCTCTATATGGAGAAAATCATCTGGCTGTCGGAGTCATTTCTTTCTTAGATATAGTCGAATAGTTTGGTGTGAATCCTGATAACAACTGACTGTCTAAGCCGTTATATGCGCTTTTGAGTTTAGGAAGACTCGCCAGTCAGCGGCTCCACAGCACAGCTATGAATTATTTAATTGTTGTTTGCGCTACCTCTTGCAGAGTAAGCGCAGCAGACGTCTCATGCTGAGAACATCAAAAACAGTCTCGCGCCCACAGGCTTTGCACTTTGCCTGAACATGACCGCGCGTGTCCTCAAATACGACGATTGCATTGTGATGGCAATACGGGCATTCAACCATTCGCCGTTTCTGGCTGGCGATGGCTGTCCTTGCCTTTCTGATTTTGAACTGAACTTCCGGGGATGGCTCGGATACTCTTACTTTACTCTTCATTCCACACCTCCAACGGATCGCGGAAATCCGAATAAGCATGTTCCTCCATATACTCTCAAAGCAATGCAGACGGGCGATAAACTGCCCAGCCTGTCTTCCCTTGTCTCAGAGCAGGAGCGCCTTGTTCAAGAGCAGCAGCGGCTCTATGATGAACGACACAAGCTGGACAAGGATAGAAAGAAAATTGAGACGATGAAAAGGAATGTAGACAGCATCCTCTGCATCGGTCAGGAGCGCATGGAAGCTGACCAAGAAGTTGTCAAGGATAATAACAGAGAATAAAAAACAGACCGCCGAAACCGGTTAATGGTTTCGGGGGTCTGCGTGTTTCAGCTTCATTATTTTCTGAGATTGGCGTCTCTGCGCAGGGTTGCTTTCATGGACTCCATCATGTCTTTGATAATCCGTATCTCATAATCGTCGCAGTCTTCGAGAATGCCTTTGATGTCCTTCTCAAACTGAATTTTCGATTTAATCACACTGTCGCAAAGCAGATCATCAACGGAAATCGATAAGGCATTTGCAAGGCTTACTATGGTGGTCAGGCTGACACGAGTTGTTCCGGTTTCAATGTTGCTGAGATGCGTAGGCGACAATTCAATCGTCTCTGCAAGCTTCTCCTGCGTGAGATCAGCCTTTATACGAGCAATCTTGATCCGTTTTCCGATTGCCTTATAGTCAAGCTCCATAATATCCTCCTTTGCTTCAAAAAGTTACAATAAAGATATTGTACCTATGGCAAGGGGACATTATAATAATCTGTGACCGTATTTCACGGCAACACGCCAAGAACTCACGAAATTTGAGGTAAACTTTTTATGAAGACATGTACATTTGCCGGACATCGGGAAGTATTTGCTTCCGGCGTGGAAGCAGATATAGACAGCGCAATCGAAACGATTCTTGCCAACGACTTAGATTTTGCGTTTTACACCGGCGGCATGGGAGAATTCGACAGTAAGTGTTCCGCAGCGGTAAGAAAGGCAAAGCGCACTCATCCCGAAAAGGACATAAAGCTCTTTCTTGTGGAGCCATATATGAAGACTGAAATCAATGAGGGCAAGGACTACTACGAGGCATTCTTTGATGATGTGCTGGTTCCGATAGAACTTGCTGAAGTTCATTACAAAAAGGCAATTACACAACGAAACAAGTGGATGATAGATCGGTCTGACTATCTGATTGCTTTTGTTCACCGGGATTTCGGCGGAGCATACGAGACAATGAAATACGCAAGTGTTAGCGGCCGGCGAGAATCGCCATTTAGGGCCCGGCAAGAATCGCCAGATGCAGACCACATAAAAAAGCCATTCCTTTATACCATCGAATCCTGTAAACTGGAAAGTGACCAAACAACCCAGCGGAAAGGAGTACGATGAATGTAAATAAAAGGAATGACTTTGTGCCCATTATAGCACAAGCCATCGAAGAAATGGAAACTGAAGCCGGACGGCCTTTTGCTGTTGAGGAACTCAATCTTGCGGAGTTGCAACGGCGCACAGGGCTTTCAAGATCCAAGCTGCGAACTTTGAAAAAGAGCGGTTTTGAGAAAACACCTCATGGATTAAAGGAAAAGCCCAAAAGCACTGTGCTTAAGGGATATACCGCCATCCTGGACAACCTACTCTTACAGGGTGTCACCAATTCTGTAGTATGCTTGCAGAGGCTCCAAGGGGCAGGATTCATCGGAAGTCAGACCACAGTAAAGCGGTATATAGCCGCACACAAATATCTAGTTCCGGCCAAGCGGCAACAGGTTGCACCGCAAGGCAATCGTGGACGGCGATATCTGACAGGTCCGGGCGAGGCCTACCAAATGGATTGGGGATTCACCAAGGTTCTAACCCCCGATGGCCAAGAATACCAGGTGGCCTGCTTTGCCATGATCTGCCACCATTGTGGCCAGCGCTATGTTGAATTCTTTCCCAATGCCAAGCAGGAAAGCTTGTTTGTTGGAATGATTCACGCATTTCGATACATGGGAATCCCTCGGTATGTCTTAACTGACAATATGAAAAGTGTTGTTGTTAAGCGCGATTTTGAAGGGCATCCCATTTGGCAGAAGGACTACGAGGCCTTTATGAAGGCTGTTGGCTTTGAAACCAAGCTCTGTAAACAGAGGCATCCATTTACCAAAGGAAAAGTTGAGCGGCTTGTGCGGTTTGTGAAAGAAAATTTTCTTGTTGACCGTGTGTTTCATGACATTTCCAATTTAAACTGGATGGCATTAGAGTGGTGCAATGAGCAAAATGGGGGGTGCGGACAAAAACTTGGACCAAACAATATGGTACAGGAGAACCCTTACAGATTTATTGGCTGAGCCAAATGACCTTGTGGGATTGGAAGGTGTTAGGAACAAGGTTCAAGGCTATACGCGCAAGCCTAATCGCACCAAAGAGGAGCTTGCAAAATGTTTGGTGCATAAAAAAAGTGGTCTGCGAATTGCCGGAGGACAAGCAGTCCTGCGCAGTGTGCGGCTCTGCTCTGACAAAGATTGGCGAGAAATTTGTACGCACGGAGCTAGTCATCATTGAACCGCAGATGTACGCCATCGACTACTACATTGCAAGCTACAAATGCAGCGCATGTGAGCAGAGCACCGGCGAAACAGCGATTGTACAGGCTGCAACACCGGTACCGGTCATGAAAAAGAGTATGGCGGCGCCGGCCACGGTTACCTACATCATGCAGGAAAAGTTTGAGAACGGCGTTCCGCTTTACCGACAGGCAGAGTATTGGAAGGGGCGCGGAATCGAACTGAACCGCAACACCATGGCCAACTGGGTCATTCGCAGTTCGCGGTGGTTCGTTCCCCTTTGGGAGCTGCTGCGCAATGAGCTGCTCGACAGCGATATCATCAATGCAGACGAAACCGACTGTCACGTGCTGAAAGAAGACGGCCGGGAAGCAAAACAGATGTCAAAGATGTGGCTGTTCTGTTCCCCGCAAAAGAACATTTCGCTCTACAAATATCACCCGAGCCGTGGCGGCAAGGTAGCCAATGAAATGCTGAAAGGCTTTTCCTGTTATCTGCAAAGCGACGGTTATTCCGCATACAATGCAGTGGATACGGCAATTCGTGTTGGCTGTTGGGCACATGCGCGCCGCAAATGGGTGGAGTGTTTTCCAAAAGGCGTTGTCCCGGACAAAAGCGTATCCAAACAGGCGTTTGACCTGGTGGAGCAAATTTTTGCTATAGAAAAAAGCCTTGCTCCACTCTCAGCTGAAGAACGCAAGCAAAAAAGAAACGAAAGAATGCGGCCGTTACTTGACCGGTACTGGATGCTGTTGGAGAGCATCGCCGCCGAAAAGAACACAAGCCTTTACAAGGCGCAAAACTACTCGCTGCGTCAGCGGCAATACCTCGAAGCGGTTTTGTTGGACGGCCGTCTGGAAATGACCAACAATTTGGCAGAACGCACGGTGAAGCCGTTTGTTATGGCAAGAAAGAATTTTCTATTCTGTGATACGGCAAAGGGCGCAGATTCCAGTGCCTTGTGCTTCAGTATCATCGAAACGGCAAAAGAAAACGGATTGAATCCCTACAAATATCTCACCTATGTTTTAAGCGCAGCACCGAGCTTGGATTTGAGCGATCGTGATGCAGTGCAAACACTGCTACCGTGGAACGCGCTCGCGCATTGCCGTGTAGCGAATGCATAACCGGCATCAGCAAGATGCATCATAACCAACAATCACAGCCGCTGCCCTTTTGGGTGGCGGCTGTGTGACGTTAATGCAGTTGACGCTTACTATAAAACGATCCTAAGGCGATACCGCACAATTCTAAGCGTTGGATTGCGATAGCAAATTTTTGTCAGATTGCATAAAAATGGCGCAGGCGGGCTAACGCCCGGCAAGGAGTTTTTGTGCAAGATTACGGAAAATTCGCCCGCAAAACGGCGCTTAAGGCGTTAGCCTTGAATTGTGCGGTGTTGCCCTAAATATATGTAGGTAGTGTCAAATAGTACCGTCCCAAGTAGAAACCACCGTGCTTTTTTTCTCCAACTCGTCAAACCAGTGGCTTGTTACAACCTTGGTTTCGGTATAGAACCGATATCCATCTTTTCCGAGGCAATGCAAATCGCCCACAAAGGAGTTTTTATGTCCTGAGAAGGGGAATACGCCGATGGGAACCGGAATTCCAACATTGATGCCCACCATGCCTCCATCCGTATGGCGCGCAAACTCGCGTGCATAGTGGCCGTTTTGTGTAAAGATTACTGAGCCATTGGCAAAAGGATTACGGTTCATTTTTTCCAGGCCTTCCTCAAAGGTTTTGACTCGTTTGATGCACAAAACCGGCCCGAAAATTTCACAATTGCCCACGGTCATATTTTCCTCCACATAGTCGAGGATTGTTGGGCCAAGATAGAACCCGTTTTCAAACCCTTCCACCGTAACCTTGCGCCCATCCAGTACAATTTTTGCGCCTTCTTCTATCCCCTGATCAATCCATTTTAAAATTGAATCACGGTGAGCTGCATTGATAACGGGGCCTAGCTTTGTTGTTTTATCATAAGCCGGGCCAACTTTCAGCGCGCTTGCTTGACGACTCAGCTCCATCACCAGCCGATCTGCAATTTCTTCCTGTACAACCACTACGGGCAACGCCATGCACCGCTCTCCCGCACAGCCAAAGGCGGAGTTGATGATTCCCGCCGCCACACGTTCCACTGGAGCATCATTGAGCACCAGCGCATGATTCTTCGCTTCGCATAACGCCTGCACGCGTTTGCCGGAAGCAGCCGCCGTGGCATAAATATGTTTGCCCACTGCGGTAGAGCCAACAAAGGTAATACCTTTTACATCGGGGTGTGTCAGCAGCAGCTCGGCTTCCTTTCGAGAGCACGTAACAATATTAATCACACCCGCAGGAAGGCCGGCCTCTTGATATAGCTCTGCAAAACGCAGAGCAGTCTGCGGCGTAAAGGAAGCCGCTTTTAACACAATGGTATTGCCGCAAGCAATGCACATAGGCGTCATCCAGCCCATCGGAATCATTGCTGGGAAATTGAACGGCACGATTCCGGCAAAAACCCCCAAGGGTTCCCGATAGAGAACGGTGTCATACCCGTTGGAAGCATCCATAAGGCTCTCGCCCATCATCAAGGATGGCGCTGAAATCGCCTGCTCCGTTCCTTCTTTCGCTTTTAACACATCGCCTTGTGCCTCAACCCAGCTTTTTCCGTTTTCGCGCGCCACCAACATTGTCAATTCATCCATATGTTCCACAATCAGCTCTCGTAGCCGATATAGAATTTGCACACGCTTTAAAACCGGTGTGGAAGACCATGCAGGAAAGGCCGCTTTCGCACTTGCCACGGCCAACTCCACTTCCCCCGGCAGACAGCACGGAACATGGGCAATAACTTCGCCGGTGCTGGGGTCGTAGGCATCTGTATATTTTTCGGTTTTTGAAGCAAGAACCTTGCCATGGGCATAATAGCCAAGCTTTTTGATTGAATCCATATTGCTTAAACTCCTTTTGTGATGAAAATAGAACGCATCGCCCGGTTGAATGCAGCGCGGCAACGCAAAAGCAGCGTGAGCCTGCTGTACTTTATTGGCGTTTGCGCCGCTTGCGCAGAAATGCGGCTGTGCCGAAGGGTTACACCAACCAGATGGTTTTACGGTTTCAAAACTTGGCGTTTTCCGGATCTGACCCTGTGCGTCCCACGCAAGCCAACCCGTCAATTATGGCCATATCCTGTTCCGAAATTTCAAAATCAAACACTTTCAAATTCTCCGCAATACGCGCAGGTGTCACTGATTTTGGCAGCGGAAGAACTTGTTTTTGCAACCCCCAGCGCAAACAAAGCTGCGCACAGGACTTTTGGTATTTTTGAGCAAGTGTGTTCAGCGTTTCATCAGATAACAATTTCCCTGAGCCCAGCGGGCTCCATGCTTCGATCTGGATTTGATGCGCCTGACAAAACGAAACAGTTTCAGGTTGCAGCCAGCCGGGATGAAACTCGATTTGGTTGACCATGGGCGCGACTTGTGCTGTTTTTAGCAGGGCTTCCAAATGATTACAAAGAAAGTTACTGACGCCAATGGCGCGCACATAGCCTTCCTGCAGCAGATGTTCAAAAGCGCGCCATGTTTCGCTGTTTGCCAATTCATAGGTATCGCGAAACGCAACCGGCCGCGGCCAGTGAATCAGATATAGATCAAGATACTCCATATTTAAGCGCTTAAGCGATTCTCCGAACGCCTGCAGCGTAGCCTCATAGCCGCGCACGTCGTTCCACAGCTTGCTTGTGACAAACAAGCTTTCCCGCGCAATGCCGGCAGCGCGAATCCCTTCGCCCACCCCTGTTTCATTGCGGTATGCCGCCGCTGTGTCGATGTGCCTGTAGCCCGCCGCTATTGCACCTTCGACTGCAGTGGAAACAGTTTTTCCGTCTTCGATCTGCCATGTGCCAAAACCTACGCAAGGGATTTGTACGTTATTGCGCAGCAGGTAGTTTTTTTTCTGATGTTCAAGCATCAAAATCGTTCTCTCCTTCCATAACAGGGTTTATAACAAACCGTGCTCAACCCGTTTTAAATGCACCTTTTGGGATTCTTTGCTCAGCAGCGTGTAATACGCAGACCAGCCGCCCATACGCACGCGCAGACCGCGATACTTGTCGGGCGTTTCCATTGCTTTACGCAATTCCTCTGCGCTGGTAACCGTGAGCGTCATCATGTTGCCGCCCATTTCGACGAAGGCTTTCACCATTGCCGCAACGCGACGTGTTCCGACTTCGCCCTCCAAGCCGTTTGCACTGATTCGCAAATCGATGGGGGCTCCTGCGGCCATTGTTGCGGTATTGATTTTGAGATAAGAATTCAGCGCGGCGGTAGGTCCGGAAACATCGCGGGCCGGAACCGGAGACATATTGGCAGAAATGGGTTCCCCGGACATCCGTCCGTCTGCGGACGCTCCGATCTTTTTGCCGATATTTACAATCCAGGAAAATGTGCCAATGCACGGCGAATAGATAATGTCGCTGTATTGGCTGTTGTAGTAATCCACGCGCTCAATGAAATAGTCCACCATTTCCTTAGCAATTGCGTCAACCTCTGCAATTCCATTGCCAAACTTAGGCGCATCGTTGATAAAGCGTAGCCGTAGCATTTCGTTGCCGGCCCAATCGTTTTGCAAAATATGTACCAGCTGCTCGAGTGTGATAATCTCTTCTTCGTAAACAAATTTTTTGATGGCCGCTACCGCATCTGCGGCATTAGAAACCGCTTCGCACAAGATATGCCACAAATCATAGCGCGCACCATGATGGCACAAATCAGTGAGCTGTGCAATACAGTCCTGCGTCAGCGCAGAAAGCAACGGGTTGCTGCTGAACGGGCCGTGACTGCCATCAGTGTAAATCTGCTGCGCAAAGCTTCTCGTGCAGGCTCCCAGCATCGCATCCAGCTGCATTTTCCATGCGCGCATCAGGTCCTGCACATCTTTAAATTGGGCGGGATCTCCCGTATCAATACCGTCAACAATTTCGTTGGTTGGCCCGCACCATGGAGAAAAGGATTGCGGGTCGTCTGCATCTGCTGCTTTTTCAAGCGCACGCGTCTTTGCATAAACCAAAGATTTTCCCCGGTTTAGCGCAAGTTCTAGCAAGTACAAAAAATTGATGCCGCGGATCATTTCCTGGTTGGAAGAACCCTGTAAAAGCGTTTCCCAGCAGTTGGAGTTTGCATAGTTGCAGGCGTCCTCTAAACGCACTCCTAGCTTTTGATAGGCCGGAATAATAATGTCATCGTTGTTAATGTAGGGCATTCCGCCGCCGCTTTTAAGAACCTCGGCAACACGCTCGACCAATTCCGGCGGGCTGTTTTTATGCAGACGGACGGTTACTGTTGGGTCTGTCATTTGCAGTTTTTCGTGTGCGTTGAGAAAGAGATATGTCAGCACACTGGTCATGTCGTTTCCGTCCGCATCTAAGCCGCTCAATAAAATATTTTGCCCCCAATGATTGATTGCGTCCGCCTCATCTGTTTCTATTTTTGAAACAAACCCAAAATTATAATCCAGTCGGCACTGTGTGGGAGCGCCCGGCAATGTTTTTTGATCGACAACGTATTTTTCGGGGTCCAGCTGCGCACGGTCATTTACGCGCAAACAAAATTGATCCACAAAATCTTGCGCCTGTTGCAGTGTTATGTTACCCGCCAGGTAGTCTTTTTCAAAATACGGGTTAAGCACACGGTCAATGCAGCCGATTGACAGGTATGACATGGTTTCTCTGAAAATATAGTTGAGGAACCACAGCGACTGCACAGCCTCCCGAAAGGTTTGTGCAGGTTTTGCCGGCACGTTGTGAAAAACATCTGCCATTTCAAGCAAATTGGCCTTCCGTGCGTTGTCTGTTTCTTTTTCTGCCATTGCATATGCCAGCTTTTCATAGCGATACGCCAAATCCAGCACTGCATTCAATTCGATGCGCACAGCCGCAGCAAACACACGATGAGGGTCATTTTCCGATGTTTCCTTTCCCAAGCTCTTTTCGCGCGCGTCTAACTGCTCCAGCAACCCCTGGATTCCTATGTGAAGCAGCGTTTCATAATCCGGGCATTTATGCGACATATTAAGCGTGCATTTGCCGAGCTCGTCTTTGCGCAAAAACGCAGGCAGCACACACCGCACAATGCAATCATCCCGCATACAATTTCCGGCAATAAGCGCCCACGGCTCAATCACAATCGGCATTTGCGTTACCGTTTCGGCAAAGGCAAGGGCACGCCGATAGCTTGTTGGGAGCGTTTCTGTTTGCGCCGTTAAAACGCTTCTGTCACCGCCCCACATTTGCTGTTTTTGATGCATCCGCAGGGTAAGAGCGTCAAAGTATTCTTGAATTAACGCTGTTTTTTTTCGCAACGCGGGGTCTGCGCACGCCTGCTGCGTTGCCTGCTGCAAGGTTTCGTTTTTCATTTTCTACTCTCCTTTGCACAATAAGCGGACTGTAAAGTTAAATGAAAGTTGAGGACCCGTCAGCCCTTCTGGTACAATGGTTTCACCACAAAACACATGTACTCCCAGAAAGGAGACGAGTCCTCATGGCAAAATTGTATCAAATTTGCTGCCCGAAGTGCAACAACAAAACGGACTTTTATCGCTATGGAAAAGATTCGCATGGACATCAAAAGTATCAGTGCAAGAGGTGTCAGTTTCAGTGGGCACCAGACGCCCCGAAGGATCAACTTTTTTCTTCTAGGACAAAAAAGCATCCAGAATGCCCCATTTGCGGAAAAGCAATGTATGTGCATCACGATAGAGAACACTACATTCACTACTCCTGCCGGGACAAGAAATGTAAGCACTCCGTCTTTGTGCCAAAGCCTACAGCTATTTCTGCACCGTCCATGTCCAAACTGTTCGGCAAGACGGATTTTAAACGGATGCGCTATCCTGTCCATGTGATTCTCATGGCCTTGAGCATGTTCTACCTAGGCAAGAACTCGTTCCGCAATATCGCTTTGATTTTGCATACCGTGATGAATGTCCAGGTTTCTCACACAACCATCAGCAACTGGTGTACCAACTTCGCCCCGATGTTCCAAAACATGGCTATACAGCTCATTCCAGCTCTGAATTTTAACTCTGACGAGTGGCACGCCGATGAAACCGTCGTTAAGATACAGGGCAAGAAATACTACCTCTGGCTCATCCTGGACAGCGAGACACGCTTTGTCCTCGGCTTCCATCTGGACCGCCACAGGGACAGCCCACAGGCTTTCACCATACTGGAAGCTGTGAAGGATTTAGGCTCACCTCAAGCCATTGTGAGCGACCGTTACTTCGCCTATCAGATGCCTGTCAAGACGCTGTATGGGGTTCAGCATATCCGCGTGGAGAGTTTTCACGATGACATTACCAACAACCTCATTGAGTGTTTCAATAAGCAGTTCAAGGCTTGGTACAAGACCAAACAGGGCTTTTCGTCCTTCGCTTGTGCCAACAACCTCATTTCCATGTTCATCTTCTTCTACAACTTCGTTCGCCCTCACTCCGCATTGAACGGTCTTACTCCAGCCCAATGTGCCGGGCTTCAACTGTCCAAAAAGTGTAAGCGCGAGTTTTTGCTCGTTGCGTAGAGCTTTTTCGTGCTTTCGGGTTCTCTTTTTTCATCTTTACTTTACAGTGCCACAATAAGTTTCATAAGACATTAACCCTAATTGATCTAGCACCCCTTGAAGTTTCGCATAATAGGCCTTGCTGCGAGCGTGCAACGGCGGCATTGCATATGTCCGGGACACCCAGGCATATTTTGCGGCAGCTGCCTCGTTATAGGGCAGTAGTTCCATAAAGGGTAGCCCCAGTCCTACCACAAATTTTGCCGTTTGTTCGATTTGCGCGGGGCTGTCGTTGACTGCCGGGATGCAAGGTAGGCGCACGACAATCTGCCCAACTTGCGTCCTGTTTTTGCTGAGCATTTTCAGGTTTTCTAAAATGAGCGTATTTCCCGCTCCTACAAAATGCTTGTGCTGATCATCGTTCATCAGCTTGATATCGTAATAGATCAAATTCGCCCGCTTTGCAACGGCGAACAACTGCTCGGGCGTTCCATAGCCACTAGTTTCGATTGCTGTATGGATTTGATTGCATTGGCAAAACTCCAAAATTTCGCAGGCAAAAGCGGCCTGCTGCAAAACTTCTCCACCAGAAAGCGTTACCCCGCCGCCGGAATAATGATAAAACAGCTTGTCCTGCGCAAGAATATCTGTAATCTCCTTGCAGGTTTTGCGGCAGGCACTTCGTGCAAGCGCACCCGAAACACAGGCATCGACACAAGTGAAGCAAGTTTTACAGCTTGTAGTGTCTATTTTGATGCCCCCCGGGTTTTCCTGCAGAGATTGCGTCAGATTACGCCGGATTGCACCTTGCGGACAAACGGCAATGCACTTTCCGCACTCGATGCATTTTGTACGCCGATAAAGTAGCACGGGCTGAGCCGGCTGCGTTTCGGGCGAATGGCACCACGCGCAATGAAGCGGGCAGCCCTGAAAAAAAATTGCCGTGCGTATGCCCGGCCCATCATGTGTGGCAAAGCGGTCTATATCTGAAATCAGACCTTGCAGCATTCTTTATCAGCCTCGATTCTCGTACTCAGACGGACAAATTCCTCCCATGTAATCGGTAAAAACCTTGCTGAAATAATTTGGCTTTTTGTAGCCAACCATCGCAGAAACCTCATAAACTTTATATTTATGGCTTTTTAACAATTTCTTTGGTTGATTGTAAAATGAAGTTGGACAGATGAACAGAAAAATCCATAGAGATTTTCCTGCATGGTAGAATGGAGTTCACACACACCCATCTGCCAAAGGAGGCAATCACTATGGACTGCCAAGATTATACCA
>JAEWRN010000043.1 GCA_023460035.1 Bacillota bacterium
ATTGGGCCGACCCCCCTTTTATTTACTGCTGTTTGCCCTGCCCTGTGCGTTGCCAGCTTAGCAGCCCACAGCGGGGGTGCGCCTTGGTGCAGGGTGCAATCCATATTCTGCAAAACCCCAAGGCGCAAAGCTAACCCGGTGGCAAAGAGCCCCCTGTCGTCATATCATCGTTCCCCTTTCGCACGGTTTTAAAATGTGCCGTATTACAGCTTGCCCACAAGGCCTAGCCCCGGTGTTAGCGTGGCCGCACCCGGTGTCCAGCGCGCGGGGCACACCTCGCTGCCGTTTTCGTAAACAAACTGGCTGGCCTGTACCCGGCGCAACAGCTCTTCGGCGTTGCGGCCCACACTGCCCGCCGTCACCTCATACGCCACAATTTTGCCGTCGGGGCTCACAATAAAGCTGCCCCGCTCGGCAAGGCCGGTTTTTTCGTTATAAACATCGAATTCAGACGCAAGCTGGTGCGTGGGGTCGCCCAGCATTGGGAACTTTATTTGATGAATGCGCTCGGACGCATCATACCACGCCTTGTGCACAAAATGCGTATCGCAGGAAACCGAATAGATTTCGCAGCCCGCCGCCACAAACTTGTCATATTGCTGGGCCAGATCCTCCAGCTCGGTGGGGCAGACAAAGGTAAAATCAGCCGGGTAAAAAAAGAACACGCTCCATTTGCCCGCAATATCCGCGCGCGTTACCGTTTTAAATTCGTCGTTATGGAACGCCTCTACGGTAAAATCGCCCACTTCTTTATCAATCAGTGACATCTCAGTGTCCTCCTTTACAAAAATCTCGATTGGTTAGTTATTGCTAACTTTCGGCTTAAATTATACCAAACTAGTGTGATTTTGTCAAGTTGCATTTGCCGCCATACCGGCGGGTTTGGCGTTTCAACCGAACTATTTTGCAAATAGGCTAAAACCCTGCCGCAGCGCGGCAACACGCAAAAACGGCACGGTGCCTTTGTGGGCACCGTGCCGTTTCATTTCATCTGGTACATTGTTTCTTTTTTACAATACCAGCTCTTCGCCGTAAGCAAACGAATATAAACTGCAACGGGCCACCGGCAGGCCAAGGCGCTTTTCCAGCGCGGTGCGGTATAGCGCCAGCTGTGGCGCATAGGCTTTGCGCAGCTCGTCTCGGCTTTTGCCGTGGTCGGTTTTATAGTCTACCAAAAACAGCGCGCCGTCTTTTTCTATCACACAGTCGGCGACGCCCTGCACCAGCACCGGCTCTTGGGCATTGGGCCCTTCCAGCGGGGCAATGCTGCCCGCCGGCACACGGGTGAAAAAGGCGTACTCGCGCAGCAGGCGGTCGGCCTCCAACATGCGCTGCATCAGCGGCGAGGCAAAAAAGGTGCGCAGGGCGGCAAGGTCTGCGGCCTGTGCCGTTTGCGGCGTGATAAAGCCCTGCTGTTGCAGCCGCTCCAGCTCGGCGCCGACATCTTTTTTTGCGGCCGCAAAATCGGCATATTGCAGCACGGCGTGCAGCGCGGTGCCGCGCTCGGCTGCCGAAAGGCCAAAGTTGTACATAAACGACGGCCGGCGTAGCGGCGTTTCTTCTTCACCCTTCTCTTGCCGCACCAGTGCGGACACCGACACCTTGGCGGGCACGGCCAATAGGTCACCACGCGGGTACTGCCACGCAAAGCTGGTGCGCAGGGCCGCCAGCAGCTCTGGCTGTGGCCGTGCGGTGCGCAGTATTTCTGCCGGGGCAGGGGCCGCTGTCTCGTGCAGCGGCGCAGTGACAATTTGCGCGCTCAGCGTTTGCGGCGGCACCTCGCGGCAGGGCAGCTGGGCGGCACCGGCGGCTTTGCGCAGTTCTTCTGCGCCGGGGTGCAGCAGGGCGGCAAGGCACACCCAGTCTGAAAAGCTGTTTGCCCCCGCCACAAGCTGTGGGGTAAGCCCGCCCGCACCCAGCAGAGACACGGCCAGCTTTGACAGCATGGCCGCCGGGTCTTTTGCCGCGGTGTACAGCAAAAGCCGGTCTTTCGCGCGGGTCAGTGCCACATACAGCACCCGCATTTCCTCTGAAAGCTGTTCGCGCATCAGCGCCTGCCGGATGGCGCGCTGCGGTGCGGTGGGGTACCTTGCGCCGCTTTCCGCCCGCAAGCACAGGCCGATGCCCAGCCTTGTGTGCCGCAGCACCGGCGCGGTGTACAGGTCTTTTTTATTAAACTGGCGCGCAAGGTCGGCCACAATACACACCGGGAACTCGAGCCCCTTTGAGCGGTGGATGCTGAGGATGCACACATACCCCGCCGGTGGCTTTGCACCGGCCCCCGCAGGCCGTGCCCGCGCGCTGAGCGCATTGTCGACACTGCGCAAAAAGCCCGGCAACCCGCCGCTGCCCGCCGCCGCGTACCCGCGTGCCATTGCCACAAATTGCAGCAGTGCATTTTTACGCGCCTGCCCTGCGTCGGCATCCCCCGCCGCGGCCTGCACCGCCAGCAGGTAGCCGGTGTCGCCCAGCACCTTTTCACATATAGCGTCTGCCGGCAAAAAAGCGGCCTCGGTGCGCGCGGCCAGCAACCAGCGGCAAAACTGCTGCGCCTTGGGCAGCACACTTGCCTGCACCGCACCGTATAAGCTGCCCTTTGGCGTTTCGGCGCGCATGGCCGCCAGCTCGCCACTGGTAAAGCCAAACATCACCGACGTCAGCACCGCCGCCAGCGGCACGTCCTGTGCGGGGTTGTCCAGCACCCGCAGTGCGGCGGTGAGCACCAGCACCTCCGGCAGGGTCAAAATGCCCTCGCCAAGGTCGGTATGCACCGGGATGCCCCTTGCGGCCAGCGCGTCGGCAAACAGCTGGGCACTGCCGCGCGGCGAGCGCAGTAAAATGCAAAAATCCCCATAGTTGCACGCGCGCAGCGCGCCGTCTTTGCCGCGCACCAAGGCCCCGGTATGCACCATTTCGGCAATTTCGGCCGCCACGGCATCCGCTTCGCCAAACGCGGGGTTTTGCGCGGCGTCCAGCACCCGCAGCGTCACGCCCGGCAGGCCGGTGTCCTGTGCGTCGCTGCCGGGCAACAGCAGTTCGCCGCCGGTGTAATCCAGCTCACCCACCTCTTTGCACATCAGGCACGAAAACAGGTAGTTGATGCCGTCAATGACCGCACGCGACGAGCGAAAGTTGTGCCCCAGCGTCAGGGCCGCCGGGTAGTGGCGGCCGTCATAGGGGGCGTACCGCTGCTTTTTGTCGATGAAAATTTCGGGCATCGCCTTGCGAAAACGGTAGATGCTCTGCTTGACGTCCCCCACAAAAAACAGGTTGCTGCCCGCGTCATTCGCAAGCAAGCGGTACAACAGGTCTTGAATGGCGTTTGTGTCCTGGTATTCGTCGACCATCACAACGTCAAAGCCCGCCGAAACCTCTTTTGCAAGCGGCGTTTTTTGCCCGTCCGGCGTTGCCAAAAGGCGCAGGGCCAGATGTTCAAAATCAGAAAATTCCAGTATTTTTTCTTCGCATTTTGCGGCAAAGAATTTTGTATCAAACAGCCGCAGTGCATCGGCAAGGGCACCAATTAGCGGTTTTGCCGCCGCAAGGTCCTCGCAAAACTCGGCTTCGCTGCACAGCAGCTGGTCGCTGAGCACCGTGCCAATCTGTTTTTTAATGTCGCCGCGCAGCTGCTGCACGATTTGTTTTTCGGTACCGTCAAACCCGCGTATCGCGGCAAGCCGCGGTGCCTCGTACCCCAACAGCACCCCGCGCGCATCGTCCCACCGGCCTTGTTCTAACAGGGCACCCGCCTGCACAAGGCAGGCGCGGTCGGCCTGCAACATCGGCTCATAGGCGGCAAGCGCGGGCTCTTGTGCAACAAGGCGCAGCGCCGCGTCGCATAAATTGCAGCCCACCTGCAACTGTTCGCCGGCGCCCTGCATCAACTCGCGCCCATAGGCGCTTTGCCACGGGGGCACCGGCGTATCGTACAGCGCGGTGATCTCGCCAAGGGCCTGCTCAAAAAAAGGCAGCGCGCGCAGGTGGTCGTACACCGCCAGCAGCGCTTCGCCCGCCTGCCGATCGGTGCGCGAGCGGCCAAACACCGACGCGAACTCGGTAAACTGCGGGTTTTCGTACGATTCGGTAAGCACCTGCGCCAGCACGGCTTCGCGCAGCTCAAACACGGCGGCTTCATCCGCCACCGCAAAATCGGGCGGGATATCAAGGCCGCTGAAATGTTCGCGCAATAGCTGCATGCAAAACGCGCTGACGGTGGAAATGCTGGCCCGCTGCAACAGCATTTGCTGGCGGCGCAGCGCCACATCGCCGGGCTTTGCGCGCAGCAGCTCTTCTAGTTTCAGGCCAAGCCGGCTGCGCAGTTCTGCCGCAGCCGCGTTGGAAAAGGTCAAAATCAGCAACCGGTCGGCCCCAATGGGCTGGGGGCCGGTGAGCAATCGCAGTGCCCGCTCGACCAGCACTGCCGTTTTGCCGCTGCCCGCCGAGGCGGAGACCAGCAGTGTGCCGCCCCGGTCTTCAATGGCCTGCTGTTGTGGCGTCGTCCACTGGGTCATGCCTGCTGCCCCCTTTCTTTTTCTTCAAACGCATCGTCCGGTGCCGTAAGCTGGCGCTCGTGCCTGCCGTCCACATGGCGGCAGATGGAGCGGAAATCGCACCAGTCGCACGGGCGGGTATTGCCGCGCACCCAGGGCTCGGCGTCAATGTCGCCGCCGTACAGGCCGCCGGCCATCTGGGCGACCAGCTCTTCAATTTTTTGTTCAATGCGGCCCAGCTTTGCAAGGTCGGCCAGCTTTTGGCTTTTGCGCAGCCGCCCGGTGGTCGTGCGGCTGACCGGGATAAACGCCCCAGTACCCTCTTTGTCCATCGCGCGCACCACCATCTCGTCGTCCAGCACCAGCCCGTCCACCGCATAGGTGGGCTCGTAGGCAGCGGCTGCCTGCCGCTCGACCATCGGCGGGGGTGGGTCGGCAGAAAGGTACAGCACACCGGCGGGCACCGCGCCCGCAAACGGGCCGCCATCTGCCCCGCACAGGCTGAACAGGTACACCAGCATTTGCAGGTTTAGCCCGCACCACACATCGTCCAGCCGAAAGTCCTTCGTGCCGGTTTTGTAATCGATGACCCGCAGGTAGGTGACGCCTTCGCGCTGCATTGTGTCCACTCGGTCCACCTTGCCCACCACCTGCACGGGCTCACCGTCCGGCGTTTTCAGCCGCAGGGGTTTTACCTCGGCATCGGGGCCAATGGGCAGCTCGAACGCCACCGGCACAAAGCTGCTCTGCCGCTGCTCTTTTTGCAAAAACGCCAAAAGGCGCGCAGCGTTGGCCTTGATGCGCTCTACAAGGTAGGCAAACCGGGTACCTGCGGCCAGTGCCGCCGGGATATTGGCCGCCACATATTCGTCGCACAGCGCACCTGCAAGCTCGGTGAGTTGCTGCGGGGTCTGCTGCAAAAAGTCCGCCCCCAGGCGGCGCAGCGCGTTTTCAAGCACATAGTGCACAAAGCTGCCGCTTTCAATTGGCGAAAGCTCGGCCTTGCGGCGCACCTTCAGTTTGAGCACATATTCCAAAAAATAGGCATAGCTGCAGCTGTAATACCGCTCGATGCGGGTGGGCGACAAGGTCAGCCGGCCGCCCAGCAAGCGGCGCAGTGCGGCGGTGTCCTCTACCGCAAGGCTATGCGGGCGTGCGGCCTGCTGCACATTTTGCAATAAGGCCGCCTGCTGGGGCACCTCTGCCAGTGCGGCGGCAAGGGCCGCCGTAATCTCGGTATCCGCCGCATATTGCGCGGCAACCCCCGCCAGTGCCGCGGGCGGTGCCGCATACAGCTGCGCCGGGCCAAAATCCGGGGTGGGCGGCGACAGCCGCACTAACAATGCCACTGCCGGGGCCGCCGGGCTTTTGGGCTCGCCCCCCGCCGTTTCGGGCACCGAAAGGGTCAGCCTGCTGCGCGGGGCCGTCAGCGTGCGGTATAAAAACATCTGTTCCAGCAGCACACGGTTTTCAAAGCTGCCGGGCATTTCAATGCCTTCTTCTACTAAAAGTTCGCGGTCGGCATGGGTCAGCAGGCCGCTGTACCCCACCTGCTTTGGAAATTCACCCTCGGCAAGGCCCATCGCAAACACCGCCGCCGGGGCGGGCAGCCGCATGCGGTCGGCCGTCGTCACCAGCACTGTGTCCAGCGTGCGGGGCACGCGGCCAATTTCGCCAGCGCGCAGCAGCAATACCAATAATTCATCGTATTCGCCCGGGGTAATGCGGTCCTCACCCAGCAGGCCGTTCAGCTCATCCAGCGCCGCCACAGCGGCATCCCACATTTTCAGCGCGTCATCCGCCGCGGCACCCTGCCCGGCATCGCGCAGGGCCTGCGCGGCAGCGCCCATCTGGGCGGGGGCATCAAATGCGTCCAACAGCAGCCACAACCGGCGCGACAGCAGGGCGCCGGTGGGGTTTTTAATATGCTCTAAAAATTCAGTCACCGGCCCCAGCACCGCCTGCCGCGCCTGCTCCGCCAGCTGCAGCTGTGCTTCGTCCTCCGGCGTTGGGGCGCCAAGGCCCGCGGGGTTCAGCGTAAACGGCGCGCGCCATGCGGTGGCATTGGGCTGCCAGGTAAACGCATAGTTTTCCAGCGCGCTGACAGCGTCTGCCGCAACACCGCACAGCCCAGTTTTTAGCAGGGCCAGCAGCGGGCGGCTGGCAAGGCCCCCGCGCGCAAGGCCCAGCGCCGCGCGCAAAAACGCGGTGGGGGCCGTGTACTCTGCCGTGGTGGAACTGTCGATAAAAAACGGCACCTGCTGGCCCGCCAGCGCCGCCGCCAGCGGGGCGCGGTAATCGTCCAGCGTGCGGCACACAATTACAATTTCGCTGTACCGCGTGCCCTGCACGGCAAGGCCGCGCACGGTGGCCGCCACCTTTGCGGCTTCGTCCTCCCGGTCATCAGCCGTAAAATAAAATACGCCGTCACTGGGCAGCGCACCTTCGGGCGCGGCACCGCACAGCAGGGCATCTACCGCCGCAAGCCCTGCGGCCCCGGCGCGGTGGTTTTCGTGCAACAGCAGCGGGGTTTGCACGGTCTCCCCCTGCTGCTTTGCCAGCTCAATCAGCCGCCGGGCGGTTTTTTTGACCGGGCTGAACAAGCCGTACCCACCCTCGTGGTCGGCAAGGCCGTCGCAGCACAGCGTCACCGTGACCGGGCACTGTGCCAGCAGCCGGCGCAGCAGCGCGTATTCCGGCGCGGTAAAGCCGTCAAAATCGTCAATATAAAACGCGGCGCCGCCCAGCATGCCCGTGCAAAGGTTTTCTGCCGCGCGGGTGATGCGGTCACTTGGGTCCAGCGCTTTGCCCGCAATGGCGGCTTCGCTGGCGTCATAGATGAGCGCAAGCTCGGCCAGCTTTTCGCTGCCCGCACGGGCGGCGGCATGGCGCAGCTGGTCACTGCCCGCCCCCGCGGTTTTCAGCTCGCTGATGGCTTCTGCGCAGCCCACTAAAAACGCGGTGTTGCCCCGGTGGCGCCGGTAATATTTTACTTCGTCGCCCAGCGCCGCAATGGCGCGGCGCACAAACACACAGCGCCCGGCATCCGTCAGCGGCGGCAACGCGCTGCCGCCGCACTGCCGCTCGATGCGGCCCGCCAGCGTGCGAAACGACAGCACCTCTGCAAAGGCCGAAAGCCGGTCACCCAGCGTGTCATACAATAACAGCTCGGCACTTTGGCTAAACTGCTCGGGCACAAGGTAATAGCTGGTCTCACCTTTTTCTGCGCGCGCCGTTATGCGCCGCAGCAGTTCTTTTGTTTTACCGGTACCGCTCGTGCCCAAAATCAGCTCCAGCATTGGGGCGCCCCCTTTTTGTTTTGGCCATAACGCAATGAGACCGGCGGCACAAGGCCGCTGGTCTCATTGTAAACGACAGCATGATAAATTTCAACTGTGCCGGTACCACTTAATTGGCGCGGCGTTTATAGGTGTAACGGGCCGGGCGGCGGCGGTCGGTGTGTACCGCGTGTAGCGCATACGCAAGCCCCACAAGGCCAAGGCCCACTAGCGGCAGGTCTGCCCCCGCTGTCAGCGAAAGGCTGCCGGTAACAGCAAGGTAAGCCAGCTTTGCGCCGGTAAAGCAGGTGCCAAACAAAAAGGCCAGCAGCCCAAACAAAAACAGGTGCTTTTCTTCACTTGCACCGCGCGGCAGGTAAACGGCGCGCAGCATGGCGCAGCACAGCAACAGCACCGCCAGTGCTGACAAAATGTCCAGCGTTGGCATGATGCGCAAAATGCTGGTGGGCGACGCCACAAACCGTTTGATGCAGAACAAAAACATGCCGATTGTCATGCCAAATCCAGCCCCAAACGAGCCCATTTGCTGGGGCTTGCCCGCGGCATAGCCCATGGCGCAAAACAACGCCCACACACCGCCCAGCACAAAGAACACCGGCAGAATAAACCCGGCAAGGTCGGCGCTGGTAAGTGAAAAAAACGGCAGCCGCTGCCCTGCGCCAAAGGCAAAAAAGGTATCAAGAAACACCAGCACCGCCGCTGCAAAAAACAAAATCGCGGTGACGCTAAAGGTCAATACCAGCCCGCGGCTTGTCAGCACGCGCTGTGTTTTGCTTTGCGCCCCAAAGCGCAGGCTGGCCACCGCCAAAACCAGCACCAGTACGGCAAGCATGCCGTAATACAACATGGCATCCCCCTGTAACAAAAAGCCGGTGGCGGCATCGGTAAGCAGCAGATAATTGACGAACAATCCGCCGCCCGCGGCAAGGCAAAGCAGCAGGCATAGTATCAACAGTGTCATTTGCGTTCCTCCATACTGACATAGTGTTGGCGCACCCCAAGGTACTTATACGCCGGGCGCATAATACGGTTGGCAAACACCACTTCTTCCACCCGGTGGGCACACCAGCCGGGAATACGGCTGATGGCAAACAGCGGGGTGTACAAATCGACCGAAAGGCCCAGCATGCGGTAGATCAGCCCGCTGTAAAGGTCGACATTTGCGCAGATGTCTTTTTTGCCTTTTTCCTCTGCAAACACTTCGGGCGCAAGGCGCTCTACGGCATGCAGCAGTTTAAAGTCGTCGCCAAAGCCCTTTTCAATGGCAAGGGGCTCGGCATTCGTGCGCAAAATCACCGCGCGCGGGTCGCTTTTCGTGTACACCGCGTGGCCCACACCGTAAATCAGGCCGCTGCGGTCGCCCGCCTGGCGCCGAATAAGGCGGCGCAAAAACTCTTTGATTTCGGTGTCATCGTCGTAATCGCTGACATTTTCTTTGATATTGTCCAGCATCTGCATGACCTTGATGTTGGCGCCGCCGTGTTTTGGGCCTTTCAGGCTGCCGATACCCGCCGCAATGGCAGAATAGGTGTCGGTGCCGGTAGACGACAGCACCCGGCAGGCAAAAGTGGAGTTATTGCCGCCGCCGTGGTCTGCATGCAATACAAGGCACAAATCAAGCAGCTTTGCCTCGGCATGGGTGTACTGCTGGTCGGCACGGTAGGTGGACAAAATATGCTCGGCCGTGCTTTGGCCCGCCTGCGGCATGTGGAAATACATGCTTTGGCGGTCGTACACCCGCCGCTTGACCTGATAGGCGTTTACCATGATGGTCGGCAGCGAGGCAATCATCGTGACCGACTGGCGCAGAATGTTTTTGAGCGACTGGTCCTCCGGGTCATTGTCGTAGCTGTACAATGCCAGCACGCTGCGCTCCATCGTGTTCATGATGTTGGGCGACGGCGCTTTGATAATCATGTCCTCAACAAAGTTTTCCGGCAGGCTGCGGCGCTCTTCCAGAATTTCCTTAAACTCTTCCAGCTGCGCCTCGGTCGGCAGGCTGCCGAACAGCAGCAGCCAGATGACCTCTTCAAAAATAAAGCGGTCTTCTTCATATGCGGCATTTACGATATCCCGTACGTCAATACCGCGGTAGATCAGCCTGCCGTCTGTCGGCATGCGTACACCGTCCTGCATCTCGTAGCCAACTACATCGCACACATTGGTCAAACCTGCTAAAACGCCGGTCCCGTCCGGGTTGCGCAGGCCCCGTTTTACCCCAAGCCGTTCGGAGGTTTCCGGGTCGATATAGTTGTTTTTGAGATACTCGTCACACAGATAGTCGATCGTGTGAAATTCTTCCATCTAAGTACCACCCTCTCTATGTCGGGCCGCGCCCGATTGTTTATAATGATAATCCAAACGGGGCAAATGTGCAAGAGACAGCTGACAACAAAGTACCCCCGGCGGCGTGCCAGAACCAGGTGCCCTGCCACTGCTGCGCAAAACAGCAAAACCACCACGGCAGGCGGCAGCCCGCAGCGGTGGTTTTTGTGAACCGGGTTCTTGTTTAGCCGTGCTGGGTACAGGTTTCGCCCGGGCCGTGCCCGGCCTTGTAGTACCCAGTTTTGTGCGGGCAGTTTGGCCCTGCGGCAAGCCCGGTTTCGGTGCAATATTCAATCTGCTGCACGGTGGTATCCATCGGGAACTGCTTTGCCGTAAGCCCCGCCTGGGCGGCGCGCATGACATTGCGCCAGCCCAGTGTGGGCGGGTGGGCCGAATAGTTGACCGCCAGCGGCAGGTTGTCATCGTACCCGTACCAGCTGGCCGTCACATAATAGGGGGTCAGCCCAATAAACCAGTGGTCGCGGTTGTCGCTGGTGGTGCCCGTTTTGCCAACGCTGTCCATGCCGTCGTTGACGCCATAGCCGGACGCCGTGCCCGCGCCCTGCATTACGCCGGCCAGCAGCCGGTTCATAATATACGCGGTGTCGGGGTCCACCACCTGTTTTGTGGTCACCTTGGGGGTGACGATTACCGTGCCGTCCCCCTTGCAGGCAGAGGTATAGCTGTGCGTCGTGGTAAAGCTGCCGCCGCTGCCAAAAATGCTGTAAGCCCCCGCCATTTGCAGCGGGGTGACCCCGGTGGTGCTGGAGCCCAGAATCATCGGCCCGCTGTCTTTGTCTTTGCTTTGAAAGCTGGTGATGCCAAGCTGGTTGCGGGTGAAGTTGTAAATGTTGCCCACCCCCGCTTTTTCGCCCACCCGCACGGCAACCGTGTTGATGCTGCGGGCCAGCGCATCGGCAACCGTGAGCTCTTTTTGCGAATAACTGCCCGAAAAATTGCGCGGCCAGTCTTTTTGCTGCCCGCTGCTATCGTCTAAAACCTGTTTCACCGGGCCGTCTAAAAAGGTACTGGACCAGGTAATTTTGTTCTGCTGTAATGCCAGCACATACGCGCCGATGGGTTTCATCGTGCTGCCCACCTGCCGCTCGGCCTGCGTGGCGCGGTTAAACCCGCGGCTGACCTCTTTGGTGCCAAGGCCGCCCACGACGGCGCACACCTCGCCGCTGTAATTCAGCGACACCATGGCCGCCTGCGGGCGCACCGATACCGGGCCGATGACCGGGTTGCCCGCTTCGTCCAGCACCGGCTGGCCGTTTTCGTCCTCCAGCGCCTTTGTCACCGTGACGGCGGGGCGCGGGTAAACTGAAGCCGAGGTCATCACCTGCTCCATTGCGCTTTGCAGCGACGGCACCACCGTGGCATAAATGCGCAGGCCGCCGTCGTAGAGCAGCCGGGTCGCCTCTGCGCGGCTTAACCCCCGCTGGCTGGTCAAATCGCTGATGACGTCCTCCATCAGCGCATCGGTGAAGTAACTCGTCGGGGTCTTGTCCCGCTCCGGGTCCGTGCCGGTACCGCTGATGACAACGGGCTGGGCCACCGCTTCGTCGTACTGGGCCTGTGTGATGTATTTTTCTTCCAACATCTGGCTAAGCACATAGTTGCGCCGCTGCAAATGCTGCTCGGGCTGTGTCACCGGGTTATACCGCGCAGGGCTGCGGGTAATGGCCGCAAGGCTGGCACACTGTGCAAGCGTCAGCTGGTCCACCGTCGTGCCAAACAATTTGCGCGCCGCCGCCTGCACGCCCGCCGTGTTGTCGGTAAAGCTGATGGTGTTCAGGTAGGCGCTTAAAATAGTGTCTTTGTCATAGCTGGCGTCCAGCTGCACGGCACGCACAATTTCGCGCAGCTTGCGCAGATAACCGGACAGCCCTTCGTCCTCATCGTCCCGCAGCAGGTTTTTAACAAGCTGCTGGTCAATGGTGGACGCACCCACCTTGATACCGTTGTCGCCGCCAAGGTAACTGCCGGTGACGACATGCACCAGTTCGTTGAACATCGCGTAGCCGGTGCGCAGCACATTGATGCCGTGGTGCTTGTAAAAGTCCTTGTCCTCCACCGCCACAAAGGCATCCTTTAAATAGCGGGGCATCTCATCGCCAGCGACATACTCTTTGTTCTGCGTGCAGGGCAGCACCGCATACTGCTGCCAGTCGCCGCCCTCTTCCCGCGCGTAAATTACAGTCGCGTCTTTATAGGGTATCTGCGAAAGGTCCAGCCACAAATCGTCGTTGCGGGTCGCCAGCTGTAAATAAACCGCAAACCCACCCAGTACCGCCACCAGCAGCACGGCCAGTGCCGCAAGCAGGCGGCCTTTCCATGTCAGGCGGCGGCGCGGGGCCTTTTCTCTTTTGGGGCGCGGGGCGCGCGCCGTTTTTTTAACTTTACTGCGCTGGGTATTTTTAACGGGCGGCGGGCCTTTTTGCGCAGGCCCGTCTTGTAAGTAGGGGGAAGGCCCGGCCGCAGGCTGCTGTGCCGGCACTTCGGCCTGCTCTTCATCAAAAATACTGCCTACAGGTTCATTGCCCTGCTGGTAAGGGTGCTGCTGCATCCTGCCGCCCTCCTTTCATTTTGTTCTCTTATTGTAGCCGGGCCGTTTCGTAAAATCACGTTATTTTTGTAAATTTTTAGCCCCTGCGGCCCATATTGCACTGTTGATAAAACGAACTGCCGCAAAAAAAGACTACAACTACCACAAACCACCCCAGCCGCAGGCAAAACAAAACGGCCCGCCCGGCTTGCCGGGGGTGCCGTTTTGCAACTGCTATTATCATAAGAAATCTGCCGCCGCGCGGCCGCTAAAAATCAAGCTGCAAGCCCACCGGGCAGTGGTCGCTGCCGGTCACTTCCGGCCAGATGGTGCTGTCCACAATGTTTTCGCGCAGACGCTCGCTGACAATAAAGTAGTCGATGCGCCACCCCGTGTTGTTGGCGCGGGCATTGAACATATAGCTCCACCAGCTGTAAGCGCCCTCTTTGTCGGGGTACAGGGTGCGAAAGCTGTCTAAAAAGCCACTGCCCAAAAGCTGGGTCATCTTTTCGCGCTCTTCGGGGGTGTAACCCGCATTGCCCTCGTTGCTCTTGTCGTTTTTCAGGTCAATGGGGTTGTGTGCCACATTTAAATCGCCGCAATAAACGACCGGTTTCTTTTCGTCCAGCGCCATTAAATAGGCGCGCATCGCGTCTTCCCACACCATGCGGTAATCCAGCCGCTCCAGCCCGCGCTTTGCGTTTGGGGTGTAGCAGTTGACCAGATAAAATTCGGGGTATTCCAGCGTAATCACACGGCCCTCGTGGTCATGCTCTTCGACACCAAGGCCATAAGTGACCGAAAGCGGCTCGATGCGGGTAAAGACCGCCGTGCCGGAATAGCCCTTCTTTTCGGCACTGTTCCAGTATTGCCGGTACCCGGGCAGGTCCACTTCGGCCTGCCCCTGTTGCATCTTGGTCTCTTGAATACAAAATATATCCGCGTCCAACTGGCTGAAAAACCCGGTAAAGCCCTTGCCAAGGCAAGCCCGCAGGCCGTTGACGTTCCACGAAATCAATTTCATTTTAAAACTCGCCTCCTACCGGCACGGCGCACTGCGCCGCGCCCGTTTTGAGATTTGAGTTTATTCTAGCATATCCCGTGCAAAAAGGCCAGATGGAACAGACTACCTAAACATGTACCTGCTGGTTGCGCATCAGCAGCAGCGTTGCAACAAACGCCACCAGCGTGCCAACCAGGCCGACGACCGACCACCCCGCAAGGCTGAGCTCTGTAAAAAATTTAGAGAAAAACCGCCCTATCAGGGTGAGCAGTGTTTCGCTTTCGCCCGCGCTTTTGGCCATACGCGGCAACACCAGCGAGCAGAACATCCAAATCGCCCAAAGCACCCAGAACGCCGTGCGCCCAAAGCGGAAGATCAGCGCGCCCAAAAAGTTGGCCAGCACGGTGCCGCATACGACAAATGCCACATAGTACAGCGGCTGGTACAAAAATTGCAGGTCTGTCACATCGCCGCCACCCAGCAGGTGGGTGCCCACAAAGATTTCCAGCATGCTAAGGCCCAGTGACACCAAAACGCAGGCCGTCAGGCAAACCATGCTGATCACATAATGCCCCAGCAAAAACTGTTTGCGGGTGCGGCTCATCGTCACCGCGTTGCCAAACCCCAGCGTAAACTGGCCGCCAACACAAAACAGCACAATCGCAAGGCCAATAATCAAAAAAATTGAACCCATCGGGAACCAGCCTTCGTCTTTTACCAACGTGACCGAAAGCACCGTCCAAATCAACTCGCCCAGCAAAAATGCGCCGCATACAATCGCCAGTTCCTGCACCAGCACAGATTTTTGAATTTTCCATTCATTTTTAATCGCTGTCAAAACGGTCTCCCCCTCACTTTACCGCCATATGGCGTATGATAAACCAACACGCAACTGAAAATATTACGCCGCCCACAACACCCGCGGCAGAAAACAGCGTTACCGGCGTACCTTTCATGCTATCTGCAAGGCTGAACAGCATGCTTGTCATCTCGCCGCCGGCGGCGGCGCTCAGGCCAAAGGCCACCCCGATGATGAGGCAAATCACTACAATGGCGGCGATGTAAAAGACCATGCCCCATTTGCCGACACGGTAAGACAATGCGCCCGCAACCTCACCCATAGAGCCGAGAAATACAATCAGCGCAAATAAAGTAAACGACGCACTGAAACCGTTGAACACGCTGTAAGCACCGCCAACCATGTTGACAAGGTAAAACAGCAGGCCGCTAAACAGGGCAAAGGCTACCTTGTATAGTTGGTTTACCAGAAACACCGTTTTGCGGGTAGACCCCATGGAAAGCAAATAGGGCGCGGTGACGGTGTAAAAGCTGATGCCGGGTGTCACGCCCCACAAAACACAGGCCGTTGGTACATAGGCGGCAAACCCCGCAACGACGACCTGCCCAATTTGGTCGATGGGGGCGGTAAACGCGGCAAACAGCGCAAGGGCCAAAATGGTCACAAGTGTCAGGCCCGCCATTTGCAGCTGGGTGTGCCCCTGATAACGCAGGTTACGCAAAATGCCCTGTTTCATTGTTTGCCCTCCCCCAGCGGGGCTTCATCGCCGCACATTGCCACAAATAGCTTTTGCAGGCTTAACGCGTGTGCGTCCAGCTCGCGGCCCTCGGTATAGTGCTTGATATTATCCCCCGGTTGCAGCTCTACATACGCCGTTTTAGAGCGGCCCATGAGATCACTGTGGTGTATTTTCAGCCCTGCGCAGGCTGCGTCCACCTCTTCTTCTTTGCCGCTAACTGCAAAAAAGCGTGACACCAGCTCGGCGGTGTCCTCCACCAGGCGCAGGCGGCCCTGGTCGATGATGATAACCTTTTCAAACACATTGGCCGCTTCTTCTATAATATGGGTCGACACGATAAAGGTGCGGCCGGTCTCGGTATAATCTTCAATCAGCTGCTGGTAAAAACGCTCGCGCGCGACAACATCCAGCCCGGCGACCGGCTCGTCTAAAATCGTGATCTCTGCACGGCTGGCCAGCGCCACAACAATGGTCACCATCGACAGCATACCCTTGCTCAGCTTGGCAATGCGCTTTTTGGTATCCAGCCCAAACATGCCAATCAGCCGCTTTGCATAGTCGGCGTCCCAGTGCGGGTAATACACCGACGCCATGCGCAGGTACTCTTTTACTTTATAGCTTGAATTGCCATAGGCATTCGTGGGGTTCAGCTCGCGCGAAAAGCAAAGGTGGTCGAGCGCGTTTTGGTTTTCCCACACGGGTTCACCCCCGCAGGTGATCGTGCCGGTGCTGGCCGGGTTTTGTGCGGTCAAAATAGAAAGCAGGGTCGTTTTGCCCGCACCATTGCGGCCAATCAAACCATAAATGCAGCCCGGCTCAATGGTCAATGAAATGTCGTTGAGTACCCGCTTGCCGCTGTAATCCTTGCAGACATGCTCGCAGCTCAAATTGATATTGTTCATGATATCCTCCCATTAATATGCATCCGGCGTTTCGCCGGTTGTTTTTTCTTCTTTGGCACGGCGGATCATCTCCACCAGCTCGTCTTCGGTGATGGCAAGGCTTTGCGCCTCGCGCACCAAATTCAAAATAAACCCTTCATAAAACGCGCCCCTGCGCTTTTGTATGATCTGCTGCTTTGCCCCGCTTGCCACAAACATGCCAATCCCCCGTTTCTTGTACAAGATGCCCTGGTCCACCAGCAGGTTAATGCCTTTGGCCGCCGTGGCCGGGTTAATGGAATATGCGCTTGCCAATTCATTGGTGCTGGGCACTCGTTCTTCTTCCAACAGAATATCCCGCAAAATTTCTGTCTCTATTTTTTCACTGATCTGCAGATAAATTGATTTTTCACCGGACAGGTTCCACTCCAATCCTTTCACCTCCGTCGAACCGACGTTGTTTGTTGGTTCATTACTTGTGTAACTAACTATACAAGTAATTCACCGTATTGTCAAGAGGCAGAGCAAAATTTTTAATTTCATTTTTCAGTGTCCTTGTGTAAATCATCATGTATGGCATCTGTAACCAAAAAAGCCACCATATTATTTCTGAATCCGATAGGTTAAAACCATTTGCTGTAAAGCTTTGCAGACTTGCATAAACACAACATTCCTTTCGCGGTAGAAAGGCAGCTGGTGTCTGTAATTCTGAAACCGTGGAGAGATGTTAATTCCAATAAATAACACCTACCATTTTCACTTTTAGTATTACGACATGGTTATTTGCAATAAACACCAGCAGACGGGAAATAACTTTAAATCACGTCGTCTATCTCAGACAGACCAGCCAAATTACCGCAAGACATCCTGCCTCACGATTCCCCGTGCGCTGGAGGTCGAGATGCTTTGCGACAGCAAAACCAGAGAATGGCTGGCGCAGCAGCCGATTGAACTTGTGACCTATAATGATTTATAAAAAGCAGCCGCGCAAAACAGGATTTTTGCAGTAAAAATTGTTGAAACAAATGGGCGGGAGGCCGCCGCCGGTATCACCAAGCATAAAATCAATTAAAAATGCCGCCTGCGTAGCACCGTGTTCAAACGTTTGTTTGAACAGCACCCCGCGCGGCGGCACCTGATTTATTTTGATACCCGGCAATGTACGTACACAAAAACGCAACACGTCATACCTACATGGCCGCATGCTCTGCGGCACTTTACGCGTCATCTCCCGCCTGTGGCAGCTTTTGAACCGCCTCCATCAGCAACTCTATAAAAAGGTAAAATGTCGGCATGTCATCGATTATATCACTAGAATATTCTTGTGCGATAGCCGGCAGCACCACAGTCTGGTCGGCAAACGCCTCAAGCTGGCAGCGCGGCGTCACCGTAATCATCACTATTTGTACCCCCGCTGCCCGGTATTCTTTAAGCTGGGCTTCATAACTGCTTTTTCGGCCCTGTACCGAAAATATAATAACAAGGTCTCCCTTTTTTAAAATGTTCCCGTACGACTGCATAATAGAAACATCGCTGATGGCATGTGCATCCACCATGGCGCGGTTCAGCCGAAACGCCAGCTGCTGGGCAGAGAAGAAAGAATGGTAGTGCCCCAGCACCAATATCCGCCGTGCGTCCACCACCAGCCGCGCAATATCCTGCAGCTGCGTAGAGTGGTAAAACTGTTCAAGCTTTGCAAAACCCGCCAAGTATTCCTGCAGCACGGTCATCTGCTGCACCGCAGGTGCGGGCGGCAGTTGCTTATTTTGTTTTAAGGCGCGGTTCAGCTCATACCGAAACTCCGCAAACCCAACATAGCCCATTTTTTTACAAAACCGCACCACATTGCTGCGAGAGGTGCCCGCATAATCCGCCAGTGTAGAAGACCCAAACCGCACCGCGTCGTAGGGGTATTGTAAAATATACTCGGCGGCAGTACGCTCGCCCGGGGTCAGGTTGTCCAGCTCTGTTTTAATTCTGTCAATGAGGTTCATGCTATCACGCTCCGGCTTATATACTTGCTGTGTAATTACAGTCTCTGAATTAAGTATAAATCCTGCTTGGTCATTTGTCCACCGCCAAAACCGGTCAATTGGTCTTAGTAAACAATTAAAAAGCCGGTCGTTCGTTCAATGCGCCCAAAATGAACAAATGACCTACATTTTTATTGACCGTATTGTCCACTCGTGTTAAAGTAATGTCGTTAAGGCATGCGCATACCAAGTTTTAAACAAGCCGAAGTGCGACTGCAAAAAGCTATTGTAACTGCACATCGGCCCCGGCACAGCCGAGAGAACGAGGAGGAACAGTACATCATGGCAAAAAACTACCAGGAGCTGGCCCAGTTCATCATTGAACATGTGGGCGGCAAAGAAAACGTTGCTTCACTGACCCACTGCGTCACCCGCCTTCGCTTCCGCCTGAAAGATGACGCAAAAGCCGACACTGCGGCATTGAAAGAAAAAAGTGGTATTCTTGGCGTCGTACAAAAGGGCGGCCAATACCAGGTCGTCATTGGCAATGACGTTGAGGATGCCTACGATGCCGTTATGAAAGAAGGCGGTTTCGCCGGCGAGATGGCCGTCCCCGCGGACATCAAAAAGAAAAGCATATTCGACAGATTTATTGCCGTCATCTCGGGGATTTTCACGCCGCTGCTGGGTTTGATGTGCGCATGCGGTATTTTAAAGGGTCTGAGCGTTTTCTTTGGCGCGCTGGGGCTAATCAGCACCACATCCGGCACTTATATTATCATCAATACCATCGGCGATACGATTTTTTACTTTTTCCCGATGTTCATCGGTTACACCGCAGCTGAAAAATTTGGTATGAACAAGTTTGTCGGCATGGGCATTGGCGCAGCGCTGATTCACCCGAACATCATCGCCCTAAAATCGGCGGATGCGCTGTTTACTGTGCTGGCAGGCACCATGTTTCAAAGTAACGTAACGACTACTTTTCTCGGCATCCCTGTCATCATGATGACTTACACTTCTACCGTCATCCCCGCCATTCTTGCGGTATTTGTGGGCTCTAAGGTTGAAAAGTTCTTCAAAAAGTTTATTCCCAGTGTCGTCAAAATGTTTCTTGTGCCCGCCTGCACTTTGCTGGTAACCGTACCTCTTACGCTGATTGCCGTCGGCCCGGTTGCCACCTGGATCAGCGACATCATTGGCAGAATTTTTATTGCGGCGCACGACCTCAGCCCGGTCATTTCCGGTGCACTGGTCGGCGGGCTGTGGCAGGTGCTCGTCATGTTTGGCCTGCATCAGGGCATCGTGCCCATCATGATCAACAACCTGATGACCAATGGCTTTGAAGCAACAATTTGCTGCATGCAGGCAGTGCCCTTTACCACCTGCGCAGTTGTGCTGGCTGTTTACTTAAAATCGAAAAACAAAAAAATCAAAGAAGCTGCCCTGCCCGCCGCAATCTCCAGCTTTTTTGGTGTCAGCGAGCCAAGCCTTTATGGTGTTACCCTGCCGCTGAAAACGCCGTTTTTTATCACACTGGGCGCCTCTGCCGTGGGCGGTGCCATTATGGGTCTGCTGAATGTAAAAATGTACACCATGGGCGGTATGGGCCTGTTTGCTTTCCCCGCTTACATCAACCCGGATGTCGGCTTTGATATTTCGTTCTATGGTGTGCTGGCCGCAGTTGGCATCGCTATGGTGTTGGGCTTTGTGCTGACCTTTGTTTTATATAAGGATAAGGACGGCGTGACCGTACAGGACGCGAAAGAATCCAAGGCGGCTATCAAAGAAAAGCTGGACCGCTGACCCCTAATAGGAAAGTAGGAATTGTATTATGAGAGCCGTTATGGTAATGTTCGACACGCTGAGCCGCCACTTTTTAGAAAGCTACGGTTCCCTTGATGTTCAAACGCCCAATTTTACCCGGCTGGAGCAACACTGTGCGACCTTTGACCATTTTTATTCTGCCAGTTTGCCCTGTATGCCTGCCCGCCGGGATTTGCACACCGGGCGCTACAACTTTATGCACCGTGGCTGGGGCCCGCTTGAGCCATTTGACTGCTCTGCCGTACAGTTGCTGCACGACGCGGGGGTTTACACCCACTTGGTGACCGATCATTCGCATTATTGGGAGGACGGCGGCGCAACGTACCATAACCGCTACAACACCTGGGAGGGCTTTCGCGGTCAGGAGGGGGACCGCTGGGTACCACAGCGCCTTTCAGACCCGACTCGCAACACGAACCCGCTGAACAAGAAGGGCGAAAGTGCCGTACAGCACCTTGCCAACCGCACCCGCATGGAAACGGAGGACGAGCTGTCGAGTGTGCGCACCATCCATGCCGGGCTGGATTTCTTGGAGCATTACTGCGACACCGACAACTGGTTTTTACATATAGAGTGCTTTGACCCCCACGAGCCGTTTTATGTGCCGGAAAAATACCGTGCCTTATACGGCTGCGGTGAACGTGAAAAAGCGTTCTACTGGCCGCCCTACCGCCCGTCGGATAATTTGAGTGAAACCGACCTGCAGGGGGTACGCAAAGAATACGCGGCGCTGATTACGATGTGTGACGCCCACCTTGGCCGTGTGCTTGATTTTATGGACGCACACGAGATGTGGCGTGATACGATGCTGATTGTCAACACTGACCACGGCTTTTTGCTGGGTGAACACGGCTTTATGGGCAAAAATTATATGCCGCCGTATGAAGAGCTGGTGCACCTGCCGTTTTACCTGCATGACCCGCGCGCCCAAAGCACCGGCCGCCGCGAAAGCCTTGCCCAAACGGTGGATATTGCACCCACCTTATTGCATTATTTTGGGGTGGAGTCACCGGTGGAAATGGATGGCTGCGACCTTGCACCCGTGGTAAAGGCCGATGCTGCCGTGCGGGACAATGTTTTGTTTGGCCTGCACGGCGGCCACACCTGCTGGTGCGATGGCAAGTACGTGTTGCTGCAAGCCCCCTGTGCAGAAAACCAGCCTCTTGTCAGCTACACGCTGATGCCGACGAACATTCGCGGGTATTTTGATGCCGCAACACTGGCAACAGCCGAGCTTGTGCCCGGCAGCCGGTTTACAAACGGCACCCCGTGCCTGCGCTATACAGAAAGCCCGTTTTATCTGCGGCCACAGCGCTTTGGCACGCTGGTGTTCGATTTAAAGCAAGACCCCTCACAGCAGCACCCCATCAATGATTCTGCCTTAACTGCTGCGCTGCGCCAAAAACTGGCGGCGGCCATGCGGGCAGCCGATGCCCCGGCCGAAGAATTTCAGCGTCTGGCCCTGTAAGCCGGCGCATGGCAGATGCGAAATTTATTTGCACCACCATGGTAAACCAGGCAGTTTACTGCCCGATTGGCGACCCATAAAACACTGTAATTGCAAACTTATTGCACGGCAAAATTTTCAAACACAGGAGACACTGAGCATGGGCTTATTGGACAAACTGAAAAACAAGCTGGGCAGCGTGACCGCACCCGGCACCTCTGCCGTACCGGGCAGGCTTTACGCGCCGCTGGCCGGCACACTGGTGCCAATCGAAGAGATCCCCGACGATGTAATTTCGCAGGGGATTCTGGGGCAGGGCTGCGGCATACAGCCGGACAACGGCAAAGTGTTCTCTCCGGTGGACGGGGTCGTATCCGGCATTGCACAGACGCTGCATGCAGTGGGGGTGACCACCGCAGAGGGGGCCGAGCTGCTGATTCATGTGGGGGTCGACACCGTGGAGATGAACGGCGAGGGGTTTTGCATGGCTGTAAAGGCCGGCCAGCAGGTTGTGTGCGGCCAGCTGCTGCTGACCTTTGACCCTGCGGCCATTGAGCGGGCCGGCCACCCCATTGTCACCACCTTTGTGGTGACCAACGCGGATGAATTTGCCGAAGTAACTGTGACGACCGGCCTGCACGTGGCCGTGGGGCAGGAGATTGGATTTGTTCGCAAATAAGCCCGGTGCCCATACTGCGGGTGCCCAAGCAAAAACAGGATGGTGAAACATGAATACATTGAATGAACAGTTTTTATGGGGCGGTGCCGTTGCCGCAAACCAGTTAGAAGGCGGGTGGAACCTTGGCGGCAAAGGTGTTGCCGTGCCGGACCTTTGCACCGGCGGCAACAAGACAACCCCGAAACGTCTTACGACCAAGGTGGAAGAAAGCACCTTTTACCCCAGCCACGATGCCATTGACTTTTACCACCATTACAAAGAGGATATTGCGTTGATGGCGGAGATGGGATTTCGGTGCTTTCGGTTTTCGATTGCATGGACGCGCATCTTCCCCACCGGCATGGAGGCTGAACCCAACGAGGCCGGCCTGCAATTCTACGACAATGTTCTGGATGAATGCCGCAAGCAGGGTATTACGCCGCTGGTGACCATTTCGCATTACGAAATGCCGTATGCACTAGTAGAAAAGTACAACGGCTGGGCGGGACGGGAATGTATTGATTGTTTTGTGCGATACTGCCAAGCTATTTTTGAGCGCTATAAAGACAAGGTCACCTACTGGCTGACCTTTAACGAGATCAACAGCGGCACCATGCCGATGGGCAACGCGCTTTCGCTGGGCACGGTGCAGGGGTACAGCGGCAGCATGATGGCTTGCCCGGACGACCCTGCCGTGCGGTTTCAGGCCCTGCACCACCAGCTGGTCGCCAGTGCCGCCGCCGTAAAGCTGGCGCACGAGCAGTACCCGCAGTTTAAAATGGGCAACATGATCTGCTTTATTACGCTGTACCCTTACAGTTGCCGGCCCGCCGATGTGCTTGCCGCACAAAAGCAGATGCGCATTTTTAACTGGTTCTGCTCTGATGTGCAGGTGCGCGGCGAATACCCCGCCTATATGCAGCGCTATTTTGAAGAAAACGACATTCACATTGCAAAACAGCCCGGCGACGACGCGCTGCTGCGCGCGGGCACGGTGGATTTTTACACTTTCAGCTATTATATGAGCAATTGCGCTGCGTCAAGTGACAGCACAGCAGAAAAAACCGGCGGTAACCTGAGTGGCGGCGTAAAAAACCCCTACTTAAAAGAGAGCGACTGGGGGTGGCAGATTGACCCCGAGGGGCTGCGTTACACGCTGAACGAAATTTACGACCGCTACCACCTGCCTTTAATGGTGGTGGAAAATGGCCTTGGCGCACAGGACAAATTGGAGGCGGACGGCAGCATCCACGATGCATACCGCATTGACTACCTGCGCGAGCATATTCGCCAAATGCAGCAGGCGGTTGCAGACGGTGTCGAGCTGATGGGTTACACCCCGTGGGGCTGCATTGACCTTGTCTCCGCCTCTACCGGCGAAATGGCAAAGCGTTACGGCATGATTTACGTCGACAAATACGACGACGGCACCGGCACCCTTGCACGGTACAAAAAAGACTCGTTTTACTGGTACCAAAACGTCATTGCCACGAACGGCCGCGAGCTGTAACCTGCGACATTATTCCGCCACACTATTTTATAACATAAAACACCCCCGGCACAGTGCCGGGGGTGTTTTGCTGCCGCGGGCAAGCCCGTGGGGTTTCATTTTTTAAATGCAGGCTGCGCAGCAGGCAGCTTACGCCTCGCTTTGCAGAAAGTCAATGGCAAACTGCGCATATACGGCGGCACCGCGCCGCAGCACGTCCTCGTCCACGGTGTACTTTTCGTGGTGGTTCGTGTACACATAGCCCTTTGCCTCGTTGCGGCTGCCAATAAAGCCGTACAGGCCAGGGGCCTTTTCCATAAAGTACGAAAAATCCTCGCTGCCCATCATGGTGGGCAGGTGGCCGACACCCTCTTCGCCGTACAGCTTTACCACCGCGTCGTGCGCGATCTGGTTCAGCTTTTCGTTGTCATTGATGACCGGCGGGGTGAGGTGGGTATACTCCATGCTGGCCTTGGCACCCAGCGCCGCCGCGGTATCGCCCGCAATGCGCTGCATATCATCGACAATGGTCTCCAGAATTTTGTTTGAGAAGGTGCGCACGGTGCCCTCGATGACCACCTTGTTGGCGATGATGTTGAAGCGCTGACCGCCGTTGATTTTGCCGACAGTGAGCACCAGCGGGTTCAGCGGGTCGTTGTTGCGCGACACATAGGTTTGCAGGTTCATGATGATGGACGCCGCCGCCACAATGGCGTCGGTGCCAAGGTGCGGCGCACTGCCGTGGGCCGAAACACCCTCGATGGTGATGGTAAAAATGTCGCAGCAGGCCATGCGGTTGCCGGCGGAAACGTCCACCAGCGGGGCGTCAAAGTTGCCCCAGATATGCGCGCCGTACACGGCGTCCACACCGTCCATCACGCCCTCGGCAACCATGGCCTTTGCACCGGTGGCCACCTCTTCTGCGGGCTGAAACAGCAGCTTCACCTTGCCCGGCAGCTCTGCCTTGACCTCGGTCAATATTTTAGCGGCGCCCAGCAGCATTGCCATATGGTTGTCGTGCCCGCAGGCGTGCATGGCGCCGTTGGTAGAGGCAAACGGCAGGCCGGTTTCTTCCACCACTTCCAGCGCGTCGATGTCGGCGCGCAGCGCCACGGTTTTGCCGGGCTTGCCGCCCTCAATGGTGCCCACCAGGCCGTGGCAGGTTTTGCACATTGCAACCGAAATACCCATCGCCTCAAGGTCGGCTTTCAGCGAAGCCGCGGTGTTTTCCTCTTTGTTCGAAAGCTCGGGGCAGGCATGGTAAAAGCGGCGGCGGTCAATGATATAGTCGTTATATTTTTCTGCAAGAAATTTCACATTCATGGGGGTTACTCCTTTTATTTTGCTTCAATTTGGCATTTATTCGCGCGGTGCCTTTGCCGCAAGGTAATCTGCCGCAAACTGGGCATGCATTGCGGCGCCACGTTTCAGCGCGTCTTCCACCACGTCATAGCGGTCGTTGTGGTTCGAATAAATGCAGCCGCTCTTTTCGTCGTAGCTGCCAAGGAAGCCAAATACGCCGGGGACCTTCTCCATAAAATAGGCAAAATCTTCGCTGCCCATCATTTTGGGCAGCTCGCGCAGCGACTCCTCACCGTACAGGGTTACGGCGGCATCGTGTGCGATCTGGTTCAAATCCTCGTGGTCGTTGATGACCGGGCCGGGGAATTTTTCGTACAGCAGGGTGGCCTTTGCGCCAAACGCGGCGGCTGTTTCGTCTACAATGCGGCGCAGCAACGGCTCAATTTTTTCACGCATCTCGCGCGAGTGGGTACGGCAGGTGCCCTCCATCACCACTTTGTTGGCAATGATGTTGAAGCGCTGGCCGCCGTGGATTTCACCCACGGTGACGACCAGCGGGTTCAGCGGGTCGTTGTTGCGCGACACGATGGTCTGCAAATTGAGGATGATTGACGCGGCAGCCACCACGGCATCGGTGCCAAGGTGGGGCGCACTGCCGTGGGCCGAAACGCCCTCTACCGTAATGGTAAAGTTGTCGCAGCTTGCCATGCGCACGCCGGGCTGCACATTGATGTACGGGGCTTGCAGGCCTGCCCAGATATGCTGGCCGTAAATGGCGTCCACATCATCCAGCACGCCCTCCGCCACGTAATACTCCGCACCGTGGCAAGTTTCCTCTGCCGACTGGAAAAACAGCTTCACGTTGCCTTGCAATTCGTCTTTACTCTCGCACAAAATGCGTGCTGCACCCAGCAGCATTGCAATGTGGTTGTCATGCCCGCAGGCGTGCATCACCCCGCTGTTTTCGCTGGTAAAGGCAAGGCCGGTTTTTTCTTCTACCGGCAGCGCGTCAATGTCGGCGCGCAGTGCCACGGTTTTACAGCCGGGCTTTGCCTTGCCGCCCATAATCATGGCCGTGCAGCCGGGGTGCCCCTCAAACCGGTGCACCGCAAGGCCCATGCCCTCTAATTGCGCAACAATCGCGTCGGTGGTTTTCCATTCTTCCCACGAAAGCTCCGGGTGCGCGTGGAACCAGCGGCGCTGCTCAATGATATAGCTTTCGTACTTTTGTGCCAAAGCTTTGATATCCATTTTGTCTGCTCCTCCTATTTTTATGCCGCCGGGGGGCTTTCCCTTCCCTCCGCCGGTCTCTACTGCCGTTTGTGTATTATTGTAACACACGAGAGGCGGCAGATGTTATTCTTTTTTTATCCCCTGTTGGGGCGCTTATGCCTTTTGCTTGGTCAGCATGACGTCAAGCACGATGTTATCCATCACCGGCGAACCGTCGTTGCCAAGCCGCACAAAATTGCGAATCGTCTGTTCGGGGTCATGCTCCACAATGCCCTCGTTCGGCTGCACACTGACATCGTTAAGCGCCATAAACGCGCACTGAAACGCAGTGTTGACACAGGTGCTGATCTTCAGCGCGCAGTCCGCCTTGGCCCCGTCGCACAGCATACCGGTGACATCGCCCAGCATGTTGTTGACGGCATAGCCCATCTGTTTGGCCGTGCCGCCCATCAGGTACACCAGCCCGCAGGCGGCACCGGTGCCAGCCACCGTTGCGCCGCACAGGCCGGACAGCAGCCCAAAACGGCAGTGGATGTGAATGGCCATTAAATGCGACACCGTAACGGCGCGCAGCATTTTATCCGCGCTGGCCCCCAGCGTTTTGGCCGCGCTGACAATGGGCATTGTGGCGGTGATGCCCTGGTTGCCCGAGCCGGAGTTTGTCACCACCGGCACATTGGCACCCGCCATGCGGGCGTCGGCACCGCTGGCCGTCGCTTCCATCGCGTCGGTCACCATGCCGGTGCACATATACCCGTGCTGCTTTGCCCAGCTGATGTTTTTGCCGATATTCAGCCCGTAATTGCCCTGCTGACCCTCTTGCGAAATGCGGGTGTTCACCTCAATGGCCTGCCGGATCATGTGCAGGTCGTCTTTTTCGGGGTCCAGCTCGTTTGCAAAATCAAAAATTGACTGGATGGACAGCACTTCGTCCACCACATCCGCCGGCACCCCGTGTACAAGGGTACCCACCTTGTGGTTGACGAGCACGTTGCCGTCCTCTTCAATATAAATCACATTGGTGTGGGCAGAGGCAATGATTGCTTTGGCCGTGTGGCCGTCTGCGCTTTTGACCTCTACCTCTACATACAGCTTTTCGGGGGTCTCTTTTTTGCCCATCGTTACGTGGCCGCTTTGCACCAGCGCAATGGCTGCCGCGCGCTCTTCTTCGCTGGCTTCATCCACCACCTGCAGCTGACGTTCAACCTTGCCGCCCATGGCGCCAAGTGCCGCCGCGTAATCAATCCCCGTGTAGCTGGTTCCCGGTATGCCTGCCGCCATTGCGTTTTTAATGATGTTCACGCTAGCGAGCACCGTAAGCTCTTTGACCTCGCCTTTCAAATGAGCCCTGGCGTTTGCTGCGCAAAGCGCAATCGCGGCAGGCTCGGTACATCCAGTTGCGAGTTCCATCTCGCTGTTGAGAATCTCACAGATCAATTTGTGATCCACAAAACCCAACTCCTTCACTTTTAATTTTTATAAAAACCAGCAAAATACTGGGTTTTTATTAACAGGGCGAGGCTTCATTTACATATTTATTCATCCCGTTACAACAATTATAAGCACCCCACCGGTGCATTGCAATCTTTTTTCGGCCACCGATGAAACTATGGAAAATTGTATGAAAACCACGGCACTTCTTTGGTATACTGCACCGGCAGGGCCGCGTTTTCGCTCCGGCAGTTTGCCTTTACAGGGCAGCTGTCGCACCGCACCCCCGCATGCTGCAGCCGGTACCCAAAGCAACAAATTGTAAAAACAGTAAAATGGTATTTTTTTACATTTTATGTATCATCCGCCGCCCTTAGCGTGCAGACCCGCCCCGGTGGAAGGGCAAAACAAAAGGCCTTTACCACCGGGGGTAAAGGCCTTTCACTTTTATTCAAATTACTGCAACCGCTTCAATTTCTACCCGCGCATCTTTGGGCAGCGCGGCAACCTGCACCGCAGCACGGGCCGGGCAAGCACCCGTAAAGTACTCGGCATACGCACCGTTCATTGCAGCAAACTCGCCCATATCCTTTAAAAACACCGTCGTCTTGACGATATGTTCCATACCAAGGCCCGCACTTTGCAAAATAGCACGAATATTTTGCAGCGAACGGTGGGTCTGGCTGACGATGTCTTCGCCCGCAAATTCGCCGGTGGCCGGGTCTACCGGCAGCTGGCCGGAAACAAACACCATATTGCCTGCCTTAATTGCCTGCGAATAAGGGCCGATTGCCCCGGGCGCTTTTTCTGTGTGTAATGCCTCGTTCATAGTATTCTCCTTATGTGTTATGCATAATCTATATTCTTATCATATCCAACTTTGCCGCGCAGTGCAATCACCATGGTACCATTTTTTTACAAAATATCCTTGTGCTTGTTTTGCCGCCCGTTCAGCGCAGCTGGTCCGCAATCTGGCGGGCAGTGGGCACATCGTCCACCGTTTTGGCGTAATGGGCAAACAGCACACGGCGGTCTGCCCCCAGAACAAAGGCCGCCGGCAGCTGCAGCTCGTCCCCTTCGTACCGGCCATGGCGATGCCCCGCGGCAGTTGCCTTTGCTATTTTGGCCAGTGTGCCCGGCCCCGCCATTTGGGCTTTGCTTTCAGCCGGCAGAATATCAAACTGCCGGTACAGCGCACCCTTGGGGTCACACACAATATCAAACGGGTAGCTGTTGTTGCCCTCCAGCTCCTGCCGCAGCAGGTCGGCGTCACTTTGCAGCACCACCAGCAGCTGGCCGCCCGCCTGCTGCAGCGCGGCATAGCCGGCCTTATACTGCGCAAGGTCCAGCCGGCACAGGGTACAGCCGTAATAGCGCAAAAACACGATGGCGGTTTTGCCGCCGCCCATGGCCTGCGCAAGGGTGTTGCCGCGTGAAAACGGGGTGTCGAACGAAAAATCGGGCATCGTGTCGCCCACTTGCAACCTTGCCATACGCTTCCCCCCCGTTATGCGTTGAACACATAGCGGTCCAACCGTTCCATCGCTTCAATAACCCGGCTGTGGGGCACCGCAAGGTTCATGCGGATGCCATACGGCCCGTGGAACATGCGGCCGTCCTGCCAGATGACGCCCACGCCCACACCGGCGCGCTGTACTTCGTCGATGGTCTTGCCGTGTTCTTTGCACCATTCGGTGCAGTCGAGGAACAGCATGTAAGTGCCCTCCGGCTTTGACAGCGTGACGCCCTTGAAATGGGCTTTAATATAGTCGTACGCATAGTTCACGTTGTCGCTAAGCACCTGCAGCAGTTCGCCCAGCCACTCTTCACCCTCCGGCCGGTACGCGCCGATCAGTGCGTGCATCGACAGCACGTTCATGTCGTTATAGTGCGGCAGCGAGGATTCTTTACGCACCCGCTCGCGGATGTACTTGTTATAAATAATGTGGTAGCTGCCGATGAGGCCCGCAAGGTTAAAGGTTTTAGACGGCGCGTACACGGCGACCGTGCGGTTTTTTGCGTCTTCGCTGACCGACTGGGTGGGGATGTGCTTGTGCCCGTTTAAGATGAGGTCCGACCAGATTTCGTCCGAAACGACATACACGTCGTTCGCGCGGTAGACCTCCATCGCCTTTTCGATCTCCTCTTTCTCCCACACGCGGCCACAGGGGTTGTGCGGCGAGCAGAACACAGCGGCATGGATTTTGTACTGTTTGATTTTGGCGTCCATGTCCTCGTAGTCCATGCGCCACACACCGTTTTCGTCCTGCTTCAGCGGGCTGTGCACAATGTTATAGCCGTTGTTTTCAAGGCTCATCGTGAACCCGATATAAGTGGGGGAATGCAGCAGCACGTTGTCGCCCTTGGAGCAAAACACATTCAGTGCGCTGACCACGCAGCCCAGAACGCCGTTTTCGTAGCCAATACAATCTTTCGTCAGCCCGGTTACCCCGTTGCGGTCTTGCTGCCAGCGGATAATCGAGTCAAAATACTCGTCGCGCGGTGCAAAATAACCGTAAGCCGGGTGCTTGGCACGCGCAATGATCGCCTCGGGGATCGTCGGCACGGTGGGGAAATTCATGTCCGCGACCCACATCGGGATCTGGTCAAAGCCGGGCTTCGTCTCCCCCTCCGGGGCAAACCCGGGGATTACCGGCAGGTCTACCGCAATAGAGTCCATACCGTGACGGTCCATAATGCTTGTAAAATCATACTTCATTCTATTGGCCTTCTTTCTTTTTCCAGCGATTGTCGCTTCTATTGTACCATTCTAACGCCGAAAGGAAAACGACGTAATCGTCGTTTTCCTCCCGGCAGCGTACCGCGAGTGCCATGTGGCGCCCCGGGTTCGTTCACTTTTGTGCAAGACGGTCAGGAGTTGATTGCTTCCTGAACAATGCTCTTTTTCTTTTCTTCCAGATCAGATGCCTTAACCGCACCCATTTTAATGCGCACCACAGCAACCAGTGCGCATACGGCAATGCAGATCACAACCATCAGCATATCTTTGACCTGCATCGAAACAAATAAGTTATATGCCACAATGACATCGGCCACACAGCCCAACAACATCATAATAGTAAAAACGGGCATCGGCATCTTGTGGAAAATGCTCTTGCTCCACTGCTCCGGGTATTTTTTGGCAAGCCGGATGCAGGAGAAGTTTAAATAAATATTCATCAGCATATTGGGGATCATGCAAAGGGAAACAATCGCATCAAGACTGAAGTTGAACAAAATTGGTGTAATGCTAAGCAAGAAGAACATCAACTGGGTAACCCAAGGGTACCCGTTTTTAGTCGTTTTGCGGAATGCTGCCGGCAGCCAGCCGTCCTCTGCAAGCTGCTGCATGGGGTAACGCAGCATGGCAATACCGCCAAGCAGGCTGGTCGCAATGGCAAATACGGCGCCACCCAAAATGAAGATAACATAAATGGGATAAGAGAAGATACTATGTGCAGTAGCACTGAGGTTTGCGCCCGCAGTTTCAGACAGCGGCAGCACACCGGCAGCAACAATACTCATCAACCCGTATATTACCGCAAGAGACAACGTTACAATTAAAATACCTTTTGGGATTGTCCGCTTTGCATCTTTGGTTGCAGCGCTCATGGCAACCGGGGCCATTGTAGTGCCCTGGCAAGCCCAGCCCATAATAGCTACCGCGGCAAAAAAGCCGCCCACTCCACCAGTGAAAAACCCGCCGTCAGTATTTGAGAAATAGCCCGGCTTTACCTGCGGCAAGCCAAAGATAACAAAGACCGCAATGGCAAGCAGAAGAACAATAGTCATAATATTTTCAAGGATGGATATGAATTTTGAACCTTTGATGCTACTTGCAAAAAACAGGGTAATAATCAGGCAGGCAATCACCTTGCTATAAGGCAAAATGCCGGGGAAAATTTCAGCCACATAATTGACAATACCATTGGCATACATGGCAAGACCTGCGCTGCTAAGCAGAGTAAACATTGCCGCCACACCGGTAAGCGTTGGCCCAAACAGCATCGCTTTTTGGCCGTAATCGCCACCTTTAAAAACAAACATCGAGCTCATGACAACATTGTACATGTAAGCAAGCAGCATAAAAGCGCAGCCCAAAGTTGTCACCAAAAAAATAGAGCGCCCCGTGTAACCAATGCCATAACCCAGCAATACGAAAATGCCGGAACCAATGGCACCGCCCAAGCCAAGGCAAAAGATGCCAAACAGGTTGATTTGCTTTTTCTCTTCCAAAATAATGCCTCCTCTGAATTTTGAATTTATCTCCCCTGCCTGCAGGGGTTACACCCCTTGCAGGCTCGTGCCTAATTGTTGGCCGGCCACCCCCTGCAGGCCGGCTGCCCTGTATTATAAAGCCTTTGACGCGAAACAAATTTTCTAAAGCAATCGCATTTTTGAAAAAATTTGTTTTAAACTGATAATTTAGTTATCGTTCTTTACGTCCTATCATACCCCATTTTTGTAGAAATGCAATAGTTTTTATTCTTTTGATAATTAAATTATTATTACTCTTTTCTGTTTATTCCGTCAGTTGACACATTTTCTAAAGATGTGATAAAATAATGTTCAACCGTATGTTTAAAAAGTAGGGTGGTTTGAACTATGACAGACCGTGAGATACTTGCGCTTTATCGCCCGCTGCTGCCTTTTTTGGCACAGCTGTGCGGCCCCGCGTGTGAGGTTTTGCTGCACGACGTTTCCCGCCCGGAAGAATCGGTCATCGCGATCGAAAACGGCTACCATTCCGGCCGCGAGCTGGGCAGCCCGCTGACCGACCTCGCCTACCGCATTATTGATTCTGGCGAATACAAAACAAAAGACTTTCTTTCAAACTATGCCGGGGCAGGCAAGGGCAAAAACTTTGTGTCCAGCACCTATTTTATTAAAAACGGCGGCAAGCTGATTGGCCTGCTTTGTATCAACCGCGATATGTCGGTGATGGCAGAGCTGGAAAATGCATTGCAGCGCTTGCAGCGGCAGTGCAACCTGACAACCCAGCTGCCGGAAATTCAGGAAACGCTGGATGTGCCGATGCCCAAAATACTGGAAAACATGGTCAGTGCGGCGATTGCCGAATCCGGCTTGCTGCCCGAACGCATGAACCGCAGCGAAAAGGTGGCCATCGTGCACAAGCTGGCAGACCAGGGCGTACTTGGCATGAAGGGCTCGGTACCGGAGATTGCTTACCAGCTGCAAATTTCAGAGCCGACCGTTTACCGCTATATCAACCGGGAAGTGTGACTTCATAAAAACAACAAAAGACATCCGCTTTGGCTTTTGGCTAAAGCGGATGTCTTTTTATTCTGCTGCTTTGTCAGCTTATTCTTCGGTATCCTGCTGCTCTTTTTTGGGCTTGCGGTAGCGCAGCGCGGCCACCCCGCTAATGACGGTGAGCACGAGCCCCAGCAGAGCCAGCGTGGCGTCGCCCATGGTATGGCTACCCAGCCACATAACACCCTTTACCAGCATCAGTGTCGCTGAAAATATCACGGCCCAGGGCAGCAGCAACGGCATTTCGCCCGGCTTTTGCTGTAGTTTTTGGGCGGCGCCCGCGCGCTCCCGCAGCTGCTGTGCCAGCTCGGCAGGCGGGCCCATTTTTTCAGTTGCCTCCTGCTGGCTCAGGCCGGCCTCTACCATTTCATACAGCTCGTTTTCAAGCTGCCGGGCAAACTTTTCCCATGTTTTGGGCGGCAGCGTCAACTGCTCTTTTACTGCTTCGACATATTCACGGATCGTCATGCAAACCCCTGCCTTTCTGTATTGTAGAAAGTATAACATTTTTTGTGCCGTTTCTCAAATATTTGCCCCGCCCACGTATGGTATAATAAAAAAAACCATACCCCAAAAGGAGGCGAACCTATGGCCTTTGGCGTTTACTTACATATTCCCTATTGCGAGGGCAAATGCAACTACTGCAATTTTTATTCGCGCGGTGGCAGCCATGCCGTGCCAAACGATTACATGGAGGCACTTTTGCGCGAACTGCCGCGTTTTGGAGGGTGCACGCCGTTGCGCCCCGACACGCTGTATTTTGGCGGCGGTACCCCCAGCCTGCTGCGCCCGGCACAGGTGGCGCGGCTGATTGACGCTGTTGCGCCGGTACCTGGGGCCGAGATCACGCTGGAGGCAAACCCCGGCACCCTAACCGCCGAAACGCTGCGCGGCTACCGCTCTGCCGGGGTGAACCGGCTTTCGGTGGGGGTGCAAAGCGCAAACGACGCACAGCTGCGCCGCCTTGGCCGCCCGCACGATGCCGCCACCGCACGGCAGGTGCTGGCCATGGCAGCCGCTGCCGGCTTTGACAATATTTCGGGGGATTTGATGCTGGCCCTGCCGGGCGAAACAACAACGGACATTGACAACACCATTGCGCTGCTGGCAAACGGCGGGGTGACCCACATCAGCGCATATCTGCTGAAAATAGAGCCCCAGACCGTTTTTGGCCTGCACCCGCCACAGGGCCTGCCGGCAGAGGACGAAGCCGCAGATTTTTACCTGTACGCGGTAGAAAAACTGGCACAGCTGGGCTTTGCACAATACGAGATCAGCAACTTTGCAAAACCGGGCTTTGCCAGCCGGCACAACCTGATTTACTGGGACTGCGGCGATTACCTTGGCCTTGGCCCCGCCGCCTATTCGTGCATGGGCGGGCGGCGGTTCCACTACGCGCCGCAGTTAACTGACTTTTTGCGACCCGCCCCCCCGCTGGTGCAGGACGGCACGGTGGACGCGACCGATTATATTATGTTGCAAACCCGCCTTGCAAAAGGGCTTTCGCTGCCCGCACTGCAGCAGCTTTGGGGCATCGCACTGGCCCCAAAGCAAAAAGCGCTACTGGCCGCCTGCGAAAAGGCCGGGCTGTGCCACCTGACAAACGACACCCTGACCCTGACCCCAAAAGGCATGCTGGTGCAAAATTCACTGCTGACCGACGTGTTTTTTTAATGTTACAGGCTTTTTTATAAGCCTACGATTTACTTCACTTATGCCGCGGCCCCGCCACGATAGGGGCCGCGGTATTTTTGCTTAAACTTCTTTGAACTTCAAAGTATATTGACATCTGTATTGCCCGGTGGTATACTGGCGGCAGCAATTACTTTGAACTTCAAACCATATAAATGCAAAACCGGGAGGCCCGCATGAACGACAGCCAAACACAGCTCAACCGGTTTCTGGTCGAGGTGTTTCATGACGTTCTGCGGCTGGAAGAACAGTCCCTTACCAAGGGCAAGTTTCAAAACCTTTCCGTCAGTGAAATGCATGTGATCGAAGCCGTAGTGAACGGCCAGGCAGAAAACCAGGCCGGTATGGCAGCGCTGGCGGCAAAGCTGCAAGTTTCTGCCGGCACGCTGACCATTGCAGTAAAAACATTAGAGCAAAAGGGGTACCTGCTGCGCTGCAAAACCAGTGCCGACCGGCGCCGGGTGACCGTTGCCGCAACCCCTTTGGGGCAGGCCGCATTTGACGCGCATCAGGCGTTTCACCACCAGCTCATCGACGCGGTGGCCCAGCAGCTGCCGCCCCGGCAGCTCGATTCCCTTGCAAGCGCACTTTCGACCCTGCATCATTTTTTTGACAAACTTTAACGGCAAAACCCCGCCGCCCAGCAGGCAGCGGCAGTAGACAGGAGACGACAGGATATGGCAATTCGTATTATTACCGATTCCACCGCAGATTTTTCGCCCGAAGAAGCCACGGCAGCCACTATTTTTACCGTGCCGCTGAACGTAAATTTTGGGCCGGACGAAGTGTACCGCGACGGCATTGACCTTGACGCACAGGCATTTTATGCCCGGCTTGAGGCGGCAGAGCAGCTGCCCACCACCAGCCAGCCCAGCCCGGACGCATTTCTGACCCTGTTTGAAGAGGCCAAAGCCGCGGGCGACGATGTCGTTGCCGTGCTGCTTTCGGGCGAACTGTCGGGCACCGTGCAAAGCGCCGAGCTGGCGCGCGGGCTTTCGGGCTGGGAAGAGCATATTTTTATTGTGGACAGCCTTTCGGCCACGTTGGGCCTGAAACTGCTGGTACAGCGCGCAGTCGCATTACGGCAGGGCGGGTACCCCGCGCCGCAGATTGCCGCGCGGCTGAACGAAGAAAAACGCCGCCTGCGGCTGTACGCCGTGGTGGACACCCTGAAATACCTGCAAAAGGGCGGGCGCCTGCCCAAGGCGGTTGCCATTGCGGGCAGCTTGCTTGGCATTAAGCCGGTCATCACCATCACCGACGGCAAGGTGGGCGTGGCGGGTAAAGCGCGCGGCCTGCCCGGCGCCTATGTCGCTATTTTTAAACTGATGACCGAGCAGGAGGGCGGCATTGATGCCCACACCCCCTGCATCATTGGGTATACCGGCCACCGGCGCACTGTTGAGCCGTTTTACCGCTATGTCACCGAGCAGATGCACCTTGCGGCCCCGCAAATCTCCCCCATTGGCACGGTGATTGGCACCCACGCGGGCCCCGGCGCCTGCGGCATTGCCTATTTTACGGCCGAAACCGCCCCCGCCGCGCTGTAAGGCGGGCGGGCACCGAAAGGCCTTACAGCGCGTGGCATAAAAAAGATAAAAACTGGTGCCAGCCCTTTTAAAACCCACGGGGCCGGTACATAGCAAACAAAAACGAGCAGCAATAGCTGCTCGTTTTTGTTTGTGCCCAATAAGGCGGGTTCTACCAGAACGCAGTTTTATGCTGCCACCATGGCGGCCCCGCGTTTTGCTTGCAAAGCTGCCGGTGCCGCTGCAAAAAAATTAGTGCTGCAGCAAAATGCCGTTTAACTGCGAAAATTGCTGCAGGGGGTAAGTCGTCAACTTATCCAGTGCCGCATCTCCCAGCCCTGCACTGTCAAAACCACCACGGTAAGCCGCCAGAATGCCGGCGGTGGCATCCTCTACCACAAGGCACTGCGCAGGCTGCAAGCCAAGCAGCTGCGCCGCGCGCAAAAACACCTCCGGGTCGGGTTTGCTTTTGCTGATGCCGTTGCCGTCTGACACCGCGTCAAAAAAGTCGTCTAGCCCAATGCGCTTTAAAATCAGGCGCGTGTTTTTACTAGATGACCCGATAGCCAGCCTCAAACCCGCCTTACGCAAAGTGTTCAGCGTCAGCTTTACTTCATCACTCAGGTCAAAGACCCCCATATTTTGAAGAAGGCCGGTATAAATGCGGTTTTTCTCTTCTGCAAATTTCAGCTTTTCTTCCTGCGTGTAGCTGCGCGGGGCTTTTTTTAGCAAAATCTCCAGGCTTTCCATGCGGGACACACCCCGCTGCCGGTTGTTGTCCTCTCGCGTAAAATTGTGAATACCCAGCTGCTGTGCCAGTGCCTGCCAGGCCTCATAATGATACTCATCAGTACTGCAGATGACGCCGTCCAAATCAAAAATCACGCCATCATAGCGGGGGTTCTTACCGGTGCCTTTCATTGCGATTCTCCCCAAGCCAAAGCAGTGCAAGCTTTACCCATTCTTTCAGGTGAAACAGCGAAAGCGCCTCTTTGGGCAGCACTGTTTCATCACTTGTGCCCTGCCCGTGCGGCCCCCTGCCAAAGACATGCAGCTCGTAGGGCACCTTGTTTTCACGCAGCTGGGCAGAAAGGCCCCACAGGTCAGACGGGTGAATGACGGAATCTTGGTTGCTGCCCCAGATGAAGGCCGGCGGTGTGTGCGCACCGACATGGTTTAACAGGTTAAAGTAATCTTTTTCTTCCTGCGTCACCTCCATTTTACCTGAAAGAATTTGCGTAATGTCTTCACCGCGCAAATCGGGCATCAGGCCCTCATCCATCATTCTTACAATCTCCGGGTCAATAGGGGCACGGTTCCACGGCACCAGTGTCACTGCGGGGTAGCCCAAAATAAGAGCATTGGGCCGAATGTCGTCTGCAGAAACCTGAAGCGCCTGTGTAAGAAAGCTTTTGTCGTAAAATACCCCAAGGCTCAGCGCAAGGTGACCGCCGGCAGAAAACCCCGCCACTGTAATGTCATCCGGGTCGATGTTCCATTCTTCGGCATGGGTACGCACCAGGTTCACTGCCGCCGCAAGCTCTTTCAGCCCCTGCGGGAACGGGTTTTCAATCCGCACTGAATAATCCAGCACAAAGGCACAGTATCCTGCGCGGGTAAACGCCATTGCCACCGGCTCGCCCTCGTTTTTAGAAACATACTGGTACCCGCCGCCCGGGCAGACAATGATGGCCGGGCGCTGGATGCCCCTGTGGTCATAAGGGTCCTGTTCCAGCACATAGGTTGTCAGTGAAGCCGCGCTGCCATCCAGCAGCCGACAGGTTTGATTTAACATAATATTCGCTCCTCTTTGACATTATAGTGCGGTGTCCCATTTCCCACAAAAGGGGTCTACCGGGCTGCTGCCGGTAAACTTGCTCCGGCCAAACAACTTGTCAACAAGCAGCGGCAGCGTGTATTGATTACAGCTGTAACAGTTGATAAAGGTTTTTATATGGGGGACATCCAATAAGTGGTACGGGTTTTCCACTGAAATGAACACCGTGGGCACCGTGTGCGTATAAATGGGGCAGTTAACGCCCATCGGGTTCATCCATTCGATACGTACCGTTGTCTGGTTTGACTTCGTTGCAAGGTTGGCGATGTAGAGCATGAGGTCAAACTCTTCTGTCACTTCTTTAAAGGAGACCTGGCGGCCTTCAAAGCGCTCTCCCGCTTTGAAATGTGTGACCTTTAGCCCCTCCTTTTCCAGCAGTGTGCCCAGCTGTTCCGCAAGCCCCGTTTCGCGGCCATAGCCAAGCGCGTTTTCGCCGCTCTCGATGCCGTATAGCAGCACATGCTTGATTTTCGCCTTGTCCAGAGGGATCACACCGTCAATATTCTTTACAAGTGTCGCCGAGCGGTCTGCCACCTCTTTTGCAATTTGCTGGGCATGAGGGGCATTTAACACCTGCATTGCATCTTCAACCTGCGGGACATTATTTTGCCGGTGCAGCCCAAGCGAAGCTTTCAGCGCTAAAATTCGCGTGACAGCCTCGTCTAACCGCGCCTTTGACAAAATACCGTTATGCAGGCCGTCAAACATAAAGCCGACGTCCTCTTTCAGGTTTTTGGCAAAAAGAAACATGTCGCACCCGGCGGCAATGGCATAGGGCACCGCGCGGTCACGCGGCATTGCCGCTGTCATGCCCGTCATTGTCGTGGCATCGCTGATAATCAGGCCATTGAACCCCAGCTTTTCGCGCAGCAGGCCACAAAGCAACTCTTTGGACAATGACGCCGGCAGAATATCGCGGTCTTTTATCCCGGGGCAAAGTGCACGCGAATAGGCCGGCTGCATAATATGCCCCACCATCACTGTTTTTGCCCCGTCTTCAATCAGTGTTTTGTAGATCTTGCCGTAAGTCGCATCCCATTCTTCACAGGACAGGCTGTTGACCGACGTCAGCAAATGCTGGTCGCGCTCGTCCACACCGTCGCCGGGGAAATGCTTGATTGAAACTGCCACCCCATTGCCCTGACAGCCGTTGAGGTACGCACGGCCCATAGCCAGTACGGTGTCCGGGTCACTGCCGTAGGTTCGGGTGTTGGTGATGGGGTTTCGAAAATTAAAATCGATGTCGACCACCGGCGCAAATGCGTAGTTTGCGCCCACGCATTTTGCCTGCTGGGCGCAAATGCTGCCCAGCTCATACGCATATTTTGTTTCACCCGTGGCGGCTACCGCCATTTGTGCCCCAATTTTAGTGCCTTCTTTGGCAATGCCATTTCCGCCGGCTTCCAGGTTTGCGGCAATCAACATCGGTATTTTGCTGTTTTGCTGCAGCTGCGTGACCGAGCTCACGACATCCTGTGCGCTCATTGCACGGCACATCATACCGCCCGCCTGCAGCTCGCGGCTGACATAGGTCAGGTACTCACTGTCATTTGTATACCCCGTCAGGAAAAAAAGCTGCCCTACCTTTTCCTGCTCCGTCATGTGGCTGAGCGTATCTTCCACCCAGCCGATCTCCTCATCGATGAGGTAAAACGGGCTTTTTTTCAACAGTTCCTTTTCGATCATGCTGCTTCCTTTCCGCCGCGATGGAAACGCCGGCCCAGCCAAGCCACGATTTTTGTTTGATTGGTGGTGTAAGCCATGATCAGCACGATAATAACACCGGTGATAATTGTGACAATCGCACCGTCAATGCCAAAGCTGGTCAAGCCGTATGTAATTACGCTCATGCCCAAGGAACCCATAAACAGCCCCCACGGCATAGAAGAGTAACCCGCAAGAAACAGCCCGATCAAAACCGGCCCCATGGACGAAAACATCAACGTAGTAGAACTGAGGTTGCTGGCAGCCGTAATTTGCGCGTTGCAGGCATTTAGCAATGCCGCAACCCCCAGCAGCACGCCAACCAGCGCATAGGTCAACACAATGTTTTTCTTTTCGTTGACCCCTGCGTTGATGGCAAGCCGGGCGTTATTTCCAAGGCTTTTTAAATTACTGCCAAACCGCGTTTTGTAAAGCAAAAAATAAAGCACCAGCAGAGTAGCCGCTAAAAGCACGTAACACCATGGTGCGCGGGAAAGCAACAAAAGGTTGTCGGCATAACCGGTGGGCACATTAAAAATATTGGCTCCGTTGCCGCCAAACAAAATACCCGTAAGCGCTTCGTACACCATCACAACACCAAGCGAAACGATCATGTTTGGCACACGCAGCAGCAGATACGCCGCCGCCTCTACCAGTGCAAGCACTACACACACGCCCACACACAGCGCCAAAACGCCAAACACATTCAGGCCCCAGCGGGTACCCAGGTTGATGCCGATGATGCCCCCCAGTGTGGCAATCGTGCCGGGTGCGAAGTCCCATCTGCCGCCGGACAGCGGGATTGCAATTGCAAGCCCCACGATGCAGGAAAGTACACTGCCGCGAAAAATGTTTGAGGTGATATATTCACTGAAGAAATACGGCTTTTCTGCAATAAGTGCCGCAGCGGCAAACAGCAGCCACATAAACGCAGGGAAAATCAACGTTTTTGCGTACCCGCCAAACCGCTTTTTAAGTGATACTTTCACAGGCCAACACTCCTTTCCATGATGTCCCGCCAGCGGCACTGCTGCCATTGGCGGGACAAATTAATTTTATAATCTTGCAGCAAACTCTGCTTTACCGGGCCGCTTTAATCTCTGCTACTGTGCGGTTGGTCAGCGTGTTCAGGTCTGCCAGAGTGGCATTTGCATTTTCACTCAGCAGAACGCTTTTGATCTCGTCTGCGGTGACAGCGCCTTTTGCCATACCGTCTGTACCACGGCCCAGCGCATAGGTTTCAAAATCGGCAAGGCTATCTTTGTCGGTAAATACCGGGTAGCTTGCCACGCCGTTCACGACGTTGACATCGCCGTCTTTCTGGTTGTACACACCCGCATCCGCGTCGCTGAATGAATTCCCGTCAAGGGCGTTCATGATGCGCACAAAGCAGGAAGCAATGCTTTGCGGGTAGTTGTTGGTACCCGCGGCAAGCAAGCTGCCGGCGTCAAACAGCGAGCCCACCGAAGAGTTGTAGCCCAGTGCCAAAAGCTTTACGTCGGGGTGGTTGTTCGTGAGTTCAGGGTAGACATAGTCAAGGCCCGAAGCAAGGCCAAAAATCGCCTGCGTATCCTGACCGATGGCAGAGGCCGTGGCAGTCTGTACATCCGCCGCTGCAAAACCGCTGGAGTAAACAAGGTCGCTTACCGTATCATTGCTTGCCGCCGTAATGGTATCTTTGAACGCCTGATAGATTGGTGTTGCCTCTACAAAGGCAAACGCAGGGAATGAAACACCGCTGACATTGGTCAGCCCGCTTTTCAAAAAGGCCTGTGCGTAAGCTTCACCAAGGGCTGCCTCGTCACCGCCAAACTGTTTTGTGCCGCCAAGGAAATACTTGCTGTTGACGTTGTTTGCATCCGAGGGGGAAGCATAATCAAGCGCCAGCACATAGTACACACCGGCAGACTCACAGGTCTGAATTGCAGATTCAAGGCTGGTGTCATAAGCGCTGATGATTGCTTTGCAGCCTGCGGAAATCAGATTTTCCACACAGCTGATCTGCGCGTCATCGTTATAATCGGTTTTTTCAAAAACAAATTCGACATTAAAGTTTTGGGCAAGGTAATTGCAGTATTCCTGTGTGCTTTTACCCTGCTCGTCGGTATAACCATACATCACTACACCGATTTTTACTTTTTCACCGGCGCTGGTGCTGGTGCTGCCGCTAGTGCTGGTACTGGTGCTGCCGCAGCCGGTCAACGCAAAACTAAGCGTGACAAGCATGGCAACGACCGTTAAAATGCTGACCATTTTCTTCATGACAAAAACTCCTTTGACTTTTAAATAAATCTGCTGAAAACTGTGGTTTTATTTGCAGCTTGCATTACCGCGGCATTGCCCGAATTGTTTTATTTTGCCGCAGTGTTGCAAACACAATGACCAGAAAGATGATGCCCCGAATCAGCGAGACATAGCTGGTAGGCACACCTGCCATCGTCATGCCGTTTGAAAGCAGGCGAAACGTCAGCGGGCCAATCACCGCCGCGCTGAATTTTGATTTTGACCCACCTGAAAGTGCCATGCCGCCCAAAATCATTGCCACCATGACGTCCATTTCCATGCCGCTGCCAATGTTTTTAGATACCGAGCCGGCCCTTGCCAAAAGAAAAATGGCAACGACCCCAACACAAAGCCCGGCAATTAAGGCGCATATCATTTTTGTCTTACTGTTTTGAACCCCATTTTGTTCTGCCGAAACAGGGTTATCCCCCACTGCGCGTGCATGTTTACCAATTTTAGTAAACGAAAATAGCACCCAGCAGGTAGCCGCTGCCACCACCATAAGAACGACCTGCAAAGCTGTGTTGTTTTTAAAGGCGTTTACCAAATCATAATTGTCCAAGCCAATAACGGTGCTTGGCATTAAAGAGCATACATAGGTTACAAGGCCCCTCGCCATAAACATGACCGCCAGTGAAGCCACTGTCGATATTAGGCCAAACTTAATGGAAACGAATGCACTGAACAGGAATAGGAACACGGAAATGGCAACCGAAGCGGCCATTGCCAACAAAAGTGACCCGGTGGCATTTAAAATTAGTGCCGCAGCCATTGCGCACAAGCCGCCCACCGCACCGGAGGCAATATCCATAGAGCCATTGGTAAACATAAAAATCACACCGACACAGGTAATCATCAGCGGCGCCGTTTGCCCCACGAGGGTGCGCAGGTTATAGGCAGAAAATATCTGCCCGCCAGTGAGAATAGAAAAGAACACCACTACAAAAAGCAGCCCGGCATACTGTATCATGCTCGTTTTATGCTGCTTGAGCAGGTTTTTCAAGGCGGGCTTTTGCACAGCGTTTTCGGTTTGTGTTGTCATTGCTCTGCCCCCTTATATCATGTACTCAATAATCTGTGTGTCCCGCAACGCGGGTGAACGGTCAAATGTTTTTGTAATCGAACCGCCCTTTAAAATAAAAATACGGTCACTCATGCCAATCAGCTCCGGCAGCTCTTCTGAAATAATCAAAATGGCGTACCCTTGGGCTTTTAAATTATCTAGTAGCTGATACATCACGGTCTTGACCCCGATATCTACCCCGCGTGTGGGGCTGTCAAACACCAAAATTTTAGAATGATTGCCAATCCATTTGCCAAACGAGACCTTTTGCTTGTTGCCACCTGACAGCTCTTTGACCGGCTGGCGGCGCGAGGAGCATTTGATTCTCAAATCCTTGATTTGCTGATCTGCGAACTTTTTTTCGTCAGACGGGAAAATCAACCCGCTTTTTCTTTGCAACTGGTCCAGTGCAGACAGGGTGAGATTATCGGCAATGCTGCTTTCAAGAATCAGCGTTTCGCGGTCCCGGTTCTTCGCAATATAGCCAACGCGGGCACCAAGCGCATCCCGCACCGAGTGGATACCGTGCTCTTCCAAGCCGCCGCTCTGCGTGGCTTCCCACGCTGTCACGGTGCCGGCCTGCGGCTTTTCCAGCCCAAAGCCCACCCTGCCGATGTCGTGAATGCCGCTGCCGGAAAGCCCGCCGATGCCCACAATCTCACCGGCATGCACGCTGAGACTGACATCCTTCAACACCGCCGTCGTCACATGGTCTAACCGTAGCATCACCTGCTCAAGGCGAGACGGGGCCATGTCGCTGCGGTAATAATTGCCCTTAAGTTCGCGGCCCACCATCGTCTGTTTGATTTTGTTTTCGTCAAACTCCGCTTTGTCCATGGTTGCAATCAGCTTGCCGTCGCGCAGTACCGTCAGTGCATCACAAAGCTGCATCAGCTCTGGCAAATCGTGCGAAATAAACACCACAGCCTTGCCCTTGCTGCGCAAGCTTTTCATAATTTCATAAATTTTCATACGACCGTCCTGCGAAAGCGCGGTCGTCGTTTCATCGACAATAAATAATTCGGGGTCATAATACAGCGCTTTTGCAATTTCAATAATCTTGCGCTGCTCAAAATTACAGCTGTCAATACTCTGTTCTGCCCGTATCTCCTGCGCCTCAATCGCATCCAGCGCTTTCTGGGCCTCTTTCAGCATTTGTGCGTTATTCAGCACGCCAAACCTGCAAAACTGCGCTTCGCTGCCCAAAAAAATGTTTTCTGCCACAGTGAGATGGTCTATTGTGCCCGTCTCCTGTACGATCATAGCAATGCGTTCTTTTTTTGCGTCTGCGGGTGAAGCCGGCCGGTACGGGCGGTCGTGCTCAAAGTACATTTCTCCCGAGGTCACTGTGTGGATGCCGCTGATCATCGACGAAATGGTAGATTTGCCCGAACCGTTTTCGCCAATCAACCCACGAATTTCGCCTGTATAAAGCTCCATATCCACATGATCGACTGCCAAAACATCACCAAAACGCTTTGTCAACTGCCGGGTTTTCAAAAATAACCGCTTTTCCATAAGCCGCAACCCCTTTCCTCTTGAAATCCGATCTTCGTGTTCGTATTTAGTATACAAAAAAATTACATACCCCATAACGCATTTTATCGTGGAACTTCGTGCGAAAATTAACCTTACTTGATGACACTACACTATTTCTTGGAAAAAAGCAAAAAATATGATATAATTTCCCCGTATTCAGATTAAATTTTTTCAGTTGAAGGGAAGAATACTGTTGACTACATCCCATGAGATCATTAATTACCCAAATAATCTTCCAATCAATTTGTTTGTGCATACCATTGGCACCGTTGCAAAACACTGGCACCAATCGCTTGAACTGTTAATTGTGGCAGACGGCAATGCCACGGTAGTGGCCGGCAATACCACAACGGAGCTGGAAAAAGGCGACGTTTACCTTGTCAACGCCAACCAGATTCACGACCTGAGCGGCGAGCAAGCCGCGTTGATTGCAGTGCAGATTAAGCCCGAATTGATGAAAAACCTGCCCCCCGAGTTTAAGGCGACCCATTACTCCTGTGACAGCACGCGGGACGAAGACCCCTCGCGGTTTGAGATTATTCGCTATATTGTCGCGCGCATGATACAGCTGAACTTAGAGGGTGGCAAGTATATTCAGTTGATGAATGAATCGCTGTTTTACAACCTGGTTTACGAGCTTTATGCAAATTTTGCAGACGGGGAAACCTTTAACCAGGATGAAGCCTTTAAGCACCTCAGCCGGCTAAACCAGATACTTGCGCTGATTAACAGCGAATATGACCAGCGCCTGACCCTTGAGGGCATTGCCGAGCGTGTGTATGTCTCACCGCAGTATTTGTCTAAATTTTTTAAACAAAGCATGGGGGTTTCTCTTTCTGACCATATTAAATCCACACGGCTTTCTTACGCGACCAATGACCTTTTACACCTTGACAATTCTATTGAAACGGTCGCGCTGACAAATGGGTTTCCCAATACGCGGGCTTTTGTAAGCGCTTTTAAAGAGCGCTACGGTGTGCTGCCGAGTATCTGGCGCTCGCAAAACACCGCCCAAACCGACCGCATGACCTCCAAAAGCAAAGACAAAGCCGTGAGCTACAATTATTATGAAGGCGAAAGTGATATTGTCAACGAGGCAATTCAGCGCTTTTTGGACGAACATCTGTTTGGAAAATTCGGCGTGACCCCGGTACGGCAAAATGCCGATGTGTCTTATCAGCCACAAAAGCTTGCCTCCACCCATAAGCGGTTCAAAAACTTCATTGGGGTCAGCCGCGCAAAAGACCTTTTATACGCAGCCGTGCGCGACCAGTTGCGGCAGGCCCAGCAGGAGATTGGGTTTGATTACATTAAAATGCACAGCATTTTGGATGACGACCTGTTTGTCTATACCGAAAACGCCGCCGGTGACCCCGTGTACAATTTTAACCTGGTAGACCAAGTGCTTGATTTTTTGGTATCGCTTCACTTGAAGCCGCTGGTGCAGTTGTCCTTTATGCCGGCGGCATTGGCCGCCGACCCCGACCGGCACCTGTTTACCGCGAAAGTGATTATCAGCGAACCCAAATCGCTTGACAAATGGTGCGGCCTTGTTGCGCATTTTACCCGCCATTTGGCGGACCGGTACTCGCTTGCCACGGTGCAAAGCTGGCTTTTTTCGGTCTGGAACGAACCCAGCACCGCAAACACAATGTTTGGGTTTGACACCGATGAAACTTACTATCATCTTTACGCCGCCACCTACCGCGCCGTAAAGGGTGTTTCGCCCCAACTATGCTTTGGCGGCCCCGCAAGCTTTGCCGCGTATGGCAAAGATGACGAGTGGCTGCTGGACTTTCTGTCTTTTGCCGACAAAAGCGGTGTCCGACCGGACTTTGTCAGCGTGCACTATTATGACATTGACCTGTCGAACGATTTTTTTCGCAACCGGCAGTTTAAACGCGATTTATGGCTTAGCCCCAACCCGGCCTCTTTTGCTGAGCACTTTGCCATTTTAAACAAACAGCTGGCCGCGCGCGGCTATGCCGATACACCGCTGTACCTCACTGAATGGAATTCGACTACCTCCCATAAGGACCTGCTTTCTGACACCTGCTTCAAAGCGGCCTACCTTGTAAAAAACGCAATTGAAATTGCACCGCATGTTGATGGGCTGTGCTATTGGCTGCTCAGCGACTTGCACGAAGAAAACCAGCTGCCGCCGGCGGCTTTCCACGGCGGGCTTGGGCTGTTTACGGTGAATGGCATCCGAAAAGCCAGCTATCACGCGCTTTGTTTTTTAAGCCGGCTGGGGGCGGAAACCCTGTATCAGGACGACGGCATTCTCATTACGCAGGCCGAAGAGGATACGGTCGTTCTACTTTATAATTACCACCATTACAGCAGGCAGTATGCACAGGATATTGGGCTGCATGTTTCGTATACCCAGCGTTACACTGTTTTCCCGGATAAGGGCCGCAAAAATGTAGACATCATTTTCCCCTGGCTGTCCGGCAAATTTATGGTGACAGAAGGGTATGTCAATACCCACCACGGCAGCACTTATGACGAATTTGTCAAAATGGGCGCGGTAGAACCCCTGTCGCATGCGGACTGCACCTTTTTAAACAGCATCGGTATCCCGCAGATTAAAAAACAGATTTGCGAAGGCAACCCGCTGCACTTGTCTGAACCGCTGTCCTCTTTTGAAATACGCCTGATTACCATTCACCCCTACAACATTGGCTAAACCGTTAGAAGGCTTGCAGGGCGCCGCCTTGTGCCCTGCCATTGCCGCCAGACGAACAAAACTCCCGCAGGCATAATGCCTGCGGGAGTTTTGTTCGTCTGGACACCTCTGTTTTAACCACGTTCAATGGCTTTACTCACACACAGTTGCCGCAAAAATGGCGCCCCTGCTTAGTCAGCCCTCGCATGCAAGCCGCTGCACGGTTTCGCACACGGTTTCAATGCCGTTTTGCAAAAGGTCGTAATCGGTCCATTCCTCCGGGCAATGGCTGCGCCCGCCACGGCTGGGCACAAACACCAGCCCGATGTTTGTGATGTCGGCCATAATCATTGCGTCGTGCCCCGCGCCGGACAGCATGCGGCGGCTGGTGAGGCCTAGCTTTTCAGCACTTTCTGCCAGCAGGTCGCACACATGCGGGTCGGCCTGTACCGGCTTTGTTTCCACCATCATGCGCAGCGCATACGACAGCGCGCCGTTACCCTCCGTCAGCTCGTTTAGCTTTGCCGTTACCGCGGCCAGCACCGCTTCAATGCAACCGGTGCTTTTGCTGCGGATATCCACATAAAACACGACCTTGCCCGGCACAATGTTAAACGAGCCGGGGCGCACCTCTAATTTGCCCACCGTCGCCACGGTGCCCTCGCCTGCTGCCACCGCCGCCTCGTTTGCCGCAATGGCCGTTTTGGCCGCCACTAAAAAGGCGTCGGCGCGCATGTCCATCGGCGTGGTGCCCGCGTGGTCGGGGCGGCCGGTCACCGTGACCTCTACTTCTTTAATGCCGACCACCGTTTCTACAATGCCCACCGCATCACCGCTGTTCTCTAAAATAGGGCCCTGCTCAATGTGCAGCTCGATAAAATTTTTGATTTCGCCCTTTTTGCGCACCGCGTCGGCATAGTGCGCGGGGTCCAGCCCAAAGGCGCGCATGGCCTGCCCGGTAGTAATGCCGTCCGGGTCGGTAAAGGTGGCAAGCTCCTGCTCGCCAAGGCGGCCGGTCATCGCGCGGCTGCCAAACAGCCCGGCGCCAAACCGCGCGCCCTCTTCTTCAATCATCGCAATAAACTCGATGGGGTGTTTCGGCACAACCCCGTTTTCGTGCAGCACGCGCGCTGTTTCCAGCCCGGTGATGACACCGGCGGGGCCGTCAAAATTGCCACCGTTTTTCACCGAATCAAAATGGCTCCCGCACATCACGACCGGCGCGGCGGGGTCGGTGCCCTCCATGCGGCCAATGATGGTACCCACCGCGTCGGTGCGCACGGCAAGGCCCGCCTGCTGCATTTGCTCTGTGATATACTGCGCCGCTTTGCGGTGTTCCTCAGTAAACGAAAGGCGGGTCAGCCCTTCGCCCGGCGTGGCGTTAAAAGCCGCCAATGCCTCAATATCCGTGCGAATCCTCTCCAGCTTTGTTCTCATTTAAATACCCCCTGTTTTTTGTCTGCAACAAAAACAGCCGCCCGCAGCCCTTTGCAGGGGCTGCGGCGGCCGTATGCGTTAAAATATTTCGTCCACCACCGGGCCGGTTGCCACCGGCCGCAGCAGCCACACCCGCCCAAAACCCACCCGCCGCAGGGCGCGCAGGCCCGCGCGCGCCGTTTGCTCGTCTGCAAACACGCCATAGGTGGCAGCACCGCTGCCGGTCATCAGTGCGGTGCCGGCCCCCGCCTCGCGCAGCAAGTGGCAAATTTTTTCGGTGTCTTTGCCCGCAGAGGCCTTTTGCAGCGCATTGGCAAGGTGCGGCAACAGCTGCGGCAGGCTGCCAGCGCGCAGCGCTGCTTCTGCGGCGTCGGTATCCGGCCGCCGGCCGGCACCCACCTCATCGTAGGCGGCAAAGGCCTGCGGGGTAGAAATGCCATAGCCGGGCATGCACACCACAAACACGCACCCCTGCAATGGCGGCAGCGCAAGCAGTTCATCGCCCACCCCGCGCACCCGTGCAGTGCCACCCAGCAGTGCAAACGGCACATCGGCACCAATGGTGGCGCCAATGCGGCAAAGTTCTGCCAGCGGCAGCTTGGCACCGTACAACAAATTTAGGCCCACCAGCGTTGCGGCGGCGTCGGCACTGCCGCCGCCCATGCCCGCACGCACCGGTGTCTTTTTTTGCAAGTGAATTTCTGCCCCGGCCAAAAGGCCAACCTCTTGAAAAAACGCGACCGCGGCTTTCCACACCGTGTTCTTTTCGCCCAGCGGCAACAGCGCGCCGTTTGCCGTAACCCGCAAGATGCCCGACCGGCGCACCGTCACCCGCTCGTACAGGCTGACGGCCTGCATCAGCATATCCATGGTATGGTAGCCGTCCGGCCGCACGCCGGTAATGTCGAGGCTGAGGTTCAGCTTGGCCGGTGCGCGCAGCGTAATGCCGTTCATTCCAGTTCCCCCCCTGTTTGCTGCCTGCCGGCACACTGGGCACCGGGCCGCAAACGGGCAGCAGGTCAAAGTTTAAAAAATGCAATGCGGCGCACGTCGATCGCCTTTTCGGGGCACATTTCGTGGCAGCAGAAGCAGCGGATGCAGCCCGACGGGTCAATGACGGCTTTGTGGTTTTGCAGCCGGATGGTTTTGCCGGGGCAAATTTCGGCACAGCGCCCACAGCCGATGCATTTTGACTTTCGTATCACCGGGCGCGGCGCGGCAATGCGGCTGACAAACGGCCCAGCCCAGCGCAGCCCGGTGGGGAATTTCTCCTGAAAAGTCAGGCTGCGAAAGCTTTGCGGCAACTGCCAGTTTTGCAGCGGCCGCACCGGGTCGCTGCCCGGCGCCAGTGCGGCGGGGTCTAGCTTTGTGCCGCACAGCCCGCGGCGCGCGCCCGCGGCAAGGTAGGGCACGCGCTGTGAATCAAGCCCCATCAGCTGCGCCACCGCAAGGTCGATTTGCCACACGTCGTCGCCACCGAGCAATAGCCCTTCTTCGCGCACCGTGCCGCCTGCGGGGCCGTTGCCCTCCATCGCGGTGATACCGTCCACAATCACAAGCTGGGGCTGCACGGCACAGCACAGGTCACACAGCATTTCGCCAAAGTCCTCCCTTTGGGGGAAGCGCATGTGCATTTCGGCCTTTTGCAGCCCGGGGATGCAGCCAAACAGGTTTTTGACCCCCGCCGTCATGCCGGTCATCACATGGGTTTTCAGCTTTGCAAGGTCAATCAAAAAATCGCATTCCAGCACTGGGTCGATCAACGTAAACTGGTGTACCCGTGTGCCCTCTACGACCCGGGTACCGCTGGTGGTTTTGCCCCACACGGCAACGCCCATGCGCTCGCAGACCTCCAGCAAACCGCTGGCGCGGTACACGGCGCGCATGCCGCCCTCGGTATACAGCCCCCCACTGGAATCTGCCAGCGTGATCTGCGTCACCCCACGCCGGTGCAGCGCGTCGATTACCGCCGCCACCACGACGGGGTGGGTGGTCACCGCATGCTCCGGCGGGTGCTTTGCCAGCAGGTTCGGCTTCAGCAGCACCTTACTTTGTGGCCCAAGGGCCTGCACCGCGGGCGCAAGGGCAAAAATTTCTTCTACCGCCGCGCCAACACCGGCCGGGCGGTCATACGAAAGGCCGCCGCGCAACAGCAGGTGGCCGGATGGCTCACTCATGCGAAAGCTCCTTTAAAAACTCTTCAATGCGGCCCAGCGCCTCAGACAGATGGGCAACCGAATAAGAATAAGAAATGCGCACAAACCCCTCGCCCGACGCGCCAAAGGCGGTGCCGGGCACCACGGCCACCTTTTTCGCCATCAGCAGCTTTTCGCAGAACTCCTCTGACGAAAGGCCGCTCTTTTGGATGCTGGGAAACACGTAAAACGCACCCTCCGGCTCAAAGCAGGTCAGGCCCATGCGGTTGAGGTTGCTGGTCAAAAACTTGCGGCGCATGTCGTATTCGTCGCGCATTGCCTCAATGGCTTCATCGCCGTCGCGCAGCGCAACAATGCCCGCGTACTGGCTGGTGGTGGGCGCGCACATAATGGCGTACTGGTGAATTTTTGTCATCACCTGCATCAGCGGCTGCGGCGCGCACACATAGCCAAGGCGCCAGCCGGTCATGGCATAGGCCTTTGAAAACCCGTTGATATAGACCGTGCGCTCTTTCATGCCGGGCATCGAGGCAATGCTGACATGCCGCCGCGGGCCATAGGTCAGCTCGGCATAAATTTCGTCGGTCATCACCAAAATATCGGTGTCCTGCAACACCTTTGCAATTTCGGCAAGGTGGCGCTCGCGCATCACGGCGCCGGTGGGGTTGCACGGGAACGGCAACACCACAATTTTGGTGCGCGGGGTAATTTTGTCACGCAGCTCCTGCGCGGTCAGGCGAAAACCGTTTTCCGCCTTCAGCGGCAGCGGCACCGCCACGCCGCCCACCAGCTGGGTCAGCGGCGCATAGCTGACATAGCAGGGCTCGGGGATGATGACTTCATCGCCCGGCTCCAGCACGGCGCGCAGCGCAAGGTCAATGGCCTCGCTGCCGCCCACGGTGACCAGCATTTCCGTCTCGGGGTCATAGTGCAAATCAAAACGGCGGGCAAGGTAATTTGCCGCCTCGCGGCGCATTTCGGCAAGGCCCGCGTTGCTGGTATACCAGGTTTTACCGCGCTCTAAACTTTTAATGCCGGCATCGCGCACCATCCACGGGGTCTTAAAATCCGGTTCACCCACCCCCAGTGAAATACAGCCCTCCATTGTGCCGGCAAGGTCAAAAAATTTGCGGATGCCGGAGGGTTTAATCTGCTTGGCTTTACCCGCAAGTATTTTGCTGTAATCCATCACAGGAAATTATACCCTCTTTCATCCTTACTTTCGTCGGCATACATCACGCCGTCTCTTTTATAGGTGCGCAGCACAAAGTGCGTCGCGGTAGAAAGCACGTCGTCCAGCGGCGACAGGCGCAGCGCGACAAACAGCGCAATCTCCTGAAAGCTCGCGCCGGTCATGATGAGCCCAAGGTCGTACCCGCCGCTCATCAGCATCACGCTGTCCACCTCGGGGAACAAGGCAATGGTGGAGGCAATCTCGTCAAAACCGCGGTCTTTTTTGGGGCTGACCTTCAGCTCGATGATGGCCCGCACGCGGGTCTCGTCGGTCTTGTCCCAATCAATCAGCGTTTTATAGCCCTTAATGACGCCTGCCTTTGCGTACTCGTCGATCGCCGCTGCGACCTCCTGCGGTGTTTTGTCGGCCATTGCTGCGATATCCTCCAGCGGAAGACGCGCGTTGTCTTCAAGGATCTTCAGAATACGTTCCATGTCTTTGTCCACCCTTTCCCTGCTTCACTCTTGTTATTGTATTGCCCAAAGGGGCAATTTAAACTATTATACTTGATAATTGAGGCCTTGTAAATTATTTGGTATAATAATGTCGGCCAGCGCTTGCGGCTTTGCCGCATCCGCATTATAATAAAGTAATTATAAACAGGGCATCGCGTGCCCTGGTGAAAAAGGGGAAACGCAAATGAAAGCTGTTGTTACCGTAGTCGGCCGCGACACCGTGGGCATTCTTGCCAAGGTGGCGGGCGTATGCGCCGAAACCAACGTCAATGTGGAGGAAGTGACCCAAAGCATTCTGTCGGGTACCTTTGCCATGATCATGGTCGTGGACGTAACTGCCTGCACGATTGATTTTGCCGAATTGCAGCAGCGTTTTAACGCCGCAGGCGAAGAAAAAGGCGTTGATATTAAAGTGACCCGGCAGGAGCTTTACGACGCCATGCACCATATTTGACGGGCGAGAGGGAGAAAAACCATGCTGGATACCAAAGACATACTTGAGACCATTCACATGATCAGCGACGAAAACCTGGATGTGCGCACCGTCACGATGGGCATTTCGCTGCTGGATTGTGCGGATGAGGACCCGCACCGCGCGTGCGAAAAAATTTACAACAAAATCACTACCCGCGCCAAAGACCTTGTAAAGGTGGCGGAGGAAGTGAGCGCCGCTTACGGGGTGCCCATTGTCAACAAGCGCATTTCGGTGACGCCGATTGCCATGCTGCTGGCCCCCTGCAAAAACCCCGACCCGGTAGAGTTTGCCCGCACGCTGGACGCCGCGGCAAAAAAGGTGGGCGTCAACTTTGTGGGCGGCTTTTCGGCACTGGTGCAAAAGGGCTTTTCGGCCGGTGACCGGCTGCTGATTGACTCGATCCCCGACGCGCTGGCAGCGACCGGCATCGTGTGCAGCAGCATCAACATCGGCTCTACCAAAGCAGGCATCAACATGGATGCCGTGGCCCTGATGGGCCCCATTGTGCGCCGCGCGGCGGAGATTACCGCACAGAGAAACTGCATTGGCCCAGCAAAGCTTGTTGTGTTTTGCAATGCGCCGGAGGACAACCCCTTTATGGCGGGTGCCTTCCACGGCCCGGGCGAGCCGGATTGTGTCATCCACGTCGGTGTTTCGGGCCCGGGTGCCGTGCGCGCCGCGCTGGCAAAACAATCAGCCGGCATGGACCTTGGCGAAGTGGCGGAGCTGGTGAAACGCACTGCGTTTAAAATCACCCGCATGGGCCAGCTGGTGGGTAACCTTGTCAGCGAGCGCCTTGGCGTGCCGTTTGGCATTGTAGACCTTTCTCTCGCCCCCACACCCGCCATCGGCGACTCGGTGGCGAACGTGCTGGAGGAAATGGGGCTGGAAAGCTGCGGCTGCTGCGGCACCACCGCCGCGCTTGCCCTGCTAAACGACGCGGTCAAAAAAGGTGGCGTGATGGCGTCAAACTTTGTCGGCGGCCTTTCTGGCGCGTTCATCCCCGTGTCGGAGGACGCCGGCATGATTGCCGCCGCCCAGTGCGGTAGCCTGTCGATTGAAAAGCTGGAGGCCATGACCGCCGTGTGCAGCGTGGGCATTGACATGGTGATTTTGCCGGGCGACACCCCTGCCGAGGTGATTTCGGCGCTGATTGCCGACGAAGCCGCAATTGGCATGGTCAACAGCAAAACCACCGCCGTGCGCGTGATACCCGCCATTGGCAAACAGGTGGGCGACACACTGGATTTTGGCGGCCTGCTGGGCTGGGGCCCGGTGATGCAGATCAACCGGTTTTCTCCCGCCAAATTCATTGGCCGCGGCGGGCGCATCCCCGCACCGCTGCAAAGCCTGAAAAACTGACCCAAAAACATCTAAACCTGAATGCCGCCGCCCCTGCTGTGGGTAGGCGGCATTTTATGTTTCTCTTTTCTTCTAATCGTACCGGGCGGCGTTTTTTTGCCATTTTTACCGTTTTTCGGCTGCTTGACAACCACTGCCCCGCAAGAATATAATAGAGTCACAATTAGACAGCATTCTAATTGTTATTTGTTTGACAAAGGGTTTATCCCAGAAAGAGGAACATCATGCTTGAAATTCGTCATTTTTCCAAAACCTATTCCAGCGGCAAACGGGCCGTGGATGATTTAAGCCTGACGGTGGAAACGGGTTCGATCTACGGTTTTATCGGCCATAATGGTGCGGGCAAAACCACCACACTGCGCAGCCTTGCCGGTATTTTGGATTTTGAAGAGGGCGACATCCTGATCGACGGGCACAGCATTCGCACCGAGCCGGTAGCGGCAAAGCAGGTGACGGCGTTTATCCCCGACAACCCCGACTTGTATGATTTTCTGACCGGCATAGCTTACCTTAACTTTATTGCCGACCTGTACTCGATCCCCGCCGAGCGGCGCGAAACGCTGATTAAAAAATACGGCGATGGGTTTGAGCTGACCGGTGCACTGGGCAGCCCGATTGCCGGTTATTCGCACGGCATGAAACAAAAGCTGGCACTGATTTCGGCCCTGATGCGCGAGCCCAAGCTGCTGGTGCTGGACGAGCCGTTTGTCGGCCTTGACCCGGTGGCGTCGCACCTGCTCAAAGAGTACCTGCACGAGCTGTGCGACAACGGCGGGGCCGTGTTCTTTTCGACCCATGTGCTGGAAGTGGCGCAAAAGCTGTGCGACCACATTGCCATTATTCGCGACGGGCACCTGGTGGAGTGCGGCAAGACCGCGGATGTCGTGGGCAACTCGTCGCTGGAAGATGTGTTTCTTGAACTGGCCCGGCAGGGCGGCGAGGCCACGGAGGCTGCACAATGAAAAAATTTCTGGCGCTGCTGCGGGTCAGCTTCCGCGGTATTCTGTTTTCCGCAAACCCGTCTTCCAAAGCGAAAAAGAAATCTGCCTCCGGCATTGGGTTTTTGGCGCTGATGTCGCTATTGATGCTGTATATCGGCGGCGTGTACAGCTTTTCGTTTGCACAGATTTTTTCGCTGTTTGGCCGCACTGATTTGATTTTGACCCTGCTGGGGCTGATTGCGGTTGCCATGTGCTTTTTGTTTGGCGTCATCAGCGCTTCCGGCTTTGTGTTTGGCGGCAAGGACAATGACATTTTGCTGGCCATGCCGGTGGGCACTTTCCCTATTTTGCTTTCTAAAGTGCTTTCGCTCTACCTTGAAAACATTGTGTTTACCTTGTTTATCCTGCTGCCGGCGGGGGGCGTATACCTCTACTTTACCGGGTTCAGCGCGCTGTTTATCCCCATTTTTGTACTGTGCATCGTGTTTTTGCCGCTGCTGCCCTCTGCGCTCAGCCTGCTGCTTGGGTTTTTATTCACCTATATTCAAAGCAAGGTACGGCACAAAGCGCTGGTAAACAACCTGCTTTACCTCGTGTTTTTCGGGCTGGTTTTCGGCCTTAGCTTTGGGCTTTCCGGCAGCATGGCCGCCGGGGGTGACCCATCGGTCATTGGCACCTTTGAAGGCGCGACCGGCTGGGCACTGCCCCTTGTGTGGATGACACAGGCACTTGCCGCACAATCTTTGGTATCACTGGTGCTGTTCCTTCTGTCCTGCGCCGCGCCCTTCTTTTTGATTGTCTGGGTGTTCAGCCTGTTTTACAAAAAAATTCTCACAAAGCTGGTGTCGGTGCAGGTGCGGCACGACTACAAGCTGCAGCAGATGCGCGGCGGCAAACCATTTGCCGCACTGTATAAAAAAGAGCTTCGCCGGCTGTTCGGCACCCCTATTTACCTGATGAACAGCGGCCTTGGCGCGTTGATGCTGCTTGGCGGTGGTATTTACGCCTTTGTGGCAAAGGGCAAAATTGCCTCGGCACTGGCAGGCCTGCCCGGTGCTTCCAGCGGCATGCTGGTGGCCGGTGCTGCCGTAGTGGCTTTTTGCATTTTGATCTCTTCTACCACCTGTGCCAGTATTTCGCTGGAGGGTAACCGGCTGTGGATTTTGCGCGAAGCCCCGGTGCACACTGAAACGATTTTTGCCGCAAAAATAATGACAAACTGTACTTTAATGGTACCTGCCGTGCTGGTTGGCGTGCCGTTTGGCGCTGCCGGGCTGGGGCTTGGCCTTACCGATACCCTGTTGCTTTTAGTACTTGGGCTTTCGTGTGCCATGCTCACCTCGTTTGGCGGCCTGTTTCTCAACCTGCTGTGGCCCAAACTGGATGCCGTCAACGACACCGTGGTGGTCAAACGCAGCTTGAGTGTGATGGTCATGACCTTTGGCGGCATGGGGCTGATTGCCGCCGGTGCCGGCCTGTTTTACCTGTTTGTCGGCCCACTGGGTATGCAGGGCGCACTTTGGGCCCCGACCCTGCTTTATGCTGTGCTGGCAGTCGTTTTCTTTTTGCTGGTGCGCGGCCCCGGTAAACGTATGTTCCGCGGTTTAATCAGTTAAAACGGTAATTTTTCTCCGCTCATCTTGCACTTGTGCAGGGTGGGCGGCTTTTTTGTGTGTCCATGCGGGCCATTTATTTTCGGTGCCCCGCGTGGTAAAATAGTGCAAAGGGGTGATGCTTGATGACCACCATCACACAAGAACTGGTTGTACCGCTGCTGCGCCCACGGCCGCAGCAGGCACACAAGGGGATGTATGGGCGGCTATTGCTGGTTGCCGGTTGCCGGGCATACCGCGGGGCGGCACAGCTTGCGGTGCACGGCGCGTTGCGCATTGGCACCGGCATCGTGACCCTCGCTTCAATTGAGCCGGTGCTTGCCGCCACCGTCAGCGCCCTGCCCGAGTGTACGCTGCTGCCATTACCAGAGGGGGCAGACGGCCTTGCCGCACCTGAAAGTGCGGCATTATTGGCGGATGCCGCCGCTGAGTGCAGTGCCGTTGTGCTGGGGTGCGGCGTGGGGCAGGGCCCGGGCCCCGCCACGATTTTAGAACGCCTGACAACTGCTGCCCATAGCCCGCTGCTGCTGGATGCCGACGGTCTGAACCTGCTGGCCAAAGCCCCGCAACTGCTGCACCGGCGGGCGGGGCCGACCATACTCACCCCGCACCCCGGCGAAATGGCCCGGCTTTGCGGCAAAACCGCGGCAGAGGTGCAGCACGCGCGTGAGGCGATTGCGACCCGTTTTGCCGCCGAATTTCAGTGCATTGTCGTGCTGAAAGGCAACGGCACCCTGGTGGCGCTGCCCGGCGGGCAGTGTTACCTGAACAAAACCGGCGGCCCCGGCCTTGCCAAGGCGGGCAGCGGTGATTTGCTTGCCGGGCTAATTGGCGGCCTGCTGGCACAGGGGCTGACCCCGGGGGATGCCGCCGTGTGCGGTGTTTACCTGCATGGCGCGGCGGCAGACCTTTGTGCCGCGCGCAAAAGCAGCACCGGTATGCTGCCGCACGAGTTGACCGAGGACCTTTGCAGTTTGTTATTATCGTACGGGTTATAACAGTTTGTTTTGTGCCGAGGCATGTTTTTTATAAATTCGTTGTAAATACGACAGAATATTTGCCCGTTTGCCGGTATACTAAAACCAGTGCAGGGCAAGCCTGCATTACCGATTTTACAACAGGAGGGGGCCAACATGCAGCAGCCTTTGATAAAAAATATCCCACACGAACAAGCCGTCGCCCTTGCCGGCGAGGTTACGGTATTGCCGGGGCAGGTCGTCAGCAAAACACTGGCACAAAACCCCGCCGTCAGCATGACGCTGTTTGCGTTTGACGCGGGCGAAGAGATTAGCACCCATGATTCTGCCGGCGACGCCTTTGTGACCGTGCTGGAGGGCACTGGCCTGTTTACCGTAAACGGGGTACAGCACACCGTGCAGGCGGGTGAAGCACTGGTGATGCCCGCCACACTGCCACACGCCGTCGCGGCGCCGGTGCCATTTAAAATGTTGCTGGTGGTGGTGTTTCCCACCGCCACACAAAAATAAAGGAGGTTCTTTTATGAAATTATCTATCGACCGTGACCTTTGTATTGGCTGTGGCCTTTGCGCTACGATTGACGATGAGATTTTCGCCATGGACGATACCTCTGTCGCCACCATTGCCACCCAGCCGAATGCAACAAACGAAGCTGCCGCACTGGATGCCGTGCAAAGCTGCCCGGCAGGGGCCATTTTAATAGACGATTAAACCCGCGCCTGTTTTTGCACGTCCCCCATATTTTGTTTACACCCTGGGGGTGTGCGTTATCATTTTTAACCGCCCGGCTTTTGCGCCGGGCGGTTTTCTTTTACCTGGTTCTGTGGCGGCGCAACCTCTTATTATACTGGTAAAAAAATAACAAAAAATCAGCTTTTTGTTATTCAAAAACTATTTATAAAACCCATTGAAATATTTTATATTATGTTGTAATATAATATCAAATATTATATTTAGAGGTAAGGAGAATTGCTATGACCCCAATGTTTCGCACGGCACAAGACCCCATCAGCAGTGAAACACACGCAGCCGGTGCGGCTCTTTCATTATTTGGCGGTTTTGTTTTAATCATCCACGCGTTATTGCAGCAGGCCTCTGCACGCAGCCTTGCGGGCGCCTTTGTTTTTGTGCTGTCGTTGATTGCGCTGTATACCGCAAGCTCTGTTTATCACTATTACCCCGGGGATGTTACAAGCGTAGGCGTAAAGCGGTGGTTGCGCAAGCTGGACCACAGCATGATTTATGTGCTGATTGCGGGCACCTATACCCCGTTTGCCTTAACCTTTTTGCCGGAGCAAAAAGGCCTTCTTTTCTGCGCTATCCTTTGGGGTATTGCCGTGGTGGGCACCATCATCAAGCTGTTTTGGATTACCGCCCCGCGGGTGCTGGCCTCTGCCGCTTACCTTGCAATGGGCTGGTCCATTGTATTCGTTCTGCGCGATTTTGCAAGCTGCGGCCCGGCTTGCCTTGCTTTAGTGGCTGGGGGCGGCGTGCTGTACAGCATTGGTGCGGTGTTGTACGCAATCAAAAAACCCAATTTTTCTGCTTCCTTTGGTTTTCACGAAGTTTTTCATCTGTTTATTTTAGGCGGCAGCCTGCTGCACTACTTCGCTGTGTTTTTCTTTGTCGTGTAACCACAACTTCACATTTCTTAAATTTATAAAAATCACTGAATTGCGCCTCCCCGTATGGTATAATATTTGTGTCTTTGCCGGTTTCACTGTTGAAATGCGGCATACACAACTATGATGGGAGGTCTGCCGGTTTTGGAAAATTCCACTTCACAACAGGGCTCTACCCAGCCCTCAAATGGCAGAAAACAGGGTTCGAAAAACAAGGTCGTTAAAATTGTACTGATTGTACTTGCCGCGGTATTGCTTTTGGCCGGCATTGGCGCCGCAATCGTTTATTTTTACCTGGATTCTCAAATCAACGAGGGGGCTGCCGGTCAACTGACCAGCGCCGTGCAATCCACCACACCAGCACTGAAAAGCAAGGTCGTGCATTACCTCGTGTGCGGCATTGATTTTGACAAGGACGATGACGGGCGCGATTATTCCAACGGGCTTGGTATGACCGATGTGATTATGTATGTGACGTTGGATGTTGAAAAAGGCACCATGAATATTTTGCAGATCCCCCGTGACACCTATGTGGGTGAGGAGCTGCCCACCGGCGGCACCTGCAAAATTAACGCCATTTACAGCCACGGCGCGGACGAAGTAAACCGCATTTCCAATTTAGCCGCAATTCTTGGCGACGAGTTTGAGCTGCCGGTAGACCACTATGTCACCATCAACATGGACATGTTTAAAGCCATGTTTAAAATTTTGGGCGGCCTTGAAATGTATGTGCCGTGGGACGTTGCGGACGACAAGGGCAATGTTATCCCGCAGGGCACCTACTTTTTGGACGCCGACCACATTGAATGGATTTTGCGCCAGCGTGAAGAATATGCGCAGGGCGACTTAAAGCGGCTGGAGCTGCAGCAGTATTTTTACAAGGCGATGTTCAGCACCTTTAAAAGCTTCCCGATGAGCGATGTCATCAAAGTAATGCCCACCTTTATCACCTACGTCAATACCGATATGAGCGTGAGTGACTTGATTTCACTGGCTTCTACTTTTATGCAGATGGACAGCAGCAAAATTGGGTTTGCGCGCTGCCCCGGCGGTTCGATTACCCGGTACAATACGGTGAATGGTGAAAAAGAAGCCTGCTATGGCATCAATGTTGAAAATCTGGCTACCCTGCTGAACAACTATTACCGCCCCTATGCCGATGCGGTACCCGCCTCTTCACTTGGGCTGCCGGTGCTGAGCGAAGAGGAATTCACTTTGGGCCAATTGAATGATGACCTGAAAATGATGGGCTCTTTGGAAAGTGACGACAGCACCGTGGCCGCCAGCAGTTCGCAGGCGGCAGACTAATTGCCCTCCGCTATTTTGTAATTTACTTTTGTTTCTACCGTCTGTAACAGCCCCCGCAAGGTCATACCATGGCCCCGCGGGGGCTGTTTTTGTAGCTTATCTTTGTACCCCTGTTACCTCGCACAAGCGGGGCTTCGCTAGCACACTGTTTTTGCCCGTTGCCGGTGCGCCATGTACCTGCGATATGCGCCTCCCTCACCCGTGCCGGGCCGGGTTGACGTGGCGATTGCAAAACGGCAATGTGCAGTAATATCCTGCTTTTTGCTAAGACGGTACAACCCCTTGTAAAATCAAAACAAAAAATTACAAATAGAAGGCAGCCGGTTATAATTATCTGCTGCCAAAACACAAAAAAGGCCCCCGCACAGGTTTCTGTGCGGGGGCCTTTCATCATTGACACATGAAGCAGGTCTTAGACCAGCTCAATAACCGCCATTTCAGCAGCATCGCCACGACGGGCGCCAGTGCGAATGATACGGGTGTAGCCGCCATTGCGGTCGGCATACTTCGGGCCGATCTCGTCGATCAGCTTTTTGGCAACGTCCTCTTTCGTGATGAAAGAATAGATCTGCCGTTTCGCGTGCAGGGTGTCCTGCTTACCGAGAGTAATCATCTTCTCGGCGACAGCACGAACTTCCTTCGCTCGGGTAACCGTGGTTTCGATCTTGCCTTTTTCAAAAAGGTAGGTAACCATTGCCCTGAGCATCGCTCTGCGGCTATCACTGGTTCTGCCAAGCTTTCTTGTACCGGGCATCCCAATTCACTCCTTTGCAGTAGTCCAAGCCCGGCGGGCAAAACGCCCCTTTGCCGGTCTGGCATAGTAGTAAGTTTTACTCGTCGTCTTTACTCAGCTTGAAACCGAGCGATTCCAGCTTCGAGATGACCTCTTCCAGGCTCTTGCGGCCCAGATTACGGACCTTCATCATCTCGTCCTCGCTCTTGCTAATGAGGTCTTCGACCGTATTGATGCCCGCGCGCTTCAGGCAGTTAAACGAACGAACGGAAAGATCCAGCTCCTCAATGGTCATCTCGAGGACCTTCTCCTTGCCCTTGTCGTCCTTTTCCACCATGATCTCGGCGCCCATGGCCTCTTCCGACAGGTTGACAAACAGGTTCAAATGCTCGGTCATAATGCGCGCTGCAAGGCTGACAGCCTCTTTTGCGTTGATAATGCCGTCTGTCCAAACCTCAATCGTCAGCTTGTCGTAGTCGGTAATCTGGCCGACACGGGTGTTCTCAACGGTGTAATTCACCTTTAAAACCGGGGTGTAGATGCTATCGACCGCAATGGCGCCCAGTGCCGCAAACTCAGCATTCTGCTTGTTGCGGTCTGCCGGCACATAGCCGCGGCCCTTGTCAAAGACAAGCTCCATCACCAGCTTTGCACCCTCGTCCAATGTAGCAATGTGCCAATCCGGGTTGAGAATTTCAATCTCTGCATCCTGCTGGATGCTGCCGGCAGTCACTTCGCACTCTCCACTGGCCTCGATCCGAACGGTTTTGGGCCCTTCGGAATACAGTTTAGCGCGAACGCCCTTCAGGTTCAGGACGATCTCGGTCACGTCCTCTTTCACACCCTCGATTGTCGAGAATTCATGAACCACACCGTCGATTTTCATCGAGGTGATCGCCACGCCCGGCAGAGAGGAAAGAAGCACTCGGCGCAGGCTGTTGCCCAGCGTCGTACCGAAACCACGCTCCAACGGCTCTACGACAAACTTGCCGTAGCGGCCGTCCGCGCTGAGGGTAGCTGTATCAATTTTCGGCCTTTCGATCTCAATCATTCAAAAACCCTCCTTGTAAAGCAAAGGCACAGCCTTCGCCATAGATTCGCATTCCCTATGCTACTTATCGGGTTATTTGGAATAAAGCTCAACGATGAGATGCTCTGCAACGTCGAAATCGATATCAGCACGGTCGGGCAGGCGGGTAACGGTGGTCTTGAAGTTATCCTTGTCAACCGTCATCCATACCGGGGTCGGGCGGCCTGCATTCTTCTCGACGCTCTCTTTGATCTTTTCACAGTCACGGGTGCGAAGCTCCACCACGTCGCCCTCTTTCATGAGATACGACGGGATGTTGACGATCTCCCCGTTGACGGTGAAGTGACGGTGCAGCACCAGCTGCCGTGCCTCGGCACGGCTCATGGCGAACCCGGCGCGATAGACGATATTGTCCATTCTGCTTTCAAGGATCCGAAGCAGATTTTCGCCGGTCATCCCGGGCTTGCGCTCGGCGATGTCGAAATATTTGCGGAACTGGCTCTCCAGAACGCCATAGTATTTCTTGGCTTTCTGTTTTGCACGCAGCTGAACGCCGTACTCAGAGACCTTTTTGCGGGCCTGGCCATGCTGGCCGGGGGCAAAGTTTCTGCGGGTAAGCGCGCACTTGTCGGAATAGCAGCGTTCGCCCTTCAAAAAGAGCTTCTGGCCTTCACGACGGCACTGGCGGCATACTGCGCCTGTATATCTTGCCATTCTTTTCCCTCCTTATGAATTATACGCGACGGCGCTTGGGCGGGCGGCAGCCATTGTGGGGAATGGGGGTAACGTCCTTGATCAAATTTACCTCCAAGCCGGCCGCCTGCAAAGCGCGAATCGCAGCCTCACGGCCCTGGCCCGGGCCCTTAACGAAAACCTCAACGGATTTCAGGCCGTGCTCCATTGCAGCCTTTGCGGCAGTTTCCGCAGCTGTCTGTGCAGCATACGGGGTGCTTTTTCTTGAACCACGGAAGCCAAGACCACCGGTGCTGGACCAGGAAATCGCATTGCCCTGCACGTCGGTGATGGTCACAATGGTATTGTTGAACGTGCTTTGGATGTGTGCCTGACCGCGATCGATATTTTTACGCTCGCGTTTACGGCGCACTGCAGTTTTCTTAGCAGCAGCTTTTGTTGCCATAACCTTTCCCTCCTATGGTTACTTTTTCTTGTTGGCGACCGTGCGCTTCGGGCCCTTGCGGGTACGTGCGTTGGTCTTGCTGCGCTGGCCGCGCACAGGCAGGCCTCTGCGGTGACGGACACCGCGGTAGCAGCCAATTTCGGTCAAGCGCTTAATGTCGAGCGCCACGTTGCGGCGAAGGTCGCCCTCAACGGTGAAGTGTTTGTCAATATATTCACGAATGAGGTTTTCTTCGTCCGGGGTGAGGTCCTTCACGCGGGTATCGGGACTGATCTTAGTCGAATCAAGGATCTCTTTCGCGGCGCTGCGGCCAATACCAAAAATATAGGTCAGGCCAATTTCGACGCGTTTTTCTCTGGGCAGGTCAACTCCGGCTATACGTGCCATAATTCCCTTGCACCTCCTGTTCTGTTAATTGCGTCTTAACCCTGACGCTGTTTGTGTTTCGGATTGGGGCAGATCACCATCACGCGACCTTTGCGCTTGATGACCTTGCACTTTTCGCACATCGGCTTTACGGAAGGCTTTACCTTCATAATGGGTACCTCCTTAATCGCGCCCTTACTTCGAGCGCCATGTAATGCGCCCTTTGGTCAGATCGTAGGGCGACATCTCTATCGTTACTTTATCGCCGGGCAGAATGCGGATAAAGTTCATCCGCAGCTTGCCGGAGATGTGTGCCAGTAAGCGATGACCGTTCTGAAGCTCTACCTGGAACATGGCGTTCGGCATCGCCTCGATGACGGTCCCTTCTACTTCAATGACATCGTCTTTTGACAAGCGGCAACCCCCCTTCAGGTCGTCTGTGGCATTGCCGAAAGCTGTTCGGCAATCGCCTGTGTGAGCAATTTGTCGTTTTCCATCAAAGCAGGCGGCAGCACCTTCGCCGTCATGGCGAGGTGCGCGGGGTTCTTCGCCTTGGGCTTTGCCAGCTTGTGCTGGCTGCCGTTGGCGACGAGCACCCTGCCGTTCTGCTCGGCAAGAACTGCAAAATACAGCCCTTTGTCCCGCCCTGCCTTAGAGCATACGATGCGGCCTCTTGTGAAGTCCATCCGCTACCTCCTCAGGCTGGGTCGGTCAGAATGACGGGCCCGTTCGTGGTAATCACGATTGAGCGCTCAAAGTGGGCGCTCAGTGACCCGTCCTTCGTTTTGACGCCCCATCCGTCAGGCATCTGCCGGACAGCGACCGCGCCCGCATTGACCATGGGCTCTACCGCCAGTGTCATGCCGGGTACCAGCCGCGCCCCGCGCCCCGGGTGCCCGAAATTGGGGACCTCCGGGTCTTCGTGCAGCTCACGGCCAAGGCCGTGACCTACATATTCGCGTACGACGGAAAAACCGTTTTTTTCGACATACTCCTGAATCGCGTGTGAAATGTCCCCGATGCGGTTGCCCACAACGGCGGCTTTCAGCCCCTCAAAGAAGGACTGCTTCGTGACTTCGATCAGGCGTTTTGCCTCTTCGCTCACCTCGCCCGCCATAAAGGTGCCGGCGTTGTCGCCATGCCAGCCCTTATAAAGCGCGCCGGTGTCGATGCTCACAATATCCCCCTCGCGTATCACCTCTGCGGTGCTGGGAATGCCGTGGATGACGGTATCGTTCAGCGAGATGCACGCCGATGCCGGAAAGCCGTACAGGCCGAGAAAGTTCGGCTTAGCCCCCTGGCTGAGGATATAATCGTGGATGACCTTGTTCACGTGGGCGGTGGTGACGCCGGGGCGTACCGCTTCGCCGCCAAGCTGTAATGCCCGTGCGGAAATGCGGCCTGCCTCACGCATCAATTTAATTTCCTGCGGTGTCTTAACCGAGATCACTCTGTTACCCCCAGAGCTTTTAAGACCAGGGCGGTCGTATCTGCGACCTCTTCCTGACCTTCTACGACAGCCAGCTTACCGCGGGCCGCGTAAAACTCCTTCAAAGGTTCGGTCTGCTCGTGGTAGACCGCCAAACGCTCGAGCACGGTGGAGGGCTCGTCATCCTTACGGATGATCAGCTCGCCGCCGCACCGGTCGCACTTGGTGGGGTCGGCTGAAGGCTTGTAGACGGTGTGGTAGCTTGCGCCGCAGGAGGCACAAACCCGACGGACAGAGAGGCGGCGGACGATCGACTCGTCCGCAACTTCAATGTCCAAAACCTTGTCGATCTCAATTCCCATCTGTTCAATGGCCTCGGCCTGGGCGACCGTGCGGGGCACGCCGTCCAAAATAAAGCCTCTCTCGCAGTCGGGCTCATTCAGCCGCTCTTTGATGATACCGATAATGATATCGTCCGGCACCAGCTTGCCTCCTTCGATGAAGGCTTTGGCCTTTTGGCCCATTTCGGTGCCGGTTTTCACGGCTTCCCGAATAATGTTGCCGGTGCTGACAGCGGGGATCGAGAGTTTATCACAGATTATTTCGGCCTGGGTGCCTTTGCCGGCGCCCGGTGCGCCCAAAAGAATCAGTTTCATTCCGCTCGCCTCCTGTTACTCCAAAAAGCCCTTGTGGTGACGCATCAGCATAAAGCTTTCCAGCTGACGGGCAGTGTCAAGTGCCACGCCGACCACGATGAGCAGGGATGTACCGCCCAACTGAACAGGGATACCTGTCAGGTTGCCGACGACAATCGGCAGCAGCGCAACGATCATCAGGAAAATTGCCCCGATGAAGGTGATCTTACCGAGCACCTTGACAATGAAGTCTGTGGTCGGCTTGCCCGGGCGAATACCGGGGATCGCGCCATTGTTTTTACGCAGGTTGTTCGCGATCTCGACCGGGTTGTACTGAATGGCGACATAGAAATAGTTGAACGCGAGGATCAGCATAGCATAGATGATCGCGTAGGCGACGCCATTGTAGTTGAACCAGCCCAGAAAAGTGGACCAGAAACCGGTGCCGGTAATGTTAAAGATGGATTTGATGGTGCCGGGGATGGAGATCAGCGACGAGGCGAAGATGACCGGCATAACACCGCTCATATTGACCTTGATGGGGATGTGTGTCGCCTGACCGCCATACATCTTGCGGCCCACTACGCGCTTTGCGTACTGTACCGGGATGCGGCGTTCCCCGTTGGTCATCACCACCACAAATACCACGCTGCCCAGCAGGATAACTGCAATCAGCAGCAGGTACAGGATGTAATACCACGGGTAAGCCTGTGCGCCATCGGCAGTGAAGTAATAGGTCGTGCCGCTGATGGACAGGGGCTGCAGAGAACCGCCCGCCTGAAAGCCGGCGATGATGCCGCGCACATAGGTGTAAATCTGTGCGGGCATGCGGCCCAGGCGCGAGACGATGCCCGCAAAAATCAGCAGCGAGATACCGTTGCCAATGCCCTTGCGGTCAATCTGCTCGCCCAGCCACATGATGAGCATGGAGCCGGCCGTGAAGGCGACCACGATAACAGCAGCGACGAACCAGCCCTGCCAGCCTTCGGTGTACTGCACTGCGCCTTTGTTTTTCAGCAGCAGATAGTACGCGATGGCCAGTGCCAGCGCAATGCCTGCACCGGTGTACCGGGTGATGCGGTTCATCTTGCGGCGGCCCTCTTCGCCCTCCTGAGACAGCCGCTCCAGCGCGGGGATCGCGACCGCAAGCAGCTGAATGATGATGGAGGCGTTGATGTACGGGGTCACCGACAAGGCAAACAAGGTTGCCTGTGCAAACGCGCCGCCGGTCAGCAAGTTGATGTAACCCAGCATGCTGCCGGTCGCGTTGACCATGTCTTTCAGAACAGAAGCATCAAGATAGGGTACCGGGATTGCGACGCCGACACGGAAAATGACGATGATCATCAGCGTATAAATCAGCTTTTTGCGAAGATCTTCGATTTTCCAGGCGTTTTTAAGTGTTTTGAACACTTTACTTCACCTCGGCCTTTCCGCCGGCCTTCTCAATCTTCTCCTTTGCGGAGGCAGTGAAAGCAGCGACCTCAACGGTGAGCTTCTTTTCAAGCTCGCCATTTCCAAGTACTTTAACGCCGTCGTTGACTTTTTTGATCAGACCTGCCTTCAGCAGGGCCGCAGTATCGACCACGGCGCCGTCCTCGAAGCGGTTGAGATCGCTGATCTTGACGGTGGTGTAAACAGTAGCGAAGATGTTGTTAAAACCGCGTTTGGGCAAACGGCGCTGCAACGGCATCTGGCCGCCTTCAAAGCCCGCTTTCTTTACGCCCGAACGTGCTTTCTGGCCCTTATGGCCGTAACCGGCAGTCTTACCGTTACCGGTAGCTGCGCCACGGCCCTTACGCTTTACAGCGCGACTTGCACCCTCGGCGGGTTTCAATTCATGGAGCATCATAACAGTAGTGCACCTCCTTGCTTTTACGCGTTGGTAACCTCGACGAGGTGAGAAATCTTATCCAGCTTACCGCGGGTAGCCACGTTGTCGGGCTGCACGCAGATATTGCCGATTTTCTTCAGGCCCAAAGAATGGGCGGTCGCGATCTGCTTTTCCTTGCGGCCGGTCAGGCTGCGAACCAGCTTGATCTTCAGCACGGCGGCTTCTTTCGCAGCGGCCTTTTTCGCGGGGGCCTTCTTGGCAGCAGGCTTCTTCGCGGGGGCCTTTTCGGCGGCGGCTTCTGCTGCGGGTGCCTTTTCGGCAGCCTTTTTCGCAGGGGCCTTGGCGGCTTTCTTTGCCGGTGCCTTTTCAGCGTCGGCCTTCTTCGCCGGTGCCTTTTTGGCTGCGGTTTTCTTCGCAGGGGCCTTCTCGGCGGCGGTCTCCTCGGCCGCTACGGTCTTTTTCTCTTCTGCCATGGGTTTCGCCTCCTTAACCTAAAATTTCTTTTACGGTCTTGCCGCGCACAGCGGCAACCTGCTCTACGGTACGCAGGCTCTTCAGGCCGTTGCAGGTGGCGATAACCACGTTGCAGGGGTTGCTTGAGCGAACGCACTTGGTACGAATGTCACGGATGCCCGCAACCTCGAGTACCGCACGCACCGGGCCGCCTGCAATCAGGCCGGTACCGGCTGCCGCCGGGCGAAGGATCACGCGGCCGGCACCAAAAATGCCAAGCGTCTCATGCGGGATCGTTGTGCCCTTGAGCGAAACGGTGAACATGTTTTTCTTTGCGTCTTCAATGCCCTTGCGGATCGCCTCAGGCACCTCGGAGGCCTTGCCCAGACCATAGCCGATTTTACCCTTACCGTCGCCAACTACGACCAGAGCGGAAAACTTGAAGATACGGCCGCCCTTTACGGTTTTGGATACGCGGTTGATGGCGACAACTTTCTCCTGATATTCCTGGTCCGCAGGGTTCTGTCTTCTCTCATATGCCACTTTTGTATCCCTCCTTACTCACAGCTCAAGGCCGCCCTCGCGGGCACCCTCAGCCAGAGCCTTTACACGGCCGTGATAAAGATAACCGCCGCGGTCAAACACGACTTTGTCGATGCCCTTCGCCTTGGCGGCTTTTGCCACTGCAAGGCCAACTTTCTTGGCGGCTTCGATATTGTTGCCGGCGCCCTCAAACTCTTTTTCCATCGAGGAAGCGCTTGCCAGCGTCACGCCAGCGACATCGTCGATGACCTGAGCGTAGATATGCGCATTAGAGCGGAAAACATCGAGGCGTGGGCAAGATGCTGTGCCACTGATCTTACCGCGTACGCGGCGATGGCGACGAAGACGTGCTTCGTTTTTGTTCGGCTTATTGACCATCTTAATTCACTCCTTCGTTTATTTTGCGCCCTTGCCGGCTTTACCCTCTTTATGGGGGACAAATTCGCCAACATAGCGGATGCCTTTGCCCTTGTAAGGCTCGGGCGGACGCTTTTCGCGTACCTGTGCGGCGAATTGGCCGACATGCTGTTTGTCGATGCCGTGAATGATGATTTTGTTGGCATCGGGGACCTCTATGGTGATGTCACCCTCCTCCGGCACGATGACCTGATGGGAGTAACCAAGGTTCATGACCAGGTTTGTGCCCTGCTTTGCAGCACGGTAGCCGATACCCTGGATCTCCAGCTCTTTGGTAAAGCCTTTCGAAACGCCCTCGACCATATTGTTGATCAAGGTGCGGGTCAGGCCGTGCAGAGAGCGAGCCTCTTTTTCATCATTGGGACGGGTCACGGTAATCTCTTCGCCCTGCTTTTCGATTTTCATCAGCGGGTGAAAAGCGGAATGTAACGTGCCCTTGGGGCCCTTAACGGTAACGTCGTTGCCGTCCAGCGTGACTTCGACGCCCGCGGGAATGACGATGGGTTTTCTTCCGATTCTCGACATTGTCTTGCACCCCCTTACCAGATAAAGGCGAGGACTTCGCCGCCGCAGTTTGCTGCGCGCGCGGCTTTGTCGGTCATAACGCCTTTAGATGTGGAAACAATCGCGGTGCCAAGGCCTTTCATGACCTTCGGCATCTCTTCGCAGTTTGTGTAGATTCGCAGACCGGGTTTCGAGACCCGGCGCAGACCGGTGATGGCGGAAGCGCCGCTCTCGCCGTATTTCAGAGTGAGGGTGATAACACCCTGCTTATTGTCGTCCTTCACCTGCATGCCCTTGATGTAGCCCTCGTCTAACAAAATCTGGCTGATCGCCTTCTTCAAGTTAGAAGCCGGAACATCTACAGTGGGGTGCTTCGCAGTGCTGGCATTCCGAATACGGGTGAGCAGATCAGCGACAGGATCGGTGATATGCATGCCATGTACCTCCTTTAATGTAGAGTGTTTTTACCAACTTGCTTTCCTTACGCCGGGAATCTCACCCTTATAGGCAAGCTCCCTGAAGCAGATACGGCAGACGCCGTACTTGCGCAGATAAGCGTGAGGGCGGCCACAGATCTTGCAGCGGTTATAGCCACGGGTGGAGAATTTCGGCTCGCGGCTTTGGCGCACTTTCATCGATGTTTTAGCCATTGATTACCCTCCCTTAGTTTGCGAACGGGGCGCCCAGAGCACGGATCAGCTCTTTGGCCTCCTCGTCGGTCTTGGCGGTAGTGACGAACACAATGTCCATACCGCGGATCGCGTCGATTTTGTCGTAGTCGATTTCGGGGAAGATCAGCTGCTCGCGAACACCCAGCGAGTAGTTGCCGCGGCCGTCGAACGAATCGCCGTTAATGCCGCGGAAATCACGCACGCGGGGCAGCGCGACACTGAACAGACGGTCAACGAACTCGTACATCTTCGCGCCGCGCAGCGTCACTTTTGCGCCGATGGGCATGCCCTCGCGCAGTTTAAAGTTTGCAACCGACTTTTTGGCCTTGCAAACAACAGGGCGCTGGCCGGTAATGGTGGAAAGGTCCGCCAAGATCGCATCCATGATCTTCGGGTTGTCACGCGCTTCGCCACAGCCGCAGTTAATAACGACTTTGTCGAGCTGCGGGATCTGCATGACGCTCTTGTACCCGAATTTCTTCATCAGGGCGGGAGCGATCTCTTTGGCGTACTGCTCTTTTAATCTTGCCATTTGTCAACTTCCTCCCTTTTTAAAATTCTGCGCCGCATTTTTTGCAGACGCGCACTTTTTTGACACCAGTGCCAACATGGCCAACACGGGTCGGCTTGCCGCATTTCGGGCAGACCGGCTGCACCTTGGACGCATACAGCGCGCCTTCGGCCTTCACAATGCCGCCCTGCTCGCCCTCACGGCGGGGTTTGACGTGCTTTGTGACCATATTCAGACCTTCGATAATTACTTTGCCCTCTTTGGGGCTGACCTGCAACACCTTGCCGGATTTCCCGCAGTCTTTGCCGCTGAGAATCATCACGGTATCGCCGGTCTTAACATGAAGTTTGCTCATTTTAAAACCTCCTTACAGCGATTCCGGCGCAAGGCTCAGGATTTTCAGGTAGCCGGACTCACGCAGTTCGCGTGCCACCGGTCCAAAAATACGAGTGCCTCTCGGGTTTTTATCATCTTTAATAATGACGGCCGCATTCTCGTCGAAGCGGATGTAGGAGCCGTCATCGCGGCGCAGGCCTTTTTTACTGCGGACGATCACGGCCTTGACGACCTCGCCCTTTTTTACCATGCCACCGCCCGGAGTGGTCTTCTTGACAGAAGCCACAATCACATCGCCAATGTTAGCGTATCTCTTTCGGGAACCGCCCAGCACACGAATACACATGAGTTCTTTCGCACCGGTGTTGTCGGCCACTTTGAGATAGGTTTGCATCTGTACCACAGTTGCGTCCTCCTTTCAAAGCTTTCGCTTATTTCGCCTTTTCTACGATCTCAACCAGTCTCCAACGCTTGTCTTTCGACAGGGGACGGGTTTCCATGATCTTCACGCGGTCACCGGTTTTAGCCTCGTTCTTCTCATCGTGGGCTTTAAACTTGACTGTGCGCTTGATGATCTTCTTGTAGAGAGGGTGGCTCACGTTGTCCTCAATTGCCACGACGATGGTTTTTTCCATCTTATCGGACACTACAGTGCCCACGCGGGTCTTGCGTAAATTGCGCTCTTCCATTGTTTAACTCCTCCCTCTCTTATTTCGCTTGGGCGGTAAGCTGACGCTGCACGGTTTTGATGCGGGCAATGTCGCGCTTTACAGCCTTGATTCTAAGCGGGTTGTCGAGTTGGTTGATGGTGTGCTGAAAGCGCAGGTTGAAAAGCTCTGCTTTCAGCTCGGCCAGTTTCTTGTCCAGATCGGCCGCGCTCATCTTAGTGAGTTCGCTCGCTTTCATACTTCAGCAACCTCCTCAGTTTCTTTCTTCACAAACTTGCATTTAACAGGCAGCTTGTGAGCAGCGAGACGCATGGCCTCGCGGGCAGCCTCTTCCGAGACGCCGGCAATTTCAAACAGCACCCGGCCCGGCTTGACAACCGCAACCCAGAACTCGGGGTTACCTTTACCGGAGCCCATGCGGGTTTCGGCAGGTTTTTTGGTGACAGGCTTGTCAGGGAAAACCTTGATCCAAACCTGGCCGCCACGCTTGATGTAACGGGTAAGCGCGATACGGGCAGCCTCGATCTGGTTGGAGGTGATCCACGCCGGCTCGAGTGTAATGAGACCGTATTCGCCCTGGTTCACTTTGTTACCGCGCGTTGCTTTGCCTTTCATGCGGCCCCGCTGTACACGGCGGTATTTTACACGCTTAGGTAAAAGCATTACTTGCTACCTCCTTCTTTACGAGGTTTCGCACCTTTCAGCACTTCGCCCTTATAAATCCAGACTTTCACGCCGATCTTGCCATAGGTGGTGTTTGCTTCGGTAAAACCGTAGTCGATGTCGGCGCGCAGGGTCTGCAGGGGGATGGTCCCCTCATGGTAGTGTTCGGTACGTGCGATGTCGGCACCGCCCAGACGGCCGGAAACGCAGGCCTTGATGCCCTTGGCGCCCATACGCATGGTACGGCCGATGCACTGCTTCATCGCACGGCGGAACGAAATGCGGCGCTCGAGCTGCGAAGCGATGTTCTCGGCAACGAGCTGTGCATTCATGTCCGGGTTTTTGACCTCGATGATGTTGACGACCGTCGGCTTGTTGATCAGTTTTTCGATCTGCATGCGCAGTTTGTCAATCTCTGTGCCGCCGCGGCCGATGACCATGCCGGGCTTTGCGCAATAGATGTTGACTTTCACTTTCTGCGGGTCGCGCTCAATTTCGATCTTGGGCACGCCGGCAGTGTAAAGCTGCTTTTTCAGCACGGTGCGGATTTTGTGGTCTTCAACCAGGGTGTCGCCGAATTCTTTCTTGCTGGTGAACCAGCGGCTGTCCCAATCTTTGATGACGCCAACCCGAAAGCCGTGCGGGTTAATTTTTTGACCCATACTCTGTTACCCTCCTTACCCTTCAAGCTCTTTGAGGACCACCGTGATGTGGCTGGTTCTCTTGAGAATTCTGTACGCACGGCCCTGTGCGCGCGGACGAACCCGCTTCAGGGTGGGGCCGGGAGTGACGTAGCATTCGGCTACGTACAGTTGGTTTTTGTCCATATTGAAATTGTTTTCCGCATTTGCCGCAGCAGATTTCACCAGTTTGTAAAGGAGCTCAGAGGCGGCCTTCGGTGTGTACTGCAGAATGGCAAGCGCTTTGTCCAGCGGCTGATTGCGGATCAGGTCCAGCACAATCGTCACTTTACGCGGCGCAATGCGGGCATAGCTCAATTTTGCCCTTGCTTCCATCGTTGTGAATCCTCCTCTTTACTTCGTCGTTTTTGCACCCGCGTGACCTTTAAAGGTACGGGTGGGGGCAAATTCGCCCAATTTGTGACCAACCATGTCCTCCGAGACATACACGGGCACATGCTTGCGGCCGTCGTGCACCGCGAAGGTGTGACCGACGAACTGCGGGAAAATCGTAGAGGAGCGGCTCCAGGTTTTGAGCACTCTCTTCTCGCCCGCAGCGTTCATCTCATCGACGCGCTTGAGCAGTGCAGGCAGTACATAAGGGCCCTTTTTAATACTTCTACTCATGATGCTCTCCTCTCCTTAACCATTTGCACGTTTGACAATAAACTTGTCAGAACGGTTGTGGTGTTTTCTGGTCTTGTAACCCATAGTGGGCTTGCCCCACGGGGTAACCGGGCTCGGGTGGCCCACCGGGCTTTTGCCCTCGCCGCCGCCGTGCGGGTGATCGCAGGGGTTCATAACGCTACCACGCACTGCCGGGCGCCAGCCCATGTGGCGCTTACGGCCTGCTTTGCCAAGGTTGACGTTCTCGTGGTCGATGTTGCCGACCTGGCCAACCGTTGCAACGCAGTTCAGCGGCACATTGCGCATTTCGCCCGAAGGCAGACGCACCAGTGCATAGCCGTTTTCTTTTGCCATCAGCTGTGCCATGTTGCCAGCCGCACGCACCAGCTGTGCGCCCTTGCCGGGGTACAGCTCAACGTTGTGGATGACAGTACCAACGGGGATCGCGGAGAACGGCAGGCAGTTGCCCGGCTTGATGTCGGCTTTGGTGCCGCTCATCACAGTGTCGCCGACCGAAAGGCCTTCCGGTGCGAGGATGTAGCTTTTGGTGCCATCTTCGTACTGGATCAGCGCGATGTGCGCCGAGCGGTTGGGGTCGTACTCCAGGGTCTTTACCGTTGCGGGGACATCCAGCTTGTTGCGCTTGAAGTCGACCATGCGGTATTTGGTGCGGTTGCCGCCGCCATGGTGGCGAACGGTGATACGGCCGTTGTTGTTGCGGCCGCTTTTGTTTTTCATCGGCTCAAGAAGGCTTCTCTCAGGCGCGACTTTGGAAAGAACCGAGTAATCGGTGACCGTCATACCACGGCGGCCCGGTGTTGTCGGTTTATACTTTTTAATGGCCATTTGTACTCTCGCTTTCTTATGAAATTTTTATCGGAGTCATATCTCCATAGGCGGCCCCTCTCGGGACCTCGCCTGCCAGCGCGCAGTTTGCGGCGGCAGAGCGGCCGGCGGGCTTTAAAAAACGCCTGCCGGAAGAGCGCCGGTCAGATCATGCTGTCGAAGAACGCGATGGTCTTCGAGTCGGCAGTCAGCGTGACGATCGCCTTTTTCGAGGCGGCGGTGTAACCCGCGTGCGCGCCCTGACGGCGGTAGCGGCCACGAACGCTCATGGTGTTGACCTTTGCAACCTTGACACCGAACAGCTCTTCGCATGCACGGGCAATGTCGATTTTGGTCGCACCGGGTGCCACTTTAAACGTGTACTTTTTGTTCTGCATGCCGGTCATCGAGTTCTCGGTGATGACCGGGGCCAGAATAATATCCTGTGCTGCAACCTTCATTACGCAAATACCTCCTCAAGCTTTTTCGCGGCATCTACGCTGATGACGAACTTGCGGGCGTTCAGAATGTCATAAACATTCAGGGCCGTTGCAAGGGTGGTTTTCACGCCGGGGATGTTCGAAGCGCTTTTGACCACCTTTTTGTCGACTTCAGGGGCGACGAGCAGGCTTTTGCCCTCTGCGCCAACCGCTTTCAGCATGCCGACAACCGTCTTGGTTTTGAACTCGGGGACATCAAACTTCTCTACAACGATCAAATCGCCGCTGGCCGCTTTCGCAGACAGTGCGCTGAACATTGCAAGGCGCTTGACCTTCTTGTTCAGGGTGTAGCTGTAGTCGCGGGGCTTGGGGCCCAGCGCAATGCCGCCGTGAGTCCACTGCGGGGAGCGGATAGAGCCCTGACGTGCGCGGCCGGTGCCCTTCTGGCGCCACGGTTTTCTGCCGCCGCCGGAAACCTCGCTGCGGGTCTTGGTGCTCTGGGTACCCTGACGCTGGTTCGCAAGGAAGTTCACGACCGCAGCATGCATGACCCGCTCGTTGGGCTGGATACCGAAGATGGCGTCGGAAAGCTCGATTGTAGAAACTTTCTTGCCGGACATATCCAAAACATCAAATTTCGCCATTTTGCTTTCCCTCCTTTACGCCTTAACGCTGTCATGGATGGTGACCACGCTGCCCTTGGCACCGGGGACTGCACCCTTGATAGCAATAAGATTATTCTCTGCATCGATTTTGACAACGGTCAGGTTCTGGATGGTGACCCGTTCTGCGCCGAGGTGGCCAGGCAGCTTTTTGCCCTTGAACACACGGGAGGGGGTCGAAGTGGAGCCGTTCGAACCGGCGTGACGTGCCACCGGGCCGGTGCCGTGCGACTCGCGCAGACGGTGACCGTTGAACCGCTTGATGGTGCCTGCGTAGCCCTTACCTTTGCTGATGCCGACGACGTCGATCTTGTCGCCTGCTGCAAAGGTATCAGCCTTAAGGATGTCGCCGACCGCAAGGCCGGAGATGTCTTCAAGACGGAACTCGCGCAGTGTCTTTTTGGGTGCGACGCCGGCTTTTTCAAAGTGGCCCTTGGCGGGCTTTGTCACTTTCTTTGCCGACAGGTCGCCGTAACCGAGCTGTACCGCAGTGTAGCCGTCGCTCTCGACGGTTTTCTTCTGCACGACAACGCAGGGGCCGGCCTCAATGATGGTGACCGGTACAACCTTGCCGTTCTCGTCGAAGAGCTGTGTCATGCCCAGCTTCTTGCCGATGATACCTTTTTGCATGATGTTTGCCTCCTAAGTGGTTATTGGTTGGGGAACATTCCTCAACATGACCTCTCCTACAACGTCTTGTGCGAAACCTTTTAATGTAAGGGACTGATGCTTACAGTTTGATTTCGATGTCGACGCCGGCGGGGAGCTGCAGGCTGGTTAAAGCCTCGACCGTCTTGTTAGACGGCTTCAGGATGTCAATCAGACGCTTGTGCGTGCGCATTTCGAACTGCTCACGGCTGTCTTTGTACTTGTGCACCGCGCGGAGAATGGTAACAATCTCTTTGTCGGTGGGCAAGGGGATCGGGCCGGACACGCGGGCGCCGGTGCGCTTTGCGGTCTCCACGATCTTCTCTGCCGCAGCATCGATCAGCTGGTGATCATAGCTCTTCAGACGGATCCTGATTTTTTCCTTGACTGCCAATTAAATCGCCTCCTTAAATTTTGGCCTGGCGGTTCGATAAATACGGAACACTGCGCCGGGTGTTTCACGCTTTTGCACGAAGAAAACCGGTGAACCGCAAACGCAGTTCGCCCGGACACACTTCATGCAAAGTTCGTGGAAATTGGACCCGAAACGGGTCATATCCCTTTGCTTCCGTATTGTTTCGCCCGGTTCTTGATCGGACATACTCGGCGGAAAAACCCACAAGGAACTGTGGCAACCTCCCGCGTCAACGCATATCGCAGCCCTGCACAGGGTGCAGAGCCCTCGCAGTCGCCTAATAATAATACAATAAAAGCCCCTGCAATGCAAGGGCTTTTGCGATATTTTAAAAAAGTTTTTCAAAAATCATCAAGTTTAGCGTTTTAGCCATAATCGGGGCAAGTGTGCGCGTTTTTCTGGCCAAAGTGTTTTCACTGCTTTTGCGGTGCTTTGGCGCCAAGGTGCGCCAGCACTTCGTCTTCCGGCGTAATATAGGTGGTCTCATATTTGTCGTACAGCACCATGCCGGGTTTCAAGTCGCCAGTTTTGCGGATGTTGCGCACCTCGGTATAATCCACGGCCACCTTGCCCGCTTCGCTTTGGCTGGAATGGAACACCGCCAGCATGCCCGCTTCGCGCCTTGTTTGCAGCGGCACCGGCTGCCCTTCGGTGATGACGACCGTGTGGCTGCCCGGCGCGTCCTTTACATGGTACCACAAATCGCGCCCGCGGGCGGTGTGCAGGGTCAGCCGGTCGTTTTGCGCGTTGTTGCGCCCCACCAGAATGGCAAACCCGTCGCTGGAGGTATACCGCAAAAAATCGGCGGGCTTTTGCTTTTTTTCACGCCGGCGGTCATTTTTCAAGTAGCCGCCCGCCTTCAGCTCGGCGCGAATCTCGGCAAGTGCCGCTTCGCCCCCCGCCTGCTGTACCTCGTACAGCACGCTGTCAAGGTAGGTGATCTCCCGCTCGCCGTCTGCCAGCAGCTTTTCCAGCATGCGGGCGGCGGTCTGTTTCTTTTTATACTCTTTAAAGTATTTTTGTGCGTTGGCAGAGGGTGAAAGCCGCACATCCAGCGGGATGGTGAGCTTGCTGCCGTCGTAATAATTGTCGACTGTCACCTGCTTTGCCCCGCGCTCGATGGCATACAGGTTTGCCTGCAACAGCTCGCCATAGATGCGCAGGTGGTCGGCGCTTTCCGCCTCCTGCTGCTCTGCCTGCCGGGCCGCCTGTTTGCGGCGCGCCCGCGCGCAGAGGTTTTGCACCGTTTTGGCAAGGTTGTGGCTTTTTTGCCGCAGCCGTTCGGCTTCGTCCTTTGCCGCGTAATACTCTTCCAGCAGGGCCCCGTACCCGCCGCAGCTTTGCAGTGTGCAGCGCGGCAGGTACTGGGTCAGCGCGGTAAAGCTGTATTCAATGGGCTTGCCGGTTTCGTCCCGCACAATAGTGGGGCTGCCGCCCGCGCGATACTCTTCCATCAATGCCTGCGCTTCGCGCTGCAACGCCGCCTGTGCGTCCTGGGGCAGCTCTTTGGCAAAAACATGCTGCTGCCCCAGTGCGCGGTGGGCAAGCTCGCGGCAAACAACCGGGCCAATGCCGCCGACTGCCTTTAAAACGGCGTCCGGCGCGGGGGCGTCAAACGACATCACCCGCTGCACAAACTGCTGCGGGGTAAGGTCAAAAAAGTACGGTTTTTCCTGTTTGGGGGGCAGCGTGTAAGCGAGCCCCGGCAGCAGCGGGCGCACGGCAGAAGCGTCAAAATCCACCCGCTTCAGCGCGTCGATTACCTTATGCTGCGCGTCGTCAATCAATACCACATTGGAATACCGCCCCATCAGCTCGGCTGCCGCCGTGATGGACACGGTATCCCCCATTTCGCTGGTGCAGGTAAATTTAAAAAACACCAGCCGCTCGCCGGGGTGCGCCTGTACCGATTCCAGCTTGCCGCCGGAAAGGTATTTGCGCAGCAGCATGCAAAATGACGGGGGGACCTGCGGGTTTTCAAAGCTCTCGCCGGTCACCCCAATACGGGCCGACCCGCTGCGGGCCGAAATTAGCAGCTTTGCGCTGCCGTTGCGGCTGCGCAGCAACAGCAACACCTCGTCGCGGGTGGGCTGAAAGATCTTATCGATGCGTGAGCCGACCAAGTTCTCATTCAGTTCTGCCGCCACAAGGGCCAGCGTTGCAGCGTCAAGCGCCATACTGCCGCCCCCTTTGCCGGTTGAATTCGTTACTATTTTGCATTCACTATCTCCATTGTTTCTTCATTGCCGCGCGCATACCGTTTAACCAAGGTAGGTAAACGGGTCGCGGCAGCGCTTGCTGACCAGCACCCGCAGTTCGGGGAAACGGCGCTTCAGCTTGTCGCCCAGCACCGGCATCAGCGGGAACTCGGTGGCAAAATGCCCCGCGACAATCAGGCTGATACCCGCCGCTTTGGCGTCAATGGCTTCGTGGTGGCGGGCTTCGCCAGTCAACAGACAGTCAGCCCCGGCCTCCAGCGCCTGCACAAAAAAGTCACCGCCGGCACCGCCCAACACCGCCAGCCGCTCTACCGGGCGGCCCGTGTCGACATACTGCACCGGCCCGGCAAACTTTTCGCCGCATACCGCCGCCAGCTTTGGCACGGCAAGCGGGGCGCGCAGGCGGCCCACCCGCCCCATGCCGCCAAACTTTGTCACTTCACTGAGGCCGAACACCGCGGCCAAAATATCGTTGACACCGCCGTCTGCGGCATCCATATTCGTGTGCATACAAATTGCGCTGATGTTTTTTTTGACCATGCGAAACGGCACATCGGCGCGGCGCAGGGTGCGCATGGGGTGAAAGATGACCGGGTGATGCGAGACGACCAGCTGACAGCCGGCCATCTCCGCCTCTGCCACCACCTCTTCGGTGATGTCGAGCGCCATCATGACACTGGTGATCTCGGTGCCGCAGTCGACCAGCGTACCCACGTTGTCCCACTCCTCTGCCAGTGTCTGCGGCGCCAGCTCGTCAAGAAACGCACGCACTTCTTCTACCCTTGGCATTCTTCCCGCTCCTTTTTTACCGCTTCGGCCAGCGCCTGCAACGGCCCCAGCCCCGTTTCGCCCGCAAGGCGGCGGCCCTGTAGCTCCTGCTGCAACTGGCGCTCTGCCTTTTGCAGGCAAGCCAGTGCCGCGGCGCCCCGCTGGCCCTGCAACAGCCCCAGCTGGCAAAACAATGCCGTGGGGGCCGTGCGCTGCCCGCAAAACGCCGCCTGCATTACCGTATAGCAATACCCGCCGTCCAGCACCGGCACTTCGCGCTGCAGCACAAACCCGTTTTCGCACAGCCAGCGCCGCAGCTCTGGTGCCTGTGTCGTGGGCAGCAACACCAAATTGATTTGTTTGCTTTGCACCCACGGGGCAGCGGCCAGAATATCGGCAATGGTGCCGCCGCCCATACCCGCAATCACGATGTCCTGCACTTCGCCCGGTCGCACAACCGAAAGCCCGTCGCCCAGCCGGCAGCTGACCTGTTGCGCTACGCCGTGCAGCTGGGCAAGCGCCTGCGCCTTTTGCAGCGGGCCCGGACGCAGGTCGGCCGCAATAACAAACGGGCAGCGGCCACTCTGCACAAGGTGCACCGCCAGCCGGCCGTGGTCGCAGCCAATGTCTGCTGCGCTGCTGCCGGGGCGTACCAGAGAGGCCGCTGCCGAAAGACGCACGCCGGGTTGCGGCGGGCGCATGTTACGCTTCGATGGCATTGTTGAGTGCAGTGACCAGCTCGTCCACTTCAACGCCGTGTACATAGCAGGCCTGCTCGATTGTCTCCCCGCGGGAGGAAGGGCAGCCCAGGCAATGCATGCCAATGTCTAAAAACAGCGGTGCTGTCTGGGGTGCTGTATCAAGAATATCGCCAATAATGGTGTCTTTTGTAATGCTCATTCTAAAACCCTCTTTTTCTGTGGCCCGCACGGTTGCAGGCCGCTGAGATTTTGCCGCAGCTTTATCATACCCCAAAACCACCCTGTTTTGCAACACCCCATGTGCCGGCAGCCGCTTTATTTCAAGCTAAAGGTCAGCAGCACCGGGTTGTGGTCGCTGTAGGCAAAGCCCGCGTCGATGTTTTTTGCGCTGGCCTGCACGTTGTCACTGACAATAAACCCGTCAATCACCACCGTGTAATTGACCCCCGGCGTATACGGCATGTCGGTGCTGCGGCAGGTGGCGACCTCGGTCAGGTTATCTGCCCGCACCACCGAAAAGCCCTGAGGCAGGTCGCTGTCGTCAAACGCGAATACCCAAGGCGGCACCTGCTGTTCGCTGGGGAATGCTTCAATGGTGCCGCACAGCGCGTGGTTAAAGTCGCCGCCTACAACCACCCAGTTGCCTTTGGCGCGCTCTTCGCTCATCACTTCGCCCAATAATTTTAACTGCGCGGCGCGGATGGTGCCCCCCTCGTCGTAAGCCGACATATGGCTGTTGATGAGTACCAGCTCCCCGCCGCCCTGCACCGGCAGACGCTGCACCGAAAAGCAGCGGTCAAGGTCAAAAAATTTGGTGGGGAAGCTTTCGTCCACCGGGTAGCTGCGGCGCGTTGCCTGCGCGATGTCATACCTCGAAAGGGTCAGCAGGCCCGCCTGCACGCTGCCGTGCATCTCGTTTAGCGGGTAAGCAAGGTATGCCGAGTGAAAGTTTGAGGCAAACACCGACCCATAGCCCGCAAAGGCCGCTTGCACCAGCTCGCTTTGGTTGATGTGAAAACTGCGGGTCGCATCGGTATCCACCTCCTGCAACAGGCAGAAATCCGGCGAAAGGCCTTGCAGCGTGCTGATGGCCCCCGCGGTGTCATCTTCGACAATCTGCTTGCTTTGCGCGCGGGCGTGTACGCCCTGTACCGGCGTGCCGTCCTTCATCGTACCGGTGTCCATAAAGAACGAAAACTCCGGGTTGTAGGCGCCAAACCCAATGTTGTAGGTTGCGGCGGTGTAGTTTTGCCCTAGTTGCAGCTGCGCCGCCTGCCCGTTTTGCACCGTCAACGCCTGCCCATCCGGGATGCGGCTGTATTGCAGCACCATATAAAGCACATAGCCGCCCACTACCAAAACGACCGCCAGCACCAATGCCAGCACCACCCATAAAATACGCTTTACCACACGTCCCATACCGGCCTCTTTTCCCCCACAGACACAAACGGAGAGACCCGCATGGGCCTCTCCGCTCTCTTTCTCCTGCGGGTAGCATTCTGTGTCCGTATGATACCACACAAACTCGCCACCCGGCAACAATTCCCGGTTTTTTTGTCGTTTTGCCGGTTTTACCCGTTGCAATGCAGCAGGCTGTACAAAGCTAATTGTCTGACGAGGAGGACGGCGCGACCGTCTCCTGCTGCTGGTCGGTCAAAAAGTTGTTCAGCTGCTCTGCCGTCGCCGCAAAATCGCAGCCGATTACGGTGCGGCCGTCGTCCAGCTGAATGCCCCAGGAATTTTCTTTTTCCGGCACCGTCATCTGCCCGGCCGAGCTGTGCAGCAGCGCCGGCATTTTAAAGGCCAGCTGCCAAAGCTCGCCGTTTGTGAGGTTGGTTTCCAGCATCGGCAGCAGCTTGTCTGCGATCAGGTTGATCTTGGCCGGGCTTAGTGTCGCAATCTGGTTTGCCGCGGCCTGCATGATCTTGCGCTGGCGCTCGACCCGGTTCCAGTCGCTGTCTAAGTGGCGCATGCGGGCATATACCAACGCGGTCGGGCCATCCAGCACCGCCGGGCCCTCCTGCCATTTGTCTTCGCCCGCAATCTGGTTCATGTAGTCGGCTTCCGCCTCGGTCATATCCACCTTTACACCGCCAATGTCGGTGACGCCGGTTTCAAAAATTGTAAAGTTGATGCGCACATATTTGCTGACATCCACTTTATAATAATCCCGTATTGTTTTCATCAGCAGGTCCGGCCCGCCGTAGGCAAACGTGTGGGTCAGCCAGTCGTCGCCGTGGTCGGGGATCGACACCCCGACACCGCGCTCAAACGAGGCAAGCTTCCAGGTGTTCGTCCTGCTGTTGATTGACAGCAGCATGATGCTGTCTGCGCGGGCAGAAGTTGAAATGTCGTCGCTGCGCTCGTCCGAGCCGATCAGCAGAATATTGGTGATGTCTGAATTGACATTGACGTCACCATCCGGCGGGGTGATATTGCCGCCGTTTTTCATAATGTCGATGTCGTCGAGGTTCAGGTGTTCAAAGGACAGCTCCTCTTCGCCCGGGGTGAGGCTGGAGGTGCCGTAGCTGGCCGAGCGGTTCAGCAAGCTGAATTTGCCGTTGATAAACAGCACCGCCGCAAGCACAAGCACCAGTAAAACCCCTATTACAATGCCGGTAATCAGCAGAGCCTTTTTCTTCCCATTTGGTTTTGAAGGTTCCATAATCGGCCTCCCTTCTAGTTGGCAGCTTATTGTAATCTTGCTTTGTTAAAGTTTCGTGAAAATTTGGCTGTTTTGAGGTTACAATTCACAAAAAAGTTTCTTTTTTGTTGCATTGTCAACAAATTCCAGCGGAAAAAGCAACCGGCCCGCAAAGGGGCCGGCCTGCTATTCAAAAAAGGCTTTTTATACGTCAAACAAGTTTCGCTTATTGTGCCGGTACACCGACAGTGCAAGCCCCATACACAGGTACAGCATCAGCACCGAAGTGCCCCCCGCCGTGAGGAACGGCAGCGTGATGCCAATGACCGGCAGCAAAGACAGGTTCATGCCGATGTTGATAATGGTCTGCCACGCAATAACCGCAGAGATACCGACACAAATCAGCGCGCCCTGCCTGTCCTGACTGCGAAACGCGGTGGCGACCAGCTTTGCGGTGATGCCAAACAGCAGCATCATCACCAGCAGGCTGCCCAGTATGCCCAGTGATTCTGAAATGTACGAAAAAATAAAGTCATTTTCCGCCAGCGGCACCGGGTGGTGTTCCCCCGCAAAAAAACCGCGCCCGGTGATCTGCCCCGCACCGATGGAGATGCGCGCCTGGTTTTGCTGCCACATGATTTTCGTGTTATTGTCCGGGTCCAGCAGGGCATAAAGCCGCTGTTTCTGGTAGTCTTTCATCACGCCAAACCACAGCAGCGGCACCGCGACGATGGCAAGGCCTACCCCGGCATACACATATTTGCGCGACAGCCCCGCCACAAACAGCATCGACAGGCCAATCATTAAAAAAATCAGCGCCGTACCGTCGTCGCCCTGTATGTGGATCAGCAGCAGCGGCGCCGCCAGATGCGCAAACAGGGCCAGCATGGTGGGCGGCTCTTCCATCTTGTCCTTTACGCTGTCAAGATGCAGCGCAAAGGTTAAAATAAAGCTAATTTTTGCAATTTCAGTCGGTTGCAGCGAAAGGCCCAGCGGCAAAGAGATCCACGATTTATTATCGGTACCGCTGGGGGCATATCCAATAACAAAGGTCAGCAGCACCATGCCCCATGACACTGCAGCGTGAAACGGCCAGGTTGCGGCAATGGAATGGTAATCAATGGTTGAAATGATAATCGCACAAACAAGCCCCATCAGCGCGGCAGCCGCCTGCACAATAGGCTGGCGGTAGTTGCTGAACAGGCTGTTTTGTGCGCTGGAATCATAGTAGCTGATCGAGGTGAGCGCCAGCACAGACAACGCACTGCAGGCAAGGCAAAGCAGAATCAAAAATTTGTCGGTCGAGCGTATATACTCTCTGATTGCTTTCAACTCGGGCACGCTCCGTTTCTGTAAAATGGCGCCGCCGCAAACTGCCGCACCGTTTATCTGGTTGTAAGTATAACACAAAAACGACGCACCGTTTTTATTTCTTACAAAATTTAATCGTTTTCTCACAGGTACCCGGCCTTTTGTGCCGGGGGCATTTTACTCAAAAACAAAATGTGGTATACTTTGAAAAGAATTTTTGCAATAAAGGGGGCCACACCGTGGGCGTTTACCACACACACAGCAGGCAGGAAACCGAGGAGCTGGGCAGCCGCCTTGCCGCAGAGCTGCACGGCGGGGGCCTTGTGGCATTTCGCGGCGGGCTTGGCGCGGGCAAAACCGCCTTTTGTGCCGGCATTGCGCGCGGCCTTGGCTGCACCGACCCGGTAAGCAGCCCCACCTTTGCCATTGTCAATGTTTACCGCGGGCCGGTGACCTTTGCCCATTTTGATATGTACCGCATCCACAGCGAAGAAGACCTTTACGCCTGCTCGTTTTACGACTATCTGGATGAGGGTGCGGCGGTGGCAGTGGAATGGAGTGAAAACATCACCGACTTTTTAGAGCCGCCTTATATCCTGGTTGAAATTGAACCACTGGTAGGCGACGAGCGCAAAATCACCATAACGGGGGCGAACAATCTTTGATCACTTTGGCAGTTGATTCTTCCGGCAAGGCGGCGGGCGTGGCGCTGCTGCGCGACGATGCTTTGCTGTATGAAGCTTATTTGAATAACGGCCTGACCCACAGCGAAACGCTGCTGCCCATGGTCGCTTCTGCATTGCAGGCGGCAGGGGTAACAATGCAGGATATTGGCCTTTTGGGCGTGGGGGCCGGGCCCGGCAGCTTTACCGGGCTGCGCATCGGCATGGCGCTCGTCAAAGGTCTGGCATTGCCCGGCAATTTGCCCTGTGTGGGCGTATCGTCACTGGAGGGGCTTGCCGCCGGTATTTTTGTGCCGCAGGGCAGTTGCATCGTTGCCGCAGAGGACGCGCGCCGCGGCGAAGTATATGCCGCGGCCTTTGTGCGCGGGCAAGACGGCTTAGTGCGCCTTTGCGACGACACCGCCACCCGGCCAGAGGCCCTTGCGCCACTGCTGTTAGAGCAGAAAAAAACCACATTTTTAGTTGGTGACGGCGCCGAGGTATGTTATAATAATTTGAAAACATTTTTGCCGCTAGAGGTCGTGCCGCCCACATGGCGCCTTGGCCGCGCGGCAGGCGTGGCCCTTTGTGCCTTTGCGGCTTGGCAGCGCGGCGAAGCCACCGATGCCGCACAGCTGCAGCCGGCTTACCATCGGCTAAGCCAGGCACAGCGCCAGCGCCAGGAAAAACTGAAGGAGAGTGAAAACCAATGATTGCACTTGGAGCAGACCATGGCGGGTTTGAGCTGAAAGAGGCGGTAAAGGCCCACCTTGACAGCGTTGGCGTCGCCTACCGAGATTTTGGCTGTTTTTCTACGGAGAGTGTCGATTACCCCGACATGGCCGCACCGCCCTGCCGGGCAGTCGTGGCCGGTGAATGCGACAAGGCGCTGCTGTTTTGCGGCACCGGTGTCGGCATCAGCATTGCGGCAAACAAAATCCACGGCATTCGCGCCTGCTGCTGCAGCGATGTGTTCAGTGCCAAATACACCCGGCTGCACAACGACGCCAACGCCCTTTGCCTTGGCGGGCGGGTTGTCGGCGCAGGCCTTGCCATTGAGCTGGTCGACGTCTTTTTGAATACCGCCTTTGAGGGGGGCCGCCACGCGACCCGCGTCGCGAAGATCACCGCGCTCGAAGACGAGAGATAAGGTCGTTTTTCCGCTCTGCTGCGCCCGGCGGCCATGGCAGAGCGGTTGCTTTGCAGACACCCCAAACCGCCGGAGAATGGAGAGACAACATGAAAGAGCCCATGATCCTGGACCATCCTTTAATCAAACACAAGGTGAGCCACCTGCGGGATATCAATACGGGAACAAAAGAATTTAAAGAGCTGGTCAGTGAGATTGCGATGCTGATGTGCTATGAGGCAACCCGTGACATGCCGACTGAGACCGTGGAAATCACCACCCCGATCACGACCGATAAATTTGAAGTGCTGGCCGGCCGCAAGCTTGCAGTCGTGCCGATTTTGCGCGCGGGCCTTGGCATGGTAGAGGGCGTGCTGAACCTCATCCCCGCCGCGAAAGTGGGCCACATTGGCCTGTACCGCGACCCCACCAGCCTGGAACCGGTGGAGTATTACTGCAAGCTGCCCGCCGATATCTCCGAGCGCGAAGTGATGGTGGTCGACCCGATGCTGGCCACCGGCGGCAGTGCAGCCGACGCGATTACCCAAATTAAAAAGCGCGGTGCCAAAAACATCAAGTTTTTGTGCATCATCGCCGCGCCGGAAGGCATTAAGCGCCTGCACGAGACCCACCCCGACGTGGATATTTACGCCGCGGCACTGGACAAACGCCTGAATGACCACGGTTATATCGTGCCGGGCCTTGGCGATGCCGGGGACCGCATTTTTGGCACCAAATAAGGTACCTTTTTGAGGAGAAAGGGTGAACTGTTGATGTTGAAGCAGCTTTTTCTCCCTTTGCTGGCACATTTGCTGCTGCTTGCGCTGGACCTTTGGATGCTACAGGTTCTGTTGCAGCAAACCACTTTTACGGGGGTACTAAAGTGGGTCATGGTAGCTTGCGCTGCATTTCTTGTTCTCTGTATCGTCGCAGCTTATATTCTGCGTATAGTCGACTTTTTTCAGCAGCGCCGTGAGCAAACCGGCAAGGGGCAAAATCACTGAGTTTCCCCACCGTTTCTGACAAAAGCAAAACAAAAGCGAAGGGCATTCCCCTTCGCTTTTGTTTTGCTTTTTTATATAATTACATTTTTCACATGGGAAGCGTATTGGTTTGTAAATACAAATTAAACAGTTTTCTCTTGAATCTCTTCAGTTCTTTTGCCTGCTTTTTTAAGGGCACCAAAGAACTCATAAAATTTGTTAGCCATTTTGCTGCCATTCCACTGTGACAATAAAAATATCACATTGAAAATCATAAATGGAATAGCAATTATTGCCCGCCGGGGGGCGTTTTCGAACAGTTGCAGATAAAGCATAATCCCAAAAATAAATAAATTTGAAAGGAATGTGTAATCTAATTTTTTCTTAACTATAGAAACACCTGCACTTAAAGCACTAGAAGCATATAAGAAGAGCATATAAATATTGCTAAATGCGCTTATTATTTGCGATGGTAAAAATTGAGGCTGTGTGAGATATGCTGTCCAGTTTGACTCAACGGGCCACAAAAGATAAAGATTACTTTCAAACATTCCATTATTCCACGCAAATAACATTTTATTGCGCAAAAATATTAAAAACTCAAAAAATGAGTATGACCGATAGTTTTCAAAAATGCGTTGCCAAATAGCTGCTGAACGCTCTTGCATTGTCGGGAAAGAAGCAGCAAAAATAGTATCTGGATAAATTTCTGTTCCTCCTCCAACATCATGACTACCAAATAGCAGCCATAAATTCCATGGTGCCCCAATCTCATCGCTTCTTGAAAAATCTATGAAACCACTATATCTGTACCAAAGAATAAAAATAACCGTAAACGAAATAAAGCCAAAAAGAAGTAATGTTAAAGACTTCCACTTACCTTTAGTGTTACTTAGAAATAAATCAATCACAATTGCCACTAATGCGACGGCAGCTGTGATTTTCATTTGTACACCGAGAGCTATAAGAAAGCCTGCTAAAAAGCTCAAATATTTTTTATCAGATTTTGAAAGCTTATTTTTAAGGTAACAATAAACACCACCCAAAGTAAATGGTAACACCCATAAATCTGTATAAAAATTAGGAATACCGAATACAAACGGAAGAAATGCATAACATAAAAGAAGTGTAATAAGCGCGTAACTATTTCTCTTATATACTATTTTAACACAAAGAGCGATAAATAAAACTGTGAGAGAAACAGCAATAGCAGTTGCAACAATAGCGGGTAATTGCCCCTGACTAGTATTTTCAGGTATACCTGCTTTACCACCTAAAGCATATATTGCGACATAAATCAATAGTAAACCAATATTATTAGGGAAACGGCAGAAATAATCATTGTTTGTATAAAGTCCAACACCAGGGTAATGAACTCCACTGATACTAGGGTTGATTTCATTTAGCTTTCCATCTTTCAAGATGTCTGCGACAGAAGCAAAAATAATATCTGTATCTCCCGGCAAATGGATACGCATTTTAAATGCCAGATATATACTAAAAACAAGGGCTACACACAACAACGCAAAAAACAGCACATTAAACTTATGGGCAGACAATTTGTCAATTGGTCGAGTTAGAGAATTTGCAACTATTAAAAACAATAAAACAAACAGAAAAGTAAGCCCTATTGCCAACACACTGTGCACCATACCTATAAGAACGAAAAAAGTACAAATAAGAACAAAAAACAACCAAGCAAAAGTATTCTTCATACCATGTGTAATTATGCCCATTTTTGCTCTCCTCACCTAAATAATCTAATTTTTCATCTCGCTATTTCTAATGCAAAAACCTCATCTGTTCCACAAGGTACATACATCGCCCTTTACAAAATAGGCCTTTTGTGCAAGGCGGGCCAACGGTGCATCAGAGCTTGAATCAGAATAAAAATTTTCAATGACCGCGCCCGGGTACTGCTGCCACAAGCGTGTCACTTTTTCTGCCCCTTTACAGTTTGGCCCAAGTGTACGGCCGGTCTGCGCGTCTACCCGCGAAGCGATGGGCGGGCAAACACCGAGTCGCCGGCAGGCGGGGGCAAGCAAAAATTCTGGCGAAGCGGAGATGATTAAATCGCCCGGCTGCTTTTGCGCGAGGTACCATGGCTGAAACCGGCCCATGTGGGCGCGCCAAAAATCCTCTACCCACTCTTCTATTGCCGGCACCCCTTGCAAATACGAAAAAAACGTCTGTTTAAACGCCTCTTTGTCGGTGCGGCCCAGCAAGTACCGCAGCGCGGCAAAGCATTGCCCCGGCAGATACCGCACCAGCAGCGGTGCGCGTTTTAAACAGTAGGCCCAAAACGCGCGGGTGCTGTCCCCTTTAAAAATAGTGCCGTCAAAATCATATACATTCATACCGGCACACCGTTACAGCCCGATAATTTTGGAATCGAGAAACACGCCAAGCGCCGGAATATTGATGAACAGCGCCAGAATGAATACCGCCGCCAGCACGATCATATAGATTAGCAGGCCTTTTTCACGGTACAGCTTTTCGGGCTTTTGCACGGCCGAATCTTTTTTAAAGGCAAGGTGAAAATAAAAGCAGAATAACCCGCAAAGCAGCGGCACCACCAGCAGCAGCTCTATTTTGTATTTAATGATAAAAATACCGCACAAAAACAGCGAGCACATTGCGTAAAAAAATGCAGAAATCAGCAGTGATTGCTCTGTATATTGCCCAAATGATTTGCGGTACAGCGCCGCGGTGCTTTTGTCGCCAATCATGCGGTATTCTGCATAGCGCTTAATCGCCATCAAAAACGCACCGCCCAGCCAATAGCCCAGCACAATCGTCACCGGCGGCAAATAGACCGCCGTTACAAAAAACCAGCCCAGCAGCAGGCGAATACCGTTGTTGATTGACTCGGAAAGCACATCGAGATAAGCAATGTCTTTGGTGCGGAAGGGTTTGACGTTATACAATACCCCCATAACCAGCAGCCAGAGTTCACACACAAAAAACGGCATATTGACCAGCAGAGAAGACCCCAGCCCGGCCGCGGCCAGCACCACATATTCTACCGTGACAATTTTGGCGCTCATGGTGTTTTGTACCACCGGGCGCTTTTTTTTGGTGGGGTGGTACTGGTCAAACTTTGCATCCAGCCATTCGTTGATCACATAGTTTGCCGAAGCGATCATGCAGGTGGAAAAAAAGCTGAGCAGCGCAAAACCCGCCAGACTGCCGTAAGACCCTTTCCAGCCCACTAAAAGCAGCGCAAACAGCGTGCCGGGGAAGATAAACAAGTTTTTAATCCAGTGGTCCGGGCGGGCGATCTTGATATAGTTTTTCATGGTGAAGAACATCCTTTCTGATCAGGTATCGGCCAAAACGGCAGCGAGCTTTCTGCGGCTTTCAAACCACTTGGCCGTGCCGTACGCCAAAAATGCCAGCATGGGCGCACAGGCCGCCGAGAGATACATCAGGTAAATATCAAACGAAAGCGTCACCGCCATCAAAAAGGCAATCGCGGCCATGCGCAATAGCCCGGTAAGGAAGAAGCCGAGCATCATCACGCTGCCGGCAAGGTCTGCGGGCGGCTGCTTTTTTTTCAGCCCGCGCACACAGGCGGGGATATAGCGCACCAGCCACCAACAGGCCAACAACAGCATGGGCCACACCAGCACCCGTTGTACCCATGTAGCAAGATTGAGCAGCTTATAGGCAATCTGGTTTGGCGGGGCAAAATAAGGTAGTGTCGTATTGGCCTGCGCCGCAATGGTACTTTTGCAGTGCAGGTAACTCTCCCAGTCCGCAGTCTGGTCCGGCCTCGCAACCGAAAGCACCTGTGTGGGCTTTGTCTGTTCGAACAATGCGAACACTTTCACCTCATCAAAAAACTTGCCAATGGTCGGTGCAACATAGTCTGCCTTAATGGGCGAAAACACACCGCTGTGTTTTGCCCCTGCCGGCACCAGCCCCTCATCACAGGCGGTATTCACTTCATCAGCTACCGCACGCCAAAACGCCTCGGCATCCTGTGCGGTGTCGTAATATCCGGCCAGCCACGCCGCTTTGCGCAGTGCCCAGTGAATACCGCCAGAGTTCAGCTCCCCTGTTGCAGTGTCACCATAGCCGTTGTACATATCCGGGGTTTCCAGCGTATCCTGAATTTTAGCAAATGTCGGGGATACCTGATACAGTGCAAGCCGTGTGGAGCGCGGCAGCAGCACATAGCGTTGCTGGTCATCCGGGTATGCACGGGAAAGTGCGCCCATCGCATCGTTGAATTCTTTAGAAGTAAAATCGCTGACAATAAAACGACCGTAATACTTGTAGTTCATACCGCTCCACGCGGCAATGCCACCGCCCCAGAGCGCCAGCGGCACCAGCAGCAGCGCAAGGCGGCTTTTTTTATTGCGCACACCCTTATCCAAAAACAAAAAGGCAAGGTATACCGCCGTCGCACATATAACAAACGGCAGCAACAGCACATTGTCTTCATGGCAAAGCCATGCCGCCGCAAGCGAAAGGCCGGCGACTATGTAATACGGCAGCGCGCGCACCGGCTTTTCAGCCAGCCGCACAAAAGCCCCAAGCAACCCTGAAAGTGCCAGCAGTACCAGCGAGGGGTAGATGTTGTCGCGGTAAACGCGCAGCGTGTTTTCGGCCCAGGATGCCGGGGTGTACAGCGTGACGGCAAAAACAAATAAGCGTGCCCAGTTAAACCGCAGCACCGGTTTCAGCGCCGCCAGCAGCACAAAGCACACCGCGGAAAACAGCAACTGCCCACCCACAACGACATTGACATGCAACAGGTTTAAAAAAGCGAGCCAAAGCGCATAAAACGAGTGCTTGCCCAGTGTGAGCCAGTCATATTCGCCCAGCCAGTTGCCGGCAGAAATGCTTTTGGCAAGGTTGACCATCAGCGTATCGTCGATGGGCGAAAGGTCCGGCGAAGCGACGATGAGCTGAAAGCTGCACAAGGCAATCTTGATAGCGGCAAGGGCCAGCGCAAGCGCCCACAGCCAGCGCGCGCCAAGGTCTCTCTTTGGCAATAGCTTTTTAAGTTTCTGCATGGCTTTTCTCCTTTTTTACGGCATGCAAAGAACGGTTACCGTTTGCTACAGGCAAGGCCAAATGGGACGTTTTTCCATTGGCCTTCGTTATTATAGCACTGTGCCCCCACCCCCAGCAATGCAACTTGCCGTAAAGCAGGGCACCTATTTGCCCATTGAAAAACGACACGTTTTGAGGGTACAGTGGATACTTTTTATTTAGTAAAAATCCGGCTAATCCAGCCCGTCTTCCGGTGGCGGCGGTGGCACGGGCAACTGGCCGCCGTGCAGCAACCTCTGCAAACGCTCAAACGCCGCGGGCGAAAGCAATAGCTGTAAAATAATCCAAAGCTTTTGTTTGAAGCTAAGCTTTGCGGCAAACGCCTGCTGCAACGTCATCTGGTAGCGTCGCTCTAAATAAAAATCACGAATGCCTTTCATGCGAAATTCAATCATATCCGCGCCTTTTTTGTTGGGGGTTCCAAAAATGCCCGCAAACCGGCTCACATATTCCCGCGCGTTCCAGTATTCCCGCATCAAGTCTTGCCATGGCAGCGCAAACCCGCACAACAGGCTGCTTTGCTGCGCCACCAGCGGTAGAAAAATTTCCTGCGCCCAATCGGCATGCTCAAGTACATTGATTTCTGCCCACGACAGCGTTGCCAGCGGGACCATAACATTGGTGCGGGCAAAAAAGCTGCCGCTGCACAGCCACATCAAAGGTTTACCAAATGTCAGCTTATCAAGCTGCGGGGCAAATTGTAAATAGGGCTTTGCCTCATCATAGGGTAAAAAGCCGCTGAAACGTTCATCCACTGCATTTTGCAAAGGTAGTAAAATACCAATTCCGGGCTGCCCATTGAGCATCATAATATCATCTGTCACATTCCCCAAAGCTGTAACAGTAGTATCTATCATGCCGTGTCGGTAAAGTCCATCTTTTATTGCTACCGTTATCAACGATAAATAGCAAATGTATTCGTACCCCTGTACCTGCTGCCACAACTGGGTAAATAATGTAGAAAACCCATCTTCAGCGCAGAGCAGCACCTGCGCCTGCGGCAGCTTTTGTTGCACCGCATGCTGTAATGTGGCAGAACCGGCAAGGCAAAACACCCTGCCCCCCTGCGGCACTGTGGCGGCGACAGCGGTAAGGCCGGGCAGAAATTCATCGTCGTCCATGCGCACAACCAGCGCCACCGTGCCGGTTTGCTCCGCCTGTTGCGCACCCGGGCAAAAGCTGGGGGCCAACGCGGGCAGGTATTCACTGGCCGGCACCGTGCGGGTGAGGTTTTGTAAAATTAGTTCGACCGGGTAATTGCCCGTTTGCGCCAGCTGCTGGTAAAGCAGCCAACCGGCCCCACCCTGCGGCACGCTGAGCACTGCCGTGCGCGGCGTGAAAAAGCTTTTTCGCTTGATAAACGGGCAATTTTTGTCCTGCACCGTTTGCGCGGGCATACCCATCAACGCATAATCGGTGTATGATTCCCAGTCTGTACAATCAATGTACGGTTCACCGTGGTAACCCTGATCCTCAAAATATTTGGTAAATTTGACTTCGTGGTAGCTGACGGCCTCCATATAATCGTGGATCACCGGCAGCGTTTCCCAGTAATCCCAGAACACCGGGGCATGCAGCAATTCCCCGCGCACGGCAAAGAAAAAGCTTTGGATGTGTGGGGGAAGATAGCCGTATTCCACTTTATTCCAGATAGTTCCTGTTAAATCGGCTTTCAGCCCCTTGTGTTTGGTTAAGCCCCAAAAATCAAGGTTTCTGCCGTTCATCTCGCCAAACATTGCATCCAGCGGGGTCAGCGGGCCAAAAATGGTCTGGTTGAAAAACAGCACTTCGTCCGCCTGCATTACTTTTTCTTGCAGGTGAAACAGCCCCTCTTTGTACCCGGTGATGTCAAGCCCCTCATTGGGGCGCAGCAATAGTTCATCTGATACCGCCTGCAGCTTTTGCCGGCCCTCTTCATTTAGCTCTCCATTGACCACACAAAGCAGGTAACTGCAAAATGGGCGCACCGCACCCACCAGCACCGGGATATAATCGTCCACAATACCGTCTGCATCATAATAAGCAAAAATGCCCACACGGTTTGGTGTTTGTGAAAGCTTCAAAAAAAGGCCTCCCTTAGGGGTTGAGTACCGGTTTTATTGTTCATCTTTGGGCAGCACTGCCGCCTCCGAAAAATCTTCGCGGTCCAGCGTCAAATTGGGGCTGTAAAAGGGGTCGCGCAGCAGTGCATCGCCAAAACGCTGTTTCAGCCGGGCGCGCTCCCCGTCAAACCGTTCTTTTGCTTCTCCCTTTTTATCCAGCCCGCGGCTTTTGCTCTCACAGTGGTAAGCCTGTGCCCACGGGGTAAACAGCACGGCATATCCTGCGCGGCGCAGCCGCAGGCAAAAATCGACATCGTTAAACGCGACGGCAAACCCCTCGTCGAGGCCCTCTACCGCGTCATAAACCGCCGCCGGCACCATCATCATCGCGGCCGTCACCGCTGAAAAATCCTGCACGGTGGCAAGGCGGAACATATACCCGCTGTGCCCGCGGTGCGCATATTTGTGGCTGTGCCCGGCAAACCCGCCAAGCCCTGTAATGACCCCGGCGTGCTGCACCGTATCGTCCGGGTAGTACAGCATGGCCCCCACCGCCCCGGTTTTGGGTTGCACCGCCAGCATCAGCATTTCCTGTATCCAATCTGGCGTGATGATCTCAATGTCGTTGTTCAGCAGTACCAGATATTCGCCCTTTGCCGCTTTGCGCCCAAAATTATTGATGGCGGAAAAGTTAAAAGGCCCTTCATACTGCACGACCCTGAGGTTTTGATGTTCGACCGCCACCTTTTTGTAAAACTCAAACGTCGCGGGCTCTGCCGAATTATTTTCAACCACCACTACCTCGAAATTCGGCCAGGTCGTTTTGCCGTAAATACTGTCAAGGCAACGGGTAAGGTCGTCGATGTGGTCTTTGTTCGGGATCAAGACGGAAACCAGCGGCTTGCCGCTGATGGTATAATCCACTTTATAGGTGGAGGGAAACAGCCCCTCGCGCGCTTTGCCTGCCACCCCGGTGCGCGTCAGATGCGCATCAATGGCGGCCAGCGATGCCCGTGTGACATAGGGCTTTGCCCCCACCCCGCCGCTGGTGCTGCCGGCATGCACCCGCCAGTAATACAGCACCCGCGGGATATGACAAATCTGCTTCGCGCCTTCCGTCAGGCGAAAAAACAAATCGTGGTCCTGGCTGCCGTCAAACGGTGTACGCAGACCGCCCACCTGCCAAAACCGCTTTGCGGGGAACGCCGCAATATGCCCGATGTAATTGCAACCCAGCAGGTAATTTGGCGCAAAATCCGGCTTGAAATGCCCGACACGGGGCCGCAGCCAGTCATGGTCAAACAAGGCTTCGTCGCTGTAAATGAAATCCGCCCCGGCCGCCGCCGCCTTTGCCAGCTCATAGCAGGCATCGGGCGACAAAATGTCATCGTGGTCGGCCAGTGCAAGGTAACTGCCGCTTGCAAGCTTTGCCGCCGCATTGGTGTTTTCGCTGATGCCGCCGTTGCCCGCCAGCTTGCAATACCGCACCCGGTCACTGTGGTAAGCTTTGACAATCTCACCCACTTCGGCGTAGTCTGCGTCGCTGGCATCGGCAAGGCAAAGCTCGCTGTTCTGGTTCGTCTGCGCTAAAAAGCTGTCTAGAAATTCTTTTAAATAGCGCGGGTCGGTATTGTACAGCGCGGTGCAGATGCTGACTTTGGGCCATGTCGCCGTGTTTTCGGCACGCTGGCGCTCCAGCACTGCACGTGCGGGCACAAAACGGCCTTTTTTAGAGCGCAAACGGCGGCGCAAAAAGCCGGTAAGGCGCCGCACCGTAGAGGCAAAGCCCTCTTCGCGCACCATTTTAAAAAACAGCTGTGCCAGCTCGCGCAGGCGTTTCATTTGCTGCATGCCGTCTCCTCACTTTTTCATGCCCCGCTCAGCGGTAGCCGTAATTCTCATACAGCAGGGTAAAATGCGGGTTGTAATAGGGGTCACCGCCCAAAATCAGCGCTTCGTATTTTTTGCAAAACCGCTCGCGCTCACCCTGATAGCGCTGGGCATTCGGCCCGCCGGTGTCAAGCCCCCGGCTTTTGCTCTCGTAATGGTACGCTTCGGCATAGGGGGTAAACACATTTAAGTAGCCCGCCTGCCGCAGCCGCAGGCAAAAATCGACATCATTGTAACTCACGGCAAACTGCTGCTCGTCCAGCCCGCCCAGCTTGCGGTAAAGCTCTGTTTTTACCATCAGGCAGGCACCGGTGACGGCGCTCATGTTCTGCGCGGTAGAAAGTCGGTACAAATTGCCCTTGTTCTGCCGCGGCAAGCCCTTGTGGCTGTGCCCCGCACTGCCGCCAAGACCAATAAACACCCCGGCATGCTGAATTTTATCATCCGGGTAATAAAGCTTTGCCCCCACCGCGCCGACATCCGGGCGCTGGGCATACATCAACAGCTCGGTGATAAACCCGTCGCTCAGCAGCTCAATATCGTTGTTGAGCAGCAATAGCTGTTCGCCCTTTGCCGCGCGTGCGGCAAAGTTGTTGATGGCAGAAAAATTAAACGGCCCTTTGTAGGTGAGCAGCCGGCAATTGGGGTAGTGCGGCAGTTCGTTTTCGTAAAACGCAAAGGTTTCCGCCTGTGCCGAATTGTTTTCGATTACAAGCAGCTCCAGATTTTCGTAACCTGCTTTTTGCACCAGGCTGTCAAGGCAGCGGCGCAAATCATCGGTGTGGTCCTTATTGGGGATGAGCACCGAAACCAGCGGGCGGGCAGTCAGCTCGTACGTCACCCTGTAACTGCCGGGGGCATCCTCCTGCGGGGCAACCGTACCGGGCAGGCCAAGGCGCTGCAACTGTGCCGCAATTGCCTTTGCCCCCGCCTCAATGGCATAGGGCTTTGCCGAAATATCGCTGGCCGTTGAAAGCGCGTGGCTGCGCCAGAAGTATAGCACCTTCGGGATATGATGCACCACTTTTGCCTGCTCGGTCAGGCGCAAAATTAAATCATAGTCCTGCGCGCCGTCAAACTGCGCGCGCTCACCGCCGCCTGCCTGTTGCAGCAGCTCGCGGCAAAACACCGAAAAGTGGGTGATATAGTTGCAGCCGCGCAGGGTATCGGGTGAAAAATCCGGTTTAAAGTGATATTCGCGCAGTGTTTTTAAATCGGCGCCCAGCACGATTTCATCACTGTACAAAAAATCGGCGCCGGTCTCATTGATGGCCCGCACCACTTCGTAAAGCGCATTTTTTTGCAGGGTGTCGTCATGGTCCAGCAGTGCCAAATAATCGCCGTTCGCCTCTGCAAAGCCCAAGTTGGTGTTGTTTGAAATGCCGCCGTTTTTTGCAAGCCGGACATAATTGACCCGCTCGTCCGCAAGGCCCTTGCAATAGGCCCCCACCTCTGCGTGTTCACGGTCACTCGCATCCACGAGCACAAGTTCTAAATTGGTATAGCTCTGGCCCAGCACACTTTCTGCCATCTGCCGCAGGTACAGCAACGGCGTATTGTACAGCGGTACTACCACGCTGATGCACGGCATTTTTGCAAACTGCGCCCGCCGCTGCGCGCGCAGTTCTTTGCGCAGCGGCAGGTCGGCACGGTGCTGCCAGGTGTCGCGCCCCAGCATCAGGTTTACCCGAAACGCAATCTCACGCCCGGTAGCCTCTGCCCCCTGCTCGGTCAGGCTGCGCGCACCGCGCCGCAGCAGGCTGGCTGCGTGGGCCGGCGAAAGGCTGCGGCGCACCGCCTTGCCAATGCTGTCCTGTTCGGCCGCAGGCTGCTGGGTCGGTTTTTCACTCATGCTTGTCGGTCCTTTCCTCTTGTTCCGCAGCAGCGGCAGGGTCCAGCTGCTTGTATGCTTCGCACACTTCGCTCACCGCACCGTCCAGCTTGATTTTGCCATGGTCCAGCCACGCCACCTTGTTGCACAGGCGCTCGATCTGGCTGATGGAATGGCTGACAATCAACACTGTGGTGCCGCCGCTCATCAATTCGCGCATCCGCTGTTCGCATTTCTTTTGGAACAAAAAGTCACCGACCGACAAAATTTCGTCCGCAATCAGCACATCGGGCTTTGTCACGGTGGCAATGGCAAAGGCGATGCGGGCCACCATGCCGGACGAATAGTTTTTCAGCGGCACATCCAAAAAGTCGCGCAGTTCGCTGAAATCAACAATCTCGTCAAATTTTTCGTCAATAAAAGAGGGCTCCAGCCCCAGCACCGCGCCGTTGAGGTAGATGTTTTCACGGGCGGTCAGGTCCATGTCAAATCCGGCCCCAAGCTCAATCAGCGGGGCAATGGTGCCGCGCACCACCGCAGTGCCGGTCGTGGGCTTCAGCACCCCTGCCACAATTTTTAAAAGCGTCGATTTGCCGCTGCCATTGAGGCCGATCAGGCCATACACATCGCCGCGTTCCACCGTCAGCGAAACACCGCGCAGCGCATAAAATTCTTCAAATTTCAGCGTGCCCTTTGCCTTTTTGATAAAAAACTCTTTCAGGTTGTCGACCCGTTCTTTTGCCATGTTAAACCGCATGGAAACGTCGCGCACTTCAATCATGCTCATTTTGCGCACCCCTTAAATGTACAGGACAAAACGGTCCTGCGTTTTTTTGAAGAGCACTAGCCCAAACACAAGTGCAACAACGGCCGAAAGGCAGGTGCCAATCCACGCATTGAGTTTTGGCATATTGCCATAGATGACAAGGTCTCGGAACATGCTGACAAACCAGTAAAGCGGGTTGAACGGGATGATCTTCAGCGCCCATTCCGGCAGGATACTCACATCGTAAATGATTGGGGTCAAATACATCAGCGCCGTGACAAGCACCCCATACAAATGCATGATGTCGCGAAAGAACACCGTGGCAGCCGCAAGGATAAGCCCCACCCCAAAGTTAAAGACAAACAAAATAACGAGCGGCACCCAAAACAGCAGCACCGTGGGGTGCAGCGGCGTGCGGGTCGCCATCAGCACCAGCACCAGCGCAATCAGGCTGAACAGCGTGTTGACAAACGAAAAGGCCACTTTTTCCAGCGGAAAAATATATTTGGGGATGTACACCTTGCGGATGAGCGGCGCGCTGCCCAGCACACTGCTCATCGCCGTCTGGGTTGCCTCTGCAAAAAAGTTGTACACCACTTGGCCGGTCAGCAGGTAAACGGCAAAGTTTACCTGCATGTCACCGCGGTTCATCTGAATATTGTGGAAAATCTGGCTGAACACGACATACAGCACAATCATCATCAACAACGGGTTGAGCACGCTCCATAAAATGCCCAGCACACTGCGCCTGTATTTCACCTTGATGTCACGGCTGATGAGGTTGTGCAGCAGATGGCGGTACCGCCAGAAATCCTGAATATAGGGTTTCAGTTTGCTCATTTCGCAAGCCACCTCGTAAAGTAATCAAAGTTTTGCTGTGCAAATTCAGGGTGCTCGGCATCCTTTTCGCTGGTCAAAAACGGGGTGCCCACCTGCGGCCATTCCACCCCAACGCTCGGGTCGTTCCATGGGATACCGCCCTCGTCGCCGGGGGTGTAATAATCGGTGCACTTATACGTAAATTCCGCTTCGTCGCTCAGCACCACAAACCCGTGGGCAAACCCTTCTGGGATGTAAAACATCTTTTTGTTTTCTGCCGAAAGCGCGACCCCAGTCCATTTGCCAAAAGCGGGGCTGCCGGGGCGGCAGTCCACCGCGACGTCAAACACCTCGCCGGAAACCACCCGCACCAGCTTGCCCTGCGGGTGCTGCTTTTGAAAATGCAACCCGCGCAGCACACCGCGGCTGCTTTTCGACTGGTTGTCCTGCACAAATTCGCGGTCAATACCACCCTGCGCAAACTCACGGCGGGTATAGGTCTCCATAAAATAGCCGCGCGCATCGCCGAACACAGTCGGCTCAATAATGACCACCCCGGGTAACCCGGTTTCAATGAAGTTGAATTTTCCCATGTCATACCTCTTGGTTATGTTAGAATTTTTCCGGCTTTTTTACCTGTTGCTGCCAGCTTTTTTCAGTTTTGGCACATTTTGATACATTATGTATTCTATCACACAGGCATAAAAAATTCCACTTTCTGTGCTGATTTGTCGCCAAACTTTAAACGCCGCCCTGCCGCCGCCGGCGGTAATGGCTAAAAAGCGGTGCCCCGCCATGCAGGGCACCGCAAGCAACAGGCCTTTGCCGTTAAAACAGCCCGGTAATCTTACCGCTGGCATCCACATCAATCTGCTCGGCCGCCGGCACCTTGGGCAGGCCGGGCATTGTCATAATGGCGCCGCACAGCACCACAATAAAGCCCGCCCCGGCAGAAAGCCGCACGTCCCGCACCTGCACGGTAAACCCGCTTGGCGCCGCCAGCAGCTTGGGGTTGTCGCTAAACGAATACTGTGTTTTCGCAATGCAAACCGGGCAGTGGCCATACCCCAGCTGTTCATACGTCGCCAGTGCCTTTTGCGCCGCCGCCGAAAACTCGACATCGTCGGCGCGGTACACCTTGCGGCAGACGGCACGCACCTTTTCGGCAAGCGGCAGCTCGTCGGCATAGGTAAGCTGCAGAGCCGGTGTCTCGGCCTGTTCGTCGATGACCGCAAGCACCTGCTGTGCCAGCTGTTCGCCGCCGGCACCGCCTTTGGCAAATACCTCAGACAGCGCGCAGGGCACCCCCATGCTGCCGCACAGGGCCTCCACCTCGCCCCGCTCAGCGTCGGTATCGGTGGGGAAGGCGTTGAGCGCGACGACGACCGGCAGGCCAAAGTTTTGCATATTTTCAATGTGGCGGGCAAGGTTTGGCAGCCCGGCACGCACAAAATCAACACTGGGCTCGCCGAGTGCCTGCTTGGGGCAGCCGCCGTGGTGTTTGAGCGCGCGCAGTGTTGCCACCACGACCACCGCGCTGGGCCGGATGCCGGACAGCCGGCACTTGATATCCAAAAACTTTTCGGCGCCAAGGTCGGCGCCAAAGCCCGCCTCGGTCACCACATAGTCTGCCAGCTTGCACGAAAGCCGGGTGGCAACCACGCTGTTGCAGCCGTGGGCGATGTTGGCAAACGGCCCGCCGTGGATGAGCGCCGGGGTGTGCTCCAGCGTCTGCACCAAATTGGGGTCAAACGCATCCTTCAGCAGCGCGGTCATTGCGCCCGCGGCACCCAGCTGTGCCGCCGTCACCGGCTCGCCCGCATAGGTCCAGCCCACCACAATGCGCCCAAGGCGTTCTTTCAAATCGGCAAGGTCAGACGCAAGGCAGAACACCGCCATCACTTCGCTTGCCACCGTGATGTCAAACGCGTCCTCGCGCGGGGTACCGTTTGTTTTGCCGCCAAGCCCGTCCACAAGGTCGCGCAGCTGGCGGTCGTTCATATCCACACAGCGGTGCCAGGTGACACGGCGCGGGTCAATGCCCAGCCGGTTGCCCTGAAAAATATGGTTATCCACCATGGCGGCCAGCAGGTTGTTGGCCGCGCCGATGGCGTGCAGGTCCCCGGTAAAATGCAGGTTGATGTCCTCCATCGGCACTACCTGCGCATACCCGCCACCCGCAGCACCTCCCTTGACCCCAAACACCGGGCCAAGGCTGGGCTCGCGCAGGCAAAGCATCACGCGGCGGTTTAGGCGGTGCAGCGCGTCGGCAAGGCCCACGCTGGTGGTTGTTTTGCCCTCGCCCGCCGGGGTGGGGCTGATGGCAGTCACCAAAATTACCCTGCCATCCGGCTGCTGCGCCAGCTGGGTGAGCAGCCGGTGGTCCAGCTTTGCTTTATAGCGGCCATACGGGCTGACACTTTGCGCAGCAAGGCCAATCCCCTCTGCAACCTGTTCGATGGGCAGCATCTGTGCCTCCTGGGCAATCTCAATATCGGTTTTCATGCGCGCCTCCTGTTGCGTTTTCACAATAAAACAAGGCGGGCCTTTTTGCAGCCACGCCCAAACTTTACCTTACTATTCTGCCGGTTCTTCCGCTTTGCAGACATCAACCCAGCTGCCGCCGGTATACTCTTCAAACCTTGCCACCTCTACCCGCACAGCGCTGTCTGGGGTACCGGCCGCGGGGTAAACCACGTCATATTTCTTTAAAGAGGCGTCCAGATATACCGCCACGCCCTGCGGCAGCGCAAACGGGCACACCCCGCCCACCGGGTGGCCGGTCACCTCCAGGGTGTCCTCGTGGCTCAGCATGCTGGCCTTGCAATGAAACTGGTCTTTGAACTTGCGGTTGTCAATGCGCCCGGTGCCGCAGACGACCAGCACCATCGCACTGCCGTCCTTCAGCCGGAATGCAAGGCTTTTGGCAATGCGCCCCTCTTCTACCCCCAGCACCGCCGCCGCCTTGGCCACCGTACTGGTGTCCTCCCCGGTAAAAAGCACCGGCAGATCAAACTGTCTTTCCTTTAAATAAGCCGTTACTCTGTTTTCCATGCCGCAACTTGCCCTCTTTTCTGCAATTTGCCTTACCTTGGCAATATTTTTTCACAATTCACTAGTAGAATAGTAACAAATCGTCTGTACAATTACAAGGGGAAGCTGTGTTTTCACAGAAGGTGTATATTTTTGGTTTGACAACCGTGCCTTATCACCTTAAAATGGGAAGCAACCGTCTTTGAACATACCCGGGTACTGTAACCGGGCCGGGAGGATATTTATGGCCATTTCGATTCTCGTCGACAGCTGCTGCGACGTTACCCCGGCACTGAAAAATCTGCTGGAGCTGCACGTGATCCCGTTGGAACTGCGCATTGGCAACACCTATACCCAAATGGATGACGAAACACTGGACCCGCTGGAGTTTCTTACAAAAATGAAAGCTTCGCGCGAGGCCACCTCTACCGCGTGCCCGTCACCGGAGGCCTATGCCGCCGAAATGCGCGCCACCGACGCCTGCATCGTGGTCACACTTTCTTCAAAGCTTTCCGGCAGCTATAACGCGGCGGTCATGGGCCGCGAGCTGGTGCTGGAGGAAACGCCCGACAAACAAATTTACGTGCTGGATTCTGAAAGCGCATCTGCCGGGCAGACCCGCCTTGCGCTGTTTTTAGCCGATAAAATACGCGAAGAGTTGCCGTTTGATGATATTGTGCGCGAAGCCTGCGCGCTGCGCGACAAAATGCGCACGATGTTTGTGCTGGAAGACCTGTCAAACCTGATTAAGGCGGGGCGCATCAGCAAGGCGGCCGGTGTGATTGGCAGTATGCTGAGCCTGCGCCCGCTGATGTCGGAAAACGGCGAGGGCGAAATCATCTGCCTTGAAAAAATCCGCGGCACCGCCAACGCGCTGAAAAAGCTGGTGCAAAAGGTGGCCGAGTTGACGGCCGACGCCGCGCACCGCAGTGTGCGGCTGGTCATCAGCCAGTGCAACTGTGCCGAGCGGGCACAGGCCCTGAAAAAGGATTTGCTGAACGCCTGCCCCGCGCTGGAGGACGTGCTGGTCGTGCCGACCTGCGGGGTATCTACCCTGTACGCCAATGACGGCGGCATCGTAATTGCATTTTAACAGTTTTCAACAGCACGCTGTTTTTTATGTTTAAAACTTGGCAGCACCGGCCACAGGGCCGGTGCTGCTTTTTTGTTCAGCGGTACATCTGCACCAGCGCATAGCCTTTGCCAAACATGGCGTCATACTGCAGCAGGCTTTGGGTGTGCAGCAGCTGTGTCTGCGCATCGCTCGCCCCCCTTACCGTGCTGCCAAGGCTGCCGTCCGGCTCGATTACATACCCGAGGTTGATGCCTTTCAGCGTCGTCTGGCTTTGGGCCAAAAAGTCGAACCAGGCGGGCCGCAGCACGTTGTATTGCTGCAGCGTGGTGGCCAGCAGCTGGTACGGGGGCATTGCGCCCGCCGTTTCGGCCTGCTTCGTTTCAAAGTTTGCCCACATCAGGTACGGCACCTGATGCGTGTTGACCATCTGGTCATAGCTGCTCTGCGCGTTAAACGACGGCAATTCGTCCAGCAATTCGGCACCGTCTTTGTCCCCTATCGCGGTCTGGTGATCACCAAAAATCAACAGCACCACGTCGCGGTCCGACTTTGAAAAATAATCGCACAGCAGCCCAATGGCACGGTCGGCATCCCGCAGGCCGGTCGCAACGCTGTCAAGGCTGTCGACATAATAAGAATCCACCCCGTCAAGGCTGGCGTGCACCTTATAATCGTCGGCATATTCATCCGGCGCGTTGGGGATGTGGTTTTGCATTGTGACCGTGTGCAAAAACACCGGGCTGCCGTCTGCCGTTGCCTGCTCGTACAGCTCAATCAGCTTTTCTGCCGTTTGCACATCGTCGATGTAAGTGCCGTGCTTTTGCGGGCTCACAAAATCGTCCTGTGAATAAAATTCGTCAAAGCCCATGGCGGGGTACGCCGTGTTGCGGCTGTAAATCGTGGGGTCGTAGGGGTGCAGCGCGATGGTTTTATACCCGTGTTCCTTTAAAAAGCGCGGGTAACTGGGGAACTGCCCATTGACATACTCGACATAGGGGATGCTGCCGGTGGGCAGCAGGCTGGTCGAAAACCCGGTCAGCGCGCCAAATTCCATCTCTTCGGTGCCGCCGGAGTATTTATCGGAATAATAGCAGCCCGAAATGCCCTCGGCCGCATACCGGTCGTAATTCTGCGTCAGCGCCGTGTCGTAACTTGCCCCCTGCACGTTGGACAGCCGGTAATAGCTTTCCAGCATCACGACAACCACATCCGGCTTGCGCTGGTCCGTGTGGCTCTCCTGCGGCAGTGCCTCGGCGGCCTGCTGCACGGTTTGTGCGCTATACCCCTGCGGCTGCTTTGGGTTCAGCGCACCGGCATACATTAAAAAACCCGTCGCAAAGGTGGCTTTTTCGTAGCTTTCGCCGGGGCGAAACGCCATGGTATCAATGTCAAGCTTCTCCTGAACCCCGGTGTTCCACAGCACCCCTGTCAGCCACAGCGCACAAAGCGCGACACCGGCCGCCGCCAGCGGCAGCCGCACCACTAGGCGGCCCTTGCCCGGCAAACTCACCGGCAGCAGGATGAGCACGCTGAGCGAAAAGAACAGAAAAAATACCCCCATCGGGAAGGTGGGCGGGATGGACAGCTCGGTAGCGACCTTTGCCGCATCGCCGGCAATTACAAGGTCTTTGGGCAGCACCGGGTCGCCGCGATAAGTAATTTTATAAAAATTGGCATACGCGCCAATAAACGCAAGGCCGCCGACCAGCAGCGCCCCCACCCAGGGGCGGCGGGTCAAAAAAGCCAGTGTCAGCACGACACCCGCTAAAAACACCGTACCCAGCGCCGCGGCCGGCAGGTGCACCACAAAATACCGCAGGGCCGCGCCCGCCTTTTGCAGCCGCACCCACTCGGCAAAAAACTGGCACAGCAGCGGGTACAGCCCCACAGCCCAAACCGTCAACAACCACGCCGCCATTTTGCTGTTTTGCAATTTTTGCACCGCTGTTTTCACACACGCGTCCTCCCCCGGCAGCGCCGGCCCTTCGGTTTGGGCCTTCGCTTGCTCTATACAGGTAACGCTCTGCACAGGCCGGATATTTCAAAAATAAAAACTTTCACGTTTGGTATGGTAATATTTTACAACAACCCCGCAAGGCATACAAGCCGCAGTTTGCGGCAGGCAAAATACAAAAGAGCCGCCCCTTTTGAGGTACGGCCCTTCGCTTTGCTTGTTTGCTTTTTAAGTGTTATTCATAATCACCCGGCTCATTGCGTCACTTACGTCTTCGCAGGCATCGCAGCATTGTTCGCAGCAATCAAACAGCTCGGTCCACACTAATTTTTCCTCTGCCGTGGCCCCGTCGGCAAACAACCGCCTCATTGCATTGAGATACAGCCGGTCGCCCTCATCTTCTAAGTTGTTAATCTCAATTATTTTTTCACGCACCGTTTTTGATTTGCGAAAATTTGCAAACTCTTGCAGCCCATCCTGCAATGCCTGCGTGCAGCGCACAATCAGCTCTACAAAAGGCAGCATTTCATGGCGCAGCTGCTGCACATTAAACATATATACCCGCAGCAGCACATCTTCAATGGCATCCGTAATGTCATCAATGCGCGACGCCATTACCGTGATGTCATCCCGCTCAATGGGGGTGATAAACTCCCGTACCAGGTGATCGTGCAGGTTGTGATTTGCCTGATCGGCTTCGTGCTCAATCCCATGCATCTGCTGCAATTTTTGCGGCAGCACCGCCACGTCAAATTGCTGCAGCGTTTCCTGCAATGCAAGGGCCGCCTGCATACAATAAGTTGCAAGCCCTTTCAGCATCTCAAAATAATCGTTTTCCTGTCGCTTTGCCATTTTAATTCCCTCCGTTGTTTCGAAGACTACTTTTAAAAAATTGCAATAAACAGCTTCGCCATTGCCCAGCCAATCAGCCCGCAGCCAGGGAAAGTCAGTACCCACGCAAGCGTCATCTCTTTGACAACGCCCCAGTTGACGCTGGAAATCCGCTTCGCGGCACCTACGCCCATGATCGCGGTGGTTTTTGTATGGGTGGTGCTGACCGGCAGCCCTGTCACCGATGAAAGAAGCAGGCAAACGGCGCCCGCAAGGTCGGCAGAAAAACCCTGATATTTTTCCAGCTTGACCATATCCATACCCACCGATTTAATAATGCGGTATCCGCCAATGCTGGTGCCCAGCGCCATCACCGCGCTGCACAGCACCATCAGCCAAACCGGGATGATAAATTGGCCGGCATCGGCATTGCCCTGAGCGAGGAAAATGCCCAGCAAAAAAACGCCCATAAATTTTTGGCCGTCCTGCGCACCGTGCATAAACGCCATCGCAGCGCCGCCGCCCACCTGTGCCCAGCGGAACACCCCCACCGTGCGCCGCCTGTCCATGCTGCGGCACACCAAAACCGTGAGCTTTGAAAACAGCCAGCCCAGCCCAAAGCCCAGCAGTGTTGACAGCACCAGCCCATAAATAACCTTGACCCACTCGCTGCCGTTGATGCCGCCAAGGCCCCCTTGCAATGCAATCGCCGCACCGGACAGCCCGGCAATCAATGCGTGGCTTTCACTGGTGGGGATGCCAAATGCCCAAGCAGCGGTCGCCCATGCCACAATGGCCACCATGGCCGCGCACAGGGCCACCAGGCTTTCGTGCGCCTGCCCCTTAAAATCCACCATGTTGTAAATGGTTTCAGCCACCGTGGCGTTGAGGGTGGTCATTGCAAGCACCCCGGCAAAGTTCATGACTGCCGCCATTAAAATAGCCGGCCGCACCCCCATGCTGCGGGTTGAAACACAGGTTGCAATTGCGTTGGGGGCGTCTGTCCAGCCATTGACCAAGATGACCCCCAGCGTCAGCAGCACCGTCACCGCAAGCGGCGGGCTGCTGAGCAGTTGACTGATAAAATCACCAAGCGTAATTGTCATGAAAAAGGCTCACTTCCTGTTTTACATTTGCTTTACTTTTTGTTTACACAACAATGACACTATAGCACGTTGTCGCTTGCAGCTTCAAGCCATCCTGTGTAAAGCATTTGTAAAATACACAAAAGCAGCCAAAAAAAGCAAAGGGCAAAAACAACTTTGCCCTTTGCTTTTTTGTCGTATAAAGTTAACTGATTTTCGCCTGTTACAGCAGGTTTTCGTGCTGGTGCAGCGTTGTTTTGTACTCCAAAAAATCATCGTAGCTGCCAATGCGGTCAATACAGCCGCCGCCGTCACTTTCGGTGCGCAGCTCGATAATGCGGGTCGCCACCGTATCGATGAACTGGTGGTCGTGGCTGGAAAAGAACAGGTTGCCCGCAAAGCTGTCAAGGCCGTTGTTGACCGCCGTGATGCTTTCAAGGTCCAAATGGTTGGTCGGCTGGTCAAGCAACAGCACGTTTGCCGTGCCCAGCATCATGCGGGACAGCATGCAGCGCACTTTTTCGCCGCCGGACAGCACCTTGACCGCCTTGTACACCTCATCGCCTGAAAACAGCATACGGCCCAAAAAGCCGCGCAGGTAGGTTTCGGTCGTATCGCTGGAATACTGCCGCAGCCATTCGACAAGGTTTAAGTCGCAATCGTTGAAAAATGCCGAGTTGTCTTTGGGGAAGTACCCGCGCGTTGTGGAAACGCCCCAGCGGAAGCTGCCTTCGTCCGGCTGCATCTCCTCTGACAAAATTTGAAACAGCGCAGTCTGCCCCGCTTCGTTGTCCCCCACAAAGGCAATTTTTTCACCCCGGCCCACATTAAACGACACATTGTCCAGCACTTTCACGCCGTCCACCGTTTTTGAAAGGCCCTCTACAAACAAAATGTCCTTGCCAAGCTCGCGCTCCATCGTAAACCCGACAAACGGGTATTTGCGGCTGGATGCCGGCATATCCTCAAGCTCAATCGTATCCAGCACCTTTTTGCGGCTGGTCGCCTGCTTCGACTTGGATTTGTTGGCCGAAAACCGCTGAATAAACGCTTGCAGCTCTTTGATTTTTTCTTCTTTTTTCTTGTTTTGGTTGCGGATAAGCTGCTGCATCAATTTCGAGGATTCGTACCAAAAGTCGTAGTTGCCCGCATACATTTTGACCTGATTGTAATCGATATCCACCGTGTGGGTGCAAACGGCGTTCAAAAAGTGCCGGTCATGGCTGACCACCAGCACCGTGTACGGGTAATCGATTAAAAATTCTTCCAGCCAAGTGATGGATTCAATGTCAAGGTAGTTGGTGGGCTCGTCCAGCAGCACGATATTCGGCTGGCCAAACAGCGCTTGCGCAAGCAGCACCTTCACCTTGCCGCGGCCGTCCATTGCGGACATTTCCATCTCGTGCTGCGCCACCGGGATGCCAAGGCCCGACAACAGCTGCGCCGCTTCGGTTTCAGCCTCCCAGCCGCCAAGCTCGGCAAATTCGCCCTCCAGCTGGGCAGCGCGCTCGCCGTCGGCATCCGAAAAATCTTCTTTCGCATACAGGGCGTCTTTTTCGCACCGCACGTCGTAAAGGCGGCGGTTGCCCATAATTACGGTGTCCATCACCGTGTAAGCGTCGAATTTAAAGTGGTCCTGCTGCAGCACACTCATGCGGGTGCCCGCCGTCATGGTAACACTGCCGGTGCTTGGCTCTAAATCGCCGGATAAAATGCGCAGCAGCGTACTTTTGCCCGCGCCGTTTGCCCCAATAATCCCGTAGCAGTTGCCATCGGTAAATTTCAGGTCTACATGTTTAAATAAATCTGCCCCGTCAAACTGAAGGCTGACATCACTGACTGTTAACAATTTAGTTCCTCCGCAAAACATGATATCGCGCCCAGCAGGGCGCGTTGCCATTTTAACATGGAACGCCCCCAGAAGCAAGGGAAACCCCGCTTTGCGGCGGAATTTCGGCACAAAAAAACGGCGGTGCACACCGGGCACCGCCGCCTGTTTTTATTTATTTTGCCTTGCGCAGAATACTCAGCGCATGGGGGATTACCGTAATTTCCACTTCGTGCTGCGCGCCGCCAAATTCGCCGTCCAGCGTCCAGGCCGTCTCCTCTTCAAACGTAAATTTTACGTGGTTGGTGTGCTCCAGCCGCACCAGCTCGCCGTCAAAATCACGCGCAAGCAGCTTTGCGCCAATCGTGCTGGCCTCTGCCATGTTGGCGGGTGCTTTGACCAGCAGCACCTCAAACAGCCCGTCGTCCAGCTGCACCGTGCTAGCATCGCCCAGCTGCAGGCCCGCCACCGAGTTGGAATTGCTGACGGCGCCGTAAAAATACTCGCCGTCCCAGCTTTGGCCGCCACATTCCACATGGGCGACAAATTTGCGGCCGATGGGCAGCCGTTTCATCCCCTCAATCACATAGGCAAGGTAGCCCAGCGAGTTTTTTTCGTCCTGCGACGTGAGGTATGACACATCGGTAAATGCGCCAAAGGCCGCTACATAATTAAAATACCGGTCGTTGAATTTGCCAACGTCATAACAAAAAGGCTTGCCGGTCAGCATGGCCGCACAGCTTTCTTTTGTGCGGCGCGGCAGCCCCATGCTGCGCGCAAAATCATTGGTCGACCCGGTGGGCAAATACCCGTAAGGCGGCGGGGTTTCCATCTGCATCAGGCCATTTACCAAATGGTTCAGCGTGCCGTCCCCGCCGCAGCACACAACGCGGCTGTAAACGCCCTGTGCCTCTTTGAGTATTTGGCTGGTAGAATGCCCCGGCAAAACAGGCTGCACCGTCACCTCATACCCCGCGGCCGAAAAGCTTTCAATCATGGGGGCAATTTTGCGGGAGGCCTCCCCTTTGCCGGCAACCGGGTTGTAAATCAATAACAATCTTTTGCGCATTGTGTCGTTCCTCACTTGTGGTGTTGATACACTCATTCTACCACCTAATTGTGAACAAAAACACCACGCACAAAAGCCGCACGCCGCAGTTTTAAACGCCTGCCGTCGTACCGCGCTCGTGCGGGGCAAACGGCACCATTGTCTGCACCGGCCCTGAAAGGCGGTTTTCAAGCAAGTCATCCATCAGCCGCGCACAGCGGTAGGCAATCTCCTCAATCGGGATTTCCACCACCGACAGGCTGGGGGTCAGACAATGGTAAAGGTCTTTTTCATGGGTGCCGACGCTCAGCAGTTCCACGGTATCCGGCATGCGAAAGCCGCGCTCGTTCAGCCCGGCGTGCATGCCAAACGCAATGTTGTCGGTGTTGACAAAAATGCCGGTGTGCAGGCTTTCGTCCAGCTCCAGCTGCAGCGCGCCGTTGCGGCCCGCCGCAATGCTGTTTTCAGGCAGGCGCAGCCGCTGGGGGGTAACCCCCGCCGCAAGCAGCACCTCTTCAAACCCGGCAATGCGCTCCAGCGCATATTCCACCAGCCGCACATCGTCTACGGCAATAAACCGGCTGCACCCATTTTGCAAAAATTTGCGTGCCGCATAACGGCCCACCTCCACATTATCCACCCGCACACTGGGGTACCGCTGTGAAACGCGGTTATACAGTACAACGGGGCAGGGGGTATCCAGCTGTTCCATATATTCAAGGTCCGGCTTTGATGCGGTGCACAAAATCATGCCCGAATACATATTCAGCGAACGCTGGTTGGCGCTCTCCTCTAAATGGCCCGGCTTATAAGGGCACACCACCACTTCGGCATACCATTTCTGCTCTAAAACATACCGTTGCAGCCCGCGCAGCAGGTTTGCCACCAGCGCGGTTTCAAAGTTGGTTGCCCAATAGACCGCAATATTCTTTTTTGCCGCCTGCCTGCTGCGCAGCCTGCGGGCCGAAACATTGGGCTGGTAACCAAGGCGGCGGGCTGCATCGAGCACAATTTTTTGGGTACTTTCCGGTATTTTTCTCTCGACAGCCATACCCCGCAACACAATGGAGATCGTGCTGATGGAATACCCTGTTTCCTGCGCAATCTGTTTGATTGTCACCATGTTTGCCACCGCCCTCTGCTTTTTTATCATACACATGATTTTTACCTGCGTCAAACCTGTTTTTTGGTAGTTTTTGTCGTATTGATAAAAAATACAGGGCAAATGGTTTGCTTTTTTGAATGCTTGACAATTGTGTCACAACATTTTATATTATTTGTATATAATTTTGAATTTTCACACTTTTTGTTTCTTGATTTTTACCTTCCGTGACCAAAACCAATCCCCGGCACTGTTTGCACGCAGCGCCGGGGATTGGTTTTGATATTTCTATTTTATTTTTAATTGCGCAGACCCGCCGGTGTACTGGGCAACCAGTGCATTGCTAACAACGCAGTAAGATCATCACGGATGTTCAACTTTTTTGCACGGAGTCACAGATGTTAGTCGGCACACGTTTGTTTTTTGCCATACAAAGCAAAATTTTTTCTTTACTGGGCATTGCGGGGATTGCCCCTTTTCCGCTTGTCGTCAAACTTCCCGCTGCGTTTGCAAAATCAGTTGCTTTTTCCCATGTATCCAGTGCGATTTGCAAAATGCCTTTCTTTAATTCATTTGACACAAAAAACAATAGGGCACCCCAAAACGCATCCCCCGCTCCGGTAGTATCAATTGTATCCACGTCGTAAGTGGGAACCAACACATTTCCCACAGGTGTATGACAATAAGCCCCTTTTGCTCCTAATGTTACAAAAACCACCTTAGGCCCTCTTCCCACAAGTTTATTTGCCCCTGCTTCAAGGCCTGTTTCTCCTGTTAATAACTCCATTTCCTCTTCACTTACCTTTAATAGGTCGACCAATGGAAGTGCTTTGAGAATTTCGTTTCTTGCGGTTGCAGTATCTGGCCACAAAACCGGTCGATAATTGGGGTCATAACTGATTATTGCGCCCGCATTTTTTGCTGTTTGCGCCGCCGAAAGCGTTGCACTGCGGCTAGGATCCTCTGTCAATGAAACTGACCCAAAGTGAAAAATGTGGCAATCTGTTAAAACTTTCAAGGGCACCTCTTCTGTCTTAAGCATAATGTCGGCACCCGGTTTGCGATAAAAGGTAAAAGACCGATCCCCCCACTCATTCAACTGCACAAACGCCAAGGTAGTCGGTATCTCTTGATCCTGAAGCAAACCGTCACAATTGATTTTGGCCTTTTCCATCGTAGCTTTTAAAAAAAGGCCAAAATCATCCGCGCCCACTTTTCCAATAAAAGCTGTTTTCCCGCCCAATTTTGCGTACATGGCAAGTACGTTCGCTGGTGCCCCACCTGGGTTGCGGGTAAACATCTGCATTCCCATTTCATCTTTACCTGCGGGAGTGAAATCAATTAGGCTTTCACCCAAAGCCACAACGTCATACATCACTTTTTCACAGCCTTTGATTGAATTCCACCTTTTCCCCATTAGGGCCAAGAATGGTAAAAAACTTTACACCGTTTTTCCAAAATGGTAAAAACTGTATACTGTCATCCAGAAGATGATACCCGTTCGCTTGCGCTATTTCAAATGCCGCATTGATATCCGTGACATCAAGTGCAATATGATCAATCGCACCCGTTTTATTCATTGCATGCCCATTTTGATAAAGTTCAAGCAGCATGTTTGCAAGTTGCAAAAATGATACTTTTTCATTTGCCTCTTTGTTTACGGTGGTATACAAATTTTCAAACCCAAGGCTCTCATAAAAAGTGACGGTCTTTTCGATATCGTTTGTCGGAATGCCTATATGTTGTATTTTTGTTACGATTTGTGAAATTTTCACGGCTCTACTCCTCACTGGGGTCCACATCAATCAATACCTTCATTGTGGTTTCCCTGTTTTTCTCGATGTACTGATATGCCGCCAAATAATCCTTGAATGCAAAATGTTTACTCATTAAGGGGCGCAGCTGAACTTTGCCCTCATTGACCAACTGGATTGCCTCTAAATAATCTTCGTGGCGGTACATCATTGTAGTATCCAAATCTAACTCGTGGTCATTCAATGTAAAAAGGTCTGCCGCTGCAATACCTGCAAACACCGCTACCAACACCAGCTTACTACCTTTGCGTGCATTTTGGATTGCCTGGTTTATCGTAGTATTATTGCCAGCACAATCGTAAATAACATCCGCTTTGTCTTTGCCAAAACTCTCCATCATTGCTTCGCCAAAGCTTTTTTGCATCGTGTTTATCGCAAAGTCAACACCTATCATTTTTGCCAGCTGTAATCGATAATCGGATATATCAGTAATCAACACTTGCGCCGCCCCCAAAGCTTTACAGGTTTGCGCCAGCAAAATGCCAATAGGGCCACAGCCCAAAATGGCTACCTTTGCCCCTTTCAATTTTGTAAAACGGTGGGCTGCATGTACCGTAACTGCAAGGGGTTCAATCATTGCGCCTTCGTTATAGGTCATTTCGCTGGGTAAGGCGGTGATCTTCGTTGCATCCACAACGAAATATTCACTGCCAGCCCCGGTAGTTTGAAAGCCCATCACTTTCAGTTCCTCGCACAAATTATATTTACCATGCGTACAAGGGTAACATTTACCGCAATACACCTGTGGCTCTATGGTCACTTTTTGGCCAATTTTCAGCTCTTCTACTTGTGCACCAAGCTCGACTACCTGCCCGGAAACTTCATGCCCCTGCGTAACGGGGTACCCTGTGCCTGAATGTTCCCCATAATACACATGGATGTCACTGCCGCAAACACCAATTTTTTTAATTTTAACAAGCACTTGTCCCATACCGGGGTGTGGTATTGGAACATTGCGAAAAACAATATTTCCCGGTTCTGTCATTACTTGCTGAAGCATTGTGCCCTGCATAATAGTACCTCTTTTCTGTTCTGCAGATATACAAAAGCATAAGTGAATAAATCTTTTATTTTTAGAACTGGTAAAAAATCTCTTAGGCCTTTTCGTTATTTGGGGCTTTTTCTCTCATAATCCTGTGCCATTCGTGGATTTTTATATCCGGCCTGCTCTCAAGTTTGGCCTGTTCTTGTTTTCTCATTCAGTTCACTCTACCAGTTTTCCTTTTAAGGGAAGCCAGTCTAGTACACGTCGAATATAAGGGTCCCAAAAATCAAAGTTATGCACCCCCGGCCCCTCTTCATAGGTCAGGTCTGCGCCCAGTTCAAGTGCCTGATTACGGAAAGCGATGTTATCCGGATGCAGAAAATCTTCTGTACCACAACACTCGTACAAACGCGGCAGCTCTACTTTCCGCTTCACTTGGTTTTCCAGAATTACCTGTAAATCGTGTTGCTCTGGCACAAAATATTCCTCATTGGGCCCATAAGCGTTCTTGCGCCAAGCCATCACCTGTTTCTGGATGCCGCTTACCGCAAGCTTTTTTTGCGTTAAACCACCGGAAAGGCTGGCAGCGGCGACATACTTTTCAGGCTTTAAAAGCGCAGCACGAAACGCACCATATCCACCCATAGAAAGCCCCGCGATAAAATTGTCTTCTCTTTTAGCTGAAAGCGGCAGCAATGAGCAAAGAATTTCAGGCAGTTCCCGCGTAAGGTAAGAAAAATAATTACCGCCCCATGGATTGTCCACATACATGCTGTTATAGCCGTCTGGCATCACAACTGCAACATTTTTACCCTGCGCATAACGCTCCACCGAAGAAAAGCGCTGCCAGTCTGACTCATCCGCAGAAATGCCATGCAGCAACCAAAGCACCTGATATTTTTGCCCCGGCTTAGGAAACACTGTTGGGCTGTCAAAAAAGTCATTGTTGGAATCTGGCGTGGGCAGAGAAACATTTACATTCACACTGCGAAACAGCTCTTTTGAGAATAGTTTGCATTGAAATAATGCCATAATCTCCCCTCCCTTTAGTTGTCCTGTGGATGAACCATAACCTTGATGGATTTTGCACTCATCTGCATTTGAATGGCTTCATCAAGATGCTCTAAATCAAAAACATGAGTAATGAGCTTTTTAATTTCTATGCGACCGCTGTTGATTAAATTCACCGCACGTTGATGGGTGTCCGGGTTAATCATTGAACCCACGATTGTCAATTCTTTTTTATAGATATCAAACAACGGCATTTCTACCGTAGACTCTACACCAGGCACACTAAATAACAAAATACGGCACCCAAAACCTGCCGCACTGAATGCCTGGGTGACGGCAAACGGTTTACCCACACATTCAATGACGATGTCGGTACCTTCTCTACCTGTTAGCTCTTTAATGCGCGCAGGTACATCTTCCTTAATGGGGTCAATCGTGTTATCTGCGCCCAGCTTTAAACCTATATTGCGGCGCATTTCTACCGGCTCACTAAGCAAAACAGTGCTGGCCCCCGCTAAACGTGACAGTTGTACCATCAAAAGCCCAATAGTGCCACCCCCAATAATCAATACGCTCTGGCCGGGGCGAATGTCTGCTTGATCTATACCGTGTATTGCACATGCCAGGGGTTCAGCCATAGCTGCTACGTCAAAATCGACTTCATCTGCCAGTTTAAAACACTGTGTATCAGGGCAAAGGGTGTATTCTGCAAATCCCCCGTTTGTATTGACACCCAGTGCATACAAATTCTCGCAATTTTGTTTTTTGCCCATACGGCAGGGCAAACATTTACCACAATACATATTGGGGTCCATCGTTACATGGTCGTCCACGCTTACCACCTTTACTGCACTGCCAACAGCGGTGACAACACCCGAAAATTCATGCCCCAAAACTACGGGCGGGGTGACCTCAGCAGAACCCTTTTCCCCATGATAAATATGTACATCCGTACCACAAATACCACAGGCCATATTTTTCACCAAAACGTCATGTGGGCCCAGTTTTGGAAATGTCATTTCTCTGATTTCGAATTTTGGGTTTTTATCTGCCCCCAAGAAATAACTTCCACGTTTCATTTTTAGTTTCCCTCTCTTTTGAGGATGGGTGGCAGTGCTGAAATCACGTCATTCATTGCCTCAAATGTTTTTTGTTGTGGACGATTTAAGAAAGCATGAATCATGCCCTTATAAATATTGTATTCCACTTGATTTCCGTTGTCCTCCAGCTTAGCCGCATACATAAGCCCTTGGTCAAGCAATGGGTCACATTCAGCAGATAAAAACATCGCCGGGGGCAGATTACTTAAGTCAGGTGCCAGCAATGGGGACACATAGGGTTTCGAGGTATCGGCGGGGTCATCAAGGTAAGCAGGAACGAGGTCCCCGTCCTCACTGTTCATCGCCAAAAAGTAATCCCCGTTTCCATAGCGTTCTTCTGATGTTGTTCTATACCCTAAATTCATCACCGTGGCAGGGAAAAACAAGAATTGTTTATGGATTGCAGGCCCACCACTATCACGAGCCATTAAGCTGACAACTGCAGCGATGTTTCCGCCCGCTGAGTCGCCACAAACACTGACACTGCTGTTGTCCCCCCCATAATGAGCTGCATTTTCATGCGCCCATACCAGCGTATCATAGCAATCTTGCAGCCCTTGAGGAAAGCGGTGTTCGGGTGCCAGCCGATATTCCGGTGTGATAACCAGCACATTGCCATATTGGGCAAAATAGCGCGGCACATAATCATATACGTCAAGGCTGTTCATCATCCAGCCGCCACCATGATAGAACACCATCACCTTAAACGGGCCTTCCCCGTGGGGCAGATAAATGCGTACGGGGATGTCATGATCCTGTTTATGAAAAAGCGTATTTACTGTTTTAACCGTCATGATTTTTTTGAAGCAATAGCAGTTTTTCCACAACATTGTAAGGTCTGTAATGGTTTCAAAGTTTTGCATGATGCGGTACTCTGTTGGCAGGTTCATATCAAACCCTTGGGCAGAAGGGATTACCGCATCCGGTGCTGCCTCTCCATATTCCGGATTTAAATACTTCCGATACAATTCGGGCATTTCAAAACCTCCTTTTTTCATAAAGGGTGTTTATGCGTTTTTCTTAAACAGAGCTCCAAAGAGATGAAGGTGATTGTGTTGCGTGCTGTCCAAGATAACCGCCAGCAAAAACACACTGCCCGTAATAACCATCTGCACATATTCTGTAACACCTGACAGCGTCAGGCCATTCGTCAGCATAGTGATAAGCAAAATACCGCCTGCCGCTTTTGTAACCTTGCCTTCCCCGCCTAAAAAGCTCACACCGCCAATAACCAATGCAGAAAGAACGTCCATATCCAATGCTGCACCGGAAGTTGGGTTACCCGAGCCAACACGGCCTGCCATCAGCAACCCTGCCATACCACAAAGGCCGCCACAGATTGTATAAGCCGCGATAAACATATGGTCTGAATTGATACCTGACAAACGTGCAGCCTCACGGTTGCTGCCGGTAGCAAAAAGATTCCTACCAAAATACGTGTACTTAAAAATAATACCCATAATCACGATAATAACCAGCGCAAGAATAATCGGAGCAGGAATGGGCCCTACACTGCCCTGATAAAAGACCTTAATACTATCCGGTATCCCAGAGATAGGTAGACCTCCACAAATAAGGTACGCAACCCCACTGATAATCGTAGACAGTGCCAAGGTCCCAATCATTGGAACAATTTTGGTTTTGTTGATAATTACCCCTGTAACAAAGCCAATCACCGTATCCATTAGAACTGTCAGCAAAATAACTAAAGGCCAGGCCAAGCCGGCTTTTACAGAAAGAAGTGCAATGACCACCGAAGACAATGCCACACAGGCGCCCATGGAAAGGTTCAAGCCGCCGACAACGATTAAACTCATTTCGCCCATCCCCAAGATACCCATAATGCATGACTGGCGCAGTATTGTTAGGATGTTACTGATTTTCAAAAACGCAGAATTTTGAAGTGCGAATACAATTGCCAAGCCAATAAGAATAACAAAAATAGTGTATTCCTTGACAATATCAAATACTTTTATTTTTTTCATAAATGGCACCTCTCCCTTTTATTCCCCGGACGCCAGTGTCAGTATTTTTTCTTGCGTATACTCACTATGCTCCAGTTTCCCCATCAATTTGCCCTCATACAGTACCATCATGCGGTCTGTGATTCCCATTAGTTCCTCCATGTCAGATGAAATCACAATAATTCCTCTGCCCTGTGCAGCAAGGTCATTGATAAGGTTGTAAATTTCCTGTTTTGCCGCAACATCAATCCCACGGGTGGGCTCATCTAATATCAACACACGGCAGTCATTGGCAAGCCATTTCGCAAGCACTACTTTTTGTTGATTGCCGCCTGAGAGGGTATTCACGGTCCTATTAATCGAGGGGGCCTTAATGCGTAACGCATCAAATTGCTCTTGCGTAACTTTTTTTTCTTTGCCACTATCTACAAATCCTATTTTATTAGAAATACGCTTCAGGATAGGAATGACAATGTTTTCTCGAATATTCATCCGCAGCAGCACACCATGTTCTTTGCGATCTTCCGGCACCATACCGATTCCCATGGCAACAGCTTCCTTGGGTGATCGCACCCTAATCGGCTTACCGTCCATACAAATTTCTCCACATTGCTTTTCCGCTGCCCCAAAAATCATTTCGGCATACTCCGTACGGCCTGCCCCAACTAGGCCCCCAAGGCCAAGTACTTCCCCTTTGTGCAGAGTTATCGAGAAAGGCTGCACCCCGTTGCCACCCAAGTCCTTTGTCTCAAGCAATACTTGCTCTGTTTGTGTATTGCGCTCGCCAAAATTCTTTTTTAATTCGCGCCCTACCATATAAGCAATCAATTTCTCTTTCGTAACAGACTTTGTCTCCTCTGTGGCAACATAGCATCCATCACGCATAATCGCTACACGATCTGCAATCTGATACAATTCATCCAGTCGATGTGAAATGTAAATAATGGTGACACCTTTGGCTTTTAACTCTTTTACAATGCGAAACAAAACCTCTACTTCCCGTTCTGTCAGAGGGGCCGTCGGTTCGTCCATAATGACCAATTTTGCTCTTTTTGCAATAGTTTTTGCAATTTCCACTAATTGCTGGTATGCCGTGGGTAAATTACGAATCAGTTCGGTAGCGGCCAGTCCTTCCACCTTAAATTGGTCTAATATTTCCTGTGCCTTTTTATTCATCAAAAGCTCGTTGCGAAATATACCCTTTGTCAGTGGTTCGCCCAGATAAATGTTTTCTGCCACACTTAACGAGGGGCATAAATTAAATTCCTGGTAAATCACCCCAATGCCAATCTCTTTTGATAAAGCCGGTGTAAGGGATGTATACTCTTTCCCCTCGAAAATAATCTTTCCTTCCTCCGGCACAATAGCCCCTGCAATTGATTTAATTAAAGTGGATTTGCCAGCACCATTTTCGCCTATTAATGCAATGCATTCGCCACGGCTCACTTTTAGTGAAAAATCATTTAGTGCAATAACGCCTGGATATCGTTTTGTTAAATGCTGAATTTCAAGAATAGTGTCCATAAATCCCCCTCCCTTTCTTTCACGTAAAATGTGAGCATAATCGAAATATTTGATTATGCTCACATTGGTTCGAAGATCTATATGATGATAAGCAATACAATTATTTTAACGAACCTATACTGATTACATCCAATCTGCGACGTTATCCTTGGTAATCAGCACAAAATCGCCCCAATGATCCCCTTTAGCGCTTTCATCCCCCTGCGCAAGGCCGACAGCAATGTCAATGAAATCATCGGCCAACGAAACCAACCCTGTATTGATTGTCCCTTTATAAATTCCACCTTCAGCAATCGCTTTCAGTGCTTCGGGGTCCGAATCACACCCAAACAAAGCAAGCTTCTTGCCCTCACCGTAATTTGCTGCCTGGAAAGCCTGATACACACCGCACAGTCCAGAATCGTTGATGGCACAAACAAGGTTCAAATCGTACCCGCACTGTGTGTAGTTTTCACCTGCAGTAACGCCGTTATCCGTTGTACCACCCACTGCTTCGACAACCCAGTCGATTTTTGCTTCACACAATTCGTCCAATGCGTCTTTATAGCCCTGCTCACGGGTAACAAGGAAATCTGCTGATGGATAGTTATTGCTTGCCGCGTACACCGTATCCCCTGCACCAAAATTTTCATTCACCCATGCTGCTGCATTCTGCCCAATAGCGTAACCCAACTTGTAGTTATCCCAGCCGTAATATGCATCGTCACCCTCAAGTTTCGTATCATAGGAGAACCAGGGAATCCCTGCTGCCTGACAAGCCTTCATGCTTTCGATATAGGCATCACTCGTGACATGAACGATAAGACAATCGACACCCATGGCAATGTAATTATCACACGCCTCCAAAAGCTTGTCCTCATCTTTGTTTGCAGTATAAACAAAGTTCACGCCAATCTGCGCACAATAGTTTTTCATTGCCTCAACTTGATCACGGAAAATCTGTGTTGTCAATTCACCTGTAACATAGGCGATGGTAATGTCACTCAAATCCTTAGTAGTTCCTGATTCACCCGATGCGGGTGTGGACGTCGCAGCAGCCGCGGAAGAACTGGAAGCTGCCCCACAGCCTGCCAAGCTCAGCATCATCACGAATGCCATTGCAAATGCCAATACTTTTTTCATCCTCTTGACCTCCTGTATCTCGAACTGTTGTTTTTTGAAAACCGATTACGTAAACGGTTTTCTCTTCTGTAAATCATCATATTCCCTTTCACGTTCTGTGTCAATTAGCTTGTTTTTACAGTTTTTACTCGTTTAATTTATGCAATATATCCACGTAACAGCTGTTTTCCGCAAAATGTTTTCGTTAAGCAAACGTTTACTTGACTTTTTGAGAGAATTTACCTAAAATAGAAACAGTGATTTTGCGGGTATTCTTTCAAATTTTTTCAATAAAGGGGTCGTTTCAGATGGTGAAAGCCGGGATTCGGGATGTGGCAAAGCAGGCGGGCGTTTCCACCGCGACCGTCAGCCACGTAATCAACAACACCAGGTTTGTGACCGAAGATACCAAGCACCGGGTGCAACAGGCAATTGAGGCGCTAGACTACCACCCCAACGCAATGGCCCGCAGCTTAAAAACACGGCGCTATAACCTGATTGCATTTGTGGTGCCGGATATTGCAAACGCCTTTTTTGCCACCCTGATTGAAGAAGTGGAAAATGTGATTGCCGAACAGGGCTACCGGTTGATTGTTGTAAACACCAAGGAGACCAAAGAGCGCGAGATTGAAAACCTGCGCGCTTTGGCAAATGGCTTTGTGGACGGCTTTTTGATTGCTTCTACCCTTGACAGTTACGATGAAATTGCCAAGGTGGTGCCGGAGGACGTACCAAAGGTATTTATTGACCGCAGCCTGCCGCACTGCCCTTGCGACACCATTACGGTTGCAAACTATGAAGCCATGTACCAGGGAGTAACCTACCTGATTCGCACCGGGCACACACGCATCGGCTACATCACCGGCTTGCCGCGCATTTCCACCACGGCCGAACGACTGGACGCCTACCGCTCGGCCATGGCGGCCCACCACCTGCCCACCGAGGGATTGATTCGCATTGGTGACTCGATGAGCTCTTGCGTGGCGACAAACCTGGATGCCCTTTTGGAGGCAAACTGCACCGCGCTGGTCGTGTCCAATAACGTGATGGCAACCGAGGCCATGCTGCAGCTGCTGGAGCGCGGGCTGCATGCCAGCCGGGACATTGACCTGCTGGGGTACAAAGACAGTGAGCAGGCCCAATATGGGCTGCAGCACATGCATTTAATCTGCCAGCCCACCATTGACCTTGCACGGGTGGCCGGGCGGCAGATTTTAGAGCGGATTGAATCACCCGGCCTGCCGGTGCGTCAAACGGTCATTCAGGCTGTGTTCACCCCGCACCGACCCACCGCCCTTTGACCCACGCTTTTTGGGGCTTTCACGCACACAAAAAGCCCCTTTTCTTTTGTGCCACGGCACAAAGAAAAGGGGCTTTTTACTTTAATCTTATTTTGGGGCCCGCACTTGCGTACAGGTTACCGGCAGAAGAACTGCTTAGGCCAGCTCGGCGAAGTACTTAATGGTGCGAACCATCTGGCTGGTGTAGCTGTTCTCGTTGTCGTACCAGGACACGACCTGCACCTGATAGGTGTCGTCGTCAATCTTGGTGACCATGGTCTGGGTAGCATCGAACAGGCTGCCGTAACGCATGCCGATGACGTCGGAAGAAACAATCTCATCGGTGTTGTAGCCAAAGCTTGCGCTGGCTTCTGCCTTCATGACAGCGTTGATGGAATCCTTCGTGATATCCTTACCCTTGACAACGGCAACCAGAATGGTGGTCGAGCCGGTGGCAACAGGCACGCGCTGTGCAGAGCCGATCAGCTTGCCGTTCAACTCGGGGATGACAAGGCCGATTGCCTTGGCAGCGCCGGTGGAGTTCGGCACGATGTTCTGTGCGCCTGCACGGCTGCGGCGCAGGTCGCCCTTGCGCTGCGGGCCGTCGAGAATCATCTGGTCACCGGTGTAAGCATGCACGGTGGTCATGATGCCCGACTGCACGGGGTATGCATTGTTGAGTGCATTGACCATCGGTGCCAGGCAGTTGGTGGTGCAGGAAGCAGCAGAGATGATTTGATCGTCGGCGGTCAGGGTCTTCTCGTTCACGCTGAACACGATGGTCTTCAGGTCGCTGCCGGCCGGGGCCGAGATAACGACTTTCTTTGCGCCGGCATCGATATGTGCCTGCGAAGCGGCTTTGCTGGTGTAGAAACCGGTGCACTCCAGAACAACGTCAACACCCAGTTTGCCCCAGGGAGCATCCTTGGCGTCTTTCACGGCGTAGATTTTGATCTCTTTGCCGTCGACGATGATGGAATCTTCGGTAGCCTCAACCGTGTGCTTATTTTCACCGATGCGGCCGAGGAAAGAGCCCTGCGCGGTATCGTACTTCAGCAGGTGGGCAAGCATCTTGGGGCTGGTAAGATCGTTGATTGCAACGACTTCGTAGCCGTCGGCCTCAAACATCTGACGGAATGCCAGACGGCCAATACGGCCGAAACCATTAATCGCAACTTTGACTGCCATAATGAAAACATCCTCCTTGATATTTTGGATTAATTTAATTGTATACTAATTTCGACAAAACTACAAGTGCTTCTGATATTTATTTAACGCCTAGCTGCCGAAGTTTTGCTTGCTGCACGCGCAGAATCTGTACATTTTTCAGCAAACCGACTCCCGTTTGGCACCCCGCCGGCACTGCATGTAACAGGCACTAAAACGAATACAGCTTTGCTTTACAGCGTTACCTGAATCCCGTATAATATGAAGAAACTAGCTGTCGTTTTTTGTCGTATTGTGTCAACATTTTCCCACAGTCATCTGTGACGGGCAACCCCCTATTTTATAGAAAAGCGGTGACACTGAATGTTAGATGACCCCAGCAAACAGACCCCGACGCTGTGCGGGGGAATGCCCTGCCCTGTGTTGCACTTTGACCAGAATTTCACGCTGCAAAGCGCCAACGAGGCCGCCCGGCAGCAAGCCCCCGCGCTGTGTAAAAAGGGCTCGGTTCGCAGGTTGCTGCGCGCGCGGCCAGACCTCACCACACCATTGCACAATGGGCAGCCCGTAAGCGTTTCGCTGTTTCAGCTTGCGCCAAGCCAGCTGACCCTTTCACTGCTGCCCTGTGCTGAAGGCGGTTATTGGGGACTGCTGACCCCGCCACCTGCCGAACAGGCGTTTTCTACCGAGTTTGCAGCCCAGCTGCGCGACCCGCTGACCGAGGCCTTTGCGCTGTTGCCGCTGCTGGCAAACCAGATGGACCCCGCCAGCGATTATTCTGCACTGGACCGGCTGAACCTGTGCTGTTACCGCATGCTGCGCAGCACCCGCCTGCTTTCGCAGTTGTCGGTGTTGACTTCGCTTTCGGCCGTCAATGTGGCCAGCGACTTTGCCGCGGTGACCCGCGGCGTCTGCGTTGCGGTGCAAAACGTGCTGCTGCCCGGCCAGCCGCCGCTGGAATGTGACGTGCCGGACCTTGCGCTGCCGGTGGCGGCGGCACCGGACGCGCTTTCGACCATGGTGACTGCCCTGCTGGAAAACGCACTGCGCTTTTCACGCGACGGCAACCTGATTCGGCTTTCGCTTCAAAACCTGCGGGGGCACGCGTTGCTGCGGGTAACCGACAGCGGCTGCGGCATACGGCCGGAGGTGTTGCCCCATATTTTTGACCCGTTTTTTTCTGTCGACTGCTACGGCGACGGGGCGCCCGCCCCCGGCGCCGGGCTTGGGCTGACCTTTGTGCGCGTGCTTGCCGGCAAGCTGGGCGGCACCGTTTCGGCCGAAAGCCGTTTTGGCGAGGGCACACAAATTGCCGTCAGCCTGCCGTTATCGGCCGGGCACCCCGACCATACACAGGGCAGCAGAGCAGTGGATTACCTGACCAACCGCTACTCGGCGGTATCTGTGCAGCTGTGTGATTTCTGCCGCCTGCCGGACATCGGCTGATGTTATGCCGTTATAAAAAAGCTCTGCCGAAACACTGCGGCAGAGCTTTTGTTGTATGAAATTACCTCAGCGCTCACGCCCCACAAAAAACAGCGCGATGGTGCCAGGGCCGGAATGTGCGCCGATGACCGGGCCCACATAGTTGAGCAGCACCGTTTTGCAGCCGAAACGCTTTTTTACCATGTCGGCCACCCGCTCGGCATCCTCTAATGAATCGCCGTGGCTGATGTACACGGTCTGGCTGCGCGGGTCAATTGCAAGCTGCTCCATGTGGTCTACCAGTGCGCGCAGGCTGGCAAGCCGGCCCTTTGCCGTGCCCACTTTAACAAGGTGGCCCTCGTTGTCCATATGCATAACCGGCTTAATGCCCAGCATTGTGCCAACCAGCGCCACGGCGGGGCTGATGCGCCCGCCGCGCTTTAAGTGCCCAAGGTCATCCACGGTAAACCAGTGGCACAGGTGCAGCTTTGTCTGCTCGGCATAATCGCGCACCGCCTCAATGGTGAGGCCCTGCTTCTTTTTTTCTGCCGCCAGCGTCACCAGCAGCCCCTGCCCCAGCGAGGCCGACAGCGTATCCACCACATAAATCTTGCGCTGCGGGTAAGCGGGCTTTAATTCTTTGGCCGCAAGCTGAGCGGCGTTGTAGGTATTCGACAAGCCGGAGGAAAACGCCAGCACCAGAATGTCATGCCCCGCATCCAGCTCGTCGCGCATGCCCTGCATCCAGCTGTCCATGTTCACCGCACTCGTCACGCTTTGTTCGCCGCCGCGCACCGCCGCATAAAATTCTTTAAACCCCAGTTCGCGCCCGTCCAGATAATTGGCATACTCGTGCCCATTTACCTGAAAGGTCAGCGGCAGCACCGAAAGCTGCAATTCCTGCGCCAGATCAGCCGGCAGGTCACAAGAGGAATCGGTCATGATTACATAGTCTTGCATCGCGTTCTCCTTTTGCCGCGGGCCCAGCATGATGGGCGGCGGGCGGTTAATTTTCTTTGTCTTTCTTTTCTTTGGGCTCTTTTGCCGCCTTTGCCGGGGCAGGCTTTTCTGCGGCCTGTGTGCGCTGCAGCATTTCAAGCAATTCCAGGGCAACCAGCCGGTCCACATAGCTTTGCAGCGCAAGGTCCAGCGCAAGGCGCGCAAGCTCTGGCTGGTTGCTTTCATCCGGCAGCTTTTGGGCCGCCTGCGCCAGGGCATCGCTTAACCTTGCAAGGTACCGGGTATAAAATGCCTTGGTGTCGGCAATGTCCGGCTGCTGCTCTAACAGGCGGCTGGTGTCCCCTACCGACAGCACCTGCTTTAACTGGCAGATAGCCGTCAGTGCCGCAAGGTGCGGGCGCTGGTAGCGTTTGCCCTCCGGCCGGGGCAGCACGCCGCTTTTGATGTAATTGTTGATCATGGCGCCGGTCAGCTCGTCCGCACTTTCGCCCGGCATCTGCTGGCGCTGCATATAGGCGAGTACCTGGTCCTTATACAGTTCAATATCCGGCAGGCCCTCGTACGGGGCAGGGCGCCATTCTGCAAGGCGGCGGCGCAGCTCTTCCATCTCATTCATCGCTCTTCCCCCACTTTCAGTTTTATTGTATCAGCCCTGCAAAAAAATGTAAATAGTTTATAACATTTTATAATTTAATTTTTTAGATTATATTACGCCATATCAAATACCCAAACGTTCTGTGTCATACCTGTTGTCGCTGCTGCGCCACAAGCCCCCATGACAGCAAAGCACAGGGGAGGCAAACAGCTGCCTCCCCTGTACCTATTGTAAAAACTATGCGCCGGGGTCAATGCCGCCGACATAGGGGTTTGCGGGGTCATAGGCCGCGTGGGTGATCAGGTACTCCAGCCAGGCGATATACCCGTCTTTCGACAGGTGCAGCCCGTCGTTTGCGGCATACCCGTCTTGCAGCACCCCGTCTGGGCACAGGCTTTCGTTGAGGTTGAGGTAATAACAACCCTTTTGTGCCGCAAGCGATTGCAGGCGGGCGTTGACGCGGGTGATGCGCTCGGGCGAAAGGCCCGGTTTTTCCTGCGTTGCGGCCGCGGTGGGCAGCAAGATGGACTGCACATAAATTTTGGCGTTCGGCAGCTTTACCTGCAAATCGTCAATAAACTTGCCATAGTCCGACACCAGCGTGTCCTCTGCCGTCGTGCTTTGGTCCACCAGTTTGTTTGCGCCAAACATTAAGTAAATTTTTTGCGGCGCGGCGTCCACAATCGTCTGCACGGGGTCGTAAGTGGTGCCGTCGCTGTTTGCCCACTGCACACCGTTGACCGGCGGGGTGACGCCAATGGCGGCGATGACATGCGTGTCGGGCAGGCTGGCGGCACCCTTGTAGTCCACCCAGCCGGTGGTGATGGAGTCGCCGACAAACGCGGCGTCGCTGAAATACGACAGCTCTACGCGGCCCTTTTCAGGCAGCGCTTCCCCCGCGGGGGCAGAACTGCCGGTACTGGTGCTGTCTGCCCCAGACTGGGAAACAGACGACGTAACCGGCAGCGAAGCGCCCTGTGAGGTATCGCCGCCCTTCACGACCTCAATAATTTTGGTGATAACCGCCGCAAGGCCCAGCAGCAGCAGGATGACAAGCACGACAAGGATAAAGCGCTGAAAACCCTTGATGCGGCGCCTTTTGTTGCGATCTCCACGGTAATAACTTCTATAATCCACGGTTTTGTGTTCCCCTTTGGCTCGTTTGGGTGCCGGCACAGGCTGCCGACTGTTTTATTATACCACGCCGGGCGGGCCGGTCAATAATGGGTCGGTGCTTCGGTATAGGTATTTTGCGGGCTGTACGCGGTGTGGGTGACAAGGTATTCCAGCCAGCCGCGGTAGCCGTCGGTATTGATGTGCACGCCGTCACCCGCGTCGATGTCCCAGTTCAGCACACCGCGCTGGCACAGGTATTCTTCAACGTCAAGGTAATAGCAGTCTTTTTGAAAGGCCAGTGCCGCAAGCCGGTCGTTTACCCTGTTGATGCGGTCCGGCGCAAGGCCGGGCTTTGACGCCGTGCCCTCTGCCGTGGGCAGCAGCACCGACTGCACATAAATTTGTACCCCCGGCAGGGCGGTCTTTAAATCGTCGATAAACGTACCGTAATCGGCCACCAGCTTGTCTTCAACCGTTTCGCTTTGCGACACCAGCATGTTGGTGCCCAGCATAATGTAGATTTTTTTCGGGGCGGCGGCCACAATGGTGGCCAGCGGGTCGTATAAATCACTCGCTTTTTGGTTGCGTGCCCACAGCCCGCCGTTCACCGGTGGCGAAGCGCCTTTTTCGGCAACGACCTGCGCACCCGGCAACAGCCCGGCAGCAGTGCGAAACACATCCCACCCGGTGCTGATAGAATCGCCCACAAACAGCGCATCGTCAAAATACGAAAGGTCTACCCGCCCGTTTTCGGGCAGCGCATACAGCTTGCTTGCCGGTGTGACCGGGGCAAAGGTGTTGACAGTCTGGGGCGCGGCCGCCATCGTCTCCCAGCGGGTGCCCCCCTGCGCCGTTTGCGCCTGCTGCCCCGGCTGGCTGGCCGCCTCGCTGGCAGTACCCCCGGTGGCCGCACTGCTTTGCGGCAATGCGCGGCGGCCCATTGCATACCAGACTAAAAGGCCCAGCACCGCCAGCACGGCGACAGTTACCAGCATTACCGGCAGCCACCGGCGTGGGCGGTGTTGCTGCTTTTGCCCGGCAGACCATGTTTTGCGCGGCTGTTCCATTGGCAGCGCCCCCCTTCAATACCCTTATTGTACCACGCCGGGGCCTTGCTACCCGCTGTAAAATTTTGAAATTTCTGTAAAACTTGCTTTTACCCGGTTGCGCCGCCGCAACAATAATTTTGCAGGGCGGCAGCACCGCCGCCTGGCAGCTTAGTAAAGCAGTAAATAAAATACCGCCCGTTTGATTACAGGCGGTAGAAATCGCGTTGTTTTTTACGACGCTGCGGCCGGGGTTGCCGGGTAAGGCGAGCCGCCCACATAGGCAGCGGTGGGGTTATAGGCCGTGTGGGTGACCAGATATTCCAGCCACGCGCGGTAGCCCTCCGGGTTCAGGTGAATCCCGTCTGACGCGGCAATGTCCCAGTTCAGCACACCGTCATGGCACAGATATTCCTGCACGTTGAGGTAGTGACAGCCCTTTTCAAAGGCCAGCGCCGCAAGGCGGTCATTCACGCGGTTGATGCGCTCGGCATTCAGGCCCGGCTTCGACGCCGTGCCCTCTGCCGTGGGGATCAAAATAGACTGAATGTAAATTTCACACCCTGGGATGCGCACGCCCAAATCGTCAATAAACGCGGCATAGTCGTTCACCAGTTTATCTTCGGTCGCTTCGCTTTGGTTGACCAGCATATTGGTGCCAAACATCACATAGACCTTTTTGGGCACCGTGTCGGCGATGGCCTGCATGGGGTCGTAGATCTGCGACGCATCGCGGTTGTGCACCCACTGCACGCCGCTCACCGGGGGCGAAGTGCTAATTTCAGCCACCACCCGCGCATTGGGCAGGCCGGTACTGGCGCTGTACACCGACCAGCCGGTCGTGATGGAATCGCCCACAAAGGTCACGTCGTCAAAATAGCTCAGCTCTACCCGGCCGTTTTCCGGCAGAGAAAGCATGCGGCGGTCGGTTGCGACAGGGTTAAAGGTGTTGATTGTCTTTTCAACCTGCACCCCGCGCCATACCTGTGTGGCGGCGGCCGGCGTTGCCGCGGGCAGGGCCGCAGAGGCATCTGCCTGCGTGTTTTCACCTGCGTCGGGCAGGCTGCTTTGCTGTGCGCCGCTTTGCCCGCCCAAAAACGGCAGCGGCAGCTTGTACCCCAGCGCGCTTGCCACAAACAGGCCAAGGCCGCACAGCAGCACGACCATCAGCACCACAAGGCCCACGTGCTGCACGGTGCGCAGGCGTTTTTTCTTTTTCGCTTCCGCCCTGAATTCGCGATATGTGGACAATCTATCATCTCCGTTGCTCCCCGCCAGGCACAGCCTTTGCGGGGGCAGTGTTTTCTGTTTCTATGATACAGCAGATGCCCCAAAACCGCAACGGGGCAACGCGGTAAAGTGTGCACAAGTTAGCCGGTAATCGCGTCGCGCACGGCGGCAAAGGCGGGCATGGTGCCGTACAAATGCTGCGCCACGACCTCCATCAGCAGATAATCTTCTTCTGAGTCGATGTCCAAAATTGCGGTGTCGAACATCTCGTAAATATCACATTTGCCGTCCCACAGAATGCCGGTTTTATTGTTTGCCAAAAAATCGCGCGCAAACACATAAATACTGGCGTTTAAATCGTACACCGCGGGGGCCTGCTGGCGGGCGGTAAACGGGCTTTCGATCACCTTTTCCACATGGTCGCCCACCGCTTTGACCATGTTAAAATACGGGTTGCGCCGTGCCGGGGCCGCACTGAACACAAGGTCAAGGTCTGCCCGCTGTTCTTTTTTGGCAAAGGCAGCAGCCACATCGCCGTCGCGCCGCAACGGGCTGGTGATGTCAAGGTCAATCAGCGTGTCGTACTCAGCGCCGGTGCGCTGCTCCATTGTGGCAAGGGTCTGCTGAAACACGGCCATTTTGGGCACGGTGTCCCCGCCCAGCTCTGCGGGGCGCTGCACAAGGTGCACGCCGGGGTGTTTTTCTGCCACCAGCGCCTGCAATTCGGGCGAGTCGGTGTTCAGCGCCACGTCCACCGCAAGGTCGGGCCGCTGTTTGGCAAACAGGTTGGCTGCCGCCAATGTATAATATACCAGCGGCTTGCCGCAAAACACTTTCAAATTTTTGTTTTTAAACCCTTTGCTGCCCGCACGGCCGCAAACGGTAATCAGCACCTTTTTCATGCTGTTTCCCCCTTAAAGCTGTATACTTTGGCCCAGCGTCAGTTGCAGTACCCGCAGCGCCATTTCGGGCGGGTTGGGGCTGGCAGGCGTTTTGCCCAGTGCATAATCCAAAAACGCATCCATTTCGCGCAAATAGCGCTTGTTCACTTCTTCTTCGCAGTGCAGCACAGCCCCGCCGGGCAGTGTCAGCGTGCCCGCGCCAAAGTCGGCCGTCACGGTGCCGTCCTTCAAAAAGAACTCGGCCGTGCGCCGGTAGGTGCGGCCAAAATAGTCCAAATGCAGTTCGGCCAGCATCGACGTATACCGCGCGATATAGACCGACAAATCGTCGCTGTCAAGCTCCAGCTCAGAATAGGTACCTTTTAAATTAAAGCTCTCCAGCGGGAAGCCGAACAAATCGACTAAATAATCCCACTCGTGGATGAGGTCGATGGTCACGCCGCCGCCCATCGCGCGGTGGGCGGAATATACGGTGCGGTAATCCACCCCGGCCCGCCAGTCTGGCAGATAGCTGGAGCACAGCACCCTTGCCGAGTACACCCGCTGGCCCGCCAGCGCGTCTTTTAGCGCAAGGTAGGTGGCGCAATAGCGCATGGGCGCCGCCACCTGTGCCTTTTTGCCGGCAAGGCCCGCGTCGGCCAGCGCATAGCTGCCGTCCTCAAAAATGGGTTTTTCAATAAACAGGCAGCCCGCGTGGGGGGCAAGGGCCTGAATGGCATTAAAATGCAGGTGGGTGGGGTTGGTGATAAACAGCAGGTCGTAAGGCTCTTCCCCCGCCACCTCGGTGAGCTGCCGGTGCAGCAGCGCGGCCGTGGCGGGCGGCAGCGCGCGCGCAGAAGAGCGCAACGCGTCCACCTCCAGCGGGATGCCGCGCTGCCCGCAGCAGGCATACAGGTTTTTGAGATGCCTTGTGCCAATTGACCCAAGGCCCACAAACAGCACCCTCATTGGCCGGCGCTCCTCTCAATGCGGTCGATCAGCTGCAGGGTATCGCGGTCCTGTGCAAAGCCATAGCGCGCCGTTTTTTCGCCGCGCAGGCAGCATAAAAACTCCGCCAGCTCATCGACATACGCGTTTTCTACAATATTGTCGCTGTACCGCGCGTCCTGCTCCACCGTTTGGTAGGTTGTAACGGGGGCCAGCTCTTTGGTGGCGGCATCAAACTCAAACAGGCTGCGGGGGTTGCCCTCCCACAGCAGCTGCATGCCCTCGCCAAACGCTTCAAACCGGCGCACGGCGCGCGGACAGACAATGTCCACCGCCAGCTGGCCGCGGGTGCCGTTTGCGTGGGTCAGCGTCACAAGGTAGCGGTCCGGGTAGGGCAGGCCCAGCGTTGTCAGCGTGTCGGCCACCGCGTGCACCTCTCGCACCGGGCCAAACGCATCCAGCAGCCAGGGCAGCTCGATGCCAAAAATTTCGCGGCAGCCGCCCGTGCGGGCATCGCCGACAAAAAAGTTTTTATAGTTTTCCCACGGGTGCCAGTCCGGCAGGTACTGGCCAATGTGGTAAATATAGCTCACCGGGCGCGCAAACCCCTTGACGCGGGAGGCAATGTACTGCGTTTCGCCGCGGTACAGCATCGTGCTGGACAAAAACAGCAACACGCCCTTTTCGTTTGCCTTGCGCAGGTTGTCGTCGTACCCGTCCTGCACTAAGTTCAGCTCGGTAAACACCGCAATGCCCGCATCCAGCAGGCTGCCAATCACCGCGGCATGCGACAATGGCGCCGTGCACACCAGTGCCGCGTCAAATTTGTTTGCGGCCACGGCGGCATCGATGCTGTCATACGCGGTGATGCCAAGGCCCTGTGCCTCTTCGCGGCGCTGGGCGCTGAAATCCACCCCGCAAATCTCGGCGCCGGGGGCAACGCCCGCCAGCAGTCGCGCGCGGCGCTTGCCCATACTGCCAAGGCCCACGATTAAAAACTTCATTGCTCTGCCCTCTTCACTCTTCGTCATGCTTGTGTTGTTCACACCCGGCACAGCCCGGCGCGTCGTAAAATGCCTTTGGTTTTTTGGCAAGGTCGCTGCCCAAAAACGCACCCAACAGCGCGACAATGCGCCCGCTGGTGTCGCCGCCGTTGTACGGGCTGGCAGTCGCGCGGCAGCGCGCGGCAAACGCCGGCGAAAGTGCAATGCGCAGTGCGCGTGTCACGTCCTGCACGGTGGGGCGGCAGTCTAAAATAGACTCGCACCGCAGCCGGCCCTTTTGCCTATCGCCAATATTGACGGTGGGCTTTTGCAGGCTGGGCGCCTCCACCACACCGGAGGACGAGTTGCCCGCCACCGCCGCGCAGTGCGACAGCGCGGACAGATACCCCAGTGCGCCCATAGAGCTGTACACCACGGCATTGCCGCGCGTTTTGGCAAAGGCCTCAATCGCTTCGTTAATCTCCTCGCCGCCCGCGTCCGCATTGGACTTGGTGAACACCAGCCCCACATCGGGGAACTGTGCCAGCGCGCCCAGTAGCGCCCTGGTTTCGGCCAGCGGGTCGTCGCTCAACGTTGCGGGGTGGCAGGTAATTAACAAATAAGGCTGTGCAAAGTCAAACCCAAACTTTTCATTTAGCTTCCGGGTATCTAACAGCGGCATCGTGCGGATATTTTCGTCCCCAAGGCCGCCCACATTAAAGACGCGCGGCGGCTCTTCGCCCATGCGGATGACCCGCGCGGCGTACTGCGCGCAGGAGGTAAAATGCAGCGATGCCATTTTAGTGACGGAGTGGCGGAAGAATTCATCCGCCGCGCCCAGCGTGACATCGCCGCCGCTGATATGCGCCAGCGGGATGCGCAGCACCGCCGCCGCCGTGGCCGCGGCAAAAATTTCGTACCGGTCGCCCAGCACCAGCACGCAGTCGGGCCGGTCGGCGCTAAAGTAGGCCGCAAACAGCGCCACGGCTTCGCCGATGGTCTGGCAGGTGCCCAGCGGGGTGGACGGGTAATTTAAAATGGGGATGCGCGCGGCAATGGGCAGGCCGTCGGCCTCAATTTCGCTCACCGTGTTGCCATGCCGGGCCGAAAGGTGCGCACCGGTGACCACCAGTTGCAGCGACAGCTCGTCGCTGGCCAGCAGCTTTGTGCACACCGGGCGCAGCAGCCCGTATTCGGCACGGGTGCCGGTGATGACCGCAACCCGCTTTTTTTCACCCGCCGCCATTACAGTTCCACCCTTTCGTCTTCGCAAAACGCGCGCTTTGCCGTTTGCCCCAGCACTTCGTACCAGCGCATCGGCGAAATGCCGTCGCCCGGCCGTTTGACGGTCAGGTTGTCGGCGGTGAACACTTCGCCCGCCGCAATGTCGCGTGCAGCCACAATGCTTTTGCGGGCCACGGCGATATTTTTGCGCTCCGACTCGCTGACCTCTTTGTGCCCGCTGCCCAGCATGCGCTCGGTGCGGCGCACGGCGCAGACCATCTCCATCAGCTCTGACGGCGACAGGCTGGCCTTGTGGTCGGGGCCGGGCATGTTTTTGTCCAGCGTAAAGTGCTTTTCAATCACCTCGGCACCCAGCGCAACGGCCGCAATGTCGGCCTCGATGCCCAGCGTGTGGTCCGAATAGCCCACCGGGCAGCCGAACTTCTCACGTATATCCAGCATTGCTTTCAGGTTCGCGTCCTTTGCCGGGGTGGGATACTCGGTGTTGCAGTGCAGCACCGTCACTTCGCCCGCGCCGCCGCGGCGCAGCACCTGCAACGCGGCTTCAATCTCGGCAGTCTCACTCATGCCGGTAGAAAGCAGCACCGGCTTACCGCAGGCGGCAATGCGCTCAAGGTAGGGCAAATTGGTAATTTCGCCCGACGGTATTTTGAACATCGGCAAATCGAGTGACGCCAAAAAGTCAATGCTCGGCAAATCAAACGCCGCCGACAGGTACTGGATGCCGATGCTGTCACAGTACTCTTTTAATTCGCGGTGCTGTGCAAACCCAAAGTGGATGCGCCGCACCATTTCCAGCTGGCTTTCGCCGTCGCCGGTCTGCTCTTTTTGGTACTCGGCCTTTTGCGCAAATTTACTGATGACCAGCTCCGGCACGGCCGTCTGGTATTTTACAATGTCGGCCCCGGCGTTTTTTGCCACGACCGCCATTTTTTTGGCAAGGCCCAAGTCACCGTTGTGGTTCACCCCGGCCTCTGCAATAATCAGTGTTTTCAACGCTGCACGCCCCCTGTCTCTTCTGTGCGGGCGGGGCCCGCAAAAATCAGATGTTCTGCTCTTCCATCTTCCGGCGCATGTTTTCCAGCTCTTCCAGCTGGCCCATATCCATCCAGCTGCTCTCACTGACCGGGTACACGCCCACCTTTTCGCCCGCGTGGCGGTACCGCTCCATAATATCGGGGAAGCCCACGGCCTCGCCCTCGCGCAGCTCGTCAATCACCCGCGGCTCTACCACGTAGACGCCGGTGTTGGTCAAAAAGTTCATTTCCGGCTTTTCGGTCACGTCTTTAATCTCGCCCTCACTGCCCAGCTCGATGACGCCATAGGGGATGGTGAGGTGTTTGAACGCGCAGACCATCGTGATCAGGTTGCCGTTTTTTTGGTGAAAGTCGTACAGGTCGCCAAAATCGGCGTCAATCAGCACGTCGCAGTTGGTCAAAAAGAAGGTCGAGGTGATTTGCCCTTTCAGCAGCGACAACCCGCCGCCGGTGCCCAGCGGTTTGTCCTCGTTTGCATAGCGCACAAGGTAGTCTTTTTCAATGTCGTTGAAATAGCTTTTGATCATGCTTTTTTTGTAGTTGACGACCATCGTAAAATCGTAACAGCCAAAATTTTTAAACCGGTTGATGATGTGCTCGACAATCGGCAACTCCCCCACCGGGATAAGCGGCTTTGGCAGAATTTTGGTGTACGGGTACAGCCTTGTGCCAAGCCCGCCCGCCATGATGACAACCGGCAGGTTTGCTTTTTTGTGGGTGTCGATGTCGAGGTCACCCTCAAAAATAACATCGATGATAATCCCCTGCCGGCTAAGCACCGGCAGCGCGTCGATGGAGTATTGCAGCAGCAGCTTTTTGGCGCTGCCGCGCTGCTCTGCCGTGATGGATTTGGGGCTGTAATTCGCCATGCTGCTGACCGGCCCGCACAGCGCGCCGCCGCGCAGGATATACCGGCGAATGTCGCTGTCGGTCACAACTGCTTCCAGCCGCCCTTCGGGGGCAACAAACAGGATACGGTGGCCGGTGATGTCCAGCCGGCGCATCGCCTCCAGCACACTTTTGTCGTCTTCAATCAGCAGTTCATCCAATTTCAATGCAAACTCCCCTTCCGGTGCGATACCGTATTACAGTGCAAGCAGTGCCGCAATGACGCGGTCGGCATCTTGTAGTGTCAGGTTGGTGCTGCAGGGCAGGTTGACAATTTTTGCGCGGTAGTCCTGCGCTTTTGCAAGGCCAAAGGCCTCGTTTTTGAGGTAAGGCTTTTGCTCGTTGATCAGTGCCCACACCGGGCGGGTCTGTATTTTTCGGCTTGCCAGTTTGGCAATCACATCGTCGCGCACATGCCGCCCGTCCTCAAGGTACAGGCTGTAAAACCAGTGGTTCGAGCGAATGCCATCCCTAAAGCCCAAAATGCGATACCCGTTTTTGCCGTCGAGGTGGCTGCGGTAATGCTCGTACAGCTTTGCCTTATGGGCAATAAAGCCCTCCAGCTGCTCTAACTGTGCAAGGCCCATTGCCGCCTGCACGTTGGTCAGCCGGTAGTTATAGCCCACTTCGCCGTGCACGAATTGCAGCAGGTCGTCTTTCGCCTGGGTGGACAGGTATTTTGCGTGCTCTGCCCAGCCCGGCCGGTTTGACACCAGCATGCCGCCCGCGCCGGTGGTGATGATTTTGTTGCCGTTAAAGCTGTAGGCTGCAACGTCGCCCATCGTACCCGCCATCTTGCCTTTCAGCGGGCCATCGGTATAATAGGTACCCACCGCCTCGGTGGCATCCTCAATCAAAATCAGGTGGTATTTTGCCGCAAGGGCCAAAAATGCCGGCATGTCGGCCATGTTGCCAAACACATGCACCACCACAATGGCCCGCACCGGCGCGCCGCTGGTTTTATTATAGCATACCCCGCCGCGCATCTCGCAGCGGGTCGCAAGAAATTCTTCTGCCGTCGCAGGGTCCATGCAAAGCGAGTCGTCGCAGCCGATAAACACCGGCTGTGCGCCAACGTAACGGATGGGGTTGACCGCCGCAATAAAGGTGAGTGCCGGGGCCAGTACTTCGTCCCCCGCGCCAAGGCCCGCCACCATGTTGGCAAGGTGCAACCCGGAGCTGCCGCTGTTGCAGGCCACCGCTGCCGGCATACCGACATAGGCGGCAAATTTTTCTTCAAAGGTACCCACCAGGCTGCCGCCGGTAGAAACCCATTCGCTGACGACCGCATCGTTGACATATTCCTTTTCGTGCCCCGCAAAATTGGGGACGGACAGGGGGATGAATTTTTCTTCCATCGTTATTTCCCTCCAAGCTGGCGCCCGCCGCGCTTTTTAAACAAAGTAAAGCTCTCGGTCACGCATTTTATCACGCCGGCTAAAAGCGCGGGTACCACAAGCTGGCACAGCGCCCAAACCCGTGTGGGTGCAAAACAAGCGGTAAGGCTACGCGCGGGGTTCAGTGTCACCCCATCCATTTTAAACTGGACATTCGTATAAATGCCGGGGTCCAGCCGCATACCATAAATTTTACCACGCGGCAGCGTAAAGGTATAGCTGCCGTCCGCCTCTAAATAGGGCCACACGCGGTAGTTCGCGTCGTACTCCTCCATATCGGGGCGCGGCATGTAAAACAGGCAAAATTCGCCCGGGTCGCGGTTTAAAAATTTCACCTTCACCTGCACGGCGCGCAGGTACTGCGGGCAGTTTTTCAGCAGCATGCGGGGGTCGTACGAGGTACTGGTCAGCGTGCCGTCCGGCTGCTGTTCCACATCGACCCAGTCAAAATCCGCCGCGGTGATCTCGCTCGTCACCACATTGCCCAGTGCCCGCTGCATGCGGTCCTCGGCAAAGCCAAACAGGGCCACGGCAAGGCTGCCGATAAAAAACGCCAGATAGCACAGCGCCAACAGGCGCCGGTCACTTTTTAAAAAGCCAGTTATCTTTTTCACCTGGCGCTCACCCCCGTCTCTATCGGCACAAAGCGTATGGCCTGCCCCGTACCCTCAATGCGGTACAGCTCGCAGCCACTTTCCAGCCCGTCGGTAAACAGCGCGCCGTAGTTTTGGCGAAACGCGTCGTCTGCATTATCCACATAAAGGGCGGTGCAGCCGCTGGCCTGCAAATAGTCGCACAGCACTGCGGGGGTCAGCGTCACGTCGGGCGCTGTAAAATAATCCACCTGCTGCTGGGTGAAAAAGGCGGGCACCCTCAGTTGGTTAAACTGGGTGGTTGGGTCCAGCGTGCCGCCGCCCAAACTGTAATCCAGCGTAATTTCAGGGTAAAAGTCGTAGTAGTTCACAAACCAACCCCCGCCGTCGTCCCCCTGGTTGATGTAAAACACGCGCTCGCCCTCATCCAGCTCGCTTTTCAGCTGCTGCACATGGGCGCTCGCCTCGCGCCGGGGGGCAAAATAGCTATCGGGGTAATCCAGCACTGAAAGCTGCGGGCGGATCATCCCCGCCGTGCGCAAAAGCAGCACCACCGCAAGGGCGGGCAGCGCCAGCGACCCCAGCGGCACCGGCAGCGGGCGCAGCAGCGAAAGCCCCAAAACCGCCACCATCGCCACCACACCGGCGGCGAGGATTAACAGCTGTAATTTGTAAGAAACTTCGTCCTCTGCCTGCCACCGGGCAACACTGGGCAGCAAAAACGCCCCCAGCATCACATAGGGCACGGCAAACAGCGCGCCCTGCCACACCGCGGTGCGCACCGGCACCTTTGCGGGGGCACGGTCGGCAAGGCTGCGCGCCAGCACCGCCAGCGCCCCCACCACCCAGCCGATGTAATAGGGGTAGATATAACGGTTATAGTTGCTAAGCGACGCCGCTTCAACATCTTTAAACACATACACGTAGGTAAACCCGGTAAACACGTAAAACGCCACAAAGCCCAGAAACGACAGAATTGCAAACCACGCGGCCGTCTTTTTTTGGCGGGCACTGCCGATATAATAGGCCAGTGCAAGCACGGTAAGCACCAGCACCGCAACGGCAAGCCCGGTGCCCAGCATCGTGAGGCGGGTGGTGAAAAACGCCTTGACCATGTTGCCCATTACATTGACAAACTTTTCGCTGCGGGTGGGCCCCACCAGCTCGACGAGGCCTGTGGTGACCATCTGCACCATGCCCATGTTGCCGCTGCCGCCGATGTCAAACCGGCTGACACCCAGCACGGCGCCCATATGCACGGCCCAGCCCAAAAAAGCCGCCACCGGCATAGCCACCAGCACGGCGCACCAGCACAGCTTGGCCACAAGGCCGCGCAGCTTGGCAAACACCACTTCGCCGTTTTGTATAAACAATAAATCAAAGCACACCAGCGCCGCGGCAATGAGGCAAAGGGCAAAGCCCATGTCCTTTGAAATACTTTCAGCCGTCACCGCAAAGGCGGTGGCCAGCAGCACGGCGGGCGTCTTTTTCTCTGCGGCAAAATACACCGCAAGCGCCGCGCCCAGCAGCACCCCCATCGGGATATCGGCATACGAGCTCATATAAATTTGCTGCACATAAATGCTGTGGTTATACACGGTAAGCACAAACGGGGTCAGTGCCAAAATGACGGCCATTGGGGCGGCAGGTGCCCAGTCGCGCCGGCAAAACGCCGACAGCGCCGCGGCAAAGCCGGCCAGCATCAATAAATCATAGGCGACAAACACCTTCCACGGGGCAAACACCGCACCCAAAAACTGAAACGCATAGTCCAGCATAATCAGGCCAGGCACATAGGTGGTGACCCGCATTTCGCCGGGCTGGAAGGTATACAGGTGGCCGGTTGTTTTGACCACCTTTGCCGCAATGCCCCAAAAGCTGAATTCGTCCCACTCCATAAACAGGGGCTGGCGCACCGCAAACAGCACCAGCACCAAAAGCCCCGCCACCAAAAAAAACACAAAGCCGGGGTCCAGCAGGGTGCTAAGGCGCAGGCTGCCGCGCCGCAAAAACAGCAGCACAGCGGCGGCAAGCGCCGCGGCAAACCACAGCAGGCCACCGACAAACAAAAGGTCAAAGCACCCAAAGATGCTGTACCACACCATGGTGGCACACAGCACCAGCAGCGGCGCCGCACCGGCGGGCAGGCTGGTAAAGTAAGCCACAAACCCGCACAGCGCAAGCAGTGCTAAAAAGGTGATAAAAATTTCAACAAAAGCAACCAACAGGCAATCCCCCCGACTCCACTAATACAAGATTTCAAAAATTTTGATACATTCTAGCACACCTTTTTTACTCTTAATCTAATAATTTCTCCTTAAAATTCGCACAGTCTATGTTGAGAAAAGATCATGGTACAATGCAAACTGGTCCAATATAATAATGTTGCGCCAATAGTACTGCTGCAAGTAGCGCAAAGCAAACACAGATTATCAACCAAAAGTTGCGTTTTATAACGTTGCCAAACCATACATTTTCTCTTACACGACTGAACAACTTAGAAAGCAATAAAAACAATATTAAAAACACTGGTAATAAATATCGAACTTGCACTCCTAATACCCTTACCATCCCTACGGGTGTATAAGTAATGTACTGGGCAGTTAAAACACCGCCTATATAGATTAGTGCTAATGCACCCCATCCAGCAGTATTTTGCAAAGTCAACTTTCTAGACTCATGTTCATTCAACGCTGCCCCCATTGTCAGCATCATTGGTGAAATCACTCCGATTAGAGGTATTTCTAAATCAAGCGCTCCAAAAGTACCCAGCTTATTCAAATAAAGTGTGTTTTCATACAAAGTGCCCAATAACACCATAAATGTCCTAGGAATATGATGAAGGACAAAGCTTAACTGATCCATCATATCAACAGTATTCCCTAGCATCCGTCCGTCTGAAAAATCAACTCGAAATGTTTGTCCATACCACTCAACTACAAAAATTGCTAATAATGTTAACAACATTATTAGTAGTAAAGTTTTTGATTTTTTAATTCTACTTTTCCATCTGTGATTCGGCAACATCAACAATACTACAATCCACAGTAAATTAATCCAAGGTTTAACAGCATTAACCATTATAAATGCAAATGCAAACAGTGTAACATCATAATTACTCAATTCACTTATATCGAAATAGCTAATCATTAAGTAATAAAGCCCCAACATTAGTGCATCATAATTGCAAGAAGACGCAATATATAAACTCATCGGCAACAGCTGTATCGCTAAAAAAACACAGCAATCACTGGATAATCGTTTCAATGTCAACCAACATAGTAAAGCATAAACAAATATATTAGCAATACGTCCGGCGTATAAACATCCCAATGCTCCAAATCCCAATAATCTTGCTACAATCATGAATACCGCCTGATGTAGATATGGTAATAATTGAGCTATCTGAGACTCATAAATATTCGGGGCATTTTTTTCTTCACACATCTGATAATATTCGGTAAACTGCCCGCCTAAACTAATACGTTTACCATTAACATTTTTAATAGCAATATTTTCAGATGAATTAAATTTCACAACTCCTTCTTCATTAGTTTCAAGCCAATAGGTTGTATTACCATTAACCCAAGCTCCGGGAAAGCAAGTAATTAAAGCATTTACATCATTGGAATAGCTACGGCTAGCATCAAAATTAAAGTAACCTTCACTTATAGAATAGGCACGTAAAAAATGACTGGATTCATCAGGAGCCTGCATCGGAGGATTAGCAAAGCAAAAACATATACCGCACAATAAAATCATCAATGCGGCACGCACAGAAAAATTTTTTATAAAGCGCTTAATTATCAACAATACTGTTGTTACGAAAATTGACAGTGAACATACTAAAACAGTCAATAATAATGGAGGAATTTCTTGAAATTCATAAAATACGCGCCAGTAATAGACGACCCCCACCCCGCAAAACAGGATGAACAGATAGCCCAAAAGCCAGCGCACGCCCGCCTTTGCCCAGAGGCTTTTCAGTTTCTCCACCGCTTTTTCCATGCGTCTCTCCCAATTCACTTGTTCTGCTTCTGCCAACAAAACGACCCAGGGGCGCTAAATCTTACAGGTTATAGGCATCCACTTTATATTCACCAAGGTGGCCGCGCAGCCATTCCACCGTTGCAGCAAGGCCCTGCTCAAACGTGTAGGCAGGTGCCCAGCCGGTCAGCTGGCGCAGGCGGGTCGCGTCGCCCAGCAGGCGCTCGACCTCGCTTTTTTCAGGCCGCAGGCGCTGCTGCTCACACACAACCTTTGCCTGCGGGTTGATTTGGCGAATCAGTTCGTCTGCCAGCTGGCCGATTGAAATCTCGCGCCCAGTGGCAATATTCAGCTCTTGCCCAATGGCCGCTTCGCAATCTGCAATGGCCATAAACCCGGCGGCAGTGTCTTTGACAAAGTTAAAGTCACGCGTTGCAGTAAGGTTGCCAAGGTGAATTTCGGTGCGCCCGGCAAGGAGCTGCGTGATAATGGTGGGGATGACCGCACGGGCCGACTGGCGCGGGCCATAGGTGTTAAACGGCCGCACGATGGACACCGGCAAATCAAAGCTGCGGTAAAAGCTTTCCGCCAGGCGGTCGGCCCCGATTTTGGTGGCCGAATACGGGCTTTGGCCCTGATACGGGTGCTTTTCGTCAATGGGCACATACTGCGCGGTGCCGTACACCTCGCTGGTGGAGGTGATCATGACCCGCTGGGTACCCAGCTGGCGCGCTGCCTGCAACACATTTAACGTACCTTTTATATTGGTATCGACATAGCTGTCGGGGGAATGATAGCTGAACGGGATGGCAATCAGCGCGGCAAGGTGGTACACCCGCTGCTGGCCCTCCATTGCGGTGCGCACGCCGTTGGGGTCGCGCACATCCCCCATAAAAATGTCGATTTCATTGCGAATTTCGGGCGGCAGGGTATCGACCCAGCCACAGGAGTTGAACGAATTGTAAAGGCAAAACGCCCGTACCTTTTCACCGCTTTTGACCAGTTCTTCCACAAGGTGGCTGCCAATAAAACCATCAGCGCCGGTGACCATGACCGTGTGGGACATGCTGATTCCCCTCTCTGAACCCCGCATTGCAGGCGGGGTTTTTCGTAAAATTGTCTATACAAACAAGTAGAATAAGTATACTATAAAACCCCGTCAATAGCAATAAAAGCATTTTGTGAAACCGCCAAAAAAGCCCGCCCGCGCACCCCCCGGCGCGCTTTACAAAGGGGCACGCTTCTTTTATAATAATGAAAGATTGAAAGCCGGGGCGCTGCACCGGCTTTTTTTGAAGGGAGTCCTCTCATGTATTTTACCTCTGCGGGCTTTGCACTGTTTTTACCCCTTGTCGCGCTTTGCTATTATGCCGTGCCCCGGCGCTGGCAAAATGCCGTGCTGCTGTTGGCAAGCTGTGTTTTTTACAGCTTTAACCTCGGTGGTTCGGTGGTGCCGGCGCTGGCCCTTGCGGCAAACGTGGTATTTACCTATGGCCTTGCGCGCGCCATTGAACACGCGCAGGGCAGCACCAAAAAACGGCTGGCAGCGCTGGCGGTTGCCGCCTGCGTGGCGGTGCTGGCCGTGTTTAAATACTATAACGCCTTTGTACCCACCGTGCTGGGCTTTACAAACTTTGCGCGCCTTGCGCTGCCCATCGGCATCAGCTTTTACACCTTTGCCACCATCAGCTATCTGGTGGATGTCACCCGCGGCGAGCTGGCTGCCGAGACCGATTTGATTGCCTATGCCGCATTTGTCACCTTTTTCGGCACCATTGTCAGCGGGCCCATCTGCCGGGCAAAGGCCCTGCTGCCACAGCTGCACACCGCGCGCAGCTGGGACACCCAGCGCACGGTAAACGCACTGCGCCTAATGCTGGTGGGGCTGTTTAAATGGGTGGCGGTTGCGAATGTGCTGGGGCTTTACGTCAACCAAATCTACAACAACCTTGCCGCTTACCGGGGCCTAACGCTAATTTTTGCGGCGGTGCTGTACGCGCTGGAATTGTATTTCGAGTTTTCGGGCTACTCTGACATTGCGCGCGGCGTGGGGCTACTGCTGGGCCTCTCGATCCCCGTCAACTTTAAAACGCCGTATTTTGCAACCAACTTTTCCGGCTTTTGGAACCGCTGGCACATCACGCTTTCAAACTGGCTGCAGGACTATATTTTTATGCCGCTGGTGTGGGGCCGCTGGCCCAGCCGCCTGCCGGTCATTGGCAAAAAGCTGCAAGACCCGCCCATGATCTCCAGCGTGGCGATTGTGTTTTTTCTCAGCGGGCTGTGGCACGGCAACACGATGCCGTTTGTAGTGTGGGGCTGTTTGCAGGCCGCTTTTCGCGTGGGGGAAGAGCTGTTGCACCGGTATTGCCGCAAGCCCAAAAAACGGCCCCCGGTAGCGCTGCGCATCTTTAAAACGGCAGGCGTTTTTGTGCTGTGGACGGCCAGCCTTGTGTTCTTCCGCGTGGGGCTGCTGGCGGGTGGCACGGTGGGCGATGCCGCCGGCGCACTGTCTCGGCAGTTTAGCGGCTGGAGTTTTAGCCGCTTTGCCTCCGAGACCATTGCCGCCGTGCAGGCGGGCTTTTATACGAAGCCCATTATGGTGGCGTTCTATTTTGCGTTTCTTGCCGCCGTGCTTGCCATCGCCTTTGTGGCCGACTGGCGGCAGTGCTTTGTGTATAAAGACCAGCCCATCGACACCCGCATTGCGCAGCTGCGCCCTGCGGCGCGCTGGCTGGTGTATTACCTGCTGATTGGCTGTATTTTAGTGGGCACCATTATGCAGAGCGGCGGGTTTGGCACCGTCAGCTTTGCCTATGCCGGGTTTTAAGGGGGGGCAACAATGAAAAAACTGATTGCAAAGCTTGCCCTTGCACTGGTGCCCGTGTTGCTTTGGGGTGCCCTGTTTGTGGCATTTGAACCGAATAACTATTTTGGTCTGCGCCCCGGCACTGCCGGCAACGCGCCCATTGCGCGGCTGCGGGCGTTTGCACAAGACCCGCAGCCCAACATTATTTTGGGTGACAGCCGCATGGCCCATTTTGACATGGCGCTGGTAAACGAGGTGTCGGGCGAGCACTGGGCCAACGTGTCTTACGGCGGCGCCAGCCTGGAAGAGAGCATTGACGAGTTTTACTACCTGTACCAAACGTACCCCGGCCTTAAAAAAGTGGTGCTGGGGGTGTCGTTTTACACACTGAACGCAAACTACCGAACGGCCAACCGCATGGCGACAATTGAGACCCAGCTAAAAAACCCCGCCGCCTATGTGTTTAATTTGGAATACAACATCAACACCCTCACCGCCCTCAGCGACCGGCTGGCAAACCGGCCGGACGTGGAGGAGACTGCCGAGCACACCGCGGCCGAGTACACCGAAAACGGTGTGGCCTTGCCGTTCCGCCGCGGGCTGATTGGCTATGCGGCCACCCTGTACGCCAACTGCGCGGCAAGCGGCACCCTGCCCGCCGCCAGCTATGACGCAACGGGCAGCCTTGTAAACGCCGCGGCACTGGCCGACGCGATGCAAAGCGTCACCCCGGCCAGCAGCAAGTTTGCCATCAACGAAACCGCGCTGCAAAGCCTGCTGCAAATGGCGGCCTTTTGCCGTGACAACGGCATTGAACTGACACTGGTGCTGCCGCCGATGCAGCAAAGTGTGCGCGCGCTGGTTTGTGCGCCCCTTGGCATCGACGATGCCATGCAGCCCGCGTTGCAGGCCCTTGCCGGCAGCGGGGCCGCCGTGCTGGATTACGAGTGGGCAAACGACCCCGCCTACCCCGACACCGCCTATTACGACGGCTTTCATTTAGACACCGTGCACGGCCTGCCGCTTTGGACCCGCACCCTATTTACGGAGGTTGGCTGATGGCCCTTGATTATTTAATTTTATACGAGCATGTGGTGCGGGAGTACGAAAGCCTGCTGCTGTTGCAGACCGAGCTGCGCCGCCGGGGGTATTCGGTAGAAATTCGCCAGCTGCTCGACCGCAAAAAGCTGCGGTATTTCAGCTGGAAAAAGCCCAAGGTGCTCGTTTCCAGCAATTTATACGACAACGAGGGGCTGAACAGCCACGTTTACAATAATGTGGGCCGCTGTGACAAGGTGGTCAACCTGCACTGGGAGCAGATGCTGTCTGACACGCAGGAGGCAGAGCCCTGGTTTAATTTTTCGGGCAACGCCAAAAAGTGCGTGCAAACCTGCTGGGGCGCACGCACCCGCCAGCGACTGATTGACCACGGGGTGCCCGCAAAAAATGCCGTGGTGACCGGCGCGCTGATGATGGACTTTTTGCGGCCGGAGTTTGCCGGTTATTTTAAAACAAAACAGCAGCTTTGCAGCGAGTTTGGGCTAAACCCGGGCCAAAAGCTGCTGCTGTATATCTCCAGCTTCGGCTATGCGTCGATGGACGACAAAGAGGTGCAGGAGCTTTCGCAGATGGCCGGGCAGGATTTCACCGATTTTGCGCGGGTCAACCGCGAGTCGATGGCGGCAACGCTGGCCTGGTTTGACCGTTACCTCACCCAGCACCCCGACGTGCAGCTGGTCTACCGGCGGCACCCGTCGGAGTGGAACAGCCCCGCCCTTTTGGCGCTGGCAGAAAAGCACGTCAATTTTCACGTTATTTTTGAGTATTCGGTGCGGCAGTGGATTGTTGCGGCCGACGATATTTTGATTTGGATGAGCACGGCGATTGCCGAGGTGTATTTTGCACAAAAGGGCTGCCACGTGGTGCGCCCGCAGCCCATCCCGCACGAGTTTGACCCGGTGATTTATCAAGACGCCGCGGCACTGACCAGCTATGAAGCGCTGGAAGCGGCACTAGCGGCCCCGCACGGCAGCTTCCCCATTGCAAAAGAAGTGATTGAGGGGTATTTTGACCCCGCGCCGCAGCCCGCCTACCTGCGCATGGCCGATTTGCTGGAGCAGGTACTGCGCGAGCCGGCGCGGGACCACCCGTTTGACAGTGAGTTTAAACCGCACTTTAACTGGCTGAAATTTTTTGCGTTGCTGGGTGTGCACGGCATGGACGCCATCCACCTCGACCCCGCGAAATTTCGCCATATCTGCCCGCCTTTTGCGCGCTTTGCGGGGCGCATTTACGGGTATATTCAAAAAGCAAAGGTCAAAAAGGCGGACGTTCGCCGCTGGCAGGCGGATATTGACCGCTGCCTTGCGCAAAAATAAAAGCGGTGCGCCGCATACCTGCACACAAAAAAAGGGCTGCCCCGCCGGCAGCCCCTTTTCTTTTGTACTTTGTACCGGTATAATAGAATAAAACTGAAACAAAACAGCCGTGGCTCTGCCGCGCCGGGAGGACAACACATGAAATACTGCACCAAATGTACGATGCCGGACACCCGCCCGGGCATCACGTTCGACGAGCAAGGGGTTTGCTCTGCCTGCCGCCATTACGAACACCGCAAAGACGTTGACTGGGATGCCCGCTGGCATGAGTTTGAAGCGATGTGCGACAAATACCGCGGCTGCAACGGCCCCGGCGGGTACGATTGCGCCGTGGCGGTATCCGGCGGCAAAGACAGCCATTTTCAGGTGTACATGCTGAAAGAGGTCATGAAGATGAACCCCATTTTGTTCAGCGTGGAGGATAATTTCCCGATGACCGAAGCGGGCAAGCACAACCTGCAAAACATCAGCGAGGAGTTTGGCTGCACCATTATTTCGTGCAAGCCCAACATCAAAGCGCAAAAAAAGCTGATGCGTGTGTTTTTTGAAAAATACGGCAAGCCCACTTGGTATGTGGACCGGCTGATTTACACCTTCCCGCTGCACATGGCGGCCAAGTTTAACACACCGTTTTTGTGCTACGGCGAAAACGTGTCGTTTGAATACGGCGGCTCTTCGGATGAAGAGACTTACTCCGCCAAGGGGCAGATTGAAAACGGCGTCGCCGTGGGCTTCCCCAAAGAAGAGCTGCTTAGCTATGGCGTCAGCGAAAACGATTTGATGCTCACCGAGGCCCCCACGGCGGACGAGCTGGCAAAGCTGGACCCGTTTTACATGAGCTATTTTATGCCGTGGAACAGCTTTAAAAACTACCAGCTGGCGAAAGCGCATGGCTTCCACGATTTGACCCACGAGTGGGACCGCACCCACCACGCCGAAAACTTTGACCAGATTGACAGCCGGGCCTACCTTGTGCACTCGTGGCTGAAATACCCAAAATTCGGCCATGCCGCCGCCACCGATTACACCGCCCGCTATATCCGCTACGGGCTGATGACCCGCGAGGAGGCGATCCCCGTTATCCGCGCGCGGGACGGCGCGCTGGACCCGCTGTGCGTGCGTGATTTCTGCGACTTCTGCGGTTACTCTGAAAGCGAGTTCTGGGCAATTTTGGACAAGTTTTATAACCGCGATATCTTTAAAAAAGACGAGTTTGGCCGCTGGGTATTAAAACAGCCCATCTGGGCATAACCCCTTGCCCTGCCGCCAAAGCCCTGCGCGCCTAATGGCCGCAGGGCTTTTTTGTATCTGCCGGTTTTCACATTGCGCTTTGCGGCAGGGCAGTCTATAATAAAAGAAAGTGCCGCAGCCATGCGGTGCAAAGTAGCCCGGGCGCAGTTGCGCGGGAGGAGGAAACCAATGACAGGCAAGCAGATCTGGGGTATTACGGTGGCCGCGATTGCCGTGTTTTTTGTGGGGCTGTTTGGCAGCTTTTATTCAGAAATCGCGCAGGATACCGGCGGCGATACCCTGTCGATGGCCGACCATTTTGCGGTGATTAACATCGTTGGCACCATTGAGAACACCAGCGGCGACGAGCTGGGCCTCAACCAGCCCAGTTATCACCACACCGCAACCGTAAACTATGTCAAAAACCTGCAATACGATAGTTCCAACACCGGTATTTTTTTGTACTTCAACACCGGCGGCGGCGGGGTGTACGAATCTGACGAGCTGTACCGCACCCTGATGGATTACAAAGCCGCCACCGGGCGGCCCATCGTCGCGTTCTTTGGCCCCACGGCAGCCAGCGGCGGGTACTACATTTCCATGGCGGCCGACCACATCTCTGCCGACCGCAACACAACCACCGGCTCGATTGGTGTGATTATGAGCTATACGAATGTCAAGGGCCTGTATGACAAGCTGGGCATTCACTCCGAATACATCACCAGCGGCAAAAACAAATCCATGGGCGCATCCGACCTTGACCTCACCGACGAGCAGCGCGCCATTTACCAGGGCGTGGTGGATGAAGCCTATGCGCAGTTTGTCGGCATTGTGGCAAACGGGCGCTCGATGGACGAGACTACGGTGCGCCAGCTTGCAGACGGGCGCATTTACACGGCAAAGCAGGCGCTGGACCTTGGGCTGATTGACGAGATTGGCACCTATGACGATGCCATTGACGCGTTTTGTGATGAGACCGGCTCGCAGCCGTATTACACCGATTTTTCAGATACAACGGTTTTTGACCGGCTGCTGGGCGCTGTTGCAAACGCACTGCCCAAAAGCGACAGCCAGGTATTGCAGCAGTTAGCACAGAACGACCAAAGCGGGGTGCCTCTGTATGAATTACCAAACTGAGACCATTTACGCAGGGTTTTGGCGGCGGCTGGTCGCCTTTTGCATCGACAGTGCTTTGTTGCTGCTGCTCTTGATCCCCCTGCGTTTTCTGCTTGCCTTTTTGGGGGCCTTTGGGCTGATGAACCAGCCGGTATTTTTTGAGTTTACCACAGCGCAGCTGTGGGTATTTCTGCTGCAGCTGCTGTACTTTGCCGCCTTTACCGGCGCGTTTGGTGCGACGCCGGGCAAAATGATTCTGCACATGAAGGTGGTTTCGACCCGCACCGGCACCCTGCTGTGGCGCGATGCGATCTACCGCGAAACCATCGGCCGGGTGATGAACCTGCTGCTGTTGATTGGCTACATCATCGTGCCGTTTGACCACCAAAAACGCACGCTGGCAGACCGCTTTTGCGACACCCGGGTTCTCGCGACCCGCAAATACAAGCCCGCAATAGGCCGCCCGCCACAAAACATCAGCTATGCCGGGCCCACACCACCAGCCCCCGGCTTTGTGCCGCAAATGCCTGCCGAGCCGCAAGGTGACACCCCCATTTATAATGAAGCCGGCAGTTTTGCACCCGATTTTAGTGCAGCCACCGGTTTTGCTGACACGGGCGCTGCCCAGCCGGCGGCTGCCGCTGCCGAAGCTGCACCGGCGCACAGTGAAACCGCGGGCCCGGCCACTGCCGCCGGCAGCGAACCGGTACCGTTTTGGGTAACCCCCAGCGTTGGCGCAACCCCGGGCATTGACCCCGTACCCCCGCAGCAGGATCCCTTTGCGGGCAACGAACCCCCGGCAGAAGGGCCGATTTCCTACTAGTTTTGTGCATTTTATCCAGTTCTGCCGGTACAAACCCAAACAAAGTTCTAAGTTTTGTCCGTGTTGACAATACAATTTTGCGGTGTATAATGAAACCAACAACCGAACAGACAAAGGCGCAGAGGAGAAGAGTAAGTTTCTGCCGCTTTCACAGAGAGCCTTCATTTTGGTGCGAGAAGGTAAAGCGAAGGATGCTGAACATGGTCTCGGAGCTGCGCAGGCGAGCCGCAAGGTTAGCCTGCGACGGGTTCACCCGTTATTGTGACAGGCTATAAAAGGCATTTGCCGGAGTAGCCGCAGAGGCTTTGTAGCGCAAGCGCAGGGCAAACCAGGGTGGTAACACGTGAGCTTATGCTCTCGTCCTTGAAGTAATTCAAGGGCGAGGGCTTTTTTGTTGTCCATCACCAAAGGAGGAACGGCAGATGATACAAATCGAAAACGTGACCAAGGTGTTTAAACCGGGGTCAGAAAACGAAGTCACTGCGCTGAACAATGTCAGCTTTACCATTGAAAACGGGGATATTTTTGGCATCATCGGCATGAGCGGCGCGGGCAAATCCACGCTGCTGCGCTGCCTTTCGATGCTGGAAAAGCCCACAAGCGGCCGCATTTTGCAGGACGGTGTCGACCTTGCATCGCTGCGGGGCAAGGCCTTGCTGGAAGCCCACCGCAAAACCGGCGTTGTGTTTCAGGGTTATAACCTGCTGATGCAAAAAACGGTGCGGCAGAACATCGCGTTTCCATTAAAGCTGGCCCGCGCCCCCAAAGAACAGGTGGCCGCGCGCACCGACGAGCTGCTGCAGCTGGTGGGCTTGCAGGACAAAGCCGACGCTTACCCCGCACAGCTTTCGGGCGGGCAGCGCCAGCGGGTCGCCATTGCGCGGGCCCTTGCCACCAGCCCCGAAGTACTGCTGTGCGACGAGCCCACCAGCGCACTGGACTCGCTGACCACAAAACAGATGCTGGCCCTGCTGCGGGACATCAACACCAAGCTTGGTGTGACCATCGTCATCATCACCCACGAAATCAACGTGGTGCGTGCCATCTGCAATAAAGTGGCGGTCATTGACGCCGCAAAGTTTGCCGAAAGCGGCCGCACCGATGAAATATTCGACTCACCCAAAAGCAGCATTACCCGGCTGCTGCTGGGCACCGAAGGGGGGCAAAAACATGCTTGAAACGATACTTGGTTTAAAAGACGTTTTAATTGAGGGCACCATCGACACGCTGTATATGGTGACGGTCTCCACCCTGTTTGCCTACCTGATCGGCCTACCGCTGGGCGTGCTGCTGTTTACGACCGCACGCGGCGGTATCCACGAAAACGCCTCGGTCAACCGGGTGCTCGGCTGGGTGGTCAACATCGGGCGCAGCATCCCCTTCATCATCCTCATCGTCGCACTCATCCCGTTTACCCGGTTGGTCGTCGGCAAGGCCATCGGTGCCACCGCTGCCATTGTGCCGCTGGTCATCGGCTCGGCCCCGTTTGTGGCCCGCCTGGTAGAGCAAAGTCTGGAAGAGGTGGACACCGGCGTCATTGAGGCCGCCAAATGCATGGGTGCCGACCGGTTTCATATTATTCTGCATGTGCTGCTGGGCGAATCGGTGCCCAGCCTCATCCGCGGGTTTTCCATCACGGCCATCACGCTGATTGGCTATTCTGCCATGGCGGGCGCCGTGGGCGCGGGCGGCCTTGGCGATATCGCCATTCGCTATGGGTACCACCGCTATCAGCCCGACGTCATGCTGTTCACGCTGGTGCTGATGATCATCATCGTGTGCATTATTCAGTTTATCTTTGGCTTCGCGGCCAATCGGATAGATAAAAAGAACCGCTCTTAACCGGCCGGTTCGACAAAACAGGAACAAGAAAGAGAGGAACATCCCCATGAACAAAAAACTATTTGCTGCCATTAGCAGCACGCTGGCACTTGCGCTGGCACTGTCCGCCTGCGGCGGCGCTTCTTCGTCCGCTGCCAGCACCGCTTCTTCTACCGCTGCTTCGGCTTCTACCGCCGCTTCCAGCAGCGGGGCCACCATCACCCTTACCGTCGGCGCTTCGCCCACACCGCACGCTGAAATTTTAAACAACGCGGTCAAGCCGCTGCTTGCAAAGCAGGGCATCGACCTTGTGGTGAAAGAGTTTGACGACTACGTGATCCCCAACACCGCGCTGGAAGCCGGCGAGCTGGATGCAAACTACTTCCAGCATGTGCCGTACCTGAACGACTTCAACGAGAAAAACGGCACCCATATCGTCGTCGGCACCAAGGTGCACTTTGAGACGATGGCCATTTACCCGGGCAAAACCGCCACACTGGAAGGCCTTGCCGACGGCGCCACCTTTGCCATCCCGAACGACACCACCAACGAAGCGCGCGCTTTGCAGCTGCTGGCCGCGCAGGGCCTGATTACCCTGAAAGACGGTGTCGGGCTGGAAGCCACCCCGAACGACATTGTGGAAAACCCCAAAAACCTGCAATTTGAAGAAATTGAAGCCGCACAGGTGCCCAACGTGCTGGCCGACGTGGACTTTGGCATTGCAAACGGCAACTATGCGCTGTCTGCCGGCATTGCCGATACCGCGCTGGTGAAAGAATCTGCCGAAAGTGAAGCGGCAACCACCTATGCCAACGTGCTGGCCATCCGTGAGGGCGATGACCGCCCCGAGCTGAAAGCGCTGGAAGAGGCACTGAACAGCCAGGAGGTCAAAGACTACATCAACGAGACCTACCACGGCACCGTGATCGCAGTGTTCTAACCAAACCAAAACAAGCAGACCGCAAAAGCGGCACGGGCAACCCCGTGCTGCTTTGCTGCGTTTTCTCTTTGCCTTTCGTTTTGCTCGACAGCCGGTTTAAAATATGATACACTAGCCCCGTCGGCCACCGGCGGGGCATTTTTTTGCGCCGAACCCCGGCAGAAAGGGTGACTTTTTTGAAACTGACAAAAATACAAAAATACCTGTTTGTTGGCCTTTTTGCAGCGGCGGCGCTGCTGCTACTAATTGGGGCCCGCTATGATTTGGCCTTTAGCAAAGCGATTTACCAGCCCAACAGTTTGATTGCCGGGGTAATGGAGGCCCTTTGCTGGTGGCCTTTGTACCTGCCCGTCGCGCTGCTGGGCGCGGTATGGGCCTTTTTGTACCGCGACAACCCCGGCCGCCATGTGCTGGGGGAGGCGCTTTTGGTCGTGTTCTTTTTCATTTTGTTTGCCCAAACACTGGGCTACCTTGCAAAGCGCGGCATTTTGCCGCTGGACGGTTTGTGGTTCACCGGGCTGCAGTTGGTACTCACGCTGCTTTGCACCATCGCCGCCATTTCGTTCACCGCGCGGTTTGGCAAAGCGGACCTGATACGGCTGGACTTTATTGCGAAAACCGGTATTCTGCTGTGTGCGGCCGATAACATCGTCATCAACTTAGTCAAAGTCATCTGGGCGCGCACCCGGTTTGACGACATGGCCGCCACCGGCGATTTTTCGGCTTTTTCTGCCTGGTACCACCCCGGCGGGGCGGGCGGCAGCAGCTTCCCGTCCGGCCACACCGCCTCTGCCTGCGGCATCCTTTTGCTGTTGCTTTTGCCCGTCGTGTTTGACGCGCTGAAACCCAAGGCCACGCTGCTGACGGGCATCAGCCTTGGGTTTATTGCGTTTTCTGCCCTTTGCCGTATCTGGATAGGGCGGCACTTTTTATCTGACACCGCTGCGGCCGCCGCCATTATGACCGCCGTTTTTCTGCTGCTCACCCAAAACCCGCTGTTTGTAAAACGGCTTGCCGCCATGCAAAAACGCGCCGCCGAAGCCGAAGCTTTTACAACCGAGGCGGCGGCAGAACAACCGCCAACAGCGTAAAACCTGCCAATTACTACCGGACAAACGGGCCGTGCTGTCGTCAATTCAGACAGCACGGCCCGTTTGTCTAATGCAAACAGCCACCCGCTTTGTTATAAAATAATCAAAGCACCCTTGCGCGGCACTTCCCCCGTGCAAGGCAGAAAGGATGGTTTGTATGCAGGCGAAAATACTTCAAAAATTCGCGTTCGACCGCGCGATCGACTATCTTGAAAAGGACCCAGAAAAAAACTTGCCAAAACTGATGGAGGCAGTTGACAAATTTGCCGGCGAGGGGCCAAACAGCTTCCCCCAGCAGCGCAATGCAATTCGCAACATCATCAACGACCCCTCCTCTAATATGTACCAGCTGATGATGCGGCTGATCCGCGAGACCGACCCGGAGGTGCTCAACCGCATTTTTTACAACTTTTTCTTCAACGCCAACCTGGTGGGCTGGCAAAAGCAGGAGGAAGTGCGCCAGAAATATCACTGCAATGTGCCCTGGGCAATTTTGCTTGACCCCACCAGTGCCTGTAACCTGCACTGCACCGGCTGCTGGGCCGCCGAGTACGGCAACAAGCTGAACCTCACCTTTGAGGACATTGACAACATTATTATGCAGGGCAAAGAAATGGGTGTTTACCTGTATATTTACACCGGCGGCGAGCCGCTGGTGCGCAAGGCCGACTTGATACGTCTGTGCGAAAAGCACAGCGACTGCGTGTTTTTGTCGTTCACCAACGCCACGCTGATTGACGAGGCGTTTGCAAACGAAATGCTGCGGGTAAAGAACTTTATCCCCTCTATCAGCGTAGAGGGCTTTGAGGAAGCAACCGACGCGCGGCGCGGCGCGGGCACCTTTAACAAGGTGACGCGTGCCATGGCCCTGCTGAAAGAAAAAAAGCTGCCGTTTGGCCTTTCGTGCTGCTACACCAGCCAAAACCTGGACAGCCTGACCTCCGAAGCCTATTTTGACCAGATGGTCGCGTGGGGTGCTGCGTTTGTGTGGTTCTTCCACTACATGCCGGTGGGTGCCGATGCGGTACCCGAACTGATGGTGTCGCCCAAACAGCGCGAATTCATCTACCACAAAATTCGCGAATACCGCAAAACAAAATCCATTTTCGCCATGGACTTTCAGAACGACGGCGAATATGTGGGCGGTTGTATTGCCGGTGGCCGGCGCTATTTGCACATCAACGCCAACGGCGACGCCGACCCATGTGTGTTTATTCATTTTTCCGATTCCAACATCCACGAAAAGACCCTGCTGGAGGTTTTAACGTCGCCGCTGTTTATGGCTTATCACGACGGGCAGCCGTTCTGCGAAAACCACCTGCGCCCGTGCCCCATGCTGGAAAACCCGGAAAAGCTGCGTGAGCTTATCACGCGCACCGGCGCCGCCTCTACCGATTTGCAGCGGCCCGAAACGGTCGATGAGCTGTGCGACCGCTGTGTTGCCTACGCCGACCACTGGAAACCGGCCGCAGATTATTTGTGGGCCGCCTCTCACCCGGTGGGCATTCAATCGGCAGATTGACCTTGTTTTCTGCCACCTCTGCAAAAAGGTCCCCGTACCATGCATGGTACGGGGCCTTTTTGCTGCCATGCCACCGGCGGCACTGTTTAATCTGCCTTGGGCAGGCAAACCGTAAACCGGCTGCCCTGCCCTGGCGCGCTTTCCACCGAAATGTTGCCCCCGTGGGCCTCTACCAATGCCTTTGCGATGGCAAGGCCAATGCCCGCGCCACCGGTATCGCGGTTGCGCGAGGGGTCTGCGCGGTAAAACCGCTCAAAAATATAGGGCTGGTCGCCCGGCGCAATGCCCGGCCCGTCGTCCTGCACCTGCACGCAGCCAAAGCCCGGCGCATCCTGTACCTGCAATAAAACATGCCCACCCCGCGGCGTATACCGCAGCGCGTTGGACAAAAGGCCCGCAAGCACCTGTGCCAGCCGTTCACGGTCTGCCGGCACGGTACTGCTTTGGCCCTGCACCGCAAGGGTAAGGCCCTTTTGTGCCGCCGCGGCCTCAAAATTTTGCGCCGCCGCACCCGCAAGGGCCAGCAGGTCCACCGGCGTTTTTTGCAGCGTGGGCATCTCCTGCGCGCGGGCAAGGGTTTCAAGGTCGGCCACAAGGCCGGTCAGGCGGCCCAGCTCTGTATAGCAGCCGGCAAGGCGCTGCGGGGTGGGCTGCCACACGCCCTCCATCATCGCCTCAAGCTGGGCGCTTACTGCGGCAAGCGGGGTACGCAGCTCATGTGCCACATCTGCCGTCAGCTGCCTGCGCAGGGTCTCCTGTTTTTCCAGCGCGGCGGCAAGGTGGTTGACGGCGTTTGCAAGCTCGCCCAGCTCTGCCGTGCGGGGGATACCCTCAAACCGCACCGCATAATTGCCGTTTGCTATTTCACGCGCAATCTGGGCCGTTTTGCTGACCGGCCGGGTAATGCGCACCGCCAGCAGGCTGCCCAGCACTGCGGCCGCTGCCAGCGCCGCTGCCGCCGCCACAAACAGCACGGTGTTAAGCGCATTTAAAAAGTCGAATTCGCTTTCACTGAAAAAGAACGGCCCGTAGCTGCGTATGGTCACGCTGCCCACCTGCTGCATGCCCTGCAGCAGTGGGTAGTCGGCACTGGTAAACTGCCCGGTAAACGAGGGCCGGTAAGCCTGCATGCGCTGGCTGATCTTATCCATCACCTGGTGGCACAGCGTCATGTCGTGGTCCTCGGCATCCCACACCACCACGCCGACGGCATTGCGCACTGTTAAAATATACCCGTCCTGCAAGGCATACATGCCGGTGCCGTGGATAAACCCGGTGTTCCACTGGCCGGTGGTTTCGTCGTACGTGTAAGCAAGGTTTGTCAGCAGGTCGTCTACCCGCTGCTGCTGGCGCTGGGTGACATAGGCTTCAAACGCGGCGGGCACAAAAAAGTGGGCAAGCAAGCCCGAAAGCCCCACCGCAAGCAGCGCGACGGCGGCGAGTGCCAGCGACAGCTGGGTGCGCAGTTTCAGCTTCATGTCATTCGCCCCCAAACCGGTAACCCCGCCCGTGCACCGTCAGCAGATACACCGGGTGTCGGGGGTCATCCTCTATTTTCTGGCGCAGGTTTTTAATGTGGGTGTCCACCACGCGGTCATAGCTGTCAAAGTCCTCGTCAAACGCAAGGTTAATCAGCTCTGCGCGGGTAAGCACCTTGCCCGGCACCTTTACCAGTGCCGCAAGCAGCCGCTTTTCATTCGGTGTCAGCCGCAGCGGGTGGCCCGCCTTTGTAAACACATCCTGCTCAAAATCCACGGTAAAGTCTCCGCCGCGCCACGCGTTGCGCAGGGCCAGCGGGGCAAGGTCGCCCGCGCTGCGGCGCAGCACCGCCTCTACCCGCGCGGCCACCAGCTTTAAACTGAACGGCTTTGTAATATAGTCGTCCGCGCCAAGCTGCAGGCCGGCCAGTTCTTCCTGTGGGGCGGTTTTGGCCGTCAGCATAATCACCGGCACCCGCGAAGTGCGCCGCAAGGCGGCGCATACCTCTTCACCCGGCAAATCCGGCAGCATTAAATCCAATAGCACCAGTGCAATATTTTGCGCCGCGGCAGCGGCAAGTGCTTTTTTGCCCGTGTCCGCCACCGTCACCGCATAACCGCAGTGCTCAAGGTACGCCTGCAACGCTTCGGCAATCTGTGGCTCGTCGTCCACTACCAAAATACGGCGCTGTTCCATGCTGCTACCCCCTTTCGTTTTTGCTTTATTGTACCATAAAAGCAAACAGGCAAACACCCGCAGGTGAAAACTGCGGGTGTTTGCCATTATTACAGGTAGCGGCTCACACCGCTGTTTTCCAGTTGGCAAACAGCACGGTGGCGGCTTGCAGATACTCCGCCGAAATAACGACCTGCTCGTCATCGGTTGTTTTGTAGTCATCAAAAATCGGCCACGGATTGCACCCGCCGGACTCCACCTCCACGCGGTCCATCGCAAAACGGTTGCCGCAGTTCTGGCACACCAGCACGTCACCTTCCTGCTGATAATACCCACGGCCAGAGCTGTAGCACACCTGGCAGGTGTTGAACGCAGTGCGTATCGTGCCGTCCGGTGCGCGCACGGCAATTACCTGCATTTCGGTGTCATTTACCGTGAGGGCATAAAATTGCGGGTCGCTTGTAATTTCACTCACCGGGATCACCAGCGCGCCCTCTTCGTTCAGCGTGCCCTGCTGCACGGTACCGGCCTGTTTGCCACAGCCCACCGCCAGCAGTGCCAGCACCACCGCCAGTAAAATAACCGCCGCTTTGCGCGGGGCATGTTTTTGTTTTTTGGTCAACTGCTTCATGGTATTCTCCCTTGCCCTTTGTGGGCTGTTTTTTAAGCCGGCAGCACTTCAATGTTGCCGGTAATCATGCCCATCCAGCAGCTGTACACATAGCTGCCCGGCTGGGCCGGGGTGAATGTCAGCACATTTTGCCCCTCGGTAAACGTGTGGTCCAACCCAAGCTGCTGTGCCAGCATGCGGTAGTTACAGCCGTTAATGCTGCCGGGTGCCGCATCAATGACCCAGCGCACCGGGCTGCCCTGCCGCACCACAATATCCGGGTAGCTGCCCGGTGCCAGCGTGCTTTCTACCAATTGTTCCGCGCCCTGCTGCACGGCGGCATCCGCCACGCTTTGGGCGGGTGCCGCTTGCAGCGCCGGGGCAGAAAGGGTGATGCCCTGGCTTGCCATGCTAAGGCCCAGCACGACCACCAGCACCGCCCCGGCGGCGACTACTTTTTTGGCAAACCGGCGGGTGAGCAGCGTGCCCAGCGCGCCAAAGCCGAGCATCAGCGGCACCGTGCCAAGGCTGAATGCCAGCATAGACAGTGCGCCCGCGGCGGCACTGCCTGCCGACAGCGCGTACAACTGCATCGATTGCAGAGGGCCGCAGGGCATCAGCCCGTTCAGCAGGCCCACCACAAACGGGCCGCTATTGCCGCGCCTGCGCGCAAGGCGTGCGGTAAGCTTTGCCGGCAGGTGGGGTAAAAAGCGGTGCAAGCCGCGCAAAAAGCCCAGCATGTTCAGCCCCATCAGCACCATCAGTGCCCCGGCTGCCACCTTAATGGCACCCTGTAAGGGGGCCGACAACGTAAACACGGTACCCGCAAGCCCCACCACAAACCCAATGGTCGTATACGAGACCACCCGGCCCGCATTGTATTGCAGTGCGGGCAGCAACACTGCGGCGCGGCTTTTTTGCCCTCCGCCGGCAAGGCTTTGCGAAAGATTGATGCCGCCGCACATGGCAATACAGTGCACCGAGGTGACAATGCCCAGCAAAAAAAGCGCGCCAAAATCCATGCCGGCCTGCGCCACCGTCGATGGCACCAGCAGGTCTAACAAATGCGACCACCGCAGCAGCAGGTACAGCCCCGCAATCACCACCAGCACCCCGGCCCGCTTTGCAGCGGGGGCGGCCCCGCCCGCTGCCTTTGCGGTATAGCCGGCCTGCTGCACCACACGGCAAAGGTCCGCTGGGGTCAATAAATCCGGGTCATAGGTAACATCGGCCGTATTGTTTTCATATGACACCACTGCCCGCCGCACCCCGGCAGCGGCCCGCAGCCGGGAAGTGATTTTATCGCGGCAGGCGGTACAGCTCATACCGCCAATGTCCAGGCGCACCGTTTTTGTGTTTGCGCTCATTGCCACACCCTCTTTACAGCACCCTTATTTTTTACGTTATCAGTGTAGCAAATTATTTTGTAGAACTTATGTGGGTTTATCCTCAAGCACTTCACAAATCGCCTGGGGCCAGGTAACCAAAAAAATTTACTCTACCATTATTTAGGAACAAATTACCACCATTTGGGAACAAATCACTTGTGTTCAAATTGTGAATGTGATAGGTTTAAAAACAGCGCCTACAATGTAGTACGGCAGCCCGACGCTTAGCTGCAAAATGGGCCGTGCTTAAAGCCGGGCTGTACCGAATAAGATAGGGAGCCTATATGAAAAAACTGTTTTACCGTTTTATTTTGTGTGCCGCTGTTTGCGGCCTGCTTTGTGCTCTTGTCGGCTGCAAACCGGTTTCAAGCGTGCCTGCCAGCACCCCGCCGGCAAGCAGCACTGCTGCCGGTGACACAGACTATTCCGCCTACAAAACGGTCTACACGGGCGAGGGCTCTTACGGCGGCACCGCGGCCGGTGCTTACCGCCTTGTTTACCGGGCAGACGGCAGCAGCAACATCACCTATATTGACTATGCGACCCGCTCTGAAATTTACCTTTGCAACCGGCCAAACTGCACCCACGACAATGAAAGCTGCACGTCCTGGCTGCCGATGGATGGCATTAGCAAAGATGTTTTTGTTGCCGGTGACCACTTGGTGATTTTATACCACGGCAGTGCTTCAGCTGTAGACGAATTTGGCCCTGCCGCAATGCCGCACATCGACATTGCCAATTTAGACGGCAGCGAGCGAAAAACGCTCATCACACTTGATGCCGCCTGTGAAATGAATCTGCCAATTTTATCTGACGGGAACTCTTTGGTTTTTTTAACAACTGTAGTACAGCAAACAGGCAACGTAGTTTCATCTGCCAACCAGCTGGTGCGCATCCCATTTGATGAGGGCAAACTGCAAGTGTTATATGACTTTTCTGCCGACGCCCCGCAGGGGGAAGACTTAATTGGTTCTCCTTGGTTCTTACTTGGGGCAGATGCGAAAGGTTTTTTGATTAAAAATATTGCCGTCAGTGTACCAGTCGAACCGGGGCAAACCGGCATTGTATCAGAATCCCAGCTACACATTATTTATAGGTTATCCGCACAGAACGGCTCCACGGTAATGGAAGAACTTTTAAATTACCCTGGTGGTGCATATGATGAATATCTTTATGATAATAGCCTTTACCAGTTAAACCTTAGTGAAACAAATCTCAGCCTATTTCGGCTAGACCTTATGACCGGCAAAAAAGAACTCCTTACTGACCAACTGCCAACCGGGAACAACGACACCGTTCACTTTGTTGGTGCTTATGATGGGAAATTGCTATTAGACTCCTATCTTGAAAGCTCTGATGGGCTGACAGTTACCCCTGTACGGGTAATGGTGGACCCCGACACCCATGAAGTAAAACCGTGCACACTGACGTATCAGGAGGGAGAACAGCAAAGAAGCGTTTGGATTTTTGCCGAAAGCAAGGATGCCTACCTCGTCGTGTTTCGCTGTGAACTCTATAATGAAGCGGTAAAAGGCAAGCTGGGGGATGTGCGGAATGTCCAGCGTGTGCGGGATATTTATGGGCTGATTGACAAGCAGGATTACTGGAACTCGGTGCCGAACTACAAGCCTCTCACACCACTTTCGTGACATTTTAGTGAAAGGCGTATGGGCTTTTTTGCGCCGCTTGCAAAGGTTGCCCCAAAAAAGGCCCGTATTGTTTTAACGTGCACTCTTTTGCCCTCTTGCTGTTTGGGGCACAGCCAAAAAGGGAGCGCTATTTGGTAGTCTCATTGATGCAGCATTAAAACTTTGCATGATAAAAGGGGCCCGGCGTTTGCCGGGCCCCTTTTATGTAATATAATGAACTTGCCCTTGGGGGCACCTATCAATTTTACCAATTACTGCGCGTTGCCGCCATCGCTGTGCCCGCCCATGCCAAGCACCTGCCAAACCACGGCACACAAAATGCCACCAATGGGCAGCGCCACCCAGCCCGGGTGCCACATGCCGGCCAGTAAAAAGCAGATGAATGCCAGCACGGCGATTGCCATAATAGAGCTGCTGATGCGGTCGTACATCTGTTTGCGGCGCTTGCGGTTCAGCGTGCCGGGTTCACAGCCGGCCGCCTGCATACGCTCAAGGTAGTGCCCATTTTTCATGCCAAAGTAGACGCAAAGCGTCACCCCGCTGATGAGCAGCACCAAAAACAGCAGCCCGGGGATGCTGGAATCCTTGGGCAATAGCTGCGTGATGGAAAACACGATCAGCGAGGAAGCGCCCAGCAGGCAAAGCGCGACGCCGGTAGAGATGCCCACGGCAAAGCGTTTTGTAAAAGAGGCATACTCTGCCTGAAGCGACTCTTTGGCAGCATCGCCCTTTTTCAGCCCCAGCTTATGGCGCAGCGGCTCAAAATTGTCGTTTTCCGCAACGACAATGCCCAGTGCCTCCTGCTCGGTTTTGCCCTCGCCCAGCAGTGCATCGTACCGCTGCTGCATTTGTTGCAGCAACGCCGCTTTTTCTGCGGCTGCCTGCCGGGTATGCGGCAGACCGGCAAAAATATTTTCAACATAAGTGTCAACTTTGCTCATTGCAGTCTCCCCAAAAGGCGGCGCCACTGCCGCTATGATTAATTTGAGTATAGCACAGCGCACAAAGGCAAGTAAAGTTGCTTTTGTAAAAAGTTCTTGAACTTTACGCGGTACACCGCTTGCCGCACCCCTTGCTTTTGGTTATAATAAAGGCAGATGGGTAGTTTACCTTTTTATGGTACCCATACGGAAACGGAGGGGACAGCCATGTCCAAACGAATTATTACCATCAGCCGCGAATTTGGCAGCGGAGGCCGGGCCATTGGCAAAATGGTCGCCGACCAGCTGGGGGTCGCATTTTACGACCGCGAGCTGATTCGCCTTGTCGCAAAAGAGAGCGGCTTTGCCTATGATTTTGTAGAAGAAAACGACGAAGATGCCCCGACAAGCCTGCTGTACAACCTTTCGGTGGGCGACTTGTACGCGCAGGCCGTTTTTTCACCCGACACCCTGCCCCCGGCAGACCAGGTGCAGATTGTGCAGAGCAACATCATACGCGACCTTGCCCAAAAAGAGCCCTGCGTGATTATTGGCCGCTCGGCAGATTATATTCTGCGCGAGCGCACCGACTGTTTGAATGTCTTTATCCACGCCGATACCGAAACAAAGCTGCACCGTGCGATACAGGAATACGGTATCCCCGAAAAAGGCGCCGAAAAGGTGCTTGCCAAAAAAGACAAAGCGCGCGCCGCCCAGTACCGCCGCAACAGCGACCAGGTTTGGGGCCTTGCGCACAACTACCATTTAACGTTAGACAGCGGCTTGTTTGGGTTGGAGGCCTGCCGGGATATTATTGTAGAGCTTGCCCAAAAGTGACTGTCGCTCGCGGCAGCGCCGCAGGACAAAATACAAAAGCGCCCTGTTTTATCATTGTATAAAACAGGGCGCTTTTTATTGGGCTGCCGTCGTGGTCAATACGGTGAGGCCGGTGACATTTTCCTGCCCGTTTTCATCGGTGATCAGCTCTAGCCAAACACAGTCACCCTCCTGCAACAGCGAAAGGCCCGCGCGGCTGTCGGGTTGGCTTTCGTCTGAAATCAAATCCAGGTTTTGCACGGTGACCGTGCGGTCTTCGCCGGTATAGGTCAGCTTTTTGCCGCTTTGCAGTGCGTCTTCGACATCCTGCCGGGTGGCCCCGCTGCTCAGCTTTGCAACCTCTACCGTCACGACATTGGCGTCTACCGACACAATGCGCCCACAAAAGCTGCTGGCGGTGACGACCTCTGCCGCCTTGCTGCAGCCCACCAATACAAAAAGCGCCATGCAAACCGCAAACAGCGCAAACTTCTTTTTCAAGGGATGCTACCCCCCTTCTACAAGGTTTAGCATATCCCGAATCTGTGAAAAACGCGTGTCAAAGTTTTAATGTGGCGATGAAAAAACGTACCCGGCCTTATTCTGCCGCCCCGGCGCGCCGGATCAGCTTTTCGTATACCGGCAGCATCTGCGCTTCCCCACAGGTGGCGGCAAGCTGCGACAGCTCAATCCAGCGCACGCCGCTGTTTTCATCCGGCTTGCTTTGCACCGGCTGGTCCTCTGGCGCCAGCAGCACATAGGCCAGCGAAAGGTGCATATGCGGGGCAACATACGCCCCGCGTTTGATGTGCCCCCACACCGGCAGCACGTCTAAGCTCAGCGGCTGGGTACCCAGCGCGCGCACCTCGGCAAGGCCGGTCTCCTCTTTTGCTTCGCGCAGGGCCACCGCAAGAAAATCCGCGTCCCCGTCGTTGTGCCCGCCCGTCCAGCTCCAGCTGCGGTAGATATTGTGGTAGACCATCAGCGTTTTGGTGCGCTGCGGGTTTAAGATCAGCCCGCTGGCCGTAAAATGTGCAAACGGGTTGTCACGCGTCAGCAGCGGGCTGGCAAACAGGGCACAGTAATCCAGCATGGCCTGCCGGTCTTTTTCTTCCTGCTCACAGCCGGGTACAAATGCCGTTACCTCAACGGGTGCGCTCATTTCAGTTCCCCTTTCAATGCGGCCAAAATGGCTTTTGCCACGCCGGCCTGCTCGTTGGTGGCAGTCACATAGGCTGCCAGCGCCTTGATTTGCTGCTGCGCGTTGCCCATCGCGACCGGCAGCCCCACCGCGCTGAGCATCTCGCGGTCATTGTCCCCGTCGCCAATTGCCATCACCTGCTCAATGTCAATGCCCAGCTGCCCGCACAGCGCGGCAATTGCGCTGCCCTTGGACGCCACGGGCGAGCCGATTTCAAGGTTGCGGTCCATCGACGAGGCAACGCTAAACCTGCCGGTGCTCTCCAGCCGGGCACGCAGGGCGGCGCGCTCTGCTTCGTTTTCAAAATAGGGCAGGTTGATCTTGCAGATTTCGCCGGGTTTCTGCCGCAAATACGCCTGCAAATCGTCCACCGGTGTCTCATGCTGCCGCAGGTATTGCAGGTGCTCGGGCTCCATGCCCGTCTTTGCCAGCCGCTCTAAATCGTCTGTCTGGATTAGCATGCGGTCGCACTGGTATACTTCTGGCGTATAGCCCTGTTTTTGCGCCCAGTCCACCACCGGCAGCACATCCTGCACAGGCAGGTACGCGGTGTGCAGCCGCTGGCCACCCGGCACCGCAATCACTTCGGCCCCATTTGCCACAATGGCATACCGAATGCCCGCCGCGCGGTGCACCTCCTCAGGGATACGGCCATAAATGCGGCCGGTTGCCGGCACGATCAGCACCCCCGCCCCTGCCGCTTGCACAATGGCGTCAAGGTTTTCTGCCGATACCGTGTGGTGGTCATCATTCAACAACGTACCGTCAAGGTCAATACAAATCATGCGTACCTGTGTCATTGCGTCGCTCGCTTTCCCTTTTGCCTGCCCGCTGGGGCACTTTATTTTTGTTCTATTCGCCTTATTATATTACCTTATTATTATAACGGCTTGTGGCGTGGTTGAAAAGACAAAAAGGGGGCATCCCCGCTTGCCACACAAAAAAAACAGGCGCTGCCGCGCCTGCCCAGTTGTATTTTTATTTGCCAGTTGCCCCACTGCGGGCGGCTTAGCCGATCTGCTGTACGCCCTGCAGCCGCGAAATGCTGTCGCTGTAGTTGCGGCAGGCAAGGCCCGCATATAAAATGTCAACGAGGTTCAACAGCCCCACACGGCTGCTCATTTCGCCGGTAAACAGCGGGGATTCGGCTGTGGCCGCATACAGGCAGCAGTCGGCAAGGCCCGCAAGGGGTGAAGCCGAAAAGCGGGTGAGCACTAAAATTGTAGCCCCCCCTGCCTGCAGCGAATGCGCGATGTCCAGCATTTCGGGCGTGGTGCCTGACGCGCTGAAAACGACCCCCACATCCCCGGGCCCCATACCGCGGGCCAGCAGCTGCTGGGCATGCTTGTCCTCGTGAAACACAACCGCGCGGCCAAGGCTTAAAAAGCGCAGGCAGGCACTTTCGGCAATACCGGCCATTTCGCCCACGCCAAACACGCCAATCGTGCGGGCCGTGCCCAGACGGTCAAGGCTGGTGCGCAACACACCGGGGTCAATCAGCCGCATGGTGTCTTCAATCATCGCGGCATTTTTGGCCGTCACCTTTGCCGCCAGCACCTCGGCCGTGTCGCCCGGCTGCAGCTCGGTATCATCCTGGCGCTGTGCGTGGCCGCGCACCGCCAGCTCGTATTGCAGGGTGCGGCGAAACTCTTTATAGCCGTCGAAGCCCAGGCGATGACACATTCGCACAATTGTGGAAGGCGAAGAGAACGTGCGCTGCGCCAACAGATGAATGGAAAGGTCGGCAGCCTCCTCGGGCTGTTCACGGACAAAGCGCACCACACCGGCTTCCGCGGCGCTCATCTGTGCACCACGCTCACCATACTCGCTCAGTCGTACAAGAACACTTTTCATACTGTTTCCCACCTTTGTGCATGGCCCCTTGCACCGCATACCCTACTCTGTACCGCGGTATTCTGGCTAACCTGCTGTTTATGTTCCATCAAAAAACCAAAAAAGGTGAGAGGCCCCGGGGGCCCCTCACCTTTGAGTAGACTTTGATTGACGTTAGTATAGCGCAACGCGCAGTGTTTGTAAAGTGGCAATCCTGCATAAAATTTGGGTTGTTGGGCCGTGGTTCTTTGTTTCAGGCGTTGAAAAAAGGCATTTTGGGGCGTTTTTTGCCCCCACTTTTGCAGTTTTGGTGCCGGCGGCGGCAAGCCCTGCACGTTTTTCGAGCCATCCATATTTTCCCTTTTTCCGACTTTTTTTACAAACTGTCGGTTGTTTTTTAACCTGCTTCGGTGTAAAATAGATTGAATTAAGCATCTTGCTTTTCTACAAAAAATATTTCGTTTTTTTGTAAGATTTTACAGGGCGAGGGTACCATATTGAAAATAGGTCTTGATATTGGCTCTACCACAATTAAATGCGTCGTGCTGGATGGGGACAAAATTGTCTACCAGTCTTACGAGCGCCATTACTCGCATATTGTCAGCAAGGCCGCCGAGGTTTTGCACCGGGTTGAAAGCGAAGTGACCGGCCGCCACGCGGTGCTGGCCATTTCGGGTTCGGCCGGCATGGGGCTTGCCGCAGCCTGCAAGCTGCCGTTTGTGCAGGAGGTATTTGCCACCCGCGTTGCGGCAAACCGCCTTGCCCCCGGCACCGACGTGGTGATTGAACTGGGCGGCGAGGACGCGAAAATTTTGTTCCTCACCGGCGGTATGGACGTGCGGATGAACGGCAGCTGCGCGGGCGGCACCGGGGCATTCATCGACCAGATGGCCACCCTGCTGAAAATGACGCCGGAAGAGATGAACAACGCCGCCGTGCACAGCGACAAGCTGTACACGATTGCTTCGCGCTGCGGCGTGTTTGCCAAAAGCGACGTGCAGCCGCTGCTGAACCAGGGTGCCCGCAAAGAGGACATTGCCGCCTCTATTTTTGCGGCGGTCGTCAACCAGACCATTGGCGGGCTGGCGCAGGGGCGCCCCATTGAGGGCAGCGTGATGTACCTTGGCGGGCCCATTACCTTTTTGTCAAAGCTGAAAGCCAGCTTTGACGACGCGCTGGGCCTGACGGGCCGTCTGCCCGAAAATTCGCTGTATTATGTGGCGCTGGGCGCCGCGTTTTACTCCGACGAGGCGTTTGACCTTGAGGACGTGATCGAAAGCCTGAAAAACTATTCGGTGACGGCGGACTATGCCACCGGCGAAGCGCTGTTTCACAATAAAGAGGAATACGACGCCTTTGCCGCCCGCCACGCCAAAGCCGCGGTGCCACGCGCATCGCTGGCAGACGCCGCCGGCCCGGTGCACGTGGGCATCGACGCGGGCTCTACCACCTTAAAGGTGGCGGTGATTGACGAGGACGGCCGGCTGCTGTACACCAGCTACCAGTCAAACAGCGGCAACCCGGTGCCTATTTTGCGGGGCGTGCTGCTGGACCTGTACGCGCAAAAGCCCGGCTTGCAGATTGCCTCCGCCACCGCCACCGGCTATGGCGAAGAGATTGTAAAAAATGCCTTTGCGCTGGATTCCGGCGTGGTGGAGACCGTTGCCCACTTTACCGCTGCCCAGCACTTTATGCCGGATGTGGATTTTGTCATCGACATCGGCGGGCAGGACATGAAATGCTTTAAAGTCGAGCACGGCGCCATCAGCGACATTTACCTCAACGAGGCCTGCTCGTCGGGCTGCGGCAGCTTTTTGCAGACCTTTGCCAACGCGCTGGGCTACGAAGTGCCCGAGTTTGCAAAGCTGGGCCTATTTGCCGACCGCCCCGCCGACCTTGGCAGCCGCTGCACCGTGTTTATGAACTCCAGCGTCAAGCAGGCGCAAAAGGACGGCGCGTCGATTGAAAATATCTCGGCCGGGCTTTCGGTCAGCGTGGTCAAAAACGCATTGTACAAGGTGATTCGCGCCTCTTCGCCCGAAGAGCTGGGCCGCCACATCGTGGTGCAGGGCGGCACCTTTTACAACGAGGCTGTACTGCGTGCCTTTGAAAAAGAAATGGGCGTCGAGGTGATTCGCCCCGACATCGCAGGCCTGATGGGCGCCTTTGGCGCGGCGCTGGTGGGCAAAAGCAAAGCTGCGCGGGGTGCTGCCAGCCATATCCTCACCGCCGAGGCACTGCAAAACTTTAAGCACGAGGTGCGCTCGGTCGTCTGCAAAGGCTGCGGCAACCACTGCCAGCTGACGGTCAACCAGTTTGACGGCGGGCGTCGGTTTATCTCCGGCAACCGGTGCGAAACCCCCATCGTTGGCAAAAAAACCGGCGAGGGGCTGAATATGTTTGCCTATAAGGTAAAGCTGCTGCAAAGCTATAAGCCGGTGCCCGGCCCACGCGGCAAGCTGGGCATCCCGATGGGGCTGAACCTGTACGAGCTGCTGCCGTTCTGGCACACCTTCTTTACCCGGCTGGGCTTTGAGGTCGTAACCAGCGGTGTTTCCAGCCGGGCGCTGTACCTTGCCGGGCAGGCGTCGATCCCGTCCGACACCGTGTGCTTCCCCGCAAAGCTGGTGCACGGCCATATCCAGCGGCTGTGCGACCGGGACGACATTGACACCATTTTTTACCCCTGCCTCACCTATAACCTAGATGAGGGGCTGGGCGACAACCACTATAACTGCCCCGTTGTGGCCTATTACCCCGAGGTTATTGCGGCAAACTGCCGCTGCCTTGCGGGCAAAACGCTGATTTACGATTATCTTGGCATTCACCGCCCGAAAGACTTTGCGGCAAAAATGCCGCAGGTTTTGGCCAAATACTTCACCGGCATCACGGCCGCCGAAGTAAAGCAAGCCACCGCGGCGGCCTATGCCGAGCAAAACGCGCACATGCAGCGCATCCGCGAAGAGGGTGCGCGGGTGATTGCGCAGGCCCGGGCCGAGGGCAAACCGATTGTGGTGGTGTCCGGCCGGCCGTACCACCTGGACGCAGAAGTCAACCATGGCATCGACGAGCTGATTTGCAGCCACGGCGCGGCGCTGGTGAGCGAGGACAGCATTGCCCACCTTGCCGGCAAGCAGCAGGTGGGGGTGCTGAACCAGTGGACCTACCACAGCCGGCTGTATGCCGCGGCGGAATACGTCACCACCCAACCGGATATGAACTTAGTACAGCTGGTCAGCTTTGGCTGCGGTGTCGACGCCATCACGACCGACGAAGTGAAGGCCATTTTGCAGGAAAAGGGCAAGATTTACACCCAAATCAAAATTGACGAAATCACGAACCTTGGTGCGGTCAACATCCGCCTGCGCAGCCTGTTTGCTGCCATCGGCCGTTAAGGCCGGCACAGCGTATTGGAAAGGAGCTTTGTCCATGTCTCACGCTGAAACCCCCGTTTCGCCCCGTTTGGAATACCCCAAATTTACCGAGGAGATGCGGGCGACCCACAAAATATTAATCCCCCAAATGCTGCCCATCCACTTTGCACTGATGGAGCGCATTCTGCGGCTGAACGGCTACAATGTAGAGGTGCTGTCGAACGACGGCCCCTCCGTGGTGCAGACCGGCCTGAAATACGTGCACAACGACACCTGTTACCCCGCCCTGCTGGTGATTGGGCAGATGATTGACGCCTTAAACAGCGGCAAATACGACCTTGACCACACGGCCCTGCTGATTACCCAGACCGGCGGCGGCTGCCGTGCTTCCAACTACATTCACCTGCTGCGCAAAGCGCTGAAAAAGGCGGGCTACGGGTATATCCCGGTGCTGTCGCTCAACTTTTCGGGACTGGAAAAGGACAGCGGGCTGAAATTCACGCTGCCCATGGCGCGCGAGCTGATTAGCGCCGTGTTTTACGGCGACGAGCTGATGCTGCTGGCAAACCAGCAGCGCCCGTATGAGACCCGCCCCGGCGAAACCGACCGTCTGGTGGCCCAATGGGTGGACGAATTGCTGGAGCAGTTTGCCAGTGGTCACGGCTATGCCAAGCGGGAGATGACCCGCAACTTCAACGCCATTGCCGAAAGCTTTGCGCAGATACCCGTCGTGCGCACCGCCCGCGTAAAGGTGGGGGTCGTGGGCGAAATTTATATCAAATACTCGCCGTTGGGCAATAATCAGCTGGAACAGTTTTTGGCCAAAGAGGGCTGCGAAGTCAATGTGCCCGGCCTGCTGGGCTTTGTGCTGTACTGTGTGGCAAACGGCACCGAAACCATTCAGCTGTACGGCGGCCACGCGGTGGAAAAGCTTGTGTACGAGCAGCTGCTAAAGTATTTTGCCACGCGGGAACGGCTGATGATTGACGCGATTGCCAAATGCCCCGCGCTGAAGCCCCCGGTGCTGTTTTCTGAAACGATGGCCGGTGCCGACGGCATGATAGGCTATGGCAACAAGATGGGCGAGGGCTGGCTGCTGACCGCCGAAATGATGGAGCTGCAGCAGCACGGTGTGGACAACATCATTTGCGCCCAGCCGTTTGGCTGCCTGCCAAACCACATTTGCGGCAAAGGCATGATGAGCAAAATTCGTGCCGTTTACCCCGACGCCAATATTGTGGCCATTGACTATGACCCCAGCGCCACCCGCGTCAACCAGGAAAACCGCATTAAGCTGATGCTGAGCGTCGCAAAAGAGCGGCTGCTGCCGGTGGATCCCGGTGTCAAGCAGCCGGTGTTTGATGCACAGGTGCAAGACGAGCATTACGCCGCTTTTACAAACCCGATCACGGCAAACACCTGATTTTTAAAAAGCGCCTCTTAAAACAGCACACAGGGCCCCCGGTAAAATCGGGGGCCCTGTGTGTTGTTTTTGCTTTTGAAATACTGTAAGCGCCGGCCTAGCTGGCAACCGGTGTGCAACGCCGCAGCCCGCTTTTTACTGTTTTGCAGGGCAACGCAACATGCTGGCCTTGCCTGCGGCTTTCTATGGCGCTTGTGTGTTTTCGCCCATTTTTGCCTGCTGCAAACAGCCCGCCACCGCTTTGCGCAAAACAGCGTCAGGCAGCGGCCTGCGCAAAAAGCAGGTCACCCGGTAACGGTAGCCAAACAAGCTGTAATCCTCGTCTGAAATCCACAAAAGCGGCGTATGCGGCGCCTTACTGCGCAGCTGGCGCACCGCCTCTACCCCGGCCGTGCCGTTGAGCGCCACAATCAGCAGCGCAAAGGGTTTCAATTCCAGCAGGGGCAGCAGGGTTTTTGCGCTGTTGCACTCTGTCAGCTCTACCTTATACGGAAAAACGGCCGCCAGCCGGCTTTCCCACAAATCTTCTTCTAAAAATGCCGCGCACAACGCAACATTCACAGCATATCCTCCTTTTTTGCCTTAAGGTTAAAACTACCAGGCCCTTTTGGGGCGCTGGTAGTTTTAATTGGGGCGTTCTGTTTACTAAGAGGGGTTACTGCATCGCCGTAAAACGAGTTACCTGCCTTACTGGCGCTTTTTGCGGCGGTAAATAAGGTAGCCGACCGTTACTGCGGCAATGAGCAAAATGATGAGGATGATGAGCCAGGTCGTAGAAAGCTGTTTTTCAACAGGCTGCGTCTGGCTGCTTTGCGGTGCACTTGCGGCAGAGTTGCTGCTTGCATCCTCACTTTTTACCTGCGAAGCGCTGCTGGTGCTGCTGCTTACACTGCTACTGGTATTGCTTGTCGCGCTGCTTGCACTGCGGCGCGGTGTTTTTGCTGTTTTGCCGGTGGCAGTGCTAACAACCACTGTGGGCGTACCGGTGCCGCCGGCATTGCCTGTGCCGCCCGTGCTGTTGCTACTGCCGCCATTCGTGCCGTCATCGCCTGCCGCCGGTTTTACAAAGGTCAGTGTGCCGGTTTTGGCACCTGTAAGCATAACCGGCGTATTGGTTTCTTCTGATACAGTTAAACTGCCATTCACCGGGGCGATGCTCCAATACTTGCCGAGGTCCCCAGTTGCAACCGCAACCTGTGTGCCATCAGGGACACACGGCAGGGACAGGACTTCGCTCTGTGTTTTTTGAGAGGACGCATCCACAATGCAGAAAGGCGCAATCGCACCGTTTGTCACCAGTTTACTGGTGTCGTCCACCGTCAGCTTGCCGCCGATGATGTAAACGCCATAATCGCAGTTGGTCGTTAAAACCGACCCGCCTGTCACATTGACGCCGGCCAATGCCTCTACGCCAAAAGTATCACCGTTCGCCGTCAGCGACGCACCGTTTTGAATGTTGACCCTATCACACATCACGGCATAGCCGTAAGCGGAGGAAACCGTCAGCCTTGTGCCGGCCCCAACCACATTCAGTGTGCCGCCTGCCGCGCCGGAAGCACCCAAAAATAAAGATGACCCCATAGAAACCTGTGCGCCACCCTGCACGGTTACCGTGTCGCCGTTCACCGCGCCGCTGATACCACGGGTAATGTTCAGCTGTGCCGTACCGCTGAAAACAAAATGGAGTGCTACCCCGTATTCCCCCATAATTCGGCCCCGCACAACTGCCGGGCCGGTTGTGACAATGGTTGCGGCGGCGGGCAGTGTGACACTGCCTAAAACGCAGACATTCCCCAAAGTCAGCGTTTTGCTGTCGCTGTCCCATGCGTAGCCGTCGTCTGCCACTGTTTTGCTACCATAATCACCGTCAGTCAAATCAAGCCCTGTACCGACCCCAACCATTTTTAGCGCAACGCCGTCGTTGTTGTAGGTGTTCCACACAGCCGGGTTGCCATCCTCATCGTAGCTGGTCGGTACAAGTACCGCCCCAAGGCCTTCCAGGGGCAACGCCGCAATTTGTTCGGGGGTAGTGCCAAGAGGCAGAAGGATGATACTGTTATTGACAATGCGCGCGCCTTGCCCCAAAGCCCAGTTGTCAAACGAGGTATCCTGGCTGAACATCAACGCGTTTTCAGCGCTCACCTCCAATGTCGCACCGGAGGTCAAAACTAATTTTTCATCCGGGTCAATCTGCACCCCCCCTGAATATGTGCCATAAATGGTATAAAACGTGACCCCGTCAATTTCAGTCTGGTACCGTACATTCAGCGTTACCCCGCTGTTCACGGTCACCACTGCGGCACCATTGGTATTCATAATTTTGCTCTCCAGCAAACCGTCACCCGAAATTGTTAGGTTGTTTGATGCATTGATATTGAAAAAATAGTTTTTGCCCACAACCTGCATTGTCACCGGCTCGTTTGGCAGTGTTATGCCGTTTGTCAGATATCCGGCGTTATTTATATCATACAGTGTCAGCACGGCTGTTTTACCGCTTTGCGCCGGGGTGAAAATGATATAGCATTCCTGCGTGCCGCTGTTCAGTTTGTAATAAGTTTCTTTGGCGGGCGGCGTGGAAAGATTCAACGAGCTGCCCAGCGTGCCGCCGTCCGCATACAATTTGCCATTCGCAGCGACAACCGCCGTACCGCCTACCTGCAGTGTGCCGCTGCCCGTAACGTGCAGCGCGGTAAGCTGCGCATAGGTAACCCCTGCCGGCAGGTTTAGTGTGCCGTCGTTAATGATAGCTGCGCCGGGCTGGGCAGTGACTGAAAACGCATCGCTTAAATTCAGTGTTGTGCTTTGGGCCACAGTAACAGTGCCATAAACGATGTTATCAAGATTAAAGCCATTTGCCTTTTCATGAATGCCGTTTAAAGTTGCCCCACTGCCCACACTGATGCCGTCTAACGCCACGATAAAGGGGGTTTCCCCCTTTGCCGTTACCCTTGCCGTATCTGCCACAGTTAGGCTGTGGTTGCTGGTGGCCGCATATTGTGTGCCGGTGATGTCCACCGTGCTGCTGCCCTTTACCACAATGTCGCCAGCACGCACACCGACCTGGCTGTTCAGCGTCAGGTTTACACTATCCTGAATAGCCAGCAGATCTGCCGTGTCACCATGATAAAGCACATCCAACGCATAAAGGCCGGCATTCACCGTTAACTTGCCACTGCCCCCAATGGTAAGGGCGGGGGCAGAATTATTGCTTCGCAGCCCGACACCGCCCGTTGTAATAAAGTTATCACCCTCCAGCGTGACGTTGAGCGGCGAAAAAACAGAAATACCCGCTATGCCAGCGGCGGTGTTATTGATTACGGCATTGTGCATTGTCAGCTCTGCCGCCCCCGGCGCATTGGGCCAGGTAAGCAGCACATAACCGGTGCCCGCCAGATAAATTTCCGACGTGCCGTCAAGTTTCGTATCAGCATTTGTCGTTTGCAGCCCGCTGGTTGATATATCCCCCTGATAAGTCGCCACAACACCGTTTATATTGATGGTATCCCCGACACCGGGGGTAACGCCGCCTGTGGTCGCGGCAAGCCAGCTGTCGTAGGTGGCGGGCGAAGGTGCCATTCTGGCCATACTGAGGCTTACACCTTCACTGCTTACCTGCACCGTAATTTGTGGCAGGGCCACCCCGTCCGCCACGGTATAGCCCGCCGGCAAAGTAGGCAGGTAGGTATAATGCGCACCACACGCGCCGGGGGTAAACGTGCTGTATGTACTATTGGCCGCATCAATTACCCATCTGATATTTTCCAGCGTGACAGCCTGCGTTGTTTCAGCCGGGGCAGAGGCGGCCGTTGCTGCCGGTGTAGCTGTGGCCTCCGGCGCTGCTGTGGCCTCTGGGGCAATAGCCGCCGGCAAAGCGGCAACGGTGGCTGCCAGCGTGGCCGGCAAATTAATGTCCGCCGCGGTTGCCCCTGCGGCGAGCTGCTGGCTGGCCACCTCTGCCGGCAGCGTTGCAAAGGCCTGTATGCTTTTTGTCTCTTGCGCGGTTTCCTGCGCATGGGCAGCAAGCCCATACCCGGTACCGGGGTTCAGCATCAAAACAGCCAGCGCCAGCGCCAGCAGTTGTTTTGCTTTTTTTCTGGCCGGCACACCATACAGCCGCACAGCCACTTGTTTTATTTTCATAAATTCCTCCATTATTCGACGCCGCACTAAAAAACAGCATCGTTTTTCACACTTCGATACCCCGCCACCGGTTTTCAGGCTTTGGTGCCCCGCGCCATCCCCGCACGGCAAACCCCAAAAGGGGGGTCTTGCAACACATTGTTTTTACTTTGCCCCCTTTCAAACGAAAAGCCACCATACCTTTTCGGCCAATACCGAAAAAGCATGATGGTTTTTATTAGGGTAACACGCTGTCAATCACCTTGCAACCCGCTATGTTCAAGCGGTCAAAAATCTGCACAAGCGGTAATTTTTACCGCCCTGTTTATGGTATACTATTGACTGGATTATTGTAGGCAAAGGGGAGTTTTTTATGAAAGCAGCCATTGTAGATGATATGGTTACTGAGTGCGCTTTGCTTTGCAGCCTTTTAAAAGAATATGAAGCCAGCGAACACCTGCCCATACAGGTCACCGAATTTCACAGCGGCAAAGAGCTGCTTTTCACCTACACCCCGGGCAGCTATGACGTCGTTTTTATGGATATTTTTTTAAACGAGGAAAACGGGGTTGACTGCGCCCGGAAGCTGCGGCAGCTGGACGAAAACCTGAATTTGATTTTTTTGACCACCAGCCCGGATTTTGGCGTAAAAAGCTATGATGTGCGGGCGGCGGATTACATACTAAAACCCGCCACCCTGCAAAAGCTGACAAGGGCGCTTGGGTATTGCAAAATTGCAGAGCAGCAGGGCGGGCCCACCATCACCGTCACAACAAAAAACCAGCAGCTCAACATCGCCATCGGCCATATTCTTTATGCCGATTACCAAAACCGCTGCACCTGTATTCATTTAAAAGACTGCCTTGTGCCGGTGTCGGGCAGCTTTTCAGAGCTTTGTGCCCTGCTAAGCGCCTATGCGCAGTTTTTGCCCTGTTTTAAAGGCATTTTGGTCAATTTAAAAGAGGTGCAAGAGCTTGGCAGCGATTACCTTACGTTAAAAAATGGAGAGCGGCTGCCGGTCAGCCGGCGGCTACAGCACCAGGTGCAGCAACAGCGCTTAAGCCTTGCCGCCGGTTCACTGCGGGGGGAGGGGCTATGAAGCAAGCTATTGCGCTGGTACTGTGCACCCTGCTGTTGTGCGGCGTGTTTGCGGTTTCGGCCCACGCCGCCGAAGCTGCCCCCGGCCCCAGCCCTGCCCCTTACAGCGAGGTGCCGCCGGGTTTTGATTATACCGGCAGCACCCTTTCGTACACGGCCCCGGCAACCTTGGATGACACCTTTGCCCTGCCCTGCGGGGATACCGGCTTTACACAGCTGCACAGTGTACTAGACCCCATTGTTTTGCCCTGCGGGGTGCAGGCAGGCGACGCTTTTTATGCGGTGTCGCTGCCCATCGCGTGGGACTTTAGCACCGTTGATGCAAATACCCCCGGCAGCTATACCGCAAGCGGCAGTATTTTGCTGCCCGCGGGGGCGGCCCTTGCGGGCGGGTTGGCGGGCACCATCACCGTTGCGGTGCAGGTGGCAGCCCCCGCCACAGTTGTGCTGGCCAGTTTTGACGAGCCCGAGCGCGTTGACGCGGTGGCTTTCGCCACCGGTACCAGCACGGCTACACTTGAGGACTGGTTTTCAAGCTCTGTCATGGGCTTTACCGGCTACGACGCGGCGGGTAACCCGTATGACCTGCTGTCGGGCACCTGGTCTTTTGCTGCGGTGAACACCGCGGTACCCGGTGTCTACTACGCCTTTGTATCCCCCTCGCTTGGGGCAGACTATACGCTGCAGGCGGGTACCGCCTTGCCGCGCCAGCTTTGTGCCGTTTCCATTCAAACCCCCGGCCAGCCGGACCTCAACTGCTGTGTGGCAGGGCGCGGTTTTTTGCATTTCCCCTGGGTGCTTTCTGCCGCGCAGGAGGAACAGCTGGGTGATTTTACCCTGTGGCTGCGGCAGGACGATGGCGAATGGGTCAATTTGCAGGAGGGCTTTTTGTTTGTCGCCGACGGGTTGCAGCTTTCTCAAAGAATGTTAAGCTACGGCAGCACTTACGCGCTGAAGGTGGCCTATCCCGGCGGTGAAACCGGTGTGCTGACCTTTACCTACAGTGATGCGCTGCATATTTTAGACTATTCCGGCGGCGACCGGGATGGCGGCGATGCGGGCGGCGAAGATGCGCAAAACGGCACGCAAACAGCACCCACCACACCCGAAACCCCTGCGGATACCAATGGGGCAAGCACGCCGGCCGGCGGGGATGCCACACCCGTTTTAACGGGTGCCGCGGCGGGGGGCAGCCCCACAACACAGGGCACTGCCGCCGTGCAAGAACAAGCCCCGCAACCCTCCACGCCCGGTACCCCCGCCGTAAAGGGCGGCGGCAACAGCAGTGCGGCGGGCCCGGCAACCGCCCCGCCTGCCGTGGTAAATGAATCTTATACGCCAGAAGAAACCGTTATTTCCGGCCTGCGCCTGCGCGACCTTTGCAGCGAAGGGGATACCGTTGTCTTTGGCTCTGGCAATTTGACCGCCAGTATCCCCAGTGCACTGCTTTTGGCACTGCATTTGCAAAACACTGATACGCTTTCTGTCTCGCTGGCCTGCCCGCAAAACGGGCAGCTCGTCTTTCGTGTCACTGCCGGCGGCAAGCCGGTTGCACCGCTTACCGGCACCACGCTGCGCCTGCGGTACCTGCCGCAGGCCCAAAACGCCGTTATTCTGGTGCAAAACGAAAGTGGCGTGCTGGCCGACGACATTTCGTATGACGGCGAGTTTTTGCGTTTTACTGCAAATGACGCGGGCACTTACACCGTCAGCGAACAACAAACCCCGCAAAAGGGAGAAAGCAAAATCTCCCCGCTGCTACCCGTATCCGGCAGCTTAATTTTAGCCGCCTGCGGCGGCACTTTATTGAAGCGGTGGCGCCATGGGTAATAAGTTTTTTGTATGGCGCCGGGCCCTGTTGCTGTTTTTCGTGGCCGCGCTGGCCTGTGCCTTGTTTCTTGCGCTATACCATTTTGACAACAAATATACCCAAAACGCGCCGCAGCCCATCAATGGCGCGCTGTATGTTTCAAGCGCCGACTGGGTGGGTACCCCTGTGCGTTACCTGCGCGGGGGCTGGCGCTTTTACGCCGACCGCCTGCTAACCCCTGCCTCTTTAAAATCGCAGGGGGACGATTACCAATACCTCTCGGTTGGGCAAAAAACAAATTTTGCAATGGGTGACCCCCGCCGCTCGCCCCACGGCAGCGCCAGTTATGCCCTGACCCTGTATTTACCAAGCGAAACCCACACCTATGCCATAGAGCTTCCGGAAATTTATTCTGCCTACCGGTTTTATGTCAACGACCAGCTGAAACTGCAAATAGGGCAGCCGGACAAGGGCAGCTACCAGCCAAAGACCCAGTGCCGCGTCGTCACCTTTGAAGCCGCCGGCAAAGTGACGCTGTTGCTTGCTGTCAGCGATTACTCTTGGGTGTACAGCGGCCTTGTGTACCCGCCCGCCTTTGGTGAGCCGATGAACATTTACACCCTGCGCGGGCTGCGGGTGGGTATTTGTTTAATTTTAGTCACCGTGTCGCTGATGCTTGCCGTTTTTAGCTTTTACATTGCGCTGCGCACCCGGCGCGGCAGCCACATCTGGCTTTTCCCTCTGTTGTGCCTTGCCACGGCGGTGTTTACCTCTTACAGTGTGGTGCACAGTATTTTATCGCTGCCGGTGCAGCCCTGGTACACGGTAGAGTTGGTCAGCGGGTACCTTCTCACCCTGCTGGTGCTGCTGCTTCACAACCACATCTGCCGGCCCAAAAGGCCCGTGCAAACTATCAGTGCCGCCTTTGCGGGGGGTGTCTGCCTGCTGGCACTGTTTTACGGGGTGTTTGCCGCACAGGCAACACTGCCGCTGATGCTTCTCTTTTCCAATATGGTGTTTTGCTTTAAGCTGCTCGTCGCGGCGTACCTTTTGGTCACCGCAGCTTTGGCGGTGCGGCAAAATATTGAAAAGGCGATGATTTTGCTCTGTGCGGATGTCGTGTACGCCCTTGCCTTTGTCTGGGACCGCCTGCTGCCGAACTACGAGCCCGTTTTAGGCGGCTGGTTTCAGGGGTGGGGCAGCCTTGCGCTGGTCGTGGCAACCGGTTTGGTGCTGGGGTATGACGTGACAATGGGGTACCGGCACAGCCTTGTGTACAGTGAGGAGCAGCGGCAGATGAAACGCCAGCTTGCCATGCAGGTAGAGCATCTGCGCCAGATAAACCAAAAGGTAGAAGAAAGCGCAAAGCTGCGGCACGATTTCAGGCACCATTTGCGTACCCTGATGACACTTGCCGAAGAGGGTCACCGCGGGGAGCTTGAAAACTACATTCGCGGCATTACCGAGATCAACGAGGGCACCCGCATTGGCCGCATGACTGATAACGTTGAGCTGGATGCCCTGGTGCAGTACTACAACGGCCTTGCACAGTCTGCCGGTATTCAATTTCGCGCGCGGCTTTCGCTGCCCGAAACACTTCAGTTTCCCATTGTGGACCTGTGCGGCCTGCTTGGCAACCTGCTGGAAAATGCAGTGGAAGCCTGCCAGCGTCAGCAAAGCGGGGATAAAAAAATCTTTATCGCCGGCAGGCTGCAGGGCGGGCAACTTGAATTTGTGGTGGACAACAGCTTTGACGGGCAGCTGAAAACCCAGGGCGGCAAATACCTGTCCTCTAAGCGAAACGGGTTTGGCCTTGGCATTTCTTCTGTGCTGGAAACCGTGCAGCGCTATGGCGGTGTGATGAACCTGTACGTGGACGACACAGGGTTTCATGCGGAGTTTTCACTGCCGGCAGGGGCAACTGCACCGCTTGCCCGTTAGGCGGTGCCCCGCTTTGTGCCGCGTGCCCTGCCCGGTGGCAAAGCCAAACAATACAAAAAGCAATGCCCGGCAGGGCCAAAGCGGCCTGCCGGGCATTGCTTTGGGCAAACACAAAGCCGCAGGGGTGCCCCTGCGGCTTTGTGTTTTTTCTGTTTTCACCTGCCGGGGGCAAGGCCGCGCCGCGGTGCGATAAAAAGTTGCTGCGCGGGCGGCGTTTTTGCGGCTGTCTTTCAACCAATCAGGCCGCAGCCTGTTGAAACTCGTTGCGCTCGTCCTGCAAATGCAGCACTTTTAAAATAGTGTGGTTATAAAACTTTGCAAAGGTGCGGATCAGCGGCCCTACAAGCAGCGCGCTGAGCACCGTACCCACACCCGCGGCGCCGCCCAGCAAAAAGCCGGCAAGCACAAACACCCAGTCACCCGCCACCTTCACCCAGTGGTATTGCAACCCGGTCAGCTGCACAATTTTAAACAGCAGCACATCGTTGGTGTTGTACCCAAACCGGCAGCTGACCTGCAATGCCAGCCCCAGGCTGAGAAACAGCACCCCGCCGGTCAGCATCAATACCCGGTACGCCGTGGGGTACACGCCATTCGCGGGTAAAGTATCCGCCAGCAGCCCTTCGACCAAATTGACGGCCGGGCCGCCGACCAAAATAATAAATACCGTACCGACCCCCATGTTTTGCCGCGCAAGCAGCAAACCAGCCCCCAGCAACACCAGCATGTGGTACAGCAATGCCGTGCCATAGCGGATGCCCAACGCCTTTGAAAGCCCGTCTACCCAAACTGAAATAGGGTCCACCCCATACCCGCAGCGCAGGTAAAAAACGACCCCCACCCCAATTAGCAGGGCCGCTACGCCGCAAAGCAGCATTTTTTTAAAGGTGTCCCATAAATTTTGCCGTGTAAAAAAAACCTGTAATCCCATCGATACGCCCCCCGCATTGCCCCCGGTATGCTGTTGCAGGCGGCTGCCTGCCGCGGCTGCAAAACGTTATTTTTGCATCTTATCATGCCAAAAATAAACATAATATGAGAAATCTCACATTATTGGCCGCTTTTGCAAATTTTACTTGTGCGTTTACCTTGTTTTCCCATTTTTGTCAATAAAAACGGTAATATAAGGTAAAAACAGGTGATTTTTGTGCACTGCATACACAAATCACCTGTTTTTACCTTGTTTTGTCTTTTTAAAAAAATAGGTCTTTGCCGGGGTATTCCGCCTCACAGGTCAACCGCAGCCCCAGCCTCCGCAGCGTACCGGCATCGCCGGAATGCAGCATTTGGGTGGAATGGGTTTCGCAGTCCCGCAGCTGGGGCAAAGCCTCCATCGCGCGGGCCGTCAGCGTGTTCGTCGCTGCTGAGATCGACAGCGCGGTCAACACATCGTCCAGCTTTAGCAGGGTACTGCGGCCGCCCAATATTTCGGTTTTCAGCCGCACAATGGGCTCTAAAATAATCGGGCTGATTAGCATCAAATCGTCATCAATGTTCGAAAGTGCTTTGATGGCGTTAAGCACCGCAGAGGAGGAGGCGCTCATCAGCTGGCTTGCTTTGCCGGTGACAATGCGGCCGTCGTCCAGCTGAATTGCCGCAGCCGCAACCCCCGAGCGGCGCGATTTTTCCAGCGCCGGCGCCACGACGGCCCTGTCTTGCACCGTCACGCCAACCTGCTGCATCACCACGCGTATTTTTTCTACTGCCTGCTCGCTGCCCTTGCCTTGCCGGTGGTCACATTTTGCCGCAAAATAGCGGCGAATGATCTCCTGCCGGCTTGATTCGCACACCACCTCGTCATCGGTAATGGCATACCCCGCCATGTTGACCCCCATGTCGGTGGGGCTTTTGTAGTCAAACGCGCCGCCAATTTGTGAAAGCGTGCTGCGCACGATTGGGAAGGCCTCAATGTCCCGGTTGTAATTGACGGTGGTCTTGCCGTAGGCTTCCAGGTGAAACGGGTCGATCATATTTAAATCTTCAAGGTCTGCGGTGGCGGCCTCGTACGCCAGGTTTACCGGGTGCTTGAGCGGCAGGTTCCAGATAGGGAATGTCTCAAACTTTGCATACCCCGCCTGGGTGCCCCGCACCGTTTCGTGGTACACCTGCGACAGGCAGGTCGCCAGCTTACCGCTGCCGGGGCCGGGGCCGGTCACAACCACCAGTGGCTTTGTCGTTTCGACATAGGGGTTTGCCCCAAAGCCGTTTTCGCTGCAAATATATTCAATTTCTGTTGGGTAGCCGCGGATAGGCCGGTGGATATAATTTTTGACGCCGCGCATCGTCAGCTTTGCCAAAAACACATCGGCGGCGGGCTGGCCGGTATAGCGGGTAATTACCACACTGTTGACCGCAATGCCCATATGGCTGATGTCGTCGATCAGCCGCAGCACATCCATATCGTAGGTAATGCCAAGGTCCGCGCGCATTTTTGTCTTTTCAATATCCCCCGCGGACACCACAAAAATAATTTCAGCCTGCGCGCGCAGCTCGTACAGCAGCTTTATTTTGGCGTTCACGTCAAACCCCGGCAACACCCGTGCCGCATGGTAGTCGTCAAACAGCTTACCGCCAAACTCCAAATAAAGCTTGCCCTGTGCCGCTTCAATACGCTCTAAAATATGGCGCTTTTGTTTTTCAATATAATACGCATTGTCAAAACCAATCTTCCCCATGGTTGCCCCCATTCAGTTTGCGGTTACTGCCGCATACCCGCAAAACAAGGGCCCCTGCACAGTAAACTCTGCCAAAGGCCCCAGCTTTAATTCTGATAACTCTATTAGAATACCATTTTTGAATCACTTGTTTCAAGAAAAACCGGTAAAATTGGAACAAAACTGTTTTTATCACAAAAAAACCGAAAAAATTAGAAAAAGGTCTTTTCTTTTACGCCCCGGTATGCTATTATATTAAAGCATCGTTATGGAGGCGTAGCTCAGCTGGTTAGAGCGTTCGGTTCACATCCGAGAGGTCGCGGGTTCGAGTCCCTCCGTCTCCACCAAAAGCATAGCAATACACCCGCGCCAAAGGCGTAAGGCGCATTGCTATGCTTTCGTTCTAATCAAAAGTCTGGGACCATTGGTCCCAGCTTCATCATAAATCGAAAGCATAAGATTCGTTTATGCACGTTCGCAAGGCCGCTGCTGGTTGGCAGCGCATGGTGGCCGGATAAGTTTTCCTTACCTCGGCTATTCAGTTGCTTTTTCGGGATAATCCCTAGTCTCACACCTGCACCCTCGCTTCATTCTTTCCACGAGTGGCCCCGTAGCCCATCCCTTTTCGTCGGGCAGCACGGTAGACCTAAAGTATCAATCTATAACACTCATCGCACATCGGCCCTGTTACCACTGGGGCCGCGAATCAGGGCTGACCGGCCCCATCCGCTGCTGAGGACGCCGTCTTTGAACGGATGATCGCCCTCGTTATAGATCAAAGTACCTGCAAACGCTTTGAGAACACGCCCGTTGCCGCCGCATCTGTACTTTTCTGCTGTGCTAGCAGCAGAAAGTAAAAGCCCAGAAGCGACGCCCGCTGACGGAATCAACTGACGGTCTGTTTTTCAAAGTGCGTGTCAACAAAAAATCGCCGAATACCTTTCGGTACCCAGCGACTGTTGACATCTATACCAGCGTCATTTATAATGGCGCAGATAAAGCCTCTCATAAGTCACTGGATGTCTTTCCATCCTGTGGCGCACGGTGAAGCAGATGTTACCAGCAACTGCTTCACCTATGAGGGGCTTTTTTCTTTCCCCTCACCATTGCGCGGTTTTGAATACATTTTAGGCGCGAAATCGTGAGTTGTCAACCTCATAATTTCCTAAATTCCCCTAAAAAAGTCGAAACCGCCCAGTGCAAAGCCATTTTCTTTTTTTCGGCAAGCCTCTGCCTGGCCAGTGATTTACTGCCGCTCTACTCTATCCGTTGTAAAAACCACAAATTGGCCCGTTTTACAGTTATTTTCCCGATTTCGGGATTTTTACCGTGTTGCTGTAAAGAAAAAAAACGACAACCCGCCACACAGAAGCTTTTTTGATTCGCCCGCGCACGCTCTAATTAACTTAACTTTACTCTAAGTATTCAAGATATTTTTTCTTTTATAGCAGGTCTTAAGGTGGGTCTTATAACTGGTGTACAATTTTTGCAGTAGTGACGTACAAAAAGAAGCAGCCCGCTTGACAAACCCGAACAAGGTCGTTACAATGAAGCTGTTATCTTTTAATACAATGTCTTGACTTGGGCGCCGATTGCAGTCGGCGTCTTCTTTTTTTGCCTGCTTTAGCTTTACAAGGTATAGGTTGTGCCTTCCCGGCCAGAAGGCCCCTTTGACGACAAGCCCTAAATCAACCAGGGCGCGAATCGCTTCAATCACGGTATGGCAAGCCAGGTGGAGTGCGACCATAATCTTCGTGAGGGATGGGAAGCACCGTCCTTTTTTGTTGCTACAACTCGACATAAAAAGAAAAACAGCAAAGGACGACTTGTCCAGCTCCAGCGCAGCTGCCGGAGCGAAGAACCAGCGGCCCTGCAGGGCATTCACTTTGTACCCGTTTGCGATCTGGTTGCCGTCGCGATCGATGCGCTTGTATTTGCAGATCAGGCCCTTTTCCTCTAGCTCGGCCAGCGCGGCAAATACAGTGCTGCGGCTGGCGATATTGCAGCGGCTGCACACGGTCTCAGTTTTCACAATGGCGTTGTGCAGGCAGTTCTGAATTTGGCTCAGGTACAAATATACCTTCATAGCATTGGGCGAAAGGCCTAAAAGGAAGATCGAACGATACACTTTTAGATACACGCTGCACACCACCTTTCATTTAATTTTGGGTAATAAAAAATCGCTGAACACCTTGCGGTATCCAGCGACCTGTTGACATCTTTAGCAATGAATACTATAATAATCATTGATAAAGCTTCTCACCAGTCACTGGATGGTCTGTGCATCCCTGTGGCGTATGCCAAAACAAATGTTTGCTTCATTTGTTTCAGCTGTGAGGGGCTTTTCTTTTTGCCCCCTTGCTTTGTGACTTATTGTAATGGCTTATGTCGGGTTTGTCAACTTACAAGGGTTATCATTTTTATGATTAGAATAAAAACAAGAGCTGGGACCAATGGTCCCAGCTTTGTTATTTTTCCAACGGTTCGCGGATATGCTTGAACGTATAATCTTCCTCCAAATGCTGAAGGAATTCTTCAAGGTGATAGTCAAAAACATACGAAATAGACATGCGCACAACATCACTTTCCGTTTTTGCTGTGTCGATTCGGCCTAGGGCAACATTCAGCTCTGCGCGTATATCCGCCTGCATCCAAAACATAAGCTTGGTTTCCAATCGAGAGTACTCGCCCCGCAGCTCGCCGGAATTTGCCTGAGCTATAAAGTTTTGCTCAGCAAAAAACAAGACATATCGAAAAATCAAACGAACAAGGGCAGGTTTGCGGATATTTAAGCGCTCTGACAGGGCAAGAATATCTCGCATTTGCTCGGTGCGGATATTCCAAGCAGAATAAGGGCCACGTTCTTTCATTTGTTAAGCTCCTTCTTAAAATTGATTTTAAAAGAACAAAAGGCCGGGACAATTTTGTCCCAGCCTTTTTCTATTTAATTTTATCGGTCAATCATATGTTCTTCTAGCGACCGATGCTGCGCCTGCTGCCTCTGCTCCAGCTCCCAAGCTTTCGTCCAGGTCTTTTCTGTTTCGTAAGCAAGAAAACGTGTCAACGGTTCTAACTCTTCTTCTTCATCAAAACGTTGCAAACATTCAAAGTATATTTTCTTGTCCTCTTCGTACACAATAAGCGGCGGGGAATTGTGAATCATCAAATAGTAATTCACAAGCGTCCGGCCTACTCGACCGTTGCCGTCTGCAAAAGGATGAATGTTTTCAAATCGCGCATGTAAATACGCTGCGGCGGTCAACCGGTTGTTGCCCTGGTAATTGTTCACTTCTTCCAGCAGGTCTTGCAGCTCCATTTCCACGTCCTCTGCGGCAGCTCCGACTTCCAGCACACCGGTAACATAGTCATGCTTCTTAAACTCTCCTGGGCGCTCACCGTTTTCAATAAAGCGTCGTTCATCAAATGTTCCAGCTGTCAGCGTTAAATGAATTTCTTTGATAAGCTGGAGCGTCAACGGCTCCCTGTTTTCTATCTTGTCTTTCAAAAAATCGTAGCAAAGTTTTTGATTCTGCTGCTCAAAAAGCGCTCTGGGCGAGCCGGTATAATTCTGCACTTTTCCATTCTCAAAAATCTCTCGCGTATCGTGATAGTTCACTTCATCATTTTCAATTTTGCCAGAATGGTAGGCAAATAAAACTCGAAAGCTATCGAGGTGTTGCTCAATTGTAGCCTCTCCTGAAGCTCGCTTATTTTGCCAAAAGGATACTACTTCATTGTACGTCGGCATTTCACCACCTCCAAGTATGGTAATTATATCACATCTCGCACTCTTTCAAACACTTTTCATTCTTCAACTTTGTTTGCCAAAACAAAAAGGCAGGCACCAGTTTTGGTGTCTGCCCTTTATTCTGTTATTGCTATGGTTCTAGCTGTATCTCCTGCTGCATCCTTGCCCGTGCCTCAAAGCCGATGCCGCGGTAAGCCGATAAAATGAAAGCCTGAATATGCGGCACGTCAACCGGCATGCCTGTCTTTTTACAGCAGGCAGCAATCAATGGCAGCGTGACCAGTGGCAGCGGGTGCCGCTGCAAATAACCTCTCACCGCGCCGGTCTTTTCCTCCAGCTCATTGAACAGCCGCACCATCAAATCATCTTGACGCGCACTGGACGCATACCCGCGTGAAATCAGCGCAATGTTGTTGTCGAAGTTCGGTGCCATAGAAACTACTTTGCCGGTCGCCGGGTCTCGCAGCACACCGTAGTTTTGCGTGTGCCGGTCGGCGTTGAGGCACAGCGTGTCCAAAATCAAGATTTCAATATATTGGTCGGTCACCGCCTGGCTGATGCCCTGGAACGTTTTGTAGTTTGCCGCATAGTCCTCATTGTCCTGCATCAAGCTGTATGCGGGTTCAAAATTCAGCTTTGCACCGTGCGTAAAGTCGCGGCTTTTGATATACTCCCCATCGCGCCGGTATTCGGCCATCGGAAAGCCCAGCGCGGTGCCCAAATAGCTGATAAACAGTTCAGAGAACAGCTCTTTGGGGTTGGCCGTCTTCCACAGCCACCACTCGCCATTCTCCAGCCGCCAGCATTTTTCATACGAGCCGATGTTCGTCAGCTCCGGGGTGCGGCTGGGTGGCTGGCTGAGGCTGTCAAAGTCGCCACGCAGCGCCAGATTGTCAAACATGTTGACCTGAAAGCGCACATCGTCATAACACAGGTCGCTGCCATCTTCCCGTACCCAATAGCTATCGGTAATCGTAACAGCGTTGACTGCAAGCACCGTGCTGATGTCGTCGCGCTCTGCAAGGCGCAGGGCTTTCTTGAGTAAGCGAGAGTTTGGCCGATGCTGATCAATGGCCCGCATCTCCAGCCAGCCTTCAAAATGCTTTGTACGTGAAAGGTAAAGAGGCGCGAGTTGCTGATTGACCTTTACCACCTGATCATTTTCAATACGGGCGGCCTGCAGGTCGCGGTTCATCACCCAGCCGTTAAATGGCATTCGCATCATTCTCACCTCTTTCGCTTAGTATATCAGCCTTGTGCAAATTTTGTAAAGCATCAGTCAAACATTCCTTTCTTTAAATCAATTTCATGGTCGTTCGCCCTGCGGATAATATTCTTCGTCGTAGATGTGTGCACCCGTACAAACGGGCGCTCTGGAATATCCTGCGGGGTCGTCTGTGGCAGATCAAACAGTTGCCCGTAATGCTGCAACTGGGTGCGCAGTGTGTGGTGCCCGCCTTTCATCACAACCCAATGGCCCCACGGGATGGTGACGATTTCGGACGCTTCCAGGAGTGGCCTGCCCACCATGCTTTGGGTGGAAGATGCCCGACTGTTGTTGTAAGAAATGGAGCCGGACAACACTGTTTCATTGCCCAGCGTTTTAGACAGCGTTTCTGCCGTGCTGTAGCTGGACGGCGATACAAACGTAAACATCAGCATTTGGTTCGTGTCTTTAATGGTTTCTGCTCGCTCTCGTGAATAATACTTATTCAACTGGGCTGACGATTGAAGCGCGATAAGGATGCGTACGCCACGGCTGCGTATAGCCGCGAACAACACGTCCACATCCTGGATAGCAGGCATATTGCCCGCCTCATCCCAGAACAACATCACCCTGCGCGGCAGTTTACCAGCGAACTTGTTTTCTGCGACCTCAATCAAATCGTTCGCAAAAAAGCGAATGAACATCGAAGCTAAGAAATGCCGGGTCGTGTTTTCATCCGGGCAGATGAGAAAAATGGCCGTTGGCTGCTCGACAAAGTGCTGGGCGTTAAGCTCTGGGCTGTGGGTGCAGATCATCTGTTCCAGCTCGGCGTCGATGAACTTTGTCAGTTTGCCCAGTGCCGACGAAAAGATGTTCATGCTGGTGCGCATATCGGCGGCCATCGCGGCGCCGACATAGTTGCGAATGCGCGGGTTGTCGATCTGCTCCAACACCTCGGCAAGATAGCTTTTTTGCTGCCCGCCGAGAGGGTTTGCCCCTTGTGCCTGTCCGTTAAGCTCCAGTACCAGATTAAACACCGACATAATGTGTCGCTCGTTTTTGGCCCCGTATTCCGACACCATCAGCAGCAGGCCGGTGATAAGACCGCGCGAGGTCTCGGTGAAGTAGTCGCCGCTCTCCGACTTGACGTTGCTGTCTACCGTGTCCACGAGTGCTGCCGCACACACCTTGGCATACCGTTCTGCCCTGCCGTACCAGATGGCTTTTTGCATCGGGTCGGCTGTTTTTTTGTATTCGTCTATGCACTCGTTGATGCGGTACAGTAAATTAAATGAGCTGCCATGCAGCACATCACGGAAATTGAGCATCACCACGGTGTAGCCGTCCTCGCGCAACTGGCGGCTGCAACTGTTGTACAGCGTACCTTTAAGGTCGGTCATCAGCATCGATGCACCGTGCCCGGTGTGCCGCTGCACCCTTGCGTTGTAGATGATGGCCGGAATGTACTCGGTAGTGGTCTTGCCGCTGCCGGGCGGGCCGAGCAGCAACAGGTTGTTATCCGACGTATCGACCACCCAGTTTTCGCCGTCTTCGCCGATTAGGAAGCCGGGTTCGCGCTCTTTGCCAAACGGCACCGTCTGGTAGGTCTCTTTCTTCTCTTCCTCATCCATCCACTTTGATTTACCATGCTGCCCGTGGCCCACCTGAATATCTTTGATGTTAAGGCGCGACATTGTAAACACATACATCACGGTGGCAGCCAGCACCACAAACAGCAGCTTTAGCCACCAGAATAACGGCAGACTGTCGATAAACGCGGCGAAGTGGTCTTCTGCCGTCAGTATTGCCTGGACTGAAAACAAAAAGGTCACTGCCAAATAGGCAGCGACCCCGGCCAGTACAGAAAAAAATATGCGTTCTCGTTTACTGAACATTTGCGTTCACCCTTTTCTATACTTACAAAATATATTCTTCTCTCTATTCATCGGTCAATTTCTTGACCCTTATCTTGTGCAAAAGAAAGTAATTGTTCGTACTTACGTTCTAACTGAAGACATTTCTGTTCAAGTTGTTTATATGCTATATCCTGTTGAACACGTTCTTTTATTAAAGTATCTCGCTCTGTGACATATTGCTCTAGCGTTTGCTGCTGCTGTTGGCAGAGTTGGTTTAATCTTTCGATCTCATCAATTAAAGCATTAAATGCCTGTGATCCATCCTGTACCTTCACTACCAAACGCTGTTTATCAGAACTAAGCAGACGATATCTTTCCTCTTGCACCGCCTCTTTTTCTAATAATCGCTCTAACTTATGCCTACCTTCCTGCTGTTCTGCCTTGATAGCCTGACTAGTATTCTGAAGTAAATTTTGCAATTCAATTATCCTACTATGCTCTGAGGACAACCCCTTATGTTCGGCCGATAATCCGTTATGTCCGACGGCCAGTTCATTCTTCTTCTCTCCAATATCTTTCTCTATACGGCTAAGCTTATCCTTAATTTTTACAATGTTGAAATTATACGTTAGAATATAGCCAACTAGTACAACTCCTGCTGTAATCAAAGACGAAATTATCGTTTCCATCCACCACACCTCAGTTGTTAAAAAATCGCACATTTTTACACTCCTTATTTTACCATAATTTCTTGCTGATTAAAAATATTCACCTTAAAAAATGCAATACCTAATTTTCCTTCTGTTTCTTTAAGTTCGACCACCCCCTCTGTGGGGCGGCTGAAAACCCGGCTCCGGGGCTTTACTGCTGTGTTTGGGCTGCTGTGGTTCCAGCTCCAGTTCTTCTTCCTGCTGCGGTATATCGATGCGCTTGTCAATATATCGCAGCTGTTTTTGTACCCGCGCCAGGGAAACATCCAACTTGAACTTTGGGTCCTTTTGTGCTTCCTCAAGGTTTCGCACCATATATTCTTTGTTGTTCTCACTGGTCGGCAAGCCAAACCGGCCTTCGAGCATATTGGCAAGGCATTGTGCTTCAAACTCTGCCACCGCCGGGCTTTGGGTGGTCGTGCGGTGCAGCAGCGCGTGTGCATATTCGTGGCACATGGTGTCAAGGCGCTCACTGTCCTGTAACAAATGGTTGAGCGTAATGGTGTTTTGCGACCGATCAAAAAATCCGTTCAGCGAGATTGATGCAAGGTCTTTGATTTCGACCGGCACCCCGGACAGCTCCGACAATTCTTTCATCCGCTCGAACAGCGCGGCGTGCTGTTCGCTGTTATAGCCCTTGTCGTATACTTTGGGGTAGTCTTTGACCGGGCAGGTGGTCTGCGAAATATCATAGACATCCGACGGGTCAAAATAGGTCTTTTGCACAACCTCAATTTTACCGGCGGCCAGCTTTGCCTTTTCCGCGTTCGTTGCTTTCATCACGGGTACCAGGTACCCGTTGCGCTCGAAATATTCTTTTGTCTGTGGGCGCAGGATTTCAATCCCTTTTTCGCCTGGCTTTACCCGGTAGCCCATCCGCAGGTACCGGCCTTTGGCTGCCGTAAAAGTCGCGTGTGGGTTTTGTGCGTAAATCATCATCAGGTTGCGCGGGGAGTACTGATAGAATTTTGCGGAAAAAGCAAGGTAATTGAGCAGCTTATCCGGGTCAGCTTTCAGCTCACGCTGCATCTGCTGCACCGCTGACCTGATCTCGTGCAGGTCATCTGTTTGTTTTTGGTTCACCTCAATTTTTTCAACGACGTTTTTTTCTTTATAGCTCTCTTGCAGCAGCATCAGTTCTGTCATCTGCCCCGGTGTCAAAACCCCGTGCAGTTTGGTGTAGTTCCAATCTGCCGGGAAGTCGTACTCTGTATCGACCTGCACCACACTGTCTTTTGAAAGTAGATTGACTTCGTCTGCCTTTAAGGCAAAGGAAGTCGCATACTTTGTTCGCTCCTGGTGTGAGGTAAATGCATAAGCGGTAAACCGCCCGTCACCGCGCACCTGTTTGACCACGAATATCTTCTGCCGGTTTTCAAATTGGGTGTTGGGTACGACAACACGGGTGTAAATTAAATTACCGGCCCGCAGGCCGGGCTTGTCATCGCGTGGCAGCGCGCTGTGTTGTTTTTGTTCCATTCGTTTTTCCTCCTGTAAAAAAGAAAAAGGCCTGGATCAATGATCCAAACCTTTTATTGTTGTAATTCGATTATTTTGAGTACTTACCAGATCACGACACCGGCATCGATATCCCGCATCACGGCCAGCGGGCTGGTAATGTCGCGCGGGTCGTGGCGCTCGGCAAAGCATTCCACCTCTTCGGGAGTCAAGCTATTGTAGAGCTCTACCGGCAGGCTGCATGGGTTGTCTTTCTGGCTGGGGCTGACGATAATCAGCTCACCATTCGGCTGTTGGCAAATGACCTGCAGCTTGCCGCCGTGCACTGCTTGCAGTGCATTCAGCCGGTCAACCTCTGCCTTTGTCTCGGCATCGATGGGCTGCAGGTATTCAATTTCTTCTATGTTGCCAAAATGGAAATCTGACAGATCAGCCGGGCTGATATAATACTGCACAGGGCCCGGTTCTTTGTAGACCGGCATACCGTCAATAAAGTCCGGGTCTTCTCGGTCTTTGTAAACGATTTTGCCATTGATGTATTTATTCATCACTGCACCGTTCAAAGTTTCTTCTTCAAATTCAGTCATTTTATACTCCTTTGTGTTTTGAGTTGTGGGTCATCGTTCAATGCCTGGTTGTTGTTCCAAATCATGCCCGCGGCGTTTGCGCTTCATTCTGCCATGCCGCAGGCCAGTATAATTCTGCTGGGCGCGCTGGTCTGCTTCGATGATTTTACCCAGCTGATACAGCATAGAACAGGTTGTAGCGAGGGGGCTTTTGCTTTGGTATTGCAGATATGCTGTGGCGAATGTGTTGCCCTGACGGGCGGATTGTTCCATCCAAAACATACCCCGTTTTCGGTCGCGCGGCACGCCCTTATCGCCCTTTAATAGTAACTTGCCCAAAGTATATTGTGCCCGGTCATTGCCCTGTGCCGCCGACGCTTCTAAGTATTGTAACGCCTTTGCCGCGTCTTTTGCGACGGTTTTGCCATACAAATAATTTAAACCGTTGTTGTAGAGTTGCACTGGGGTTTGGGCACGTGTTTTTTCTTTACTGCTGGTCCGTTTTGCATTGTTACAGCCTTCTTGTTGCGGTTCGCCTAGCGCGGCTTTTGGTATTTTTTCTGTACCGCTGGGTGGTGTGCTCTCGTCAAGTTCTATATCCGGCAGTTCACCGACCGCAAAAGCCGGCATTTTTTCTTTACTGCTAAGCTTGCAGGCCGTTTCAATCAGCAGGTTTTGTTTGCGGGCGTCCTGCCCTTTCATCGGGGCAAAGAACTGCTGTTCCCACTGCTCCATCTTCTCGGCCATCGTGATTTTGCTGTCGACATAGGTGTCTTTCACGATGTTGTAATAGGCTTCCCTGCTCTGCGCATAGAGCTCGGCCAGCTCCGGGGTTTCTAAAACTGCCTGTCGCAATAAATCTGATACACGGCCTTTGATCTCTGGTGGCAGCCAGCCGTATTGTGCTTTGCCCGGCAGCACACTGATTTCTTGGCCGAGCTTTTGCAGCTCGTCGGCCAGACCCACCGGCAAAGTGCCTTTGCCATTGGCAAGGGCTTGCAGCTGTTGTTCAAGCTGTTGGTTCATCGCTTGCCGGATTTCACCCTTCTGCACCCGCAGCTGCTCAATATCGCCCCGGAACATTTCGTTTGCAAACAGGCTCTTGATAACGTTGCTTTTTTCGTTCAGGGCTTTTGCCCGCAGCTTCTTTGTCTCGACTTCGCTTGTCTGTTTGGGTACCCGCACAGCACCCTCACCCGGCACACTGCTCCAAAACACCAGATGCAAGTGCGGGTGGTAATCCTTGTCGTGAAAACTGGCATAGCAGTGCAGCGCACCTGGCGTGATGTTGTAAGCCTTGGCAATCTCCTGCTTGTGCGCAGTGAGAAACGCTTTGAAGTAATTGCGGTCGGCCTGTAAGCGTTCCAGCTCTTCACTGGGGAACGAGAGGATTTGATACCATGCAAGGTTGCCGGTGTCTCGCCTTGCCTGGCGTACCGCCTCTTTGACATCGGCCTCACCGTCAGGGGAAAATAACGGGGACTGACGGTCATTGTATTGTAAATAGTTGATGGTGTGCTGCGTCGTTTTAGAGAACGACGCATACGAAATGATGCGGGGCATTACCCTACCACCTCATCCATGCGCAGCACGCGATTGTTGGCGCGCAGGAACTCTACCACATTTTTTCTGTACTGCTCGACCGCGAGCGGGGACACTTGCAAAGACTGCGCAAGGATTTGGTTCATCACCCCGACTTCGATTGCAAGCGAGGACAGCACCTGATTCGTTTTTGCGTTGATCTTCGCTTCGCTCAGCTGGGCGACGCCCTTCACCGCTTGCAGCAGTTCGTCGTTGATGACTGTCGCCTTTTCTTCCATGTAGACCTTGTCCAAATAGAGCCGTAGAGCATCTTCAAAAATTTTAGACTGCGGGCACATCCTTTCTTCGGCCAAATGTTCGATTGACTTTTTCAACTCAGGGTCAAGCACAAATGTTGTCTTATTGATACTTGCCAATTTGGAAACCCCCTTTCAAATTTCGCCCCTGTCGGGGCTGGTCTGATACAATCCAAAGGATTGTGCAGGATAAAGGGGTATTGCAAAATTGCAATACCCTGTCACATCATCCCGCAGTGCGGGCTGATTTATGGGTACTGCACTTTGGCAGTACCCACAGTAAAGAAAAAACAGGTAAAAGGCAGGCAACCCGGTACCGTTGGCTTTGCACTGCGCTTTATTTGTATTTCACGGATTTCAGATTTAACCATATAACATGCCATAAACGGCATTGTACCGCCATTTATGGGTACTGCAAAAAGCAAGTAATCTTTAAGCCAAAATTACTCCCAATTTTGCAGTAGTGGCGTCGGGTCAATCAGGTCACCCGCCGGTGTTCGCAGCTGGAAATGACAGTGCGAACCGGTGGAAACGCCGGTGTTGCCCACCAGCGCGATCGGGTCACCGGCGGCGACTTCGTCGCCTACCTTGACCAGAATCTCGCTGCAATGGCAGTACATTGTTTTGCTGCCGTCAGAGTGCTCCAGCCAGATGTATTTGCCCGGCTCGCTGCCGACCCCGGTCATCCATACGGTGCCGCCCCGGGCGGCCACGATTGGCGTGCCTTCCGGTGCCGGGAAGTCCACCGCTAAATGCGGTTCCACTTTCTTCGTCACCGGGTTGACACGCTGTGGGTCGTACCCGCTGCTGATCGTTGTGTGTCCCGGTACCGGGTAGTAGTAAAGACTGTCAGCGGCGATTACACTGGTGGCCCCAAACAGTACTGTAAAGAATATCAACCCTAATGAAGAAATCAGGATAATGGATCCGGCCACAATCCCAATCACTACATTTCTGGCCTTTTCGTCTGTTGCAATATACGTGGCAAGCTTCGCAGCCACAACTTCTGCGGTCATCTACTATCACCGCCTTTCATCGACCACTCGCAGTGCCGAACAGTTCTTTTTCATACGGCAGTGTGCCGACCCGCAAGTAATAGCGGTCATTGCCTGCTTTCAGCAGACAATGCTTTTTGTTGCTCTTTGAAATGCAGGCCGCCTCACCGTCGGTCAATTTCAGCTTTTGCTGAATCAACGCCATGTCGATCGCATCCGGGTAAAACATGAATTTGAAACTGGCGTTGTTGAACAGTGCCGTCGTGTAGGCCGCAATGTCGGGGTGCAGGCAGTCGGCCAGCTGCTGCGTACCAATGCCGAGCAGCGCCTCGTACTTGCGCGACCGCTTGGAAAAGCTCTGGAAGTACTTAACCATAACCATGTTTTTAGAATCGCACATGGTGTACAGCTCGTCTACATCCAGCAGCACCGGGCACTCTTTACGAGTGATAATGTTCCAGATATACGTGCTGATGTTGAACAACACCGCACGGGTGCGCTCTTCACTGCCCTGCAACAGGTCATTCATTGCGAACACCATCAACCGGTCATTGTGTATGTTGGTAATGCCGTTGAGCAATAACCCCAGCGCACCTCTGGTGCAGTCGTGCAGGTAGAGCAGCAGTGTGGACAGGTAGTCCTTTGAAATCATCTTGTAATCTGCACCGCTGCGCTGCTCAATATACTCATACAGGTTCGTAAACGTGGGGTAATTGCCCGGCTGCAGCCTGTCGAAATCACTTTCTTCCCCAATGCCGTGCACTTCATACATTTCCCGCACTAAGATCATCAGTGCTTTCAGTTCCGGGGTGCCCATCGACGGAAACAGTACAGAAAAAAAGTCCTGTAACCAGGACAGATGCTGAAAGAATGTGGTGGTATTCAGCGGCACGACATCGTAATCATCCTTGACATCGTCGTTCACCTCATTGTCCTGGCGCCGCAGCCGCCGCACCTCAAATGGGTTGATCTTCACCTGACCTGACGCGCAGTCGGCCACCGTGCCACCAAGGCCACGCACAAGGTCGATATACTCATTTTCAGGGTCTAATACAAAGCCCCTAACGCCCCGGATGTACAGCGAAGTGATGATCTTTTTCATCAGATATGTTTTGCCCTGGCCGGGCGTACCTGTAATGGTAAAGTTGCTGTTTGTGATGTTGTCGTCCCTCTTTAAAAAATCGACAAACATCATACCGCCGTCTACCGTTTCCCCCAGCAGCATTCCCTGCGGGTCAAGGCGGCTGGAATAGCTGCACGGGTACAGCGCAGAAGCCGAAACAGACGGCATATTGTTTGCCTGCTGAAGGAACATATCTTTGCCCAGCGGATTTACCGACAAAAAGCCCTCGCGCTGCTCGTGCCACAGGTTTTCCCTCGTGATACCGCGGGCGGCCAGTGAACCGGCAACGGCGTCTTCTACCGTGTCCAGCTCTTCCGGTGTCTTGCCGTACATTTCCACAAATACGTTCAGCCGATAAATCGTCCCGCGTTTCGCGCTGATCTCTTCATAAAACTCGCGTATCGCCTTTTCTTCCTGCACCGCCTCGATCTGGGCGGTGCCCTGGGCGTTGCGGTCGCGTACAACAACATTTTTGTTTTTGATTTGCTTGTTGGTCAGCCGCCGTACCTCTGCGGGCAGCATCGGGGTCAACCGCAGCGCAAATGAAGTACCCCGCAAATGCGCCAGGTCTTGCAATGCACAGGGGTCGATTTCAGACGGGTAGTTTTTTACCATGATGGTGCGCCGGTAAAGGCCGGACTGGGTCGCGTTGCGCACCCCGAAATCCATGCGGCCCGGCGCAAGACGTTTAAACACCTGCTGTGCAAACACGGTCTGCTTCATCCGCTTGTTTTTCGGGTTCTCTTTGATCTCCCGCTCGATGGTGTAGATGTCAAGCGGCTGAAACTCTCGCAGCAGATAGTTGCGCAGCACGACCGCCAGCTCGGCCTTCTTTGTCACCTCAATGTGGTACCCGTGGCCACGAATGGCGTTGAAGGTCTTTTTTCCACCGTCCGGGTCATCACGCGTGATGAAGTAAAACGCCCGCTGCACTGATGCACTTTTCGCCTCGCTGTTTTCCAGTGCCGCCAAAATATCAGCGGTAAGGTAATCAAACTCAGCAGGCAGTGAAAGGTAGAAGTCTTTGACCTCTTTCATGTCTTCTACTTTGTCGGTGGCAAAAATGGTGATCTCACTCTTGACGGCATCGAGCAGCCTTGAAAACTTCTCAATCTCGTTTTGTACTTCGATCTGCGTCATGATCTGCATATTGGGCGGATAATACCGGTAAAAAGTAAAAAAACCGTCCTTTGTGCGAACCCCATCCTCTTCCAGCTGAAAATCGATCAGCCGCTGGATGGGCAATACTTTACTCATGGTTCAACCTCCCGGAGTAATGTTGAATACCGTTGTAATAAAGGAAGACCAAAATCAAATACCAAACGGCATTGTGTTCCTTGTCTGACCGAGCAGTCAGAATTAATTCGAGTGCAGCGAGAACCAGCAGAAAATACAACTGCGTAGCAAGACCAAGTAAAATCATGCCCACAGCAAACCCGATCTCCCACACCGTCCAGGCCGCCAGCAGAAATTTTGTCTGTAACTTCGGCGGCACAAGATACCTTTTTCGTTCATTCATTCTGTTTTAAGCCTCCCATAAAAAGAAACAGGGGCAGCACCCGCTGCCCCTGCTCAAAACTCGTGGTCATGTTGCAATCCTAAGCGCCTGACCCGCAAGCGATAGCACCTGCGAACCCCCGCTGAAGCCGGAAGAAAGCCCGAATTTGTTGAGGATTTTTGCCACGCCCATCATTGCCGTCCAGCAGGAAATTGCAATGACGGTTTTGGAAGAAATGGCAAAATACAGGCCCGCATAAAACAAAAAATACTGGCACAGGTACGTAATGGTGATTGCGACCATCTGTCGCATCCATGCCCCCATTGACTGCGCATCACCCCGCACGACCCCCGGCACATACAGGGCATAGGTCATAATGTGAATGAGCATAAACCCATGCTGCCGTGCCGAGATGAAGATAAAAATGACCAGCATGATGACAGAGTAAATCAAAAAACCGGATGCAAGAAACCCAGTAAGGCCTATTTGTGTAAAGCTGTCTGTCCCAAGGCCGACAAAGCTCAGAGTCGAGACCATAGTCGAACCGAGATTGATTGACAATACCCCGATTTCCGGCGCAATCAGACAAAAGACAAACCCCTTGATGATGTTCATCACCATCTCAGAAATCGAAAGTGAGGACTTCGCCGCAATGTCTTCGGCGTAGTCGATAATCATAAACAGGATGGATATTCCCATCACACCGAAAGCCACCCACTGAGAAAACCTGATTGCGGCCTGAATGAGAGGATCTCCCCAATAATCATTGAACGGCACCGTGGTAAATTGAAGGGCAAAGGTATAGACCTTCATCAGGCTGTCAACAATCAAATTCGTAATCCATCCCACGACACTATCCAAGAGGCTTGGAATTGCCTCTCGCAGTTTATCCAGAATAGCGTTCATCGCTTAGCCCCCAAAGAACCCGGCACCCCAGCTGCCAAAGGTCGCCAGCAGCGCGATACCGGCAAGAATTGCAATAATCCACATGATGTGCGTCTGAAACTCACCATTGCCGGTGCGATGCGCCGCGACGGCTTTCATAATCTGAATGACAAGCAGCACGGCCAGCACGGCAATGCCGACGACTGACACCATCATGCCCGCAGGCTTGATGACACCTAAAATAGAGGACTGCCACGAGGCAAACACCCCGGACGCATCGACGGCCAAAAGAATCGGAACCATAAAAAGAACCCCTTTCAATTTTTGTTGTTTGCAGTAATTTCGTTATTTGCAGTAAAAAGAAAATTGTTACGGTCAAAAGGACGGGGCGCATTCCAGCGCGGCTTCACGGCTTCGCTGTATCTGCGCCTGCAAATAGTCGTTGTAATCCCCACCGGGGATGGGCGGCAGCAGCGGCACAATCTGGCCCTTGTACCCACATTCGCCCCGCAGCAGGTCAATGGCGTGTTGGGCCGAAAGCTTACCCCCTTTGTCGTTGTCCTGGCACAGGCAAATCACTTCGATCTGCGGGTTATGTGCCAGATGGTATTGCAGCGGTGCCACGTCGCAGCAGTCAAGTGACAAATACGCATACTGCTGTGGGTTACCGTTTGCCCTATGCGCTTTAAGGTATTGGTCACCGGCCTCTTGCAGCGTCATCAGTGACAGCAGGTCTACACCCGCTTCACCCACAAACAGCACCTTGCGGTCACAAGCCGTAAGGCCATGGGACCACCGCAAATCAAAGTTGCCTCCCGGCACAACGCCCCTGAAGTGTTGGCCGGTCGCGGTGCTTTTGTAACTGACGTATTTTTTCTTACCGTCGTAATCGTAACCGGAAAAGCAGAGGTTACCACGGACATCCTGATACACCAGTTTTTCTTTTACTGCCATATTGATCACCGACCGGCTGATTCCCCTTGATTGCAGGTAGGCGTAAAGCCGTTTCCACTGTCCTTCTCCGGCCGCAGGGGGCTTAAATGTTACCGGTTTCTTCGGGGCCGGGTGCAGTGTTGTGCCAGGCTTTGGAGCGAACTCCGGGTCATCCAAAACCCCGCGCAGCATCCGCAGCGCGTCGTCTTTCGTAAGGTCAAGCGTCGCCATTACAAAGTCAATGACGCTGCCTTTCTGCCCGGTGCTGTTCCAGCTGAACAGCCGCCCATCAGCACTGATGACCAAACTGTCATGCTCTTTTAAATGAAACATCCCCTTGCCGCCGTGGGGCACCAGATGGTACCCCAGTTTTTCGGCAAGCTGCGGAATACGGATATCTCTCTTAATTGCTTCTGTCAGCTTTATTGATTCTCGCTGTGGTGCTAAAGCTGCCACCTTAACGGGGGCTTTATTTGCTGATAAAACGACAGTCTCCAACGCAGAGGCGGGGGCTTCTGGCGCCGAGGTGACGACCGGGGCCGGTACTACCACCGGCTGTTGGGGTGGGGATTGGGGCGGTTGTTTTAGGTACGGCTTAACTCCTTTTTGCAGGTTGTGTAAGCTCGCCTGAATATTACGCACGACCATATCCAGCGTGTTGTGCTCATAGGTGCCGTAATAGACACCGTGCTCGTCAAGAAAACCTTTGATTTCTTCGTCGATTTCCTTGCTTTCCTGCAAGTTGTGAATTCTGCCTTCCTGCTCAAAACCGTTTCCACGGGTGATGAACAGGTTGAAGTTGTCGCAGCGATTGTACATTGAAAAAGCAAGCTGCTCGAACTGCTCCACGTTTTCTTTTGCGTACATCGAGCTCATCAGCAAAGGGCTGTCCGTGACGATCACATCCACCTTGCCGCGCAACCGTTCAATGCGGCGGTTCTGTTCTTCAAGCACGGCAGTCTGGTTCTTGTAGCTGCCGTCCAGCAGGTCGGTGCGGCCATCCCAAACCAGCTCTTTCGCGTATTCGGGCACGTACTCGGTGACAACACCAAGCTTTTTTAATTCGCCTGCAACCAGCCACGCGCAGGTGGTTTTGCCTGCGCCGGGCCCCGCATACAAATTGACGACCAATGTTGACTTTGTAGCCATTGTGTCTACTCCTTTCATGGTGATTGACATTTTCCTCGCGGCATGGTACATTCATGCCGAAGGGTCGTTTCAAAGGGGAAGCCCGGCTGTGTCGTTCCACAGCCGGGCTTCTTGCTGTCTTCATGGGGTCAGTGCTTCTTCAAAGTTGTAATACGGGTATGGAATTGCCGGTGCGTTGCTAAGCACTGCCGCCGCTGCCGTGACACGCTGCTCGTCTGTCAGGTAGGCATCCTGAAACATCCAGTCTTCACCGGCGAGCACCTCTGCCGCCGCCTCATAGATGTTTTTCCCCGGTGCGTCCAGCACCCCGCCATCAATCAACTGCGGGTTTTCGTGGTAGATGGTGTAGTCATACCCGCCGTCTGTTGCCTGTATGGCCAACACGCGCGTACCGATGCGAAACGCCACACCTTCATTACCCTTCATCTTGCACTCCTTTCCGTGCTGGGACATCATGTCCCAGTTTTACAGTTTCTCTACCACCTCTTGCAGCGCCGCAGTATACCGGCTGTCTTTCACCGGTTCCAGCAGACGCAGCGTTTCAAAGTTGCGTTCGAGTTCCAACGAATACGGTAAAGAAAAAAAGGTGCCGACGGCACCCTCAAAAACCTCGACCGGCTGCCCTTTTGCGGCCCGGTTGATGATCTGAATATCGGTATCAAGCCCGCTGCCGGTATGCCGGTACCAGGCAGCGCTTTTGACCTCTGCCCCCAGCACCGACACCACCGTGTCGGCCAGTTCCAGCACCGTCTCGGCCAACAAGGTATCTGCCCTGCTGCCAAGGTCGTACAAAATGACATCCGCCTGCGCTGCAAGTGCCCGGCACCACTTTTCACAGCCGCCCTTTGTCGGGGCCGGGTAGGTGGTTTTGGTATCGCCCACGTTGTACCCCAGCAGGCCAAAGTAATCGTTGACCGGCACCACAGCCCGCAGCAGCTCTTTGTCACCCAGTGCCCCGGCCTGCACCAGCTGCCCGCCGATGGATTCTGCCCTCGTGTCGGCCAGCAGGTACCCTTTGGGCGGAAGTGCGGCGTCACACAGCACCAGCAGCACCGTGGTCGTACTGCTTTCGGCCAGTTTCGCGGCCAGCTGCACCGCCGTAGTGGTGACCCCTGCCCCCGGTGCGCCAAGCACCGCAATCCCTCTACTCATTCGGGCTCGCCCCCTCGTCTGCCGGTGCTTCTGGTTCCACCAGCTCTGCCAGTGCCGCCGCCTGCTGTGCCAGCAGTGTTTCGGCCTGTTCTTCATCGCCCCGGCAGACAAGGGCAATATGCAGGTTGCTGTTCAGCTCGTCATTTGCCAGCAACGCCGCCTGCGCCGGGGTGGCATACACCGTCACCGTGGCAGGCAAACTCTCGCTGTTTGGGTTCTGCGCGTCATACTCGGCAGCCTGCTCGGTGGTCACCGCCGCCAGCTGCACATATTGCAGCGCCGGTGGGATGGTGGAGCCATCCGACCCGGTGACCACAAACGACACGATGTCGCCCGGCTGCAGCTTTGCAGAAAGACCGGCAGCAAACGACTTGATACTCACCGAGATTGCAACACGATTGGGTGAAAGGTCTTTCACCCAGTCGTTTTCGACCGTCGGTGTTTTCGACAGCTTGTCGGCCAGTACGTAATCCCCGGCAATTAAATCCGTTTTCGCGTACTGCCCGATGATTTTTTCTTTTTCGGTCATCGCCCCAGCAGGCAGGTACTGCGCCGGGACGGACACCACCTTCAGCTGGCTTTCTTCCAGCACACTGCCTTTTTGCACGGCAGCTTTCGTCACATACACGTCGGTTTCTTTTTGCGCGTTTTTCTGTACCAGCGGTGCCGCCACAAAAACCAGCAGCGCCGCCAGCAGAATCGACACACACGCCAGAACCGTGCGGTTGCGGAACAATTTTTTCATTTTCGAAGTCTCCTTTAAAACAGAAAAGCCGCGGCGACAAAGCCTGCGGCAAGAAACGGTGCGAAAGAAATGTGGGTCGGGTTGCTGCTTTTGCGCAGCCTTAAAACTAAAGCGGGCAGCAGTGACAAGGTCACTGCCAGCCATAGCCCGGCAATGCTGTTAAAGGCCCCAAGGCAAAAGCCGCAGGCCGCCGCGAGCTTGATGTCCCCGCCACCAAACGCCCCCGGTTTTGCAACCGCCGGGAGCAGCAGCACCAGCCCGGCGGTCAGCCCGCCCAGAATACCCGGCCAGAGATACCAGCCGGGTGCCAGGGGGGCGATGAGTGCGATACCGAGCGGAATCCACGGGGGTATCGTCATGGTGCGCAGGTCAATCACCGCTGCGGCGAGTAGCAGGCCGGTAAACAAAAAATGAAAGGCCATACTTAGTTAAAGAGATCCGTCAGCTTCGTGCCGATACTGGTCAGCTGCGTCGTAAACTGCGTTTTCATTGCGGCCAGCAGCAGGGCACCGAGTACCAGCGAGATGATGACAATGATGAGGACTTGAAGCACTTCCATACCGTGCTCATTTTGAATCGCGGCCTTAGCCCGAAGGGCCAGCGTGTTTGTTTTGGCGGTCAGATTGGTTTTGATTTTGTTCAGCGTTTTCATGTTATCTACTCCTTTAAAATTAAAATTGTTTAGGTAAAAAAGTATATAAAAAAAGCTGGGACTAAATGTCTCAGCTTATTTGCAATATATGGGATAATTTTATAATTTGTGATACAATAAGCAGAAAATAGCAATTTTAGCTAAGCAAAGTAATTACCGCCACACCATTTTCAATGTGCCATTTATGTATTTTCTCTTCACCAGTTTTTACAGGGTATCCAAACCACGCCCCATAATATACCAGATTCCCATTTTTCAAAACTTGAATCGGAATATACCCATCTTCACCTAAAGACAAAAAATTTGACAATGTCATATTCTAAAATCCTTTCTTTTGGAGGTAATAATGAAGTACGAAGAAGTCTATTTTGACAGAGAACAACGCATGATTAAGGCTTTAGATATTTTAAAGATTCATGATCATCAAAAACAACTGTTTGAATCTTTCTACCGAGACCATTTATGGTGCCCAGATTGTAAACAAGTACAAATAGGCGTTGTCGTGTCCGGGGGTGTCCACCTACGAGGATACCGAACACAAGAACACTTGGAAGGATGTGAACATAAGCAACCTGTCTATATTGTCTCAGACGTTCATACAATAAAAGATTCACCCGCAGCCATGCATAAAGCTCGACATCAAATGGATTTACTTCTCCGTCGCACTTATACCCAGCCAATCGGAACAGTTCATCGAAGAAAAAACTCAAAGCCTACATCTTCTTCTCCTAACAACAGATCTCCTCTGCATGGAACCCTCCGACCGGACTATCGGCTACCGCAAAAGCGCATTGACTTAGCGCTCGAACCGGAAGATTTTGAGTTCCCTAAAATATTTTATGGGTTAGTTAGAACGCGTTGGAATCTCTTAAAGCGTTACCTATGGCTATGTAATGTAAAAGGAGATCGTTTGTGTGGTATTAAAATTTCAGAAAAAATAGAATCTTATCTTCTTAATGATGGCATTTCTCTTCATAGTTCTCCCGCTGCACACATTGCTTTTTTTGGGCAACTATACGCTTTTAAAGATGGAACTCCTTGGTGTGATTTATATACTAGTCAATATTTGAGAATAGAATATTCTGACCCGGACGCTTTATAAAAAAAGAAAGCTATTGTATACAAATGGCTATATTGTTTTCGCCTCGTATCCCCCAATCATTTACCTCAAAACCTTCGTATTCTTGCGGAACCTTTTCTGCATCTCCAATGTATACACTTTTAAAATCAACTGGATCTGTTTCATAATCATCCGGCGGAACATTTAGGCAAATAACAAGAACAAGTTCCACTTGCTGTTTTGGGTCTGCATCTTTTAAAAAAGTCTTTACGGATGTCTTCCGTCTCATAACATCAGCTCCAATTCTCACCTCGGTTGCAGAGGTATTGTTTTCACAAGGTAATAACCAGCTTTCCGTTCTCAATGTGCCAGCTGCGTATTTTGCTCCTGCCCCGTTCTTTGGGGTACCTGTTGTATTGCCCAGTATAAATAATCTCTTCATTTTCCGACACTTGAATTGAAAGATGTTCGGGCTCGGCCAAACTGATAAATTTTTCTAAAGTCATTTTTCAAGCTCCTTTTTATTAAGGTCTAACAGTAAAAAAATCTAATCCAACATAATCAACATGGTATCTTCAGCTCTAACGCCCCAAAACCATACCGTGCATTTCTCATATTCCTTCGGTGCGCTCTCGGCATTGCCAAGGTATGCGGTTTTAAAGTCAATCGGGTCTTCTTCATAATCATCTGCAGAATCATCACGACAGATTGTCTGTAAAATCTCTACTTGCTGTTTCGGGTCTGTATTTTTTAAAAACGTCTTCAACAGTGTCTTTCGACCCATAACATCATCTCCACTCAATAATTCGTTAAAACAACGAGCTGGGACACAATGTCCCAGCTCATTTGCAATATGCGTCATTCGGCTTTTGCCACGTACCAGTCATCGTGCACGCTGCCGTTGATGGTGATGGTGTCGGTCGTGGCCTGTTTCAGTTCACCCACCGGCGTCCACATATCCCGCACGGTGACAAATACCTTGTACGGCCCGTCCGGGTACCACAGCGGCGTAAAATGCACCCGTGCGTTTGCCTGGCTCCATGGGTTTTCTTTCAGCTGATACCCTGCCGTTGTGGCAGCGCCCCCGCTGATGGGTTCCAGCAGCCGCCAGTAGTCCTTGTAGCGGAACTCCGGGAAATATGCCACCACCGTCTGCGGCATCACCACGCCGTCATTCTGCGCCGCCCGTGCGGTCACCGTCAGGTTAATGCCGTACCCCGACTTCATGTTCTTGCCCTCGGCGGTCGGCACGTGCTCGTCCGGCTGTGCCGAAAGCACGGCCCGCAGCACCTCGTGGTGCTCGTGCTCGGTGTAGACCCACTCGCCGGTGGAATCATCGCAGGTGTAGGTCACCCAGCTGTGTTGTGTCTCATCCGCAAAGCTCGGGGTCACCGGCGCGACAAAGCTGTCATTGCGGTCATTTGCTTTCGGGTCGGGCGGCGTGTTCTCTTGCAGTTCCACCACCGTGCCGTTGATCTGCACCGTGTCGGTCAGCAGGTTGTCGCTCGTCGTGATCTCTACTTTCAGCGCGCCCGGTTCGGCGGGCATATGGTACTTGATATACGCCCGCTGGGTCGCCCCCGCAGGAAGGCAGATGTCGGTCGTTGTCTGGGTCGTGACACTGCCGTCCGGTGCCGTCACCTTAAAGGTCACACTGGCCGTGCTGCCTGGGTGAATGGGTGACAGCGCCGTCACCCCGCAGGACAGCAGCACATCGGTGTTGGTGCGGTACTCGGCCTCTTTCACCGTGTCGGTCGGCAGGTCGCCCGGCTTCGGCCCGGCCAGCGTGTCCTTTGCCCTGGCTGAGCGGTCGGCGTGCATGGGCCGGTTGTCGTCTACCACATATTCCACCACATACCCATTGGCGTTAGAGCTGCTGGACGTGAACGCCACGCTGCGGCTACCGTTGAACACCCCGGCGTTGTCCACCATCCACTGCACACTGGGCAATGACAGACCACGGTTTTCAAAGCTCTCGGTCAAATCAACGACTTCAAGGTGATACAGCTGCCCGCCCACACCGGTGTAGTTCGGGCCGTTGCCGTTCGTCTGCGCCGTGATGGTTTGCCAGCCGGTCGCCCCCCACCGCCAGTAGGTGTTGATGGTCGCCGGGCCGATGTTCCAGTAACTGTTGACCCCGCCGAACGGTGTAATCAGCGACATATTGCCGTTGCTGTCACCGTATTCGCCAATCATGCCGTAAATCCAGTAAGCGTGGTTTGCCTGCAGGTAAACATTGTGGGTGACAACTGAATCCACGCCCGCCGAGCCGGGGGCCAGCAGGCAGATACCGGTATACCCGTTGCGGTTGTCGGTACCCTCTGCCATTGCCGCAAGCAGGCGGCCCTGCCGCAGTGACCAGCCGCCCAGGTTCCCCCCGCTGTACTGAATCATATCGGTGAGGGTCACCGTTGCGCTTTGGGTGTTGAGTGCCGTGCGCCACAGCCCGTCCGGCCTCATCTGCACATACGGGTAACTGGTTTCTTGCAGCTGATGGTAGCCCAGCGCGCTGCCGTCAATCCAGCCCCAGCCACTTCGCCCTGTATAGCCCGAATTGGTAGTAAGGCCAAGCCACGCATACTGGTTGCCCACCAGTTGGTGCACTAAGGTGTTTTGCGCGGCGGTCTTTACCGTGGCCAGCCGCCCGCCTGCCTGCAACGCCGTGTTGTACCGGCTGCGGGCCACGTTGAAAGCCGTTGCAAAGGTGATACCGGGGCTTTGCACATATTCGTAGTAGTTGCCGGAGTACGGGTCTACCTGCCCGGCAGCGCGGTCGCTTGCTACCGACCACTGCACACTGGCCGTGCCGGTCGCCACGATGAACTGTACCTGCCGTAAGTAATCCCGCGCCGCCTTTGCGGACAGTGCGGTGCTGCTGTTGTACACAAAGCCCGTCTGCCCCGGCAGCGTGGTGGTGCTTGCCAGTGCCGCCGGTGACACCACATAGTTGCCGCCGGTACGGCTTGCCGCTATCAGTGACACTTCCATGTTGCGCACGCCTTCGGGCGCTGTCACCTGCAAGTTGGGGTAGGTATATATTTTTGTTTTACCGTCGGCCGAAACATGGGCCACCGGTTCGCCCGGCTGCACGTCCACCTTGTAGGTGGTCGTGATGTCGGCACTATTCGAGTAAGCCACCGCTGCGGAGCTTGCCGCCACCGCGCGGAAGTAGAAGTGATTGCTGTCCTTGTCCAGCGCTGCCGGTGGGTTTGTCAGGGTCAGGGTCGTTTGTACGGCGTAGGTATTGCCGCCCTTCGCCACCGGGCTGCCGGTCTTGACAGCGGCCACCCCGCTGTAAGGGAAGTTGCTCACCGGCTTGTAGGTGTCCTGTGCGTTCGTCTTGTATTCCCACGATAAAGCAACGCCGTCCGCCGTGGGGGCGGTGTAAGTAAACTCTGCGGTATACGTCACCTTGCCGGGTATTGTGCTGCCGGACACGAGCAGCAGCGGCGAGTTTTGCGGCTGCACGCTGCACTGCAGCAGACGCGGCGTGATGGTCACGTTGCCGGTTGCTCCGGGCACCGATTTCTGGTCAGTCTCAAACCGGCGGCTCTTTGCCTTGTACTCGAATACCGCGCGGAACTGGTACCCGCTGATGTCCACCGTCGCCGCCCGGATGCGCAGCGTGCTTTGATTGACAAAGTCGGCGTCTGCACCGGCACCCGCCGTCGCACTGTTGTACACCGTGGTGTCGGGCACGATGGGCGAACCCTCGACGTTTTCCCAGCTGAACCCCTCACCGCCCCGGTACTGCCAACGGACGGTGATTTCTTTGCCCAGTGCGCGGTAATACGTCAATTTAGTTGTGAGGTCTAGCGTGTCCCCTTCCCACCCGGCAACGTCCTGCACCGGGGTGAGGGTGTAGGGCCGCTCCTGTACCCGCAGCAGCCCCGCAGCGTTTGCCGTTTTGGCGTCAAATGTGTTGTAAGTGTTGCCGCCCACCACAAACACGGCCCGGAACTGCATTTTATCCAGCGTAATCTGTGCGTTTTTAATCGTCAGCCGGGTTTCGACATACGGGCTTTGCGCATTGATCAGCTGCGGGGCCTGCACCTCTGCGTCAAAATCTAAAGTATCGGCGACATTGCGCCAGTCATCACCGGCACCGAAACGGTACTGCCAGGTGACCTTTTGCGGTAAAGAAGATGAATTAAAGCCGCCCACAAAAACGGCGTCACTGTCCTCGTAGATGGTCTGGTTGGGTACTGGGCGCACCGCGTCGGCCTGCAAGTGCAGCGGCACCGTTTCGCAGTCGTCCCACGCGCTGGGGTTAATCTGCGCGTAAATGCCGCCATAGCTCGTCACTTCACTGCCGGTGCGGTCGTAGACGTGCGCCACCAGCTGCCCGCCGGTGCAGGGCAGGTTTGCAAGTACGTACTTTCCCTCTCGGTTTGTTTTGACACGATACTCCTTGCCGTCGGCATCGGTGACCGTGACGGTGTACCCGCCGTAGTCCTCTGCGCTGCCGGTGCCAAAGAGCTGATTGAGGTGGCCCATCACCCGCGCGACGCCGGTGGTCTTGCCCATCAGGTTGCTGATATTGGGGTTGCCGTGGGTGGGGTCGGTGCCAAGGTTCCAGCCACCGGGGTTTGCCCCCAGCAGCCCGGCCTGCGCAAACACCGGCTTGTTATTTGCCCCCAGTGTAATGCTGTGGCCATCCGCGTTAAAGTGCCCGTGAAAGCCGCTGATCGGCTGCCAGTCGTCTGGCAGCGTGATGTCTGCCGTTAAGGTGTAGCAGCCGTCGAGCGGAAACGTAAACCAGTCGTCGGGGTTGCCGATTTTCGCAAGGTCGCCTGCCGAAGCGATGCGGGTGACCGCGTGCACCTCGGCATTGCCGCCCTGCTCACTTTGGCAGACTTCACACGGCTGCCGCTGCGAGAGGTATAGCAGGGTGTTGGCAAGGATGCGGCATTCGTCTGGCCGCGCGCCGGTAAGGTTGCTTTTGCTGTGGCCGATCTGCATCAAACCGAAATTACCATTCGTGGTCAGGTAAAAGTTGTTGGTACCGGTCAGCCCTTCGTTGTGGTCAGTCACCAGCTTGCCTCCGATGCTGTTTGTGGAAAAGTCAATCCACACCTTACCGTAAGCGATTTGTTGGTTGGTGTGGGTGGTACCGGCTTTAAAGGTTCCACCAACAGAAAAGTTACCACCGTCAGCAAAACTAGCATATGGGTAATTGGTTGGACATCGGGCGTCCACGTCCGTCAGTGGGTCACCCGCAGTCACTGCGCGGATGGTCAGCAGCGACGTGGCTGCCGTGCCGTCACCGTACAGCGTACTTTTGTCGTGCCAGTCGCCACTGTTGAGTATCAGCGAAGCCGCCTCATACGGGCTGGCCTCGGTGTACAGCTTGTTGACCCCCATCAGCCAGTTCATATTCCAGTGGCCGTTGTGGTTGGTGTCAAGCTGATACACCGGGGTCGCAGTTGACGCGGGGTCTGGCGTGTAGTTCGGGTCAGCGTTCACACCGCCATACCCATACATGGTGTCGTGGCCGATCAAAAAGCCATAACCCTCTTGAATGTACCGGCGCAGCGCCCAGGCAGCAGCACCGGACAAATCCGGCTCTGCGTCGGTGTAGGCCCCGACCGCCACAAGGTCGTAGATGTAATTACCCTCGGCGTCGGTGAGCATATTTCGAGCATTTTTGTTAAAGACCAAAATACTTGTCTTGTCCACACGAATATTTGTTTGTGTGTCGGTACCTTGTAAGTAGCTGTTATTATCTGAAATTGCCTGCATATATTGTGAGTAAAAGCTTTGACCCGTATCAGGTGAATATGCATTTAGTACGCGTATTGCCTTTTTGTAGGGTTCTTTTAGCTGTGAATATTCTGGAATAGAAATCACAGTGCCTTTACCGGATGTCCCTTTGATACGAAAACAAACATCCTGACCATACCAAGCAGAGGCAACCGGTAATTTATGATTTTCTACAAGAAAAAAATCTGCGTAGGGAGTTCCATCCGCACGCCTTCCACCAGAAAGGCTTGTCCAGTATGGGTTATTCGCAGCCGATGCGTTTTGTGCCATGTAGGTTTTCTCTGTGATGTACTCGTAGCTGCTGCTAAGACCGGTGACCCACTGCTGATCTTCGGATAATGAGGGGCCACCTGCCGCTAATGCTTGTAAAGAAAAAAATGTGATAAAGAGTACTGTTGTAACGGTAAAAAGTAGGAAACGCCTGATATGCTGCATCAAATTCACCTCGTTTTGCGCATAAAAAAAGCTGGGACATGATGTCCCAGCTGATACTTCATTTTATTACTCAAAAAATCCGTCAATATCGTGCGCCCCATCGTCGCCAGTCATATCGATCGGGCCGCCGCTGTCATGAACAGGGTTCCCATCCTCACCAACTGGTTCAGCCGGGGCAGGCGCGGGGGCTTCCGGCGCAGGCGTGACAACCGGGGCCGGTACCACCGGCTGCGTCGGGGTTTGTGGTGCCACCGCAGGTGCCGGGGTTGTGACCGGCTTCGGCGTTGCCACTGGCTTCGGATTGGCTTGCGCTTGTGCGGCGGCAGGTGCCGGGGTGGTAACCGGCTTTGCCGTTGCTGCCGGTGCGGGTGTTGTAGTCTCAGCAGGTAGTGCTGCCACCTCTGAGCTATCCGCATCCGGGGTGGCGGTCTTGACCGGCTTGCTGCTTGCCGATGCGCTGCTGCTTGCTGCACTGCTGGCAGATGCACTTGCCACCGGCAGCTTCTCTTTTGCATTTGCCTGCGCGGCAATTACGGTCGCGCCGATTACCACGGCAGCAACCAGCAACAAGCCCGCGCACAACGCGAATTTCTTCTTTTTGTAGGTCATACCATTCACTCCTTACCTTCTGGTAACAAAAGCAGCATTTGTTTTGTATCCATCTACAAATATATTACTGCTTTTGGTAAAATATTGCAATCGTTTTAGCAAAATTCAGGGTGTAAAGTTCCGATCTTCTTCACTGTACCCATTTGCTTTCTCTTGCTGTGCTTGAATCTTTTCTAGCAGGCGGACAATTTCGCGCAGCGACCGGCTATCTTCTTGGGCACGCGCTTCCTTCTCTTGTTGTGCCTCTTCTTCCAGTTTTCTTTTTTCTGCCTCTTTTGCTTTTTGCATTTCGCTCGCTCTGACCGATAATCTCATGTAGGAAAGAGAAAGTGCAACTACAAAAATGACAATCACTATTATCTTAATCAAAAAAATCCCCCTTCACAAAAAGAGCTGGGACACGATGTCCCAGCTGCTACGGCTCCATTGTTGGTTCCCCAACCCAATCGGTCTGTTGTAAAGAACCGTTGTCAAGTTCTCGCACCCATGGCTGAGGGCCTACGCCATCATTTAAAATAATTCGGTCATTTTCATAACTGGCTTTTAATTTCCCACCCCGCCGGTCAATGACCCATAAGCTGTGATTGTTGATTCGCTCGAAGCTGATCGAATTAGGCTGAAAGGTGCTTGTGAAAAAATTGCTTAGTTTGGTAAGCTCCGGGGTGTTTGCGACAAATTCATTCATTCTAAATCTCCTTCACAATAAAGCCTGGGACACGATGTCCCAGCTTCTTCAATGTCTTTGCCCGTTTTGATAACTAACCAAAAAAGTAGAAATAAGCGCAAACAAGTATTGTATTCATAATAATGCCAATAAAGATGATATATGTCAGAGCCACTCGCCAATCTGTAAATATTCCGTGTCCAGTAAAGGCATCGAAATAGTCAACTACTTCGCCCCAAATATTTTCTGCTGCACGCTTTAACCCTTTGAGAATTTCCTTACTCTTATGGCAAACGATCTTTTCCACTATCGGCCTCCAACATCATCGTTTTTTCAAGCAGGATGATCTGATTTTGCAGCACCTGCATTTTGCTGATACACTTGATAATCGTACCCAGTTGGAACAAATTCAAAATTACCAAAACCGCAATCGTCACAATATACCACATATTAGCCCCCCATTCCTGTTTTTTATAAAAACGATTCAACCGGAAATCGAACGCCCCTCGGTTTAATATCGTTGCCTGTTTTCAGAACTCACGCTGATGGGGATAGTCAGCGTCTTTTCCCCCACCAGCGGGTATTTCACGGTGATCACAAGGTCAAGCTGCACGGTGGCTTTAATCCCGTCTGTGCGGTCTTGCCACGCGGTATTCTCAGTGTTGATCTGCACATTTGTCAGCCGGTACAGTTCTTCGCCGCCGCTGCCACGCTTGACCAGGTCTTCGCCCTCGCCGGTGAGCTGTAACATCACGGTGAGCTGCGTTGCTGGGTCAATGGCTTCAATGGCGGGCTGCCAGCTGCCCGCCTTTTGGTAGGCCCCAGTATACCCTTCCCGTTTTGACGGGTAGGTCGCCGCACTGTTTTGTGTCACAACGTTCAGCGCCACCTTTTGCATGGCGGCCCGGGTGCTGTACTCGGTCGTAATCGCCGTAAAATTCTGATACAACACGGCAATCAAGGCCAATACGAAAAAAAGGATCACCACAAAAAACGGCATTGCCGACCCCCGGTTATTCTTCAACGCTTTCATCATACCCCCACATTTCCGCCAGCCCTGCCAAGAAATGTGCCGCGATCATAACGACACTAGCAAGCACCGACAAAATAAGGTTCTTTTCAATCGGTAAAAGAATAACTAACAGCAAAGTACCACCGGTTAAAACCCACCACAGGCGCCTTGCCTGTGCGTTTTCCGTGTGGCTCAGGCACAAATCGGTTTGGTACTCATTCAGCGCTTTCTCAGGGCTCAGTCCCGCAGCCTTGTATTTTGCTTTCAGCCGGTACGCCGCCATGTTTGTATAAAAGTGGTGGCGCAGGGCATACGTAAAATACGATGCCAGCAGGAACCACCCAAGTAACCACCCACGGCCTAAAAGACTGGTGATCGTCACGCTGAGAAACAGCAGTGTCCAGTTAACAATACAGGCTTTCCAAAACTCTTTCTGTAGGCCCAGCCGTCTAAATTCCCGATAAAAGTCTTTCAATGTTTTATCCCCCATCAAAACGGCAGGTCTTCACCATCGCCGACTATGATAAACTCTTCCGGGGGCTGCGCTTCAGCCACCGCCCCGCGCAGCGTCGTCTGTGTGCCCGCACTCGGTGCAGGGGGTCTGGTCGCCGGTACTGTGGCAGCTGCTGCCGGTGGTGTCACCGTGGCCGTATCCGCGCCGGTGCTTTTGGATGCGCAGAAATAGACACTTTCAGCAACAACCTGGGTGACCTTTCGCTTGTTGCCCTGGGCGTCCTCATAGGTGCGGGTTTGCAAGCTGCCCTGCAGCGCCATCATCTGGCCTTTTTTAAAGTATTTCGTCACGAACTCCGCCGTCGTGCGCCAGGCGACAACATCAATGAAATCCGCCTGTCTCTCGCCGTTCTGGCCCACAAAACTCCGGTTGACTGCCAGCGCAAAGGTCGTGACCGCAGTGCCATTTGTGGTCGTTTTCAGCTCCGGGTCTGCGGTTAGGCGACCGAGCAGTGCTACAACATTCAACATTTCGTTTTCTCCCTTCAAAAAGAAAGCCCGGAACATTACTTGTTCCGGGTGAAAGTAATTGTATAAAATTGTTTAAACAGCAGCTTGGCATCGGGCGAGAAAAGCACCTTCAAAAAGTCCTTTAGGCCAAGAAGTGCAATACTTTCGATCAGCAGCCTGTTTTCTTTTTTCTTTATTGAATGGATTGTGATTTCTCGTTGCTGCTGTGCTTTCTCAAAACTTCGCTTCAAATGTGTGCGGGTTTTGAACCGAACCTCATACGGCAAGGCCTGCAGCAGCTGCTGCATTTGCAATCTAAGGAATTTCGCCAAACCAAACAATTTGACCTGCAGCGGCTTGTCCTCATATTGCTGCCGCTGCATTCGTATTGCTGCCCGGCCATCGCTGTTCACCGACTGCCATATTTTATGCCGGTGAACCAGAAAAAGAGCAGTAACGCGCTTTCTGGGTGCGCCGTACCACCACCAAGCAAACCCACCAAGGGTCAAGCCGACAAACACAAGATATTCTGTAAGCCAATCCATTTTTATATGGCCCTGCTCTTTCATGGATTTTCTTTCCCATGATACAGGAACACCAATCGTTTTGTCCAGCGGTTCAAAAACTCCTGTCATTTGTAATACCTCTCACTAGTGCCCGCCTGCCGGGCATGGATGGGCACCTCAATATCGCCAAAGGTGGCAAAACCGATTTGTGCTGTGGCCGTCAGCTCCAGCTTAATGTCGTGGCCCAGCTGCACCGCCCCGCCAGCGTCCAGCCAGTCGGTGCCGTCAAAGGACGCGGTGAAGTCGATACCGGTTTCCTCTTTCAGCTCGTCGATTTTGATCTGCAACGTACTGCCGGTGCTGCCGCGCAGTTCTGCCAGCCGCATCACCTTTTCTGCGGCATCGTCCAGCTTCTGCTTTTGCGCAAACACCGGCAGCACGCCCAGTGCAAACGCAATGCACAGCATAATGCAAAAAAACGCGACCAGGAACTCGATCAGTGCCCCGCCGCGGTTATTCTTTAATGGTTTCATTTTGTTTTATCCCTCACTAATACAGGGGGCCCATGTTGGCGAAGATATACACGCTCAGCACACCGAGAAACAGCAGCACAATACTGCCCAACAGCACCATCGCGCAGGCATTGAGTTTGGGTACCCGGCGCTGTGCTTTCAGCTTCATGTTTTTCAGCTCGAGCTGCTTCAAATCGTAGCTGAGCATTTTAAAGTAGGTCGCCGTCTCGTTGCCCCGCACCGCATCGACCAACCCGCGCACCACATCATTCATCACCGACGAATTGACCCGCGTACCCATCCTTGTGAGTGCCGTCTCATAGGTGCCACTTTCCATGTCGGCCACAGTGATTGCCAGCTCTTTGCCCAGCACCGGCCCTGCGGTCGGGATATACTCTTTCATCATGCGCAGCACATCGCGGCTGCCTGCCAGCTCTGACAAGATGGTGTGCACAAAGCCCGGCAGCTCGTGTTCAATTTCCTGCTTTGCCTCTTTTGTCAGCCGGTTCACTTTTTTCTTTTCCGCATCGTACACCCACACGGGGCCGACGAACGCGAACACCACCAGCGGGCGCACAAAAATGGAAGCCAGGACGGCGATAAAAAAGAAAAGCACCGCCTGCGCGATGCACCCGCAGAGGTACAGTTTTGCCGGCACGGTAATGCCTGCGCTATCCAGCGACTGCTGCACCTGCTCAATGCGGTCTGCACTGATTGGCAGGTATTTTGCAATCAGCTTTGCCAGCCGGTCAATCAGCCCGGCAAATATGTCGCCTTGTGGCTGCCGTTTGCCTTTCAGCACCTTGCGCACCGCGTTTGAAAGGCGGCGGGGCGGCACCCCGGCAAGGTCGCAGAGCAACAAAAAAATGCCGAGTGCAAGCAGCACCCCGGCACCTAAATAAAAGAGCTTCATTTGTCGGCCCCCTTTGCCGTGACGGGCTGCATGACATACAGCCCCACAAAAAACGTGACGGCCACCACCGCAAAATGCAGCGTCAGCAGCAGCTTGCCCGGCACGGTGTCAAACAGCACCCGGCCCCAGTCCTCGTAGATGAACCAGACCAGCGCCGGTGCAACACAGGCTGTCGCAAGCATAATCCAGAACGTGCGGCGCGGTGCGTCCATGATGACCGCCGTCTCCGCCGCAACCGTCCTCTCATCGCTGAACTTTTCCAGTATCGGCGGCAGCGTGTTTTTCAGTTTGTGGTCTGCCTGGCAGCGAATGACCGCGTCCACCCACTCGTGAAACACGGCGTTGTGTACCATGCGTTTCATTGCCAGCAGCGCCGTTTCGGTGCGGCTGTCAATCAATGTTGCCTGCACCACAAACAACCGGAACACCTGACTGACCGGTGCTTTGATGGTTGGGATATTCTCTTGCACGGCGGCCAGAATGGTGTTGTTGCCGCGCAGGTAAGAGGTGGTAATGCTGCCGAGTGCGGCTTCCAGCTCTTCGGTGAACCGCCGCTCTTTGTGCTGCCATTGCAGCTTGATGACAAAGAACGGTATCGTCGCACACACGGCCACCACGACCGGCACAAGGAACAGGTTGCCCAGCAGCCTGCACACTACCACCCCGCAGATGGAAAGGCCCACACTAGCCCCCCAGACGGCGGTCATCGCCCCCTGCATTCCCTGAATGGCAAGAATCTGTTTAACTTCCTGCACCAGGGCGCGCACCGGGTCTTTGCGCGGCTTTGCCTTTGCCGCCCTGACCTTCTGCCGCAGCTTCTTCGTGCGCTGCCGGTGCTCAAAGTCCTGTGCGGAAAAGCCGAACAGCAGCAACAGGCCTGCCGAACAAAAAACAAAAGCTAACAGCTCCATCTTTAAAACTCCTTCCCGAATATCTTCTCTATCCAGTCTTCGGTCATGCCCTTGCGCAGCACGAGCTTGCGCAGTGCCGCGCTGGGTGTATTGACCTTGCGAAAGTAACCTTGTACCTCAATCTCGCTGCCGTGCCGGATGTTCTTTTGCAACACATATTCATACAGTGTCAGATACTTGACACTGCCGTCCGGCTGCCGCACGGCTTCGGTGATTTCCATCACCCGCCGCTTGTGGTCTTCGGTGCAATCCAGATACGCCACAATGGGAAATGCCTGCTGCACCTGCCGCAGCAGAAAGCCGTCGTCCATGTTGGGGTACCGCATCTTACACAGCGACATCAGCCGCAGGTAGGTCAGCTCTGCCGACTGGGTGTGCAGCGTCGTCGCCACCGCGTGGCCGGTGTTGGCTGCGTTGACGGCCTGCATTGTCTCTTCGCCCTTACTCTCACCGACGACAATGTAATCCGGGTTCATCGTCATCAGCGTTTCGACCAGCCGGGCCTGCGTGATGTCCTGCTGCGGGTCGTCCGAGCGTTTGGCCGACAGGTGTACGACGTTATTGAGCACGTTGCCCGCCTTGTCGCGTTTGATGCAATCGAAATCGCGGGTACCCTCTTCGATGGTGAGAATGCGTTTGTTGTCCGGCAGCTCCTTAATGAGCCAGCCCAGCAGCGTACTTTTGCCCGCGTCGGTGGCCCCGGCAAGGCAGAGGGAAACACCGTGGCTGTACAGCTGCACCAGCAGGTCAAGCATATCCCCGGTGGCCGTCTCGCGCACGATGAAATCCTGTTTTTGCAGCTTTTGTGCGTTCACCTTACGGATGGAAACGGCGAGTGCTGTCTCTTCGTCCAGCACGTCGTACCCGACCGCCGTAATGCGCACATTCCCCGGCAGGTGCGCGACCACGATGCACTGGGTGTTGTCCCACACCATTTTGCTTTGGCCCAGCACCCGGCGGATGACGGCCCGCGCGTGCTCCGGTGTTTGAAAGTGTTCTTCTGCCGGGCGAATGCTGCCGTCGGTGTATTTGACCTTCACATCGTCCCATGCGTTGATATTGATTTCTTCCACCTCGGGGTCGTCCAGATATGCAGTCAAAAACGAGTACCGGGTCATTTCGTCCACCAGCCGGGTCAGCACGGCCTGTCGTTCCATGCCCGGCACAGTGATATTACCTTGTTCCAGAAAGTGCGCAAGGTAACTTTCAATCAGGTCAAAGTCCTGCTGTTCCAGCACTGCGGCGTAGTTTTCGCTGATGTACGCCTGCGCCCGCTGAAAGACTTTGTAGAGTTCTTTTTTCATGGGGTCTCCTTTCTTGCAATAAAAAAGAAAACTGGGACCATTGGTCCCAGCTTTATGCCTTTTATCTGATTATTAATTGTAATCACAACACTATCCCCAAAATTCAGTTCTTTTTCTTTTTTGGTTTCGGATAGGGTTGCACTTCATTCGGAAGTCGCACAGGAGGAGGATTTCCATTAATAGCACTGAATATTAATATATAAGAGGGATGATATATCTTTATACTCGTCGGGCAGTCTGTGCGTGGAACATACCAAGAAACAACGGCTTCTTCTGATAAGATAATTTGTTCACCTAAATCGCAGTCGTAGTCGTTCCCGTTTTTTGATATTGTAACTCCACTTATGGCAATATGGTCTTTGCTTGTATTTGTAAACGTCAATAGCCAATATACGTTTTCTTCAATGCTTTCATTTTCATCCAGCAGCTGAATTGAGGGGCGATAACCCCCTCCGGAAGCTTCCTCAATCCTTATCTCTTTATATATATAAATATCCCCATATGAGCGGCCTAATTGGCTTAATTTCTTGTATCCACATTCTTGTATACTCATTTGTACCGTTCGCCGTTGAGTTTCATATTTTTCCTTGCCAGAATGGAATTTTACATAAAATATGTTAAAAACCACGGAAGTCGATAGTGCAACTACAAAAGGAAGAAATAAGCCTGAAGCCAAAACAATCAACCAACTATTCATTATTTCTCTCCGCGTTCACTTATTTCAAAACTGCCGTTTGCTTTTTTAGGCGTAATTCGTGATCCCAAAGCACGAGATAGAAATCCGAAAAAACCGCCTTGGAGATTTATACTGTTTAAGACAGACAACTCACTTCGTTTTTTAAACAAGAAATAATGTATTACTTGAAGAAAGAATCCAACGTTTGCTTCATTTACAAAACAATGAAGATCAAATTTTTTACCATAAACAATTACATTCAACGGCAGATTTTTAGGTAATCCCTTGCCATCAGAAGTATACTTATTAATTACATCTCCTGACCGGGGAGCGTTGTCTTGAATTGGATTGTTATCAAGTGCAAAATCCACACGCAGAGGGGACATTATTTCAAGGCAGTTCAGAAATCCGGCTAAATTGTTTTTATCTGGCTCTATAAAGCTTACGACCCGTTTATGCGGTAAAGCAATTGTAGCTGCATCTACACTGCATAGTGGAAGAAAAGAAGTGGTATTAGCTAAATCAGTTTGTTCAAAAAAAACGTTATGCCGAATATTATAGTATCTTTCACCAGACGGATATTTCTTAAACTGTATCTGTATACCCGTATTCTGTACAATTTGAAGCGCATTTTCTCTTGTGAAGCCAAGATGTTCAAGTATATGAGCCGTACCATGTGGGCCTGTACCATCGTAACCGCAATTTGTCCCTGCCAGCTGCATGATCTTCCCATCTTCGTTCTCCAGAACCATATGAATATAACTAGAGTCTATAGTGTAAGGTGAAAGCAAAAAATTAGCTGATTCAAAAAAGCAAAAAACTTTTTCAACAAGACCAAACGTCTCAATTCTTTTATCAAAAAAATCAACGCAGTCTTTTGTCGTCCCCTGGCAGATCAAACTGTTGGTCATAAGCGGTTCCCCTTTCAATCAGCAACTCCAGCATCTCACAATAATGTGATTTCACTTTAAGACGATTCCATAACATTATGACCAAACACACAAGAAGTATGGAAAAGCTAACCAAAGCGCTTATTATGACTAATATTACCATATAATTCATCCTTTTAAAATAGATTTAGTCTTTAAACTTATTATATAAATTGCTTTTTTGCTTGCCCACTAAAAAACCTGGGACCATTGGTCCCAGATTTTAAGCTGTAATACAGGCATTCCAAAGTGTCGGGTCTGGTTCAAAATTTAACCACAACACTTCGGTTCGCGCATTGTTGGAATCGCACCGGGCAGTGCAAGTAATCTTTGTCCACGGTGCCAGCAAATCATTGTACAGGTTATTATCATATCCGCTTAGCATTACTGGCCCCGGATGAGACGACAATGCGGATAGTAATTTCTCATGTTCAAAGGTGGTATCCATTTCATATCGATAAAGCCCACCTCTGCGTGTTTCACCTAAATATGGGGGGTCAGCGTAAATCAACGTATCTGATGTGTTGTATTGTTTGATAATCGTTATCGCGTCACGGTTTTCTATTTGCGCCCGACGCAGTCTTTCAGCTACTGGTGCAACACGCTCCGGCAGACGACACCAGTGATGTGCAGAATTGCTGACTTTACTTGCAACGTCATGTTTCCAACCGGTACGCTGTCCAAGGCAGGTACCGGTACCTTGCCAGCAACGCACGGCAAAACGGCGCGCATCCTCTATGCTATCGCCGGTGAGGTTCAAAGGTTCCCTTGCAGCAGGCTCTTTTACAAAGTCATACTCTTCCCGTGCATATGGGGTCAAGGCTATCAACCGCGCAAGATCATCCGGGTGGTCTCGGCACACTTTGAAAAAATTTACGACATTGCCATCAATGTCATTCAGCACTTCTAATCGGCTTTCAGGCTTACTAAAGAAAACTGCGCCACTTCCAAAGAAAGGTTCGACATAGATGTCATGTGGCGGCATATTTCTTACAATCCAGTCCGCTATCCGCCACTTGCTGCCCGGATATTTAAGCACAGATTTCACTTCATACCTCTTTCTTGCAATAAACTTGCAATAAAAAAGAAAACTGGGACCATTGGTCCCAGCTTCGACGTTTTTATTCGGTTTCACTTATGGCTCAAACGCGGGGGGCTCAATTTGCTGCACTGGTGCAGGGTTTCTTTGCATTGTCTTAATGCAGCCCACAAGGCACTGCTTGAGCGGCCCACTGTCTGCGGTGTCGTAATAATGCAGCAACGCATCATTGAAGTCGAGCGCACTTGCTTTGCCAATGGTTAAGACCCCGGCACCTGCTTCAATCAGCATTTTACTCGCAACAACGGTCGAAGTTCTCTTGTTTCCATCCCAAAACAGTTGCGCCCGTATTAGATAGCAAAAGGCTTCCAATGCTCGCTCTTGCGCGCCCGATATGCTCGCTATTCGTTCCAATTCTTTTTGAACTGCTTCTTGTTGAGGGACGGGTGGTGTATACGTCGTTCCACTGATGTTCACTGTACCATCTCGCAGTACACCCCACGCAAGGCTTTTATTCCTTGAAACCTGTTCATTCATCCGGCACAGATAATCCAGCGTCATAGGGGTATCTAGTGTCTTTAATGCAAAGCGCCAAGCGTCTTTCAGGTTGAGTACCGTTTCAATATCAGATACTGGCACATTGTTGACGATTGCACCATCTAAAATAGCCTGCACCTGTGGGAAGCTGACGTTGACCCTCTCAATATATGCCGTATTGAAAACCAGCTCTGCAAACAGCTTGTGTGCCACAAACACACTTTCTTCCGTTGTCATTTTGCCCGCCCCCTTTCAGATGGTAATCATCCTTCCTCATTGTATGGTACACTAGCCACAATTTCAATATAGGGCGCGTTGTCGCCTGTCTGATATAAGAAAAGAAAGCTGGGACCAATGGTCCCAGCTTCTACGCTCCTATTCAGTTTGATTTACGGTTCAAACACCGGTGGTTCCATCTGCTGCGTTATAAACGCATTTGAACGTCCTTGTTTTGTGCTGCATTCTTGTGCTTGTGGAGGCACCCGCTTAATTTCATCTTTAATAATGAGTCCCTTTTCTTCACAATAAATCATGCATTGCCTTTCATCTGTCAAAAAATCACAACATCTTGCCTTTAAAGCGGGCCATGCTTTTTGTTCAACAATTGTATTGTAGAGCTTACAGGCATTTTGAATAATAAATTCTGTATTTTGTGTTGTATTACACCATGAAAGCTGATTTGTCAAAAGATTCTTATAACTATTAGTAGCTTCATCATCTGTCGGTAGAATCCTCATCTCAACAGGGCATAAAATATCGGGATGTACCGGTATCATATTGTTAAAATTAATAGCACCCAAACGTCCCTGATCAATTTTGAAAAAATCAATTTGGTTTTTCATTTTTAGGTGTTTAGGCTTTGGCGATGTTAATGGCGAGTAATAATTATATCCGTTTATAGAAAGAACAATTCCAATAAAAGGGCGAGTGCTTTTTGTTCCCATTGTATAAGGCACACAGGGATCGCTTTTTCGCAAAAAATCGCAATAATCGGTATCAACACAATAAAACGAAAAGCCCATATAAATTCTCCTTTGAATAAAAAAAGAGGTAGGCTTGCATAAGCCTACCTCTTTGCTTTTTTAGCTCCCACTCATGGTAGGGTACACCGCTTTTTTAGCTCTCACTCATGGTAGAGTACACCGCTTTTTTAGCTCCCACTTACGGTAGGGTACACCGCTTTTTTCGGGTATCTCACCCGGTACCATAATTATACGCATTTCCGTAAAATTTGTCAAATAAATTGACAGAATTCTCTTGGTTTTTCTCTTGGTTTTTCTTTTAGTTTTCACTCATCGCTTAGCACGGCATCCACCAGCGCGGTGAATATCCTTTGTCGCAGCCTTTTGTCGGTAATCGACACCGTTTCAATATACCGGTTGCCCGCCTTGCGGGTGGGCAGCCCCAGCATATACCCTGCCTTGACTTTCAGCAGTTTCACCTCGGCCACATAAAGACCGTTTTCAAACTCGACATCGGCCACTGCCTTGCAGGTGCCTTTATTGTCGAGCTTGTGTAGATTCGTAATCTTAAACTCATTCATTCGATGTCGCCCCCATCCTGATGCTGCCGGTAATATTCCAGCGCTATAATGATTTCCTGCTCAATCTCGGCCGGTGTCTGCTCTTCGTTAAAGAACTCTTGCAGCAGCTCAAACTTGATACGCAGCACCGGCGGCTTGGGGCTCTTAGGGCTTTTCGGTGGCATTAGAATTGCCTGCATCTGGTCGGCACCGAGATCATGCTGCTCTTGCTGTTTTGCCGCCAGCTTTTCAGCTTGCTTTAAAGAGATAGCCTCCAACGCATTTTCGGCCATCACCTCTAAAAGAAGCTGTTGCTGCTCTTGCGACAAGGCTGCGAGTAAAACACCGGCCCGAAAGGGCACGGCATCTTCATCTACCAGTTGCAGCAGCTCATCGGTCAGCAGGTTTAACTTCAAATAGCGGTAAAGCTCTTTGCGGTTGGTACCTGCCGCTGCCGCAACTTCGCTGATAGGCAGCGTTTTTTTGCCGGTCTTTGCCGCCGCTGCCTCTACCATAATCTTGTACGCCCGTGCCCGTTCGCTGGGCAGCAGGCGCTTGCGTTGGAACACGTTTTCGCTGAAAATAAGGTCGGCATCTGCGTCGTCTACCTCGTCAATCACGCAGGGCACTTCTGCCAGCCCTGCCATTGCGGCAGCGGTCTTGCGCCGGTGGCCTGCCAGTATCTCGTACCGGGTGCCCTTGGGCCGCACGTGGATTGGTTCGGTAATGCCGCGCTGCTTGATGTCCTCTGACAGCTCTTCGAGTTCCCGCATCCCAAAGGTGCGGGCCTGTTTAGGGTAATCGTCCAACAGGTCAATGGCAAGTGGGACAATTTGTCCCACCCCTGCCGCTGCCACCGGCCTGCTGAGCATGGCGGCCAGCGCTGCCTGCGTGTCACCGGTCGCCTGTTTCTTTTGGGTAAAGTCGATTTTTCTGACCGCCATTATACTTCCCTCCCTAAAAACTCAGCGACAACCGCACGATACTCTTGCCCGCGGGGGCTGCCCTTATGGCTGACCATGCTGCGCTGCTCATAGGTGCTGTTTGCCGCTTCCACCGATTTGCGAATCTGTGCGGTAAAAAGAAGAGAACCGAACTCGTCTTTCAATGCTTCCTCGACCGCCCTGCTCATATTGGTGTTGTCCACCATTGTCAGCAGCACCCCGCCCAGCCGCAGCGCAGGGTTGATGTTCTGCTGCACCATTTCAATGACCTGTTGCAGCTGCGACAGGCCGTCCAGCGCGAACTTTTGTGCCTGCACCGGGATGAGCACCTCATCACTGGCCGTCAGCGCGTTTGTAAGCAGAATACCCAGCGACGGCAGACAGTCAATAAGCACAAAGTCATACTCTTGCAGTGCGACGTCGGCAAGCAGGCGTTTGAGTACCTGCTCACGACAGACGACCGGTGCCAGGAACATATCAGCACCGGCCAGCAAGATGCTGCTGGGGATGTAGTCAATGCCTTCGTCGTTGCAGCAGATGGCAGCGGCAACATCCACCGGCTGCCGGTTTGCAACGGCAATCATCAGTTCACTGATGGTCGGGCCGCCGTCCGGCTCGTATGCTAGGTAGTTGCTGAGATTGCCCTGCGGGTCATAATCAATGCACAGCACCTTTTTACCGGCCTGTACCAGCCCCGCGGCAAGATTCATTGTGGTGGTGGTTTTGCCCACCCCGCCTTTCTGGTTTGCGATCGAGATTACTTTCATTTGTTGTTCCTCCAGTTCTTTTTCTTTTTATATTTAGGTGTATGGGTATATATCAAAAGCTGGGACCATTGGTCCCAACTTTTAGTCGGCTGTTCTCTCTGAGTGCCTGAAAACATTTTTAACGATAGGCCAGATAACGGAAAAAACAAGAACTCTGATAGAAATAAGGCGTACAAGGATTACGAAAATATTGACACCCCAATACCCCAAGAAAAGCGCTAAATCATGGGTACTCATCCACGAGCTGGGGGGTGGTAAAAAATTGTAAAAGAAAACGATAACGATAAAAAGCCAACTAAGCAATCGCAGCCAAAAAAAGAAGCTGCCGATGAAACTCTTGGCAGCTTCTTTTATGAGGCATCCGCGCGCTGGTTGTTGTGTTGGTTCCAGCCCCAGTTTTTCTTCATCTGTGAGGGGCTTTTCTTTCTGCTTAAAAAAAGAATGAAAAGTGTCTGGCAAAAAAAGAAACATCGTGACCACGACTAACGATAAAGCAGGAGCAGCTGACACGATTGGAAAAGCAAACCGTTCCACCCATAAAGTGAAAGACGGGTTGCTGATAGAAAAATGAAAAATCCAATCTAACAAATTTTCACCCCCTCAAAATTAACTGCAACAAAAGAGCTGGGACCAATGGTCCCAGCTCTTCATTTACTGTTACTGTTTTATTTATCTGCCGTAACCTAGGCCCTGTTGCAGATGCAGGCCAAGCGCCATGCCCTGGGCAAGCTGCTCCTGATGCACTTCGTTTACTTGATTCTGTATCATATCCAGCCGTTCTGCAAGCTGTTCATGCCCTTCGGCAATTTGGCGAATTGCGGGCATGACCTCATTTTCATGTTTCAGCTTTAACAGCTTCACATCGCTCGCTATACTATCCAGCTGCTGAGTTATACCACCAACGTGCTGTTCTACACCACCCAGACGTTCATCCATTCCACCAATGCGCTGCTCCACACCGCCCAGACGTTCATCCATTCCACCAATGCGCCCAGTAAGGCGCTGCTCCATACCTTGAAGCAAGTCTATTAGTTCTTGTCTGCTGATTTCTGCCATCCCAATCACCATTCCTTATTTTGTAGTATATCAACTTTTTTTCTGTTCTGCAACTTGAAGCTGGGACCATTGGTCCCAGCAAAACTATCGATCAATATTTAATTCTGCCGAAAGAGTGGCTTCCATTTTTTGAAGCTTTTCCGCAAATTGTTTGTTGCGCTCCCATGCGCTGCTGTCTAAGGTCAAAGTTGTTTCGCCCTGCGCCGAATGTCCGATTACCACCGCGCATTGATCTCCTGCAATAAATAAAGAATTACAGACCTGCTCGAGCAATGGATAACCCAGCCACGCCAGATCAGCCGGGGCGAGAGAACACACACTAGCAGAGTTGAATAGATTATTTGCAATTTCGACAACTTGCTTTGCTTTGTCACCCAGCCAATTTGCATCGTTTTTGATTTTCTGAAAGGCAATACCGTCCTCAGAAATACAGGGTTTTGCGATTCGGGTTAGGTCAGCATCCGTTGAGAACAAATACAGCGCTGCTTGATACCCTTTATCATTTTGCTGGGGTAAACGCAATAAGCTTCGCATTTCGTCATAGTTCTTCGCTTGGTTCATTTCAATCACCTCAAAGCTGGGACCATTGGTCCCAGGTTAATCCTTTTTGTTAAGATCAAGTAGGGTCTGATAGATTTCGTCCTCACCGGTGTATGTCCAATAATCCGGTGCAGGCGGTGCAAAGTAGATTTTTCTGCCCTTCATCAGCTCCCGTACTTCGGCAGCGTCGGCAGGCGGCACGAAACTGAAACAGTACATCAGGCTGTCGTCATCCGCTTCAAACACAGGTGCCAGTCGGGCACTCTCCTGTGGTTTTACACCCGAACAAATGACTTTGAAGTCCTTTTCCATAAAAGAAGTAATATCCGGGATACATTCAAATTCACCGTAATCCAGCACGACGTACTGATATTGTTTCTTCGCGGCCAGCAAGCTGCTGCGGGTGCGGTAGAAATCAAGCCCCCGAACCTTGTAGTGCTCTGGGCAAAGCTCCGGGTTTGCCAGATATTCAGACAGCACCGAACGGTCGGACATTTCAATCAATGCTGCCGTGTAGCCGTTAGCCACCAAAAACAGCAGCATCTGTACCGCCTGTGTCGTGGTGCCCATACGGCTGCCCGCCCCGGCAAATGCAATCGTGATTGCATTTGTCGTTGGCTGTGAGATGGGGCGTTTGGGCAGCAAGAACTTTTTCGCCGCCTGCCTTGTAATTGCGCTGGGCGGTACTGAGGCATAGCTTTGCGGCGGGGCTGCGGGTACCGGGGGCTCTTCACGCGGCGGCCCCGGTTCGGCAGCCGGTTCGTCCTGCTCCGGCGAAATACAAAAGCTGGGACCATTGGTCCCAGCTTCCTGCCTGGGGTCCTCATACAGAATTTCTTGCAACCGCTTGCGCAGCCACAGGGGTTTGTCGGTCAGCACGTCTTTAATACCGATGCTCTGCACATCCTGCACGGCCCCACTGTCCGGCGCATAGTCTTGCATCAGCACGATTAGCCTTGCCGCCGTGGTCTTTTGCAGCCGCTCCAGCAGGTCAATGGCGGCACCCACGTCGCTATGGCGAATGGCAGCGACCTCTAAAATCAGGTGGGTGTACTGTGTCGCGTTTTTCTCTATCTTCTTTTGCAGTGCGTTGATTGTCCTCTCGGTCAACCGTTCAAGGTCAAACCTACCACGCAAGTTCATCTCTTGCAACTGCTGCATGGTCTCATCCGTCGCAATGACCGCTACAAAGTTTTTCATCCTTTATCCATTCCTTTCTCGACATAGAAAGCTGGGACCATTGGTCCCAGCTATTGAAAAAGAACATTTGCGATGCATTTACTATTCATCGCGTCGGCCATATCAATTATCTGGCCGTAAATGTTTTCTGTTGTAGAAGGTTTACTGTGGCCAAGGCGGTGCGCAATAGAAAGTATATCTGCCCCCTCGAAAATTAAAATGCTTGCCAGCGTATGCCGGAAAGCATGTGGGTTAAGGTGCGGTAAATCGTGCCTTTCTGAAAAGCGTATGAGCCATGCATTGAGTGTGTCCGGGTACATGGGCCACCCGGTTTGGGTATTACAAAAAAGAAAATCTTTACCGTGTAGCTTTTCCATTTCTGTTTCTCGTTTTTGTTCCCACACAGCTTGCCAAACGGCGGCGTGTTTTTCTTTGTTTTCGCTATACCATTTTTTGTATTCCCTCAGCAGCTCTATTGTTTGCTGCGGAATATTTATCCATCGCGTTTTCTTGTTTTTGGGAGAATCTATATATAACCCTTTTTCTGGGCTATATAAAAGGCAGTCCCTAATTTTGATAACACCCTCATCTAAAAAAACATTTTCCCATTGCAACCCGGCAACTTCACCGCGCCGCATACCACCAACCGCCAATAGTTGAACATAGGCCTGCCATTTCAAATCTTCTTGCTTTAAAGCTGCCAAAATTTTTCGGGCCGTTTCTGGTTGAAAATAATTAACTTCAACTTCCTCGTGCGCTGGCGGTTCTGCCCGATCACAAGGGTTTCGTTCCAAAAAGCCCATTTTGACCGCATATTTTAAAATCATGTTTACTGTATGAAAATGTTCAGATATACTCTTATCAGATAGAGGGTTCTGAGCCTTCCCCGATTTTTCGGAGACAAAGAAGTAGTGCAATCGGCTGATATCATAGAATATCGCAGGGTTGTTGGCTATGCCGCCAGTTGCTGATAAAAGCGCCGTCGCAAATCCGCGGGCGGGA
>JAEWRN010000044.1 GCA_023460035.1 Bacillota bacterium
TGACAGTGCCTTGTTTGAATTCCTCGCTGTACCGTGTTCCTTTGCTTTTTTCCATGCTGGACACTCCTTCGTAGTGATTTTATTTTACACTACTCCGCACTCTCCAGCAAATCGGGTATAGCTCAGAATTCCAAGATTTCCTTTGTGAAAATCTCAACATGTTCTACTTTCTCTGGTCTTGGGCCTCCTGTTGTCAATATAGGGACAACCTTATTTTTATGAAATTGCGCTTCACTTCTTGTTGTGTAATGGTCAAGCATTTTTGTAACACAGCAGCTTAAATTGATCCAATCCATACCTTGTCTCATAGGGCGTACGATAATTATTGTATGAGTGTGGGCGAATCTGATTGTACCAAAGATAAGCGAACTCTGAAACAGCATTTGCCAATTCTTCATCGGTTCGAAAGTTGAAGCGATTAATCAATTCTGCCTTAAAAGTATTGTAATAGCGTTCCATCGGAGCATTGTCATATGGACACCCTGCGGCACTCATGCTCTGCGTGATACTGTGTTCCAGACAATAAAGGATAAATTAAACAGAAGTAAATTGGCTTCCCTAATCGGAATGCAATATCAGATTTTCAGGTTTCTTCTCCTGGGAATGAAGGGCTTTTTCGAGAGTCAGAATCGCTAAATCGCTCGCAATCCATTTTCCGGTTTCACTTGCGACCACGCTGCGGTCGTATAAATCAATGATGGTACAATTGTACCGCATGAAACCGTTAGTAAGAAAAACATAGGTAAAATCGGTACACCAGATCTGATTGGCTTTGTCTGCCACAAAGTCTCGCTTCAAGAGATTCGGAAAGATTTTGTGAGCATGTTCTTTTTTGTACCCAGGGCGCTTACGGCGGCAGACACACTGCAGATGAAGCTCTATATTCATATATTTGTGAACGGTAGTTTTACTCAAAAACATCTGGTTTCTTGCAAGAAAAACATGCATGCTTCTGTGACCAAGGATTCCGCCGAATTCATGATAGATGTTCTTGATTTCACGGCAAATCTCATTTTTCTTTGCACGGTAAGCAGTCTTGCTTTGTTTCAGATAATTGTAGTATGCGTTTGGAAATATTCCCATTCGCCTTAACAGCCAACGGATTCCGAAATGCCTTTGATGTTTTTCGATGAATCGATATGCCACTAATCTATTTCCTTCGCAAAGAATGCCGCTGCTTTTTTAGAAAGTCGTTTTCCTTTTCAGCCTCTGCAAGTTTCTGACGGAGTTGCCTGACCTCCTGCATTAATTCGTTTTCAGACTTTGCGGCATTATTTGTTTGGCATTCTTCGCGGTATGCGCGTATCCAGTTTGAAACAGTAGCATGACAGATTCCGTATTCGGCAGCAAGACTGGCAATGGTGCGACCCTCTTGGATATGTAGTTTTACAACCTTTTTCTTGGTTTCCTCAGTAATCCTTTGCATGTCGTAACTCCTTTTCTAATAGATATTGTAATCCATTAGGCTAGAGCGTTACAAGTTCAATATACCACTACACCCATTCCAACATCCACATTATCACCAATTACAGGGCATAAGTCATCCTTTCCGTTGTTCCCAATACTTCTGAATTTATGTATAGCAAACCGCTTACCATCGCTTGTCAAGCGAATACACGGGGTCCTTTTCTTGCATATTATTCATGCCATAGCTCCCCTTTATGGCTGTCACCCTTGAATTGCCTCCGCAATCATTTTCACCGTACCTTCCGAAAGATAAGGTCCCATCGGTAAAGCAAGCACCGTCTGGCAGAGATTCTCGGTTTCTGCGCAAACAGCCGCAGCGCAGCGGCTGTTTGCAAACGCCCCCTGCTGGTGCATCGGCTTAGCATAATACACCATCGTGGGAACACCCTGCTCTTTCATCCTTGCCTGAAGCGCTGTACGGTCAACATTTTCCGGCAAGCGCACCGTATACTGTGCCCAACTGCTAATCATTCCATTGGGTACTGTAGGCAGAATCAAATTGGTATCTTTCAGGGCTTCGTTGTACCACTTTGCGACTTGGTTAACATCGTCAACTTCGTATTCACGGAACGCTTTCAGTTTCACTTGCAGAATGGCCGCCTGAACTGTATCAACACGGCTGTTCATACCCAAACGAATATTATTATATTTATCTGAGCCGCTCTTACCATGAACAGCAAGGCTATGAATCAAATCTGCCCATTCGTCATTATCCGTAAAAATTGCGCCTCCGTCACCATAGCAGCCTAGCGGTTTGGCTGGGAAGAAGCTGGTGGTGGAGATGTCGCCAAACGAACAGGCTTTTTTCCCATAAAGCGAGCCACCAAATCCTTGTGCGCCATCCTCCAAAAGCAGTAGGTCGTATTTCTCACAAATGGGTTTAATTGCATCATAATCCGCGGTCTGCCCAAACAAGTCAACTGCAACTACAGCTTTGGGGGTCAATTTACCCTCCGCTTTCACCTGCAAAATCGCTTGTTCCAGCTTCTGTGCGTCCAAATTAAAGGTAGCCGGTTTTACATCCACAAAAATGCAGGTTGCCCCCTCTGCAGCCGGGCATTCTCCACTGGAAAAGAAGGTGAAATCAGGGACAAACACTGCGTCCCCAGAGCCGACATTCCACACCTTCAGCGCAAGTGTTAGGGCATCTGTTCCGTTGGCGCAGGTAATGCAGTGCTTTGCTCCAACATACTCTGCCAGTTCCTTTTCCAGTTCCTTCACCTGCGGACCAGAGATGAAGTGTGTCGAGCTCAACACCTCTTGGATTGCCGCATCCATCTGTGGCTTCAAAACCTCATACTGTTTTTTCAAATCACGAAATTCCATAATCTATTTGTCCTTCTTTTCAAAGCGCCGTGCAGGATTTCCCGCTACCGTTACTCCTGCCTCGACCGTTTTTGTTACTGTTGACCCCATTCCAACAACGCAGCCTTCCCCAAGCTGGATTCGATTACGAATACAAGCATTGATTCCTATGTATGCGTGCAAACCTGTCTCTACAAAGCCCCCGATGATGCTCCCCGCCGTAATTTCCGTGTCTTTACCCAAATGAACGTCATGTCCTATGTGCACCAAGGCATCCACTTTCACATTGTCTTCAAGAACCGTATCCCCGCCCGAACCGCAGGAGATGTTATCCAGCGCACCAACTTCCACACGATTGCCAATCAGTACCTTGCCCAGCGTCGCAATACGCATTTTATTCCCGCTTTCATCCTCGGCCATTGTAAAGCCCTTTGCTCCAATAACAGCCTTTTCATTTGCAAGAAAATTGTCGCCACTGACTGCGTTCTTTATCACCGTTCCCGCAAGAATGGTCGCGTTCTTACCAAGTATAACATCGTGTCCAATGATACGCCCTGGCTCAATATAGGCATTCTCACCGACTTGAGCTGTCTCGCTAAGGTAATAACCCTGTTCTGTCAACTGATAGCGTAGCGCTTTGTCTCTGTCTGTCCGAATCTGTGCAAGCTCATTTGCAAACCGAGCGTAATCCAATTGTGGGCTCTGGGTCATCACAAAGCAATTATTCACTTCCAGCGCGGACGGAACAATAATCCCATCCTCAGCAAACACAAGGCACTCCTGTACGCCCGAAAGATTTCCCAGCAGTCTTTCCACTTTCTTGGTGATAAACATAGCTGTATTGCATTTTGGATTACCTTTATAGGAAGCACCTGACACTATAAAATCATAGCGAGGATTGATTTGATTCACGTTGTAATCCATCATGCGGCCTCCCTCACGGGCGGCACGGCAGACAGATCAAATATTACTGTCCCCCCCCGCGTACATTTTGTCGTTCATCTTTTGCAGCTCATTGTTCTCATTAATCTCATAGCTGACCCCGCAATCCGGGCAATACAGCTTTTTATCCAGCACCTGCCCACACTCACAAACCCAGCCGATTTGCCTGGCCGGAGTGCCAGCCATTAACGCGTGTGCTGGAACATTTTTCGTCACCACTGCGCCGGCAGCAATCGTGCAGAACGCGCCCAGCTCATGTCCGCACACCACCGTTGCATTTGCGCCAATGGTTGCATCGTGGTGTACAACCGTTTTTTTATATCCCTGATGCCCCTTGGGGTAACGAGCGCGGGGTGTCAAATCGTTGGTGAATACCATCGATGGGCCGCAAAACACGCAGTCCTCTAACTCCACACCCTCATAAATGGAGACATTGTTCTGAACCTTAACGCCGTCCCCAATTTTCACATTGTTGGAGACATTGACATTCTGCCCAAAGGAGCAGCCTCTGCCAATGATCGCGCCACCTTGGATATGGGAAAAGTGCCAAATCTTTGTGCCGTCCCCAATTTTCACGCCATCATCCACAATGCTGGTTTCATGCACGAAATAATCAAGCATCAAACTCACCTTCCATGTCTGTGCTGGCGAAATCCGTCAGCGGCAGTTTGACGGGTTGGCCGGTTTTCATGCTCTTATAAATAGACAGAATCATCTCCAGCGCATTCCGGCCCGCAACTGCATCCACATAGGGCTTGCGGCCTGTTTTGATAGCTTCAATCACATCAGCGTACAGACTTGTATGACCGTTACCATACACATTACTTGTCTGCTCTATCAAGCCTTTATTCTGTTGATCTGCTTCCGTTTCGTCTGCAAAATTCCATACATCCAAATTGTTGGTAGATGTTCCGCCGATTTTCACCGTGCCGGTTTCGCCGAACAAATACAGCGTTTCCTCCAAGTTTTTTGGGTACACATTGGTTGTCCCCTCGATGGTAGCGACCGCGCCATTTTTAAAGGTCACCACCGCCATGCCAATATCCTCAGCCTCCAAATAATGGTGCTCCTGTTGACGCGTGACACCGTAAACCGTGTCCACCTCGCCGCCCATCATCCAACGCAGCAGGTCAATGCCGTGGATGCACTGATTCATTAGGCAGCCGCCATCCTGCGCCCAGGTGCCACGCCACAGAGCCTGATCGTAGTAGCCTTTGTTGCGATTCCAACGCACATGGATGCTACCGTGGCTCAATTTACCAAAGCGGTCAGCTTCCAGCGCCTTGCGGGTTTTCTGCACTGCAACGTTAAAGCGGTTTTGGTGGCAGGCACACACCGTTACACCATTTTCCTCACTGCGGCGAACGATTTCGTCTGCGTCGGCCATGCTCATTGCCATTGGCTTTTCAATGATGACATTCACGCCGTGGTCAATGCAGTATAGCGCGATTTCGGCATGGATGCCACTCTCGGTGGCAATAGCCGCCAGTTCGATTTCCGGGTGTTCCTCGAACATTTTCTTGTAGTCGGTGTAGCGGGCAATACTTGCATCGTTCTTCAAATCATGTTTTGCTAACAGAGTTTCAATGTTTTCCGGCACAACATCGCAAGCCGCAACAAATTCAAGTCCATTGTTTAGAACCGCTTTCACATGGTTTGTAGCAATGCGGCCACAGCCAATCAGTGCGTATTTCATGCTTCTTCATTCTCCTTTAACTTCAATTCCATTTCGCTCACAATTTTCTCTGCAGAATGTCCGTCGCCAAACGGAAGATAAGTTTCATCGATCTCCTGCGGGAGCATCAGTTTGTTAACAATGTCCTGCGCATCGTGCTTTGTAAGGGTATTGCGCCCCGCAACCATAGTTTCCGGCCAACAGACGAAATTCAAAATGGTCACGCACTTTTTTTCAGCAAAGAAAGCCTCGCGCTGTAGCCCACCAGAATCCGTTACAATCTCCTTAGCATGGTTAACAAGACAAACACTTTCTAAATAGCCAACAGGTTCCGTGAGAAGAATGTTCTTGAAGCCATTCTGTTCTTGAAGCCATTCTGTTCTTGAAGTCTTAAAGCACGCTTCTTATTTCTGGGATGGACAGGGTAAATTGTGGGCGCATCCAGTTGTTCCATCGCCAGGAAAATTTCCATCAAATCGCTGTCTTTTTCCGTGTTTTCTTCACGGTGGCAAGTCAAATAATAAAACTCTGTCGGTAACTTTGCGGTTTCACCTGTTAGCAATTTTAGTGTAATATTTTCCGGAGTAATCTTACCACTATACTCCAAAAAGGCATCATACATGGGGTCGCCAACTAAAACCAGCCGATCCGCAAGTCCCTCTTTTGCTCCCTCATCCATGCCGCTCTGCGTGCTGGCCAGCAGCAATGTAGACAGGTGGTCCGTGCAAATGCGGTTGATTTCTTCCGGGTTGGTTTTGCTGTGCGTGCGCGCTCCCGCCTCCACATGACAAATTGGAATGTGCAACTTTGCTGAGGCAAGAGCCGCTGCAAGGGTGGAATTGGTATCGCCATAGACGAGAAGCCAATCCGGTCGCTCCTCCATCAACACCTTTTCAATGGCAATCATCATATTGCCCGTCATCTGTGCATGGGTGCCGCCCGCGATTCCAAGATTGTAGTCCGGCTTAGGAATGTCCAACTCCTCAAAAAACTGCTCCGACATATTGTAATCATAGTGCTGCCCTGTGTGTACTATCACTTCTGTATGCTTTTTGCGCAGAACATGCGAAACGACAGCCGCTTTGATAAACTGCGGGCGAGCGCCAACAACCGTTACGACCTTCATTTACAGCACCTCAATGTTCTCACGCGGCTGAATGTTCTTCATGACATTCTTGGTATCAAAGATGGCCTTTGCATTCGCCTGCACCATGGCATAATCAATGTTGGTATGCGCACAAGTCACCATCACAAGGTCATAGCCCGCAACAACCTCCGGAGTCAGTTCCGGAATGCTCTTTCCGCTTTCACCGTACATATTGTGGAACTCTGCAACCCACGGGTCAAAGTACGAAACCTCAGCACCGACCTTTTTCAGTTTTTTATATACGCGGATAGCCGGGCTTTCACGGTAGTCGTCAATATCCTGCTTGTAGGAAACGCCCAACATCAATACTTTTGCGCCATTGATTGCTTTCTTATGACCGTTCAGAATGTGCATTGCGCGCTCAACACAATATTCCGGCTGACCATCGTTGATTACCATACTATTCTCAATCAGCGTTGTGTGGAAGCCGTACTCACGGGCTTTCCATGTGAGATAGTAAGGGTCAAGTGGGATGCAGTGGCCGCCCAAGCCGGGGCCGGGATAGAACGCCTGGAAGCCATAGGGTTTGGTCTTGGCTGCGTTAATGACCTCCCAAATAGAGATACCCATTTCGTGGCACAGACGACCCAACTCGTTAACAAGGCCGATGTTGATGTTTCGATATGTATTTTCGAGAATTTTCTCCATTTCTGCAATGCCCGGGCTGGAAACGGTGTAGACCTCACCCTCCAGCACCGCACGATACATGGCAGAGATAACCTCTGCTGCATCTTCACCAATGGCACCGACGACCTTCGGCGTGTTTTTGGTTTTATAAATCAGGTTGCCCGGATCAACACGCTCCGGGCTAAAGCCGAGATAAAAATCCTTGCCGCAGGTCAGCCCGCTACCTTTTTCCAGAATGGGCTTAATGAGTTCTTCTGTGGTGCCAGGGTATGTAGTAGATTCCAAAACAACCATCGTGCCGGGCTTGAGGTACTTGGCAACCGCCGTGGCAGAATCCCGCACATAGCTGATATCCGGTTCCTGATGCTCATCCAGCGGCGTGGGAACACAGATAGCAATAAAATCCACGTCTTTCACGAAGGTGAAATCAGTGGTGGCGCTAAAACGGCCTTCTTTTACCAACTTGGCAAGGTCGCTGTCCACCACGTCGCCAATGTAGTTGTGGCCAGCGTTCACGGCATCCACCTTGGATTGTTGGACGTCAAAACCGATGGTTTTGAAACCAGCTTTGGCCTTTTCGACCGCCAACGGCAGTCCAACGTAGCCGAGTCCAACAACGCCAGCGGTGATCGTGCGATTCTCAATTTTCTGTAAAAGTTTATTTTTCATTTTTTAAGTCCTTACATTTTTATCACAAATGCTTATAACGACGGGCGATTTCTGTAATCCCAGGATTATTCTTACTTAGTGAAATCAATCGTTTCTTTATTGGATACCATGTTAGTTGCAGCAACGTTTCTCTTGCTATGACAAACTCAAGACTTTTACATTCATTTGGACTTTCTATTTTTGAAATCAATCTATCTGAAAATGTCCTGAATGCTTTTCGTTCTTCATTTTTTGAGTATGCAATAGGTGCATAATTATAGTGATATTGCATATTCGGGTCATTGTTTGCATAATAAAAATCAAAAGCTATACTTTTGTAAAATCTTCTAATAAGATACGGAAGTACTATTTTTCGAACATCAGTCGAAGACTCTTTCGATGTATACATAAACTGACACTCAAAGCGAGGATATTGATATTGGGGAGCATATACCGATATCTTATTTGGTGCAGAATTAACGGCAATGTCTTTAGCCTTTTGCGTGTACTGCCAAGCCAACAAACTCGAAGTAACGAAATCTCCTTTATCCGCCAGCGCTATTCTAATTAATTCATGTACCGTGAATCCTAAGTTATTGTCAAAATACTGAGTCATGTACGCTTCAAAAATTGAAAAATCCAAATCGGATATTCTATACAAGTTTCCACTTGGATGCACAAATATTTTTGTATGTGCAATGGCTGCCTGGCTTCCGCGCAAATAGACATTGTTACCAAATGAAAGAGACTTTATCTGATTTTCATTTAGCGCAGAAAACGCAAAATATGCAGCACTTGAGTGTTGTTCTATACATCTTAGAATCTCGGGGATTTTATGCCCAAATAACTTATCTCTGCTCCGTAAAACAAATGCATAGTTTGTGTTGCATTTTTTTAGCATGCTTACTATATTCAAGTCGTGTCCCAGATTTTGCTCATTACGTATGTAGCGCAGACGATGATCTTGCAAAGAATCAATTGTTTGTGCAATATTTTCTGTTGAAAAGTCATCACCGATAAGTATTTCTATATCTTCTCCTTGATAAACCAGTAATTCCTCCAGACATGACTTCACAAGTTCGAGTTGATTATAAACCGCAATGCAAACACTTAATTTTAGCCTTGATTCTTCCGGCATTTGTGATTCTCCTCTTCAATTGATTGGGCTCATCTTCCACATGACTTTTGTCAATATATAGTACATATCAGGATTAGCCGGCCCCCAAAATAAGATAAAAATCGTGCATGCGAAAATCAACAGTGAAACCTTAAAAAAGACACGGTTTCTTGCATTTTGCTGCTGAGCCATCCTCAATACCGCTGTATAAATTATTGGTAACAGCATGATTGAAACCCGATAAGCATTTGCTGACAAAATCATAAAGAAAATAAAGCCGATTGAAAGCAACGCCAATTTGTATAGCCCTAAGCTTATTTCGTCCTGCAATCCGCAATGCTTTACAAAAATGAGCAATGCTAAAAGGATTGCAAATAGGAGGAAAGTCAATGTTGTGAATCTTGAAATGTACAGCGTTTTGCCCACATTATGCATGATGCGATCAAATACTGGTATGGCCGACAAGACTGCATATAACACCTGATAGATGCCAGATGCCCCAAACGGTACAACGACAAATAGAATTACCAACAGCTTTTCTAATTTCTTTTCTGCAATCCCCAATATCGGAATAAACAGTAAAAAAATCACATTCGTGATATGCAAAGTTGCCGATAAAGCAACTGCAAGAATAAAGTTTCTTTTTCCTCGTTTCTTTTTTAATAGCAATCCATCCACAGCCTGTAGCATGATGGCCGCCGCCAAAGCACTGCGTATTTGCTGTACACAATTTATATATGGAAATACTACGAACAAAACAAGTGCATATAGTGGGTTATTAAGATGAGTGGCATAGAATTTATATATTAAATATAAAAAGATAGCCATATAGCTTGCATAGAATACACGAAATGGGATTCCCATTCTGGCCATTAGAAACTCAATTGCTGTATATCCCACTTCGAAATCGTGTGTCAGCCCAATTTCTCCTGTCTGCATAATACTGTTATATTCTCTATAGTACACTCGATAATCCGTTAGATCGCAGTACTGTGATGTTATAACAATTAAGCCGACAAGAATAAGTACACTTAGCCACGCCGATGGTGTGCGCAGGTGTGAACCACTCTTAGAAATATAAACTTTCCACTTTTTCATTTTAACCGTGTCGATCACCTCTTTCGAATGGCTCAACTTTTACGTTTTTTCTTTTTATCAATATAACTGTAATGCCTAGAATATAAAACACTCCATAGACTGCCATGGCCAACAGCGAAGATATTGGGGCAACTATTCCGTATGATATGTAATATGCCACCAGTAAATAACTGATTGAGATTATCATTCGGCCTGTCTTTATATTCAACATCTTTGCAATTGAAGCATTGCACATTAAAAACCATGCAAAACACGACAAAACTGTAGCGATCGCGATCGCTTGCATACTTCTAAACAAGTAATAAAACAAAGCATTCATCAAAAAAGAAATTACCAATGCAAATATCGAATATTTAAAATAGACTTGTGTTTTTTCGAGCGCCTTATAATAGTTAATAATGACTATTTGCAGTAAACTCATCATGACAACCGATGGGCAAACATAAATTAACACCGACAGTGAACCTTTATAAGTTGGCAAGAACCAAAGCACAAAACTGCACAATGGTATCATCATTAAAAATGCAGCAAAAACTACAAGCTCAATTCCCTCGCAAATATTTTGATAGTTTTTTGCTATTTGCTCAACACCGGTCTTCTTTAAAGTTGGGTAAAGCACAATTGACACTGATGTGATAAGTGTTGTAATAAGGCTCATCATACTATATGCAAACGAATACATTGCAAAATCCGATTTGGAAAACAACATCGAAACAAATTGACGATCCATATTTAATATTAGTGTTGCAACAATTCCCGCTATGAGCAGCGGCACACCCTGTGCAAACATCTCACGAATTGTTTCTGCCTCATTCTTTAGGAAATCTGCCGGTCCAAAAATAAGTTTAGGCTCCAATGCGATACTGCAAACCAAGGTCAATACATTGCAGAACATGAACAAGCTAATATACACTGCACTGGATGCACAGGTCATCACATATGCGACAAATAAGATTCCAACACTTAGTATTTGAAAGATGTTCATCGCCATGCCAACTGCTGTGTATTTTTTGAATTGCATTGTAATTTGAAAGATTGAACTGAAATACGAAACCATATTATGCAAAAAAATGTCTACGGCGACAAAAGACAGAATCATCTTCATTTCATTTGGAACACACAACGCTACGATGCCCAATAAGCCAATTGAGCAAGTCGCCTCCATTACCAATAAAATTCTTGTATAAAGTCGTAGTCTGCCTTCTCCTATTTCGCATATATTTTTACCTGCAAATTTGACACAAATTCCGTCAACAAAACCGAAGTGTAACAAGCCAATATAAGATGCGTAGAGTGTGAACACTTTATAATCCGCATATCCCTCAACAGATAAAAGCCGCGGAACTAAAATTGCTACAATGATTCCTCTCACTAGTGAAACCAGATTATTCAGAAAAACAACTGAGAAGCTGTGAATTGTATCACTTTTCAAATGCATGGATACTCCTTAAGTTTTCTGTTCGACTTTGATTTCAAGTACTTTTTCTGCTTGCATTTTATAGTCCAACAAATTTTCAGCAAGTAGCTGAGATGCAGATTGCATCTTTTTTAAGTTACTCGGATTTTCACAAATCTCATTGATTGCCTCCAAAATTTCTTTCTCATCTTTCACATAATAGCCGTTCCCCTTCATGAGAATTTCATGACTTGGATATGGGTAGACCATAATGGCGCAGCGCGCACAAATTGCATTTTGTAATGTAGCGGATTGTGTTCCTGGCTGAGCGTATACATCTGCTGCACACAAGTATTCGCGCAGGTCATTGCCTGCTTTCCACCCAAGAAAAACTATGTTTTTGTTTCCTTTTTCAGCTGATTCAATAGCTGTTTTTATGTCCGCCTCCGGGCTTCCAATAATAATCAGTTTCGCCCTTGGATTATTTACTTTTTCAAATGCTTTCAGCAAAAGTTTTGTGCGTTTTTCCGCAGTAATCTTTCCTGTGTGGATAAACACTATTTCATCTTTAGAAACCCCTAATTCGCATCGTCTCTTGGAACGGATGGATTTGTATTCCTCATCATCCAAAATCACTCCGCCCAAAGGGAGCAATTCCAGTTTGTCTTCTTTAATCTTATAATTGTTCAAAATAAAAGTTTTGACTTCAGGCGCAACATAATAAAATCGTTCTGCATATTTCAGTGCCATATTTACATAATACCGATAATACAAGTGGTGCAAAATATACTTTGAAACGAAATTTGTAGCACTATTATGCGAATCCGCATGGCTGTCTATCACAAACCTTGCTTTAGGGTGTGCGCCTATATACTTGCATATAATTTTTGTGCTGGCAGTCTGTGGCCCATGTAGCATAATGAAATCCGGAAGTAACTCATTTAGATAATTTTCCAACTCATTTAAATATCTAACCTTATCGGATAGAAGCTTCGACCCGAGAATCGTTTTCACTTTCAACCGAATTAACCTTACACCGTTTTCCATTCGAGTATCACACGGCTGCACTTCAATTAAATTTTTCCCATCCCAAGCCTTGCATGATGTTATAAAGGTCACATCATGCCCATTCTTTTTTTGTGCTTCTGGTAGCAAATTATCCTGATAGGTCATGCCCTCTGTAAAAGGTGACACTATAACATGTACAATTTTCATCTATTTCCCCGTTTGTTTTTCCTCAGGCAAGTCATTAAGTGTCTCTTTACTTCCACCTGTATCATAAGTAACCACTCTTGTTCCGCAGACTTGCGCTTCCAAATTAACCGTCGGATAATTATCTTCATAAGTCGGATTTGCAAATACATTTGCCGCTGTGTAAAGAGCTGCCAGCTCAGCCGCACTATTTGTTCTTGGAATCCCTATAATGCTGCACTTGCTATGTTCCCCCCCCGCGTACAGTTTTCCAGTGATTGCACGATATAAATTCTCCACACCTGGCTCAATCACTGTATTTCCCTGTTGCTTTGCTATCTCTGCGCAAGCGGTGTCGGCGTAAACAACCGAAGCTGTTCCGCAGGCTTCTGCCTCCAGCGGTGTTAGCCCAAAAGTTTCTTCGACACTTGGACTTACAAACACATCTGCGGCTGTATAAATCGCGGCTAGTTCCGATGCACTGTTTGTTCTGCGAAGTCCCTTGATTTGTTTCGGTATTTGTTTGATCTGCTTTTCTGTCAATCCAACCAAAACAATTGCATAATGGTAGTCCAACATTTCAGCTAGTTTTACGAAATCATTTAGTCCTTTGCGCTTTTCCCACACACTAGCCACACCCAAAACAATTATTTTGTTTGCAAGCCTATATCGTTCTCTGAAATCGCTTGGTGTAGGCTTAAACACGTTGGTATCAATCGTGTTGTAACGTACTTCTACTGGGTATTCGCTTAGAAAGCTCTGTTTTACCAAATCGGCCAACCATTTGCTTGGCGTTATCAGCGTCATGTTTTTTACGCAGGTGAACGCTGCTTTCTTGCGTTCAAAATTCTTGCTGACATTCCCTGTTGCGTAGCACTTTGGGTATCTGCGAAGTTGAGGACAGTATGAGCAGTGGATTTTCCACTGCTCGCACTTTACCATGGTAAAGTATGAGCAGTGGCCCGTAAATGCCCAACAATCATGGAGAGTCCACTTCACTTGCATATCGGGTCGGCTTTTTATCCATGCAAACAGCATTTCTATATTGATGTAATAACCATGAATATTGTGAAGCCAAACCACATCCGGATTATATTCATCCGCCCATTTCAAAAACCGAGCAGTTGCTTTTTTTGAGCCAAACCCATGGGTATCAAACAGACGCGTTTGCAGCACATGCATTTTCAAATCAAAATCGTTACCGATACGCACCGCATACTTTTGGAGTTTTTCGGGCACATATTCCACTCGACCATAGGCAATTTTGCACTCGTTACCCTCAGCTTCAAGCTGCTGCGCTAAATCTGTGCAAATGCGTCCTGTACTGCGGATGCCGCAAACTGAATTGATGAACAGATATTTCAAATTACTTACCCCTATTTGCAAGTTGCTCTTTAATATAATCGGTTGTCATAATCTTCTCGACTGTCCCCTGCATATCTAAGCGGTTGGTGTTATGGCTGGTATAGCTTTCATCTGCCATGGTTTTCACTTCGCCCTTTACCACAAACTTATCGTAGTTCAAATCTCGGCTATCGGCAGCCACGCGGTAGTAGTGTCCCATATCCTCACCGCGCAGACGCTCCTCACTGGTCATAAGCGTTTCGCATAGTTTTTCGCCGTGGCGAGTACCGATGATACGGGTGCCAGTATTACCAAACAGTTGCTGAACCGCTTTGGCCAAATAGCCAATAGTGGAATCATCGGCTTTTTGGATGAACAAATCGCCGGGGTTGGCGTTCTGGAAAGCAAACATAACCAGCGCAACTGCTTCATCCAAATTCATCAAGAAGCGAGTCGTATCCGGGTCAGTAATCGTAATCGGGTTGCCTGCCTTGATCTGGTCGATAAACAACGGAATTACACTGCCGCGGCTACACATAACATTGCCATACCGAGTGCAACAAAGCGTTGTGCCACGCTCGGCAGCCACGCGCGCGTTCGCGTAAACCAAATGCTCCTCACATGGCCTTGGAGATGCCCATGGCGTTGATGGGGTATGCAGCCTTATCAGTAGAGAGGAATACCACATTCTTTACATGGCTTTCAGTTGCAGCATAAATGACATTGTCTGTGCCAATAATATTGGAGCGCACTGCCTCCATCGGGAAAAACTCACAGCTCGGCACTTCTTTCAGTGCCGCGGCGTGGAAGATATAATCAACGCCGGGCATCGCATCTTTCAACGACTGTAAATTTCGCACATCACCAATGTAAAACTTTACTTTATTAAAATAGTCAGGATACTGCGCCTGCAATTCGTGGCGCATGTCGTCCTGTTTCTTTTCATCACGAGAGAAGATGCGAATTTCACCAATATTGCCAGTGAGGAAGTGTTTCAAGACGGTGTGGCCAAAAGAGCCAGTACCCCCGGTAATCATAAGCGTTTTATTCTCAAATACACACATTGATATTCCTCTTTTCACTATTGCCCTGTTCTGCATATTCCATCAAGGTACTTTCCAATGTGTTCATGAATTGCTGCCTTGTAAAGTGCTCCAAACAATACTGCCTTGCATTTTTGCCCAATTGCTGTTTTTCATTGCATCGCAAAAACTTTTGTACAGCGTCCGCCAGCTCCTGTGCGTTCTCTGCCTTAGCACAATAACCGCATTTTGCTGCTTCGATCACCTTGGGTATCTCGCCGTTTGCAGCGCCAATAATCGGCTTCCCCGCCGCCATATAGGTTTGTACCTTCCCCGGCAAGGTCAGCGAAATAAAACGATCTGCCGTCAGTGTCGCCAGCATAGCATCGGCCATGGCATAAAAGTGGGACATTTCCTCTGGTGGTTTACGGCCATAGAAAATCACATTGTTTAGACCTTTGTTGTCCACCAGAGTTTTCAATTTTTCCAGTTCCGAGCCATCCCCCACGATGTGCCAGCGCAGCTTTTCTTCAGCTTTTAGAATTTCTGCGGCTTTAACTACAGTATCAAGGCTTTGCGCCGCGCCGACGTTCCCGGCAAACATAAGGTCAACCGTGTTTTTCTTGTCAGCTATTGGCTGCACAGCACCAAAACCATCGGCTGCATACTGTGGAAGATAACTAATCTTGCTGTCTTTCACACCATGCTGCCGCACCAGATACTCTCGGAACATCTGCGAGGTAATCAAAATTCGGTCTGGCTTGTTGTAAAGTTTCTTTGACACTCGACCAAAGAACTTATAAATCGGAGAGATTTCCGAAAGCCCCCCAGCTGCCAAACAAGCTGGCCACAAATCCATGCAATACATAACCACGTTTCTGTGGTGTTTTTTTGCGTATGCAAAGGCTGCCGAACTCATCATCACAGGCGAAGTTTGATTGGTAAAAACAACATCATAATTTTCTTGAATCTGCCTTGCATAATGAGAAGACGAAAGCGCGTAGCTGTAATAATTTAGCAGTCGAAATATTGCATTATGCCGCCGTGCAATAGTAAAGGTGCGTGTGATTTCAACTCCATTGTGTTCTTCATGCCGTTGCTGATGCTTTTTATATTCCGGGTATGTGACTCCCATCGGATAATTGGGCACATCCGTAATAAGATGAACCGTATGACCACGCCGAACGAGCTCTTCACAAATATCCGGTAGTGGATACGGTTCTGGCCAGTAGTGCTGGCATACAACCAAAATTTTCATGAGTTGGCTTTCCTCTATTTCTACGCATTTGCTGTTTCTTTTTCTTCGTTTCTTTTCCGATTGATTGCCTTGCTTTTCTCTTCGTCAAACCCCTCGGTTGCCTCTGGCGTAAATACTGTTTTGACCGTTAAAAACAGAATCCGCAAGTCCATTAAGAAGCTTTGTTGTTCGATGTACAGCAAATCCAGCAGCAGCTTATCATGGGCACTGGTGTTGTACTTCCCGTAGATTTGCGCGTATCCAGTAAGGCCGCCTTTTACTCGCAAACGATAGCTGAATTCCGGCATCTCTTCTGTAAAAAGCAAAACATGTTCAATCCTTTCCACCCTGGGGCCAACCCAGGACATATTTCCCGATAGTATGTTGAAAATTTGAGGAAGCTCATCGATTCTTGTTGCACGGATAACCTTGCCCACTTTTGTAATACGGCTGTCGCCTGCAACACAGGGGCGAGGCTTGCCATCCTTTTCGGCATCCATCACCATACTTCTGAATTTCAAAACATTAAAGACCTTGCCGCCTTGTGTCACTCTTGCTTGACTGAAGAAAATGTCCCCGCCATCTTCCAGCTTAATGGCTATCGCTGTAATCAGCATAATGGGTGAGGCAACAATCAACGCAAACAAGCTAAAGACAATATCCATTGTCCTCTTACCCGGATAAGTTTGGTTCACCTTGAACGAACCGTTATAGGTAACCAATGGGGTATCCACAAAATGTTTCACTTCATAGCCGCGAGCAATGATGTCCTCCACAGTCGGGGTGATGTAGACGCGGCTGCCGGTGTCCACACAATAGCGCGTGATCTTGCTGCGCTTTTCCAGCGGCAGCTCATATAGAAAAACTATCGAATACTTGGCAAGCTCTGCACAGAGCATATCATTCACATCGTACACCGGATAATTTTCAACGATATTGAACAGATGCCCATAATGCTTTTCCAACTTCTCGACAAATGCTCGACCAACGATTCTTTCTTTATCCGAAGCATTTCCATCATAGAACAGGATGCAATCCTTCGGCGGCACATGATTCAAGAAATACTGCTTTGCCTTGGTGGCCCAAATGAAACCCAAAATCACCTGCACGACCACGGTTGCCGCACCTGGAAGAATATTTACATACCGGCGGGCAATTAGGCAGGCGGCAACATACAAAGCCAAATCCGCAAAGCCAATCGAAAGAAACTGCGTAAAGACTGTTTTCCCTATGGAGGACGAAGCAATCTTGAATGCGCGGTAGGTTTGGCAGAATTTCAGATATAAAATCAGCCAAATGACAATCGATGAAAGCGCCCCTAACTCCCTATGAGTGCGAAACGCAATATTGTTATAATAAAGCAGCCACACCGCAGCAAAAGCAACTGCCATAAGCACCATTATAATGACACTCGCCACATGGGTAATTCTTCTGTTTTCTTCTGGTATCGTCATCGTATCACAATCCCCCTCCACAGGAGCTTCTGTACTATTCGAAATGCTACATTTCGCATTTTAAGCTCTGGTTGCATGACAAATAGCCCACAACAGATCTCTCTGCCGTAGACTTGAACCTTATCTCCCTATTCTGTTTGTGTTACGCTCATTTGATTGGGTCAAAATAGAGCATCCAAAACCGCCGCAAATGCACTGGTTTCTATGGATTTCACCCATTTTGATTTTCAAATCATTTAAGATTACACAAGCAAAAATAGATTTGATAGGGTTCAAGCCATTGAAAAACCGCATAACTGCGACGTTTTCTTGGTTGTTCCTATTATTACTCTATCCCCTATTGTGCTCATTTTGCCGGATAATACGTTAAAAATTTGAGTAAGTTCATCAATTCTTGTCGCCCGTATAATTTTCCCAACCTTAGTTATACGGCTGTCTCCCGCAATACATGGCCGAGGTTTTCCGACTTTTTCTGCGTCCATAATCATGCTGCGAAATTTTAATATGTTAAATTGCTTGCCATGCAACCCAACACGGCGCTGGAGAAAAAATATATCTCCACCATCCTCTAATTTAATTGCAACCGCTGTTACAAGCATAATTGGAATTCCTTGAACCAACATCGTTAAGCAAATCAAAATATCAAAAAGGCGCTTAAACGCCGCATAGAAAACACATCTCTGATCATTATTTTCATAAGCATAAAGCGGTGTATCAATTAAATTTTTCACACTATAACCCTGAGAAATCAGATCCTCAATGTCTGGTGTCAAATATGCTTTGCATCCGGCGTTGATGCAATACTCCATAATCCGACTTCTAGTTTCAAATCCAACTTTATATAGAAAAACCACGGGATATTCTTTTAAAGTTGCACTGATTTCTCCCATTTCTTCTACCCGGACGTTTTCTACAATATCAAACAAATGTCCGTAACGCGTTTTGATTTTGCCTATGAATTTTTGCATTGAAACCTTACCCTCATTCTTCCGTTCGTAAATGAGAATACATTTTTGCGGCTGAACGTGTGAAAGAAGATATTGCTTTGTAAGTGTCGCCCAAACAAATGCAAAAACAAACTGGATTGCCACTGTAAAAATACCGGGCAGAATATTAACATAGTTTCTATAAATTAAGCAACATTCAACATAGCAAACCAAATCCGCCAAGCCAATTGCCAAGCACTGCGAAAAAGCAGTTTCGCCGATTGGGAAAGACGCTATCTTGAAAGCCCGATAGGTATTAGCTGCTGCAAGATAGACGACAAGATAGACAATAATTGTTGCCACGCAACCAATAAAATGATAGGTACGAAAAGCGAAGCGGTTGTAGTACAGTAACCATACAGTCAAAAAAGATGTGACCACAAACACGATCATAATTAAACTAGCCATTGTTGTAATGGCTCTGTCTTGCGAAGCAACATGCACCTTCTTACCCATAAGCTTCCCCCTCTCTTCATTTAGTCCCCAAATAGCAACTGCCTGTTTATTTTTATTTAAGACAACTTACGATAGAAGATTTACCTTCTGAACTTCAGGCAGAATAATTTTCTTTATTAATCGAAATCCGACGTACAAAAAACCTCTTCTGTCATGCTCACCGAGCCATAATCCTTCGTCACGGCGGCAATTGTAGTAATTACCTTAACAAGGAACTTACCAATTTCAAACACACTATCCACAATATGTCTGATTTTATAAGCAATGGGTACTGCATGATTATAAGGAGTACCCGCTTCTATATTTATCAATAAAAAAAGTCTTTTAAAATCTGAGCGTTTGCTGCAAAATCGACACCGATCATCTTCCTGCCGTCCACCCCCACACTGTTCCAACAAGTCTCGTAAGTGGGGATTGTCATCTGCTCCATGTTGGCACCGGTGCTAATAAAACCAGGCAATTCAAACAGCAGAGAAGTAATTTCCTCTTTGGTTAAGTTGGTCTCAATCATAGGTAAAACAGTATCAACAAGGTTATTCAAGGTAAAAATATCCTCGCTTTTCACCTGATTAATTGCCGCCTGTATCATGTTGCGCTGCCTTTGTATGCGACTCCAATCGCTGTCTATTTTTCTGATTCTAGAATAAGCGAGCGCAGTCTTTCCATCCAGATGATTTTGCCCCGCCGTCAAATTGGGGATGGAGTCTTGAGATGTTATACTTTTTTGCTGCATCAAATAAGCTGCTTCAGCTTGAGTTAATGTAATATCGACCCCACCAATAGCATCAATTGCCTTTTGAAATACAGAAAAATTCACCCGCACATAGCGCTCCACATCAACGTTAAAGCATTCCCGCACCGTTTTCAGAGTCAACGCTGCCCCACCATAACGAAAGGTATGTGTAATCAAATCGTCATTACGCCCCGGCACCGGCACACCAATCCCTCTTTCAATGCTTACAAGCTTGATCGTGTGCTTTTTTGTGTTGAGGCTGAGAATCATGATGCTGTCTGCCCGCGCGTTATCGCTGAATTGCTCCGTGCGCTCGTCCGTACCAAGCAGCAAAATATTTACAACATCTTTATCATAGAACGGGTCTCCCGTCGGCAACTGGCTTTTTTGTTCCGCGTCTTTTGGGGCTTGTCCCATATCCGGCAAGCTTTCATCGTTTTCCTCAGCAGGAATGCTAACACTGGCATCAATACTGTGGCTACCACTGTTGTATCGAATAAGCCCTAACTTTGAGTTATAAAACATCCAGAGTAAAAAAAATGCTAGTAAACTAGCAACGACAACCCCTGCAATTACATAAGGCCAGCGCCGTCGTTTTTTTTGTTGTTTGTTCAAATTTATGCCCCTGTTTCTTTTCAAAAAATATGGCCAAACAGCTGCTTCATCGCTGTAGCTTCAGCTAAATCCGGGATTCCACCTGCAAACAATGCATCAGCACAGTGAAGCATTTCCATAGAAATCTGCTTACCGCAGTTTTTTTCTATCAAGGTCATCGCCTTTTCCATAAGTGGTGGGCGCTTTGTGGGTGAGTGTGTATCCGTTGCAATTACATGCACCAACCGGTGCCGAATCATCTTTAAAATTAATTCTCTGCGCTTCTTATGCTGTACTAAGCTGGTGGCATTCACCTGAATATAGGCGCCGGCTGAGGTCCATTCTAACAGTAAATTAGGATTTTCCATTACATAAGGATACCGTTCAACATGTGCAACAAGCGGCACGACCCCAAGTCCCCCAAGACGATACAAGATGTCACTGGTCCAAAGTGGATAATAGCTTGTGGGCAACTCTATTAGCATAGTGTTCGTGTTTTCCATGCAAAGTGGAGCCAGATCGAGATCCAGCAAGCTAGGCGAAAAAAGCACCTCTGCCCCTACTTTGATTGTTATCTCTTCCAGTTCCGTTGCGCAATGAGTAAACAACTGCTGCTTTGCAGCATCTCGTTTTTCGCAAAACTCCTCAATCGACTGACGTTCAGAATAAAAATGTGGCGTGCAGGCAATTTGAGTAACCCCGGAACTGAGCTGCGCTTGCAACAAAGCAGCCGAAACGACCTCGTCTTTTGCACCATCGTCAATGCCTGGTAAGATATGACTGTGAAGATCCGTCATGTGCATGTCCTCAATTGGCGTCAGCGGCGGAATAATCATAATTGTAGCTGTAATAATAACCGCTCTCTTTGTCTGCACTTTTGGCATCATAATTATTCATTACTGCACCAAGAAGCGTAGCATTCACCTGATCAAGATTTTTTTTAGCAAGCTCCGCCTGTTCAAAAGTGGCAAAATTCTGCCGCACAACTAAAATTACACCATCAGCATATTGGCTAAGCACTGCTGCGTCGGTAACCACCGAAACAGGGGGCGTATCAAAAATGATGAAATCATAATGGTGCCCCATTTCTTCAATCACATTTTTCATACGTGCACTGCCAAGCAGCTCTGCCGGGTTAGGTGGGATGGCATCTGCTATCATGACATGCAACTTTAAATCTGCAATATTGATAATAGACTCGTCAAGAGAATTACCCGATAGCACACTGGTAAGGCCACTGCATCCAGTGCGGCTGATTTTCAGATACTTGTGCAAAATAGGCTTACGCAAATCGCAATCCATCAGAAGCACCTTGCTGCCCGCTTGTGCCAGTGAAATGGCAAGGTTGATTGCAATACTGCTTTTGCCTTCACCTGGGATTGCACTTGTAATAATAAGCTTTTTACACTCTTTACCCAGCGCAATAAATTTCAAGTTTGTCCGCAAACTTTTAAACGCCTCTTGGTACTGAAACGGTGCCGATTTTGTCATAAGTAGGAACTTTCGGGGCGCGTGCACATTCTTTTTTTCTATTTTAAACATTTTTTCACCTTTTACTCTTTGATTGCAATCTCCGGAATGACGCCCAATACAGTCAGCCCAAGATGTTTAGTAATATCTTTATCATTAATAAATTTATTATTCATTGCACTGCGTAAAAAGATAATCCCCACAGAAATTGCGCCACCAACTAAACCTGCAAGTACCGTATTCATACTTTTTTTGGGTGATACAGGTCTTGTACCCGCCTTTGGCTTTGAAATAATCTCAACACTACCCGCTTTAACCGTCTTAATGATAATTTCGGGGGCCTGCTCCACAATGCTCGATACAATCTTCTCTGCCGTTTCAGGGTTTTGATCCTGCACTGATATTTTCATTACCTGTGTTGAATCCACCGCTTCAATTGACACTTTTTTCACCAGTTCTTCATAGTCCATATCCAGTTTTAAATCAGTAATAGTTTTCCCCAACACCGTTTCACTTTTTAAAATGACCGCATAGGTATTCACTAGCTGCCGCGCCGATTCAATTTGGTCATTGGTAACAGCAGTTTGCGCCTGTTGGTCCTCGCGAGAGTTGACGATCATGATTGCAGTTGCCTCATATTTGGGTCGGATAAACAGTGTTGTTACCAGTAGCCCCGCCAACGCAAAAACAGCAACTGACACGAAAATAGTCACGAGATTTTTTTTCACCAACGAAAAAACCTCGCGGAGATCGATTATTTCATATTCTTGTTCCAATTTGATTCCCCCGGATTATTGCTTTTTATAAAACACTTTATCCTCTCATATTATCCTTTCATATTTTTAATAATTAATTATTATTATACTGTCAGCTCATGGAAAAAACAACCAACTTTTCTTTATAATACTTAAAATCAGGAAATAATTGTTTTTTGTATAATATGTTAAATGATTTGTGATAATATTTGAACCCCCAAATAACTCTCTTAGGAATTTCCAAAAGAGCTATTGGAGGGTTCAAATATTACCTTATTTTTATTTTTTATAAACCTTGCCGTCCTTCATCACAAAGGTGACCTTCATCATTTCGGCAATATCCGCAATAGGGTCGGCATCTACCGCTACAATGTCGGCAAAAAGGCCCTCTTTGACACTGCCGACCTTGTCATCCATGCGCATCATTTTCGCGGCGTTGGCTGTGGCCATCAAAATCGCATCTGCGGCGGGGATACCTGCCTCTACCAGCAGCTTAAACTCGTTTGCCTGCTCGCCGTGTTTGGTGAACGGGGTACCGCAGTCGGTACCAAATGCCATGGGGATGCCCATCTCAAATGCGCGCTTCGTGTTACCGGCATGGGTGTAGACTACCTGCTTGTCTTTTTCTACCATCCAGTCGGGGATACCGGCAGCAGTGCCGTATTTGAGAATGTTGGCGCCAGGGCAGAGTGTCGGCACCAGCCAGGTGCCTGCTGCCAGCATCATGTCGTGGGCTTCCTGGTCGGCAAGGGCGCCGTGTTCGATCGAGGTAATGCCCGCTTTTACCGCAAGCTTCATGCCGTCGCCCGCATGCGCGTGGGCAGAAGTGATGCGCCCGCGGCTGTTGGCAAGGTCAATAATCGCTTTTAATTCCTCCAGCGTAAACTCCGGCGCCCCCACATCGTCGCCCTGGCTCATCACGCCGCCGGTCGACATGATTTTAATCTGGTCGGCGCCGTATTTCATCACATACCGTGCGGCCGCGCGGCATTCATCCGGTGAATCGCACACAATGCCCATCTGGTCGTTTACGTCTACATACGGGGCAAAATGCGTGTCGGCATGGCCGCCGGTGGCAGTGAGTGCCCTGCCGGAAACAAACATGCGCGGGCCCCAAGTTTCTCCCTTATTGATGGCATTTTTCACTGCGACATCGGTAAAAGCGATGGCGCCCTCATCACGCAGCGTGGTAAAACCGGCCATCAGGTCTGCCTGCACATTGGTCAGGCTGATGATGGTGAAATCCGGCACCGACAAGTGCCCAAACCAGCCCATATCGGCCGGGCCGCCAGAAATATTGCAGTGCACATGCGTGTCGATGAGGCCCGGCAGCACATACTTGCCGGAGAGGTCCACGACCTCCCAGCCCGGCTTGCATTCACCGGCCGAAACTTCCACGATTTTTTGATCTTCTACATAGACATTCTGGCCCGTAACAAAAGCCTTTGTTTTGGTGTCAAACAGATGCCCACATTTTAAAACCTGTTTCATGTTGTTCTACCCCCTTATTGCAGCGTAACACAGGGTACGCCGTCTTTTTTGCAGACTTTGCCGCCCTTCATCACAAATGAGACCTCGTTCATTACGTCAATATTGTCCAGCGGGCTCTCGTCAAACGCGACCAAATCAGCATGTTTACCCGCCTCTATGGTGCCGACTTCCTCTGCCCAACGCATCATGGTGGCGTTGGTTTTGGTAGCCGCAAGCAGGGCTTGTGCCGGCGTAAAGCCAAACTCGACCATCAGGCCAAACTCAACGGTCTGTTTGCCGTGGAAGTTGAAGCTGGTACCGGCATCGGTGCCAAAGCCCACCTTAACGCCCGCCTCGCGACATTTGCGCAGATTCTCTTTGTGGCCCGACAACACAAGCTTCGCTTTTTCTACCATCCAGCCCGGCATACCGGCTTTAGAGCCGTTGTCCACAATAGCCTTTGCGGCAATGATGGTGGGGATGAGGTAGGTGCCGTGGCTTGCCATCAGCTCCACACACTCGTCATCCATCAGCATACCGTGTTCGATTGACGTGATGCCGGCCTTGACGGCAATTTTAATGCCGTCACTGCCATGGGCATGGGCGGAGGAAATGCGCCCGTGCGATTCGGCAATTTCAATGGCGGCGCGCATTTCTTCATACGTCAACTCTGCACATTTGGGGTCATCCCCAAAGCTCATCACGCCACCGGTCGCCATGATTTTAATCTGGTCGGCACCAAACTTAAAGTTGCAGCGCACTGCTTTGCGCGCTTCGGCAGCACTGTTGATGACCCGGCCCAGTGAATTAGTGCCCCCTACATAAGGTGCCATATGCGAATCTGCATGGCCGCCGGTGCCGGTGAGTGCCTCGCCCGAAACCATCATGCGGGGGCCTGCGATTAGCCCCTTGTTGATTGCATTGCGAAGTGCAACATCGGTATAGCCAAAAGCACCCTCGTCACGAATGGATGTAAAACCAGCCATCAGGTCTGCCTGCGCATTTTTGATGCTGGTAATCGTAAACTCACCCTCATTGCCGTCAACCAGTGCGTGCAGAACGCTGGGCTGGCCCGAAAAATTAGTGTGCAGATGCGCATCGATTAGCCCTGGCATAACAAACTTGTCCGACAGGTCCACCACCTCTGCATTTGCGGCATCCACTTGCGCCGCTGGCAAAACCGCAGTAATTTTGCCCTCTTCGATTACAACGGCCATATCTTTTTGTACCGACTCGTCGGCACCAGTAAACAGGCCGCCGCATTTGACGATCTTTTTCATTCTGACTATCCTCCCTTTTTTGCCGCGGCACAGCCAAAACTGCCCGCAAGACCAGGTTTTGCACAAAAGGACGCCGCAAAATTGCGGCGTCCCCCTTCCCAGTTCAAAACTCTTGGGGTAATTGTAACAAACTTTACCGGTTGTTTCAATCGTAAAAGGCAACAAAATTTTATCGCTTCTACTCGCTAAAGCAACACTTTTGTAGTTTTTTGTGCAATACCTTTGCTTTTCTTTCTGTGCCCATGTGTTTTTGCATTGGCGCTTTACGTTTTTGCCATCTGCCTTTCTTTGTGCATTTTTTGTGCTGCTGTGGTATACTAATTTAAATAAATAAAATGAATATCGTGCCCGCCATTTGGGCAGAAAGGGTACCGTATGGCCATTAATAAAGCGATGCGTGCCACGCTGAAAGCGCTGTCCTACCCGGACATTGATATTAAAAAGAACTACAAATTGGTAAGAGTGGCTGAAAACATGTCCCACCCCCCTGCAAACCCTTTGTTTTACAAAGCCTGGGACCATGCGGTCACCTGTGATGACCATGAGGTGCCGGTGCGTATTTTTGCCCCGCAAAATACATTGCCGGTGCCTAAAATTCTGTTGTTCTTTCACGGCGGTGGCTGGGTAAGCGGCAATATTGACAGCTACGACCGCACTTGCCACGCAATGGCAAACCAGACGGGGCGTATTGTGGTTTCGGTTGATTATCGACTGGCACCCGAGCACCCGTTTCCTGCCGGGCTGGAGGATTGCTATGCCGTGGCAAAAGAGGTGTTTTTGGATGACGCCTTACTGGGCACCTGCGCCGATGAAATTGCTTTAATTGGCGACAGTGCCGGCGGCAACCTTGCCGCGGCGGTTTCACTGCTGGCACGTGACCGAGGCGAATTTTTGCCCTGCCGGCAAATTTTAATCTACCCTGCAACCTATAATGACCACACCGAAACCTCCCCGTTTGCTTCGGTGCGCAGCAACGGCACTGATTACCTGTTGACTTCGCGCCGAGTTAGTGACTATATGCAGCTTTATGCATCAGTACCGGAGGATTTTCAAAACCCCTATTTTGCGCCGCTGCTCGCAAAAGATTTGTCGCATCAACCCAAAACACTGGTTCTTTCGGCAGAATACTGCCCGTTGCGGGATGAGGGTGAGGCCTATGGTCGCCGGTTGCAGGAGGCCGGCAACGAGGTGCGCATTGTACGCATAAAAGACGCTTTGCACGGCTATTTTATGCTGCCGCCCCGTTTTGCACAGGTAAAACGCAGCTATGAACTAATCAATGACTTTTTAGCAGGAGGTTGCGAGGCTTGAAAAAGCAACGTTTTTTTCAATGGAGCACACTTGACAATGCGGCCAAGATCTTCCCGCCCACCAGCAGTGCAAAAGATTCGAAAGTATTGCGTTTTGCCTGTGAGTTGACCGAAGATGTGCAGCCAGAGCTATTGCAGCAGGCACTGGACGAAACGCTGCGGCAGTTTCCATTTTACCGTTCTCGGCTGAAAAAGGGCATTTTTTGGTATTACCTTGAAGAGTACGATTTTGTGCCAAAGGTAGAACCGGAGACTGAGCCACCCTGTAGCATGTTGTACAGCGGTGATAGCCGTGACGCATTGTTTCGGGTGACGTGGTACCGGCAGCGTATCAATTTAGAGGTTTACCATGCACTGTCGGATGGTACCGGTGCACTGCACTTTTTGCGGGTTCTGGTTGCGCATTATCTTACGCTTGCCCACGGTACCGATTTTGACGGTCTGCCTCCGGCGCTTGATTATGACGCCTCTGCCACCCAAAAAATGGACGACAGTTTTGCCAAATATTATTCTGCTAAAGACAGCGCCCCACCAGAGACAAACCCCACCGCCTACCACCTGCACGGCGCACACCTGCCGGACTATCGCCTTTCGATTATTGAAGGGCAGATGTCGGCGCGTGCGCTGCTGAATAAAGCCCACGAATACGGGGTTACCTTAACGGTGTTTTTGGTCTCGGTGCTGATTTCCGCTATCCACAGCCAAATGTCGCTGCGGGAGGAAAAACGGCCGGTCGTGATTACGGTACCGGTAAACCTGCGCAATTACTTTCCCTCTGCTACTGCGCGTAATTTTTTTAATGTCGTCAACGTGGAGTATGACTTTTCAAAGGGCAACGGGGACCTTGCCGATATTATCGCAACGGTTTCAGCCGCATTGAAAAACGAATTGACGGTCGAAAAACTGGCGCGCCGCATGAACCGGCTGGCAAAGCTGGAACATATGATGTTGTTGCGGGTCATTCCGCTGTTTCTTAAAATACCAGTCCTGCGGCTGTTCAACTACCTCAGCGACCGCGAGATTACTGCGTCGTTTTCAAATATTGGTAAAATAGATATGCCACCGCCCTTGCGCCCCTATATCCAATTGTTTGACATCTTTTTTGTCACACGCCGGTTGCAAACCTGCATGGCAACCTTTGGCGATACCTTTGTCATCACCTTTACCACACCGTTTGTATCCCCTGATGTGCAGCGTCACTTTTTCCGCACACTTACCGGCATGGGTATTGACGCCACCATTACCACCAACCTTGCAGAATTTGAGGAGGCGGACTGATGCAACAGTGTACCCATTGCAAAATTTCAGTTACAGGCAGCCACCAGCGCTGCCCGCTTTGCCAAGGCGAACTGGCCGGGGAACCCTGTGCAAAGGAAGATGTTTTCCCTGTTTTGGGGCAGGCAAAGCGCAAGCGCCTGTTTTTTAAAATTGGTATTTTTTCTTCCAGCGCAGCGGCGCTCATCTGCCTTGCAATCAACTTTATGCTGCCGGGCCCTGTGTGGTGGGCGGGGTATGTGGCTGCGGGCCTTGCCAGCGTGTGGCTGTTGCTTGGTTTTGCATTGCGCAAACGGCACAATATCCCCAAAGCAATTTTATGGCTGGTGGTGCTTTGCTCTGTTTTGGCACTGCTGTGGGACCATTTTACCACCAATAATGGCTGGGCCATCGATTACGCTATCCCCATTTCTTGTAGCTGTGCTATGGTCACGCTGATGATTCTGCCGCGTATTTTGCGCATGCGGATTTCAGACTACCTTTTCTACCTCATCATTGATATTCTGTTTAGTATTTTACCAATTGTTTTTTATTTCACCGGTCTTTTAAACGACACCCTGATCCCCTCGGTGATCTGCGTTTGCATTGGCCTCGTGTCACTGTGCGCCCTGTTGGTGTTTGAAGGGCGCGAAATGTGGCAGGAGCTCACACGCCGTGGGCATTTTTAATGCAGCTTCCCCTGATTTTTAGACCACTAGCGTTCCATAGTAGCATATAAAAAACAGCTTACCGCTTTGGACTGTATCCGAAAAAACGGACAGTGAAAATAAAGACCTTCTGTTGTAGAATGAAAACTACAACAGGAGGTCTTTGTGATGGCAAGGAAATATACAAAAATGGAGATTTTGAGTGAAGAAGTGTTTAGGCGAAAGGAAGCAGGTGAAACTAACCGGGAAATAGCAGAAAGCTATGAACTGACGAAAGATCAAATCGAGCAGTTAGTCAAGCGTCAAAACCGCAAAGCACGTCTGATTGGCAAAGGATATGTACCACGCTTGAAAGGCAGACCGCGAAAGAACGCACCGGACGAAGAAACGCAGCGAAACAATGAACTGGCCGAACTGCGGATGCAGGTGGAACTGCTGCAAAATTTTCTGTCTGAAGCTGGAAGGAAGTGAAGCTGAAGTATCGTGTCATTGAACGATTTCGCAGTAGATACCGTATTCAATCAATGTGCCGTTTCTTTGAAGTTTCCCGCAGTGGCTATTACGCATGGCGGAATCGGCAGACAAAAGAACCCAGAGATCAGTGGCTGGTAAACATGATTGAGGAATGTCAGCGGCGCTGTAAACAGACCTACGGTTGCCGCCGGGTGCGGCGCTGGATTCTGCGGCAAACAGGCAAAAAAATCAATCTGAAAGCCATTTTGCACATCATGAGAAAGTATGACCTGCTTTCACAGATACGCAGACACAGACCTTATACGCACTACAGGCAGGCCGTACATCAATATCCGAACCTGTTGCAAAGAGCCTTTGAACAGCCGCTGCCCAATCGTTTCTGGGTTACCGACATTACCTATATTTCTATCGCAAAAGGAATGCTGTATTTGTGCGCGGTGGTAAACCTGTGCGGCAAACTGGTTTTAGCCTATCGCATCGGCAGTGACATGACTACCTCCTTGGTAACGGATACGATTCGCGATGCCTTGCAAAAAGAAAAGGTCGCTACTGGACTTACACTCCACAGCGACCAAGGGTCTCAATACACCTCACGCGGATACTTTGACCTGAGTCAAGAATATCATTTTCGCCCCTCTATGTCCAGCCCCGGGTGTCCCTATGACAACGCTGCCATGGAGAATTTCTTTGGTACACTGAAAACAGAGTGCTTGTACCGTATGAGTTTTTCTTGCCGCACCGAAGTGGAACAAGCGATATCTGAATATGTGCAGTTTTACAATTACGAGCGCATTAACATCAAAGACGGCCTTACTCCGTTCGAAATCCGGAGCAAAGCCGCCTAATTTTAAGCTATTCTACGACAGGGTTTTTATTTCTTTGTCTGTTCAACCGGGATCGGTCCATTGTACCGTATGAGTTTTTCTTGCCGCACCGAAGTGGAACAAGCAATATCTGAATATGTGCAGTTTTACAATTACGAGCGCATTAACATCAAAGACGGCCTTACTCCGTTCGAAATCCGGAGCAAGGCCGCCTAATTTTAAGCTATTCTGCGACAGGGTTTTTATTTTTTTGTCTGTTCAACCGGGATCGGTCCACTTTTAAAAGAGGGTAGGCTGTTTTTTATATGCAGTCATAATATCCGTTTTATTCTTCCGGCGGCAGTGTCAGCATAGGGTGCAGCTCATCTGCCGTAACGGTGGCGCTGTAATAGAACCCCTGCTGGTAATCACAGCCCCAGCCCGCCAGCATTTCGCGCTGATGATCGGTCTCTACTCCTTCTGCGATTACTTTCATGCCAAGCTTGTGGGCAATCGAGATCATCCCTTCGATCACGATGCCACAGCGCTCGTCGTTTTCCATCTGCAGCACAAACAATCGGTCCAGTTTCAGCACATCGACCGGCAGGGTAAGGATGTTGTTGATGCCGGAATACCCGGTGCCAAAATCACTGAGCACAAGTTCCACACCAAGGTCAGCCACTTGCCCCATCATATAGGTAATCTGCATAAAGCTGTTTACCAACGTGCTTTCAGTCAGCTCCAGCGCCAGTTTATCGGCCGGGATGCCATATTCCTCAATAATCGCCCGCAGCTGCTCGTCGAATTTCGGCTGTAAAAACTGTACGGCTGAAACCGGCACCGCAATGGTCTCAAATGAGCGCCCGGCATCCAGCAGGTCTCGAATCAGCGCGCAGGTATGGCGAATAGCGTATAGGTTTAGCGCAGTGGAAAGCCCACTTTGCTCGGCAATCGGGATCAGTGAAGCCTCCCCTACTAGCCCATACACATCGCTGAACAGCCTTACATAACTTTCAGCACGGGTATAGCGGTGTGCATCGTATAGCACTGTCGGCCGAAAGCAGACCTCTAAGTCAGGGTCATCCGGGCTGGTGAGTGCATTTTTCAGCTTTGTCGCAATTGCTTTGGTGCGCAAAATACTGGCATGCAATGCTTCTGTATAGGGAATCGCAGTATTTTGGCCGGTGCGGTATGCTTCCTGCCCTGCGTTGTCCAACATGTCCAGCAGTTCTTCGCCACTGTGTGCCTCCTGTGGGGGCAGCACAAACCCCACGTACATGGCACAAATAAAATCCATATTGCCGATATGCCAGGTTTCGTTGAACCGTGTGCAGATCTCATCCGCAATTTCTGCGGTACGGGTATAGCCACTGTTTGGCAAAATTAATAAAAACTCTACCCCACCTGGCCGAGAAAGCTGCGCCGAGGGAAAACTGGAAAGGTAGACGCTGATTTTTTCAAGTAGCAAGTCCCCATAATACCGGCCAAAAATATCGTTGAATTCTTTAAAATCCGCAAGGCCGATTTTAAAAACACCTGCCTGTTTTGCAGCAGAACTATCCAGAAGTCGCTGTAATGTTGCCACACAAGCAGCACGGTCCGCCACAGGCAGATCCATGTTTTCTTTTTCTAAATTTTCCATTTGTTCCTCCATTCCAGTTGCTGCTCGTTTTCATGGGTTTCGCCATGCGGCAGTTTTCGCCATAAATCGCTATCTGTTTGACAAAAAAAGCGGCGAACCAAAGGGGGCTCGCCGCTTTTTTAACACTTCAGGATGTGGCTGAGGCTATTGGTAAGGTAACATCCGGGCGACCTGTTTTATTCCTGGTCATCCCGCTTTTTGCGCCGCCCAAGCAGGCGCAACGCAGCACCCAAAACCATCAGTACTGCACCAAACCCGCCTTCAAGCAAGCCACCAGAACCGCTCGTTTCTGGCAATGCGCCAAGTGGCACTGTGTCATCCAAAATCTTGTAAACGCCTTTCCTGTTCCGGCTCTTTGTCGGCAATGCGCCTAATGGCACCTCATCCTCCGGTATCACGACCGGGCCTGTGGGAGGAGGCGGAGGTGTAATAACCGGGGTTGGCTGCGGGGTCGGCGGAGTAGGCGGAACCGGTGTGGGGGTCGGAGTCGGAGTCGGGGTTGGTGTCGGCGTCGGCGTCGGCACTGGCGTCGTGCGGTTATAGTTGTAAACCAGTTTATAGTCGTATCCGTTCTCCAGCACCAACGTACCATCCCACGCCATCTCTGTCGTGCTTGACCCTTCCGTCAGGGCATCTTGATACGCTTTCAGCTCATCTTCATATTGGGTCTTTGCCGCTTGGTCCGCCGCAATTTTTGCCGTACGGTCAGCGTCCACTGGGTCGAATGCCATCTTTGCAGCGGCCAGTTGTGTTTCAGCCGTCTGCTCAGCAGCCGTCAAATCCGGCAGTTTTGCCTGTGCGTCGGCAATCAGCGCATCCTGCGCATCCTGATATGCCGTCACCGCTGCTGCCAGTGCAGCAGCATCCGTAAGGTCCGCGCCTGCCGCATACGGTGCCAGCAGTGCATTGAGCGTTTGTTGTGCAGCAGCCAATGCTGCGGCTGCGGTATCCTCGTTGGCCAGCAGTTGCAACTTGCCCTGGAGGTCTGCGATTGCCGCGTTTGCAGCATCTACTTCTGCCTGCCATGCCGCATGATCCGGGTCGTCCTCTGCGCTGCGCGGGTCGGCATTCAAAGTATCCAGCTCTGCCTGTTTTGCGGTAAGGGCCGTGTTCAGGTTTGCTGCTGTATCGCCCGCCGCTGCGGCAAGTGCCACCGCATCATTATAGCCCGCCTGTGCGGCCGTAACCGCATTTTGTGCACTGGCCAGCGTCTGTTTTGCCTTTTCGGCATCCGCCTGCTGCTTGGTCATCGCATCCACTGCGCTCTTTGCAGTAGCCAGTGCCTGTTTGGCATCCTGGTAATCCTTCAACACGCCATCTTGATATTGCTGCTCCATCTCGTCGGTCCAAGTAGCCACCGGCTCTGTCGGCAGGTCAATGCCCACAGGCAATGCCGTTTTAATCACAGTGATTGTAGCGTCCTTTTTACCGTACGTATTTGCGCCAAACACATAATGAATCTCGTTGCCAAGAATCAAGTCGGCGCTGTCCGGGGTGATGCTGTAGCTGTTCTGCCCTTCACCCGTAGTGCCGTCAAGATAGTAGTTGTGTTCTGCACTGACCGAAATGCGGTCCGGGATGGTGATATTCGGCTGCCACACAGCGTACAACTCCAAATTAGCCGCCGACATACTGCCTTCAAAGCCCGGGGCATAGGCAACGCCGCCATCCGGCTGCAATGCCCAACCAACAAAATGATAACCAGGTTTTACAAAGGTCGTAATGTTTTTGCCATCGCCTACCGTGTAGGTGGTAAAGGAAGCAGACTCCTGATACCCGCTACCGCCATTGTTGTCCAGCACATCTGCTGCATCTGGCAAAGCGGGGTCTCTGTAATTCGCGTGGTAAGTGATGTCATAAGTAGCGCCCTGCCATATTGCCTGATAAATTACATTGCCCTCTGGCTGTTGCTGTGCGCTACCCACGCTCGCGCCCACCGGGTACTGTGTCACCTGCTGCCAACCGGCGAAAGTCTTGTTGCCGTTGGTAAAGCCGGTCACGCTGTTGCCCAGCACGGTGTAATTTGCGCCTGCCTCACGGCTGCCGCCCGAGTAGGTTGCGGCATCGTTGCCCTCAAGCCCGTTGCTGTAGGTCACGGTATACTTTGTCGCAATGCTAAGCGGCATATAATCCACATGGATGACATTGAGCGCCGGGTCGGTGCTCACATTGCCGGTCACTGCGCGTACGACACCGCGTTGATACTGGTCCACATCCACCTTGCCCGCGAGGCCATAGTACTCGTCTTTGCGGGCTTGCGCAGCAGTTTCAAGGCTGCTGAGCGTAGTGTTATAGCTGACTGTACCAAGGCTGACATCTTGCAGCGGGGTGGTAAAGGTTTTTTCTGCGCCTGTTTCATCAAATACGTGGTATTTCACCACAACCGGGTACTGCTGTATTGTATTGGTAACTGTAAGCCCGGTCTGCTGTGTTTTCGTGTAACCCTGCGGCACATTGGCATCTTCTTCACTCACGCTCCAGGTGATGGCACTACCTGCTGCGGTTTGGCTGGGCATGCCGCTGACAACCTTTTGCCAGCTGCCGTCCGCTGTCACCGAGCTGGCGTCCAGCGTATAATCTGCCTGCCGCGCCGTCGTATCACCCACAGTATAGTTCAGGGTCAGGGTCAGGCTGGCTGGGCGGCCACCGGTGGCATCATTGTCATCTACCCATACTTTAGTCAACGTCAGGTCACTGCCGCCACTGTAAGTATTGGTGATGGTTACTGTGGTGCCCGCTGTCTGCTGGCTGGTGGTATAGTTCTGTTGCCAGCTACCAGCCACCTCTTGTACCGTGTACACATTCTTAACGCCGTTTGTATAGCTTGGAAGCGCTTTAAACTCATACTGCCAGCTGCCGTCTGCGGTAAGGGCCACCGGTGCGCCGAGGTTATTGCCATTCTGTTTCAGCTTTACCTCAATGCTCGCGGGCCGGGTCAGGTTTTTCACGGTGTCATCACCGGTCCACACCTTTTGCACAGTCAGGCTGGTCGTGCCATCCTGCAACTGGTTCGTCACCGCAAGGCCCTGCTCACTGGTCTTGGTATACCCTGTGGGCACGCTGGGCTCGGTCGCTGTCCATGTAATGGCGCTGCCGTTTGCCGTCTGGCTGGGCATACCGCTGACGATCTTCTGCCAGCTGTTCGTGGTTGCCTGCCCTGTCACGGTATAATCTTTGCTCCACACGGTGTCATTGGCAACTGTCGCGTTCAACGTCAGGGTAACTTCACTTGGCCGGGTATTGTCGGCATTGCTGCTATCCACCCAGTTCTTGGTCAGTGTCAAATCGCTGCCACCGCTGTAAGTGTTGGTAATGGTTACGGTTGCGCCGTTTTCACCATTTGCCGACTGCTGGCTGCTCGTATAGTTCTGCTGCCAGTCACCGGCGACTTCTTCTACCGTGTAGGTATTACGCACGCCATTTTCGTAAACAGAAAGATTATCAAAGACGTGGCTCCACTTGCCTTGTGCATCCGGTGTTAACGTTACGGGGCTACCCTCGTTAACATTATTCTTTTTCAGTTGCACCTGAATGCTTGCCGGGCGGGTCAGGTCTTTCACGGCATCGTCACCGCTCCACACCTTTTCCACCGTCAGGCTGGTGCCGCCATCCAGCAACTGGTTGGTCACTGCAAGGCCCTGTTCACTGGTCTTAGTATAGCCCGCAGGCACATTGGTTTCGGTTGCCGCCCAGGTAATGGCTTTGCCGTCCGCCGTGGTTGACGGCAGGCCGGTCGCAACTTTTTGCCAACTGTTCGTACTGGTTGTGCCAGTCACGGTGTAATCTTTACTCCACACCGCAGTCGCATCCACCATTGCATTCAGCGTCAGCGTCACCGCATCCGGGCGTGTGCTGTCGGCATTGTTATTGTCCACCCAGTTCTTGGTCAGTGTCAAATCACTACCACCATTGTATGTGTTGGTGATCGTCACCGCCGTGCCGTTTGTCTGCTGGCTGCTGGTGTAGTTCTGCTGCCAGCTGCCCGCGGTTTCCTCTACCGTATAACTGTTTTGGACGCCACCGGTATAAGCCGGCAACCCTGTAAACTCGTGCTGCCAGTTATTATCTGCGGTCAAGGTTGCCGCATCGCCAAAGTTGTTGCCATTTTGTTTCAGCTGTACCGTAATGCTGGTCGGGCGGGTCAGGTCTTTCACGGTGTCGTCACGGCTCCACACCTTTTCTACCGTCAGGCTGGTACTGCCCTCTGTCAGCTGGTTCGTCACCGTAAGGCCTTGCTCGCTGGCTTTTGTGTAACCCGTGGGCACATTGGGTTCGGTCGCCGTCCAAGTGATGGCACTGCCATCTGCTGCCTTTGCGGGCAGGCCGTTGACGCTGCCCTCCCAGCTGTTACCCTCCGTTGTCACCATGCCACTGTTCAGCGTATAGCTGCCAAGCTGCGTCGTCACGCCATTGACTGTCCCATTCAGCGTAAGGTTCAGCGTTGTCGGGCGGGTGGTATAAGCGTTATTATTGTCTACCCACACTTTGGTCAGCGTAATACTTTCGTCGCCGGTATAGGTATTCGTAATCGTGACCTTGGTATCAGCAGTTTGCTGGCTGTTTGTGTAGTTCTGCTGCCAGCTACCAGCAACCTCTGCCACCGTATAAGTGTTTTTCACTCCATCGGTGTACATTGGCAAGCCGGTATAGGTATACTGCCAGCTGCCATCGGGCCCGCTTGTCAAGTTAACAGGGCTGCCTTCGTTGACATTATTCTTTTTCAGTTGCACCTGAATGCTTGCCGGGCGGGTCAGGTCTTTCACGGCGTTATCGCCGCTCCACACCTTTTCCACTGTCAAACTGGTGTTGCCATCTTGCAACTGGTTCGTTATGGTAAGGCCCTGCTCACTGACTTTGGTATACCCTGTGGGCACCACACTCTCAGTGGCAGTATAAATAATGGTTTTGCCTTCTGCTGTCTTGGTGGGCAGTTTTTCTGTGGTAAAGCCCCAGCTTGATGCCGTACCCGTGGTACCAAACGTATAATCTTTGTGCCACAGCTCGGTGCCGTCCACCTTGGCATGCAGTGTAAAGGTCACGCCGGCCGGGCGGGTATTATCGACATTGTTGCCGTCCACCCAGGCCTTGGTGAGTTGCTGTTCTTTTGTGCCGCCATTATAGGTGTTGGTCACCGTATAACCATTTTGTGCCGTGCCGTTTTGGGTGGTGTAGTTGGCTGTCCATGCACCCTGCACTTCGCGCACGGTATATTGGATGATTGCGCCGGAAGTATTGTATTTTGCAAGGCCGGTAAAGCTGTACTGCCAGTTGCCGGCGGCGGTTGCGGTGGTGGTGCGTGCCGGGCTAAGGGCTGTGCCATCTGCCAGCAGCTCTAATGTAACGGTCTGCGGGCGAATCACGGCGGAAAGCGCGCTGTCGCCGCTCCACACCTTTTGTCCTTCTACCTTAACCTCGTTGTTCGGGGCAATGGTATTGACCAGCGTGTAGCCGTTTGCCTTTGTGCCCACTGCCGTAGTGGAAATGTAGCCATTCGGCACTTCTGTCTCGGTGACCGCGTAGGCGATCTCCGCACCGTTTGCATTGTATTTGGGCAGGCCGTTAAAGCTGGCTGCCCAACCATTCTCCGCAGTCAGCGTTTTGGTTGCCACCAGCAGATTATCTGCCTTTAACTGTATCGTCAGCTCACTTGGGCGCAGGCCCTGTTGGTTGTTACCGTCCACCCAAGTCTTGCTTGCCTGAATATCGATGGTCGTGCTGAGGGTGTTGGTGACGGTCAGGCCATTTTCCGCCTTGGTGTAACCCGCAGGTGTTGCACTGGTTTCCACTGCGGTGTACACGATCTGCGCCCCTGCGTTGTTATATTTTGCAAGGCCGGTAAACTCGTGCTTCCAGTTGTTTTGGCTGTTGAGGACTACCGTTTTGGCCGGGCTGAAGCTTTGGCCGTCGGCCAGCAACTCTACGGTCACCTGTGCCGGGCGGCTAAGGGCTTCGTACCCGTTTTCACCCTGCCATGCTTTTTGCACCGTCTGCGAAATCGTCTGCTGGTTTACCGTGTTGGTCACCGTAATGGTGCCCCCCGCGCTAGCGCCGGCCGCAGGTGTATAAACCGGTGCCGCATAACCCGTCACCTGTGTTTCAGTTACGGTATAGTTGATGTCTGCACCCAGTGCGTTTTTCTGCGGCAGGCCGGTAAAGGTAGTACCCCAGCCGCTTGCAGCAGTGCTCTGCACCGCCGCAACCGCTTTGCCGTCGGCATACAGCGTATAGCTGATAGACTGTGGGCGGGTCGCGGACGTACCGTTACCATCATTCCACACTTTTTCTACTGTAATCGTTTTGTCTTTGGTCAGCGTATTGGTTACCGCAAGCCCATTTTCGGCCTTGGTATAGCCCAGCGGGGTCGCAGCTTCTTTTACGGTGTAGACGATATTCGTGCCGTCGCTGTTTTTCTGCGGCAAGTTTTCAAATTTGCCAGCCCACTGGTTTTCATTGCCAACCACTGTGCTGGAGGCCGTTAAGGTCAACGTCTGGCCATCTACCTTTACACCATCCGCATAAAGCTGCAACGTAATGCTGTTGGGGCGTGTGCCATAAAGGTTGCCGTCATCTGCCCAATTTTTGACTGCCGTTACACTTTGGTCTGTTGTAAGGGTGTTGGTGATGTTGTTCCCGCTGTAGCTTGCGCTATAACCCGTCACCGCGGTTTCTTGCACCGCATAAGTAATGGGGTTGCCCGCAAAATCTGCTGACGGCAGGTTCGCCCACTGGTAGCCCCAATCCGGCCCGGTGACTGTTTTGCTTGCCACCTGCGCCCCGTTTGCCAGCAGGTTTACTGTAATGCTGGCCGGGCGGGTATTGTACTGGTCATTGGAGTCCTTCCAGGTTTTTTCGCCGCGCACCGTCACCGTTTTACCACCCAGTGTATTGGTAAGCAGCGCACTGCCGGTGTTGCCGGTAATCGTAACCGCACCTCCGGTGACCGCATAGCCGCTACCCGCGGGCAGTGTTTCTTTTACCACGTAAGTGATGGGGGCGCCGTCTGCGTCATACTTTGCCACCGGGGTAAAGTTCTTTGCCGCCCAGCCCTCGGCTGAGGTAAGCGTCACGGTACCCAGTGCATTTGCCGCATCGTTTTGCTGCCCGTCACGGTACAGCGCAAGCTGAATAGAAGCAGGGCGCAATGCAGTATAGCCATCGTCCCCCGCCCACTGCTTTGCCGCGCTGATTGTTGCTTTGTCGCCGATATCGCTGCGGGTATTGGTGATGACAAACCCATCTGCCGCACTGCCGGTGACTGCTTTGGTATAGCCATTCGGCACCGACTGCTCGTCGACGGTATAGGCCCAGCTCTCGCCCGTTGCAAGGTCGTATCTGTCCAGATTTTCAAACGTTACCTGCCAGTTGTTTGCCGCATTGGCAGGCAGTGTTTTTTCAAAAGAGGTGTCGCGCCCTGTGCTGTTTGCACGGTGCAATACCATGGTTACCGCGGTGGGCCGGGTGATACCAGCTGCATTGCCGTCCACCCATACTTTGCTGGCCGACACCGCAACATCATTGGTCTGCTGCAGGCTGTTGGGCACCTTGATGATGGTCTCATTTTCCGTCACCGTAGTGATGATGATTTTGCTGCCGGTCACCGGGAGTCCGTTTTCATCACATTGCATTACTTCAAGGCTGCCGCCATTATCTTTGAGTGTAATGTAGAACGAGCCCACGCCGGTATATCCGTCAGGGGCGGTCTCAGTCACACGGTAAATTTGTCCAAAAGTCAGCACTGAAACAGCATCGCTAAAGTCGTAAACATATTCGGTGCCCGAATCCGCACCAAACAACCCGGTAATCGCATCGACGAACTGGGTCCACAAAGTGGTCTCGCCGTCACGGGGGGCACGGGCTGTCAGTTCTTTTTCGCCGCTGATGTCCCCGCCGGATACGGTAAACTTTGCCCCTGCAAGGGCGTTGCCGTAACTGTCGTATTTTTCAATACGCACCGTGTCAGCTTCCAGTGTTTTTTCAATATCGGTCACTGTAATGGTTTTGCTGCTTGGATTCAGCACAAACCCGCTGACAACGCCAGTTTGCACTATGGTACCATCCGGCCCCACCTGCACGACATAGCTGCCGGTAATTGCCTTGTACCCCGCCGGTGCCACGCTTTCGCGCACGGTATAGCTGGTATTGTTTTTGGCTTCAAAAGTATACGAAGCATACCCTGTCGCCGCGCTACCACTTGCTAAAACCGGGGTCAGCACGACCGCCGCACCAGTACCATCCGTCACGGTAAAGCTTGCCCCACGCACCGGGTTGCCCTGCCGATCAGTTTTGTTGATGGTCACCGTTTCGGTGTGAATCTTGTTTTCAAACAGGTTCGTATAAACCACATCTTTTTGTGCCACACTACCGGTCACGATGGTGGGGTCGGTAGCATCCTGCTTCGCACCCGTTGGCGCAGTAACTTCGTTTAAATCATAGCCATCGGCCGCAAGCTCTTGTACTTTGTACTCGGTGCCCACCGGCAGGCCCTTGATTGATGCCGTATCACCCTTTTTCAGCGTAATCACACCATCCGCGCCCAGTTGCGTGGGGGTATCGGCATCATTCAAATATACATCGCCAGTATACAGCACATTGTTTTTGCCGTAATCCTCGTTGGTTAGCCATACCTTAAAGGTAAAGGTATCCTCTGCCTGCAACAGATCACCCTGTACTGCCTTTTCAATTTTCAACGTACCGGTGTCTGCCGTATTGGTAAAGGTGTAAAGCAAACGGCTTTTGTTTGGGTCGCCGGTTTGGTAAGCGCCGCTCTCTTTGCCATCCGCCTGCGATTTTAGCACCTGCTGTGTGATGAGGTCCTGCACCTGATTGCTTGTCTTAAAAAGGTCGGCATTCACTTCCTGCATTTCGACGGTGTTGCCTGCAGCTAAATTGAAAGAAGCCGTCTCGCCCGCTTTCAGCGACAGCATCCCATTGGCATCGGTCGTATAGCCCTCTGCGCCAACCTTATATTCCAGCCCCGGCGCCACTGCGCCGTTGACCAGCACTTTAAATTGATATTCAGTATTTTCATCCACAATGGCATCATTTAACCCGGTGACCTGTTTAAACAGGTTCGGGTTGCCGGTAAAGGTGAGCAGGTTAAAGGTCATTTTGTTATTGCTTTCGCCTGCACCGCGCTCCATATAGAAGATATTCATTGTGTGCATCGAATAATCTTCCATCGAAAGCCCCAGTGATGCAAAGCTGACCGCATAGCTGTAGCCCGAGCGCGGGTTTTGGTCAATCACATTCTTCCACCCTAGGTGCGCCCCTGTGTTGGTGGGGTTGCCCTGGTAATAAACCAGCCCGTTTGCAAAGTCAATCAAGCCACCACTGGCACCGTGGATACCACCGATGTCCAGCGTCAGCTTATTGTCTACATAAATCCAAAGGTCGTCATCGCCCGAAAACTCAAATGTCATCGGGGTGGTACCGTTAATCATGCCGTCTTTCGGCATCGCAAACTGCACGTTGAGGCTCATGCCAAAGTAATAATTTTGCCCTCTGGTACCAAACGGCCAAAAACCGTTTTCTGAGTTTGCAAGCATTTCCAACCGGTTTGTGGAGGTATTGAACTCCACCCCATTGGCACTGGAATCATAGCTGTATTTATTGGTCGTGTCATCATAAAAGAAGGGGATGGAAACATTGAACCACACTTTTTTATAAGTGGTCGGCGATGTGCCAAACAGATCCGGCGCGCCAAGGCGGAAAAGCCCCTGCGACAAATCTTCTTTGGTGATGCCCCAATAGCTGGGTGCCCCATTATAGCTGTTCAGCACGGCAGCCCAGTTACCGGCTGCCGCCTGATTATAATCGCCAAACACAATGGCAGACCCATCCGACCCATTGCGCCCGGCATTCAGCGCGCTGGTATCATTGGTCGCCCACGTGCCATTGGAATAAGTACCATAGTCGTACAGGTTGCCCGGCAGGTACACCGACGAAATGGTGCCAATACCTCCTGGATTTTCTCTATTTGTAGATAGGTAGATACGAACTGTACCCGCGTTATTAACGCCATCTGACATAATTTGTCTTTGTGCGACACCCACATAAACAGTACCATCTTTTTGTATTGGATATGTCGCATTGTTGTATGTCATTTTTTCAAATGTGAAATTCTCATTCACTTCAAAAGAGAACTTTGTTGAGACTGCATTGTCGCCACCTGAAGCATGAATCATATATTGAGGAAAGTTCATGTCAAGTATTGATTTTTCATTGTTAACGTATACTTCCACACCCAAAGAATAATCCAAACCAGAGCCATTGTCATCGCTGTAAGTATCTTGGTGTTTTAATATGCCAAATTCATTAGGCCATTTTTTCAACAAATACGATCCTGCACTCATCGATTTGGCCGATGTCGCAAACACTTCAAAAAAGCCGCTTGGCACGATGGAAAGCAGCATCAGTAACGCTAGGAAAGCACTTAAAAAACGTTTCTTTGTATTCATCCCCATAGTCCTCCTTTATTTGCCAGAGGTTTGTACCCCACACCACTGTGTGTGATATTGCGTTTACAGCACAACTTGTTCTGCCGGCTGCTCTGTGTTTTCATCTAAAATTTCATCCATCAGTTTAATTAATTCTAACGTGCTGCGAAAATGCCTTGTTTCGTTTTGCTCGGCCCAGGTGATGGTGCCCTGCCAGCTTGCATTTTGCCGAAACTGCACTTGAACTACAAAAGTTGCCTTTTCGCCACGTTTTTCTTTCAACAACTCGTCGCTCATATAGCGCCTCACCTCTCTATCTCTTTTTTGTCTTACCGGCTGTGGTACTTCATGGTGAAAGCTGCGGCAGCAGCACGCCTCCTGTGGGAATGCGAGCCGATTGTAAAACTCTTCCATCCCGCAAAGCAGCTGTAGCACACTTTGAAAGCGAACCGGAGACGGCAGAAATGGGTTATACCAGTGCCCACACAACTCCATGTTGCGAGGGGTATCCATGCAGACCAAAATGCGGGTCGCCCCATTTGGGATCAAAATGCTTTTGTGTTCGGCCATGGCCATTTCTGTTGTACCGCCTTTCAAGGTATTCTGCGGCGGGCCAAAGGATGCAGCTTCGCCTTTTATCACTATTTATACACATTTATTAAATCACGTTTCAGTCACCATACAGTCACCGTTTTCGCTTTTTCGGAAATTTTTTCTTCTTTTTTTTCAGTTATTGCGACTCGCGTGAAAAAAGTAACAATTAATAGGTTAAAAAACGGTCTAAAAATCACTTTTGTGACTTTTAGACCGTTTTCATAGCATCTATGCTTTTTGCGCTTACCAATCGTTGATTGGAATCAATGGTTGCAGGTTATTCACAAGTTCTACTTTGCGTGAATGATATAGTTTTTTAAAATTGCGTTCAATGCGCATCAGCACCAATTGGCCATCCTCATACGTGATGGGCGTAAGCATCAGCACATACTGGCTTGCGCTGCAACGTGAAAACACATCCCCGCGGCGCAGGCTGCCGGTAATACAACGATGCAAGGCCTCCATTGCGCGCTCTAAAATGTCTTTTGGCAGCTCGCACTGATGTTTCACATTTGCGACCCCAAGCAAGGCAAGGTAAATCGAGGACCCTCTGCGCCCGGCAGCACGCGCTTCGATGCGGTACAGGCTTTTAAACACTTCATACTCACAATAAAACGCCCCGGTGATCTCGGCCGGTTCCTCTTTCATCTGTTCCCGCAGCACATCAAGGTCGGTACAGCCGGTCTGCACAGTACGCGAAATTTGCTGGTATAAGTCGCGCAGGTTGTCGGACAGGCCAACCCCCATTTCGCGGTAAAACAATTCGCTGATATAATTATAATGTGCCAGTGCCTGCTGTTGGCGCCCCTGCCCCATCAGGCTAATCAAAATATACTTGTGCGGTGTCTCCTCAAAGCGGTCAATACTGACCGCGCGGTGGGCCACCTCATACATCTCATCATATTTGTGCTGCTTTTCGTATAAATCCAAAAGCTGTGCAACAATTTTAAAATAAAGGCTGTGGTAATGCCGGCTAAGTGGCACCACCCATGCCATAAAATTCGCCGCCGGCAAAAAATCTCCGCCATACAGGTCTACTGCCTGCCGGTACAATGCAATCTGCTCGTTTTGGGTAAGGCCCGGCTGTGCCGCCTTTTCGCACAACCCTGCAAACTGTTCGGTGTCTACCTCGCACGGCAGGCTGTTGTTCCAGCTGTACGAGCCAGCCGAAAACAAAATCACTTCGCGCGCACCCGGCACACCGGTTTTTCCAAACAAATTACGGATGCAGTATACCCTGTTTTTCAAGGCGCCCACCGGGTCACCGGTACCGTCCTCCCACATCGCGTCAATCAGTTCTTCCTGCGTAATGACCTTATGGCGAAACGCGACAAGGTATTGCAGCAGGTTCCAAATTTGGTTGGAGCGCGTGCTGTCGCCAATCACCGTGTCATTGACCACAACTTGAAATTCACCCAACATCTTAATGTGAATACGTAGAGGCTGCATAACTCTTCCCCATTTCACACACACTTTGCCCGCTTTTCTTCGCCGGGCACCCCAAAAGAATTCAGTAAAAGCATTTACAGTATAACAAAGATGCTTTAAAATGAAAAGAAAAAAACTTTTTTCTTCCTCTGGCGAACTCCGGCCGCCTTTCTGCCGTCCGCAACTTTTTGTACTGTGCCGGCGCGTTTTCTGTGCCCGGCATTAACCGGCGGGGGCGGCCTTTGCCCTGCTATCCTCATCCACTTTTTAAAAAGGGGGCACCCATGGCGCTAAAACATGCTCGTCACAAACCAAAACATTACCGCCACAAAAAAGTTACAGCGCGCGGTGTGCTTTCCGCCATCTTGCTCTGCACGGGCGCCGCCCTTGTTTTATATTACGTTGTGGTCAACTGGGTGCCCAAATGGTACCGCGAGTTCACCTACTGGCAAAACCTTTCAAACCTCACGGATATGGATATTTCTGAAGCGGATGTCTCACAGCTGGACACCTCGCAGGCCGACCCCCTTGCCGGGGACAACTACCCGCGCTACACCTACCCCACCGACCGTTTCTTTTTGTCCAATGAGCGCAAGGCCTACCAAAATGGGGACATGACGCTGCGGGTACCGCGCCTTGCCTACGAGGGGGAGGTGCGCAGCGGCACCGCCCAAAGCGTACTGAAATACGGCCCCGGCCTGTACCGTTACAGCGCACTGCCGAGTTACGGCAACCCCAATGTCTGCATTGCGGGCCACCGCGGCGTTTACGGGGCAGAGTTTTACAACATTGACAAGTTTGAAGAGGGCGACAAAATTTACCTTGACTACAACGGCTACCGCTTTACTTATGCATATGTGGAAACCATTGTGGTGCCGCCAAACGACTGGAGCATGATCTACTGCGCCGATTACAGCGCCGTCACTCTGACCAGTTGCCACCCCATGGACACCAGCGCCGACCGCATGTGTGTGCGTGGCAAACTGATTGCGGTAGAAGAACTGCCGAAAGACAGTTCCTCCAGCGGTTAGCCCGTATTGTATGCTATACCAGTTGATTTTTATTCATTTGTTGATATTATATCCTATTTGAGTTGTTTTTTCTTGCCAAATTAAAATTTTGCGCTAAACTGATAATGACACAACGTCATCCTGTCAATTAATCTATTTTGACCGCATGGTGCTTTACCAAAATAAAATACCCGCAAAGGGAGGTGGCGTTTGTGCGGGATTGCTTGCGGCGCAGCGCCGCTTTGAGCCTTTGTCTCATTTTTTTCAGCATTTCTCTGGCCTCCTGTGGCAACAGCACCCCGGGCGGCACAACCAGTTTTTCTTCTACGGCGCCGCCGTCCGCAATGGCACCGCAAGCCACCCCGGTCCCTACCCCCGAACCGACCCCGGTGCCCACACCGGTACGGGATAACACCCCCGTTGTGCTTGAAAACACCGCCCCCGGCAGCGTAACTTACGGCAACAGCGTCGTGACGATTGATGCCAGCAACACCGCCGACGGGTATTTTATGGCGCGGTACGAGGGCAGCAACCAAAAGGTCAAACTGGTGCTGGACGGCCCGGACGGGCGCCAGTACCGTTTTGATATGAACAACGCGTGGCAGGCTTTTCCGCTTGCGGCCGGCAGTGGCAGCTATACGCTTGGCGTGTACGAAAATGTCTACGACACCAGCTACACGCAGGCCTACAGTGTCAGCTTTAATGCCGCAGTGACAGACGAATTCACCACGTTTTTGCGCCCCAACGAATATGTAAATTACACCGCAGACTCCGTGGCGGTGCAAAAAGGCGCAGAGCTTGCCGAGGGCGCACAAAGCGACCTTGAAGTCGTAGAGCGGGTGTATGATTTTGTGATGGAAAACCTGACTTACGACTACGATAAAGCCGATAACGTAAAAAGCGGCTACCTGCCAAATGTCGATGATATCATGGCCAGCGGCACCGGCATCTGCTTTGACTATGCTTCGCTGATGGCCACCATGCTGCGCAGCCAGCGCATCCCCACCCGGCTGGACATCGGCTGGTCGGGCGATATTTACCACGCATGGGTCAGTGTTTACCTTGCCGAAAGCGGTTGGGTAAACGGGATTATCCAATTCGACGGCACCGAGTGGAAACGCATGGACCCGACCTTTGCCGACAACGGCAATCAAGAAGACTGGATTATGGAGTATATCAAAAAAGACAGTAATTACAACACACTACTGGTGTATTGACTGCGACTTGGCAAATTTATAGTTGCACAGGAGGGAACAGGATGGCAAACAACGCGAAGGTACGGCCCCTTTCAAACCGGGAGCTGGCCGCCTTTTGTACCCAGAGCGCGCTGCTGCTGCACTCTGGCATTTCGGCGGCCGAAGGGCTTTCGATGATGATTCAGGACAGCGATGATGTCGACGGGCGTACAATTCTCAGTGAGGCGCTGGCCCGCTGTGAGCTGGGCGAACCGCTGAGCGCGGGCCTTGCGGCCACCGGGGCATTCCCCCAGTATCTGCTGGATATGGCTGCGATTGGTGAAGAGTCGGGCCGCCTGGATGAAGTGATGGAGGCACTGGCCACCTACTATGACCGGGAAGAAACGCTGCAAGGCGCTATTCGCAGTGCGGTGCGTTACCCGTTGGTGATGATTGCAATGATGGTGGTGGTGCTGGGTGTGCTGCTGGCCCGGGTGCTGCCGGTGTTCAACGAAGTGTTTTTGCAACTGGGCGCGCAGCCGGGCGGCATTTCACTTTCCATTTTGCAAATCGGGCAGGCGTTTTCGCGCTATTCCGCCGTGCTGCTGGCCGCCGTGGTGGTGGCAGCACTGTTTGGCCTTTGGTGTGCCTATACCAAAAAAGGCCGCGCCGTTTGGGGCAAACTCTCTGCCGGGCGGGTGCTGGGCAGCCGCAAGCTGGCCGCCACCATTGCCAGCGCACGGTTTGCCAGCGGCATATCGCTGATGCTTGCCAGCGGCCTTGACACCGACAAAAGCCTTACGATGGTGCGCCGCCTTGTGCAGGACGCCACCGCGCAGAAAAAAATAGACCACTGCCGCAAACTGATGGAAGAGGGGCAAAACTTTGGCGACGCGCTGGTTGCCGCCGGGCTGTTTCGCGGGGTGTACGCTCGCATGCTGACCATTGGGTTTCGCACCGGCAACGCCGATGCCGTGATGCGCCAGCTGGCCGAACATTACCAGGAAGAGGCCGATGCCGCGGTGTCGCGCACCGTGTCGATGATTGAGCCGACGCTGGTCGCTGTTTTTTCTATTTTAATTGGGTTTATTCTGCTGTCGGTCATGCTGCCGCTGATGGGCATTATGTCCTCGATTGGCTAAGCTGATAGCAGATCACACCACACGCACAAAGGGGGTGCTTGCATGAGCCGTAACCGCTTTACCAAAGAACAGCGCGACCTTTCGCCGCTGCGCGAACTGCTGCTGCCCATTGCGGCATTTGCAGCCGTGCTGCTGCTTTTTTTGCCCGGCCTTGCATCGGTGGACCACACCGCAAAGGAGGCCGCCCGGCAGGGGCTGGAGGATGCAATTCGCCGCAGTGCGGTACATTGCTATGCGACCGAGGGCAGTTACCCCGCAAGCCTTTCTTACCTGGAAGACCACTACGGCATACAGGTGGACGACAGCCGTTATTTAGTCGATTACGAAGTGTTTGCCAGCAACCTGATACCCTCAATCACCGTGACTACACGCTGATTTTTTACCGCTGATTTTACTGCAAAGGAGGTGCCGCCATGCGCGAAGCAAGGCGTTCTGCCATTGACATTCTGTTTACGCTGGCCCTGTTCTGCGTATTTTGCGCCAGTGCGCTGGCGGTCGTGGTGATTGGTGCCAATGTGTACACCACCACCGCACACAACATGCAGCAGAATTTCAGTACCCGCAGCGCACTGTCTTACCTTGCCGAAAAGTTGCACCAAAGCGATGTGGCGGGCACCGTTTCACTGGGTGAAATTGAGGGTACCGAGGCCCTGATTCTCACTGAGGCGCAAGCCGGGGGCAGTTACCACACTTATATTTACAGCTATGACGGCGCCGTGCGCGAGCTGCTGCTGCCGGCCGATGCAACCCCGCAGCTTGCCGCCGGGCAAACGGTGGCAACTGCCAAAGCGCTGGCCTTTGAAGACTTGGGCAGTGGGCTATTACAGGCAACTGTCACCACGACCGACGGAGAGGTACAGCAGGTGCTGCTGGCCCTGCGCAGCGGCCCGGTAGAGGGGAGCGTGAGCCCATGAAACAGAAAAGCTCTCGTTCGGCCCTGTTTTTAATGGAACTGATTTTTTCTATTTTGTTTTTTGCGCTTGCCAGCGCGGTCTGTGTGCAGCTGTTTGTCAAGGCGCACCTGCTGTCGGTGAACACGCAAGAACTGAACCACGCCCTTACCAGCGCCCAAAGCGCTGCCTCTTGCTTGCAGGCAAAACAAGGCGACCCCGCTGCCGCACTAGGCCTGATGGGCGCACAGGGCACTGCCGACACGCTGTACTATAATGCAAACTGGCAGCCTTGTACTGCGGCAGATGCCGCTTACACCCTGCAGCTTTTGCCCGCAGCAGAAGACGAAACCACCAATATTGTCGTTACCAAGCTGGGCGAAACCGCCCCGTTGCTCACCCTGCCGGTGCGTTGCCACACACCGCTGACGGCAGAATACTAAGTGTTGCATCAAAAGGAGGGAGGCCCCATGGCCGCACAAAAGCAAAAAGCCACCGGCAGTGCCGGGCTTGGCGTCGGTGTGTCGTCTGTTCTGGTCATTTTTGTGCTGCTGTGCCTTGTCACCTTTGCGGCGCTTTCGCTGGCAAGTGCCAGTGCCGACCAAAACCTTTCACAAAAAGCGGCACAGCATACCCTAACCTACACCGCGGCGTCCAACCGTGCAGAGGCAACCCTGGCACAGGCCGACGCCGCGTTGCAGCAGTGCTACACCGAAGCGGGCAGTAAAACCGCTTATTTGCAGGCCGCGGCCGCGGCACTGGCTTCTTACGGCACCACCCGCACTGAAAACGACACGGTATATCTTGACTATACCGTACCCATCAGCGATACCCAGCGCATCACGGCCAGCTTAGAGGTGCTTTGGCCGGGCGCTGCCGGTGACGGCTTTTACCGCATTGCGCGCTGGCAGACCGAAAGCACCGGCGAATGGCAGCCGCAGGACGGCCTGCCGGTGTACGGCAGCGGCAGCTCTGCCGTGGGCGCGCTGCCCGGCAAACCCTAAAAAGCCACCCTGCCCGAAAGGAGTTTTCATGGATATTACAATACAACTGAAAGAAGCTGTCTCGCGCGGGGTATCCGACATTTTTATCGTCGCCGGGCGGCCGATGGTCTACAAAATCAACGGGGTACTGACCAATGTGGATGAGACCCGCCTTTTGCCCCCCGACACCGAAGAGTTTGTGCGGCAGATTTATATGCTTGCGGGTGATCGGCCGACTGAAAAGCTGCTAAAAACCGGGGACGATGATTTTTCGTTGACCGTAAAGGGTATTTCTCGCTTTCGTGTCAGCGCGTATAAACAGCGCTCCAGCCTTGCGGCGGTGGTGCGGGTCATCACGTTTGAACTGCCCGACCCCGCAAAGCTGCATATCCCCGAACAGGTACTGCGCCTTGCAGACCGTACCCGTGGCATGGTATTGGTCACTGGCTCTGCGGGCAGCGGCAAATCGACGACGCTTGCCTGTATGATTGACCGCATCAACTGCGCGAGGGCCGACCACATTATTACGCTGGAAGACCCACTGGAATACCTGCACAGCCATAAAAAAAGCATTGTCAGCCAGCGCGAGACCGGCAGTGACACCGAAAGCTACCTTGCCGCGCTGCGCGGCGCGCTGCGCCAAAGCCCGGACGTGATTTTGCTGGGCGAAATGCGCGACCACGAAACCATTGCCGTGGCGATGACCGCCGCCGAAACCGGGCATTTGATTTTTTCCAGCCTGCACACGGTAGGTGCCGCCAACACCATTGACCGCATTCTGGATGTTTTCCCGCCCAACCAGCAACACCAGATTGCCGTACAGCTTGCGATGGTGTTGCAGGCGGTGGTCAGCCAACAATTATTGCCCACGGTAGACGGTAATCTAGTCCCCGCGTTCGAGATTATGACTGTCAACCCCGCCATTCGCAACATGATTCGTGAAAACAAAATCCACCAGATCGACACGGTGATTGCCTCCTCTGCAAGTGAGGAGATGGTGGCGATGGACGCAAGTATTTTAAAGCTGTACCGCAGCGGCATTATTACCGAGCGCACGGCCCTCACCTATGCCGCCAGCCCCGAGTTGCTTGAAAAAAAGCTGCGCCAAAAATAAACAAAGCGGCAATTAAAATCAAGTATCGTTTTTATAGCAACAGGCCCCGCGCCATAAGCGCGGGGCCTGTTTTTTGATGTTTTTCAGTTTGCCTGCCGCTTTTACACGGCGTAAATGGTAACAGTGCCCGCTTGGTACACCTGCCGCAGGGCGGCAAGCTGGGTGGTGTCGCCGGGGTAATCGGCGTCAAACACCAGGTACGCAATGCCGTTTTGCGCGCAAAGCTGCGCCACCTGCTGCGGGTCGGTGCCGGCGCTGAACAGCGCGGCGTTTACCTGCATGCGCGCAGCAAGAAACTGCTGCGAAATGCCCATGTTGGTCAGGGCGTAAGTATACCCTTCCATAAAGGCCTGCCTGCCGCTGTACGCGGTGTACAGGTTTGAAATGCCGTCGCCTTTGCCGGGGGCCGAGTCGGTGCGGTTTGTGGCAAATACGCTGCCCTGCGCGGTGTTTTCACGCAGCCACTGCATCGCCTGCTCGTCTGCCGGTGTGGCGGCCCACCCGGCGGGCTGTGCGGCAGGGGCCGCATACTGCGCATTGACGGCCACCGCTTTCATGCCAATTGAAACAATCAGCACCACCGTGGTCAGGCAGCCCACCGCAGCAAGTGCGCGCACGGCCCAGCGCGTCACCGCATGCTTTTGAAAAGCGGGCAGCGCATCCACCGCCAGTAAATTTAAGAAAAAAAATGAAATCAGCGCAAAATACGCCTGGCTGGAGCTTTGGTGCCAAAATAAGTAATAAGCCGCAATGCCGCCCACCACCACACCGTGCGCCAGCAGGCGCACCGGCGGCAGCCAAAACACCCGCCGCACATCCTTTGCAAGGGTGCCAAAATACAGCACCAGCTGCAACGGCTGCAGAAAGAAATACTGCACAACACCGATGAGCAACAGGCCAAAATAGCTTAAATGCAGTGCGTCTGAAAGGTGCTCCAGCAAACGGAAAGCCGCGCTGTCCTGAATGGTTTTCAGCCCAAATACCATGCTGTTCGACGCGCCGGACGAATAGACTGCGATATACGCCAGCGCAAAAACGCCCAGCACCCCGGCACTCAGCAGCAACGCCTTGCCAATATGCGGCTTTTGAAACACCAGCACCAGCAGCATCACAATGCCAAAGCTGATGGTGACAATGGCGGCTGCCGGCCCCTTTGAAAAGCAGACCAGCACAAACACGCAGATTGTCACAAGCAGCGTGCGCAGCGGCACATTAAATTTTGCTTTGGCCATTGTGCCAAACAGCACTAAAAAGCAGGATAAAAACACCAGCACCGTCGCCTGCGAATTGATGTTAGTGACGAGGTGCAAAAAGTTGGTGTTCCCAAACACGTCGTATCCGCCGTTGCCAAAGTTTGCAACTGTGGCAACGCTGCCGCCAAAAAACAGCAGTAAAACAAACAGCGCTGTTTTGCGCTCGCTGCCCTCGTAAAAAAAGCGGCCAAGGGTGCGCAGGGCCAGCAGCAGGGCAGCAATGGCCAGCGGCCCCGCATAAAAGGCAATAATGTCATAGGCATCTAACCCGCTGACCAGCGAAAAAATGCCCCACAGCAGCTCGGTAAGGTAATGGTAGGTCAGCCGCACCCCAAAAAAGCGGATATCATGCGGGGGGAAGCCCAGCGCAAACGACTTTGCATTGCCGATGTTCCACAGTAAATCTTGCGTGGGCAGCACTTCGCCGCTGGCAACACTGACAGGGTGCGCATTGGCAAGGCTGATGACGAGCGCAAACAACAGGCTGAACAACCCCCAAAGCGCGGCATACCCCAGCGCATATTGGTGCTTTGCCAACTGCCCCAGCGCCGGGCGGTGCAATTTGTGCAAACGGCCGGTACGCCAAAGTATTATGCCCCACACCAGCACTGCCACCGGGGGCAGCGCGGTGAGCAACAGCCTTGCCCCAAGGCGGGCGCTGATTGCATATAATATCACCAGTGCCCCACTGCCCAGCGCAAGGTGCAGCAGCGTGCGGTACGGGGCGTTTTGCACTTCGCGCGGCAGCAGCTTTGCCAACAGCCGCCCGGGCAAATACAGGTAAATAAATACCAACACCGCAAGCAGGGGCAGGCCAAGCGGGTTTGCCCCGCTGCGCGCGGTGATGATGCCGGTACCTAAAACGCCGCACAGCACTGCCGCAAGGCAAACCGACAGCCACCCTTTTTCGCGTTTTGTCAGGCGCTGGTTCGCCTGCCCCTGCGGTGCCACTGCTACTACCGGGTGCTCTTCCTCCATGCCAATAAACCCACCTTTTCACCCCCGCGCCGCTTTGCACAGCGGGGGTTTTTGTTGCCTTTATCATAGCATGATTGCGGCGGTTTGCCCAGCATCTTTTCGGCTTTTTATGGGTGTTCTTTCCTTCAGCGCATCCCCAGCAGTACCTTGTTCAGCCTGTTTTTGTACTGCATTTCGTCTATTTTGCGCACCACCGTCGCATTGGCCGGCGCATCAGGGCCTTCAATGGCCAGCAGGTGGCTGTGGTCGTTTACAATCACCTGCCCATAGGCCGGCTGCTCTTTTGTGCAGCAATAGCAGGTGCAGGCAGGGGCATCCAGTGTGATATCCGGCCACAGCGCCACTGCCATGGCCACCGCGTCGGGCAGGTCGACAATTTTTTGCCCGCAGCGGCGCAGGTTAAGCTCGCACAGGGTGCGGTTACACTGTACGGCATGGCGCGCCGCTTCGCCGCCGCCGCCTTCCAGCAGCGCCATGTCCGCTTCGTCCCACGCGGCCTGCCCAAAGCACACATCGGTGCCAATCATCGTCAGCGGGATACCCGCCCCCAGCAGCACGGCAAAGCTTTCGGCATCCACATACACGTTAAACTCGGCCACCGGGGTCGTGTTGCCCACGCCAAACCCGGCACCCGCCATCGACCAAATATGCTTTACCTGCCGCATGGTTTCCGGCTCTTTTAAAATGGCCAGCGCAATATTGGTCACCGGGCCAATTGTCACCAGCTCTATTTCGCCGGGGGCCGCGCGCACGGTGTCTAAAATATAATCCACCGCGTGGCGCTGCTGCGGCTTTTGCTGCGGGTGAATCAGCCCAAGGTCGCCCATACCGTCCTGCCCATGCACGTTGACGGCGGTGACAAGGTTTCGAAACAGCGGCTTTGCCGCGCCGGGGTACACCGGCAGCTTTGCCCCCGCCACCTGCACTGTCATCAGCGCGTTGCGGGTCGCTTTGTCCAGCGGCACATTGCCGGCAACGGTCGTAATGCCCAGCACCTCCACTTCGCCGCAGCCAAGGGCCAGCAGCAGTGCCACGGCATCGTCACTGCCGGTGTCGGTGTCAATAATCCATTTTCTCATTTTTTGCACTCTCCTTTTTGGTCTGCCGCACTAACCGCCTGCGGCAAAAAATGTTGCTGCTGTTATGGTACCCGTGCTATACTCAAAAAAACAGGTCATATGACCCAAAAGGAGTAATTTGTATGCAGCAGGCGTTGCAAATCCCACCCGGCATCCGCTTTACTGAAAAAAGTTACCACCGGGGTGAAGTGATGCTGGACCCCTGTGTCGAAAACCAGTTTCTTTACCTGCTGACCAGTGGCGAAGCGACAGTGTATTACCAGGCGGAAAACGGAGAATTTTTGGCGATTTACGCCTACCACCCGGTGGATTTTTTTGGCGAGCTGGAGCTGCTGAGTGACCGCAAGCTGCCCACACTGGTGCGTGCGCGCACCGATTGCCGCGTCACACTGGTGCACCGGGGCGAAGTGTTGCGCTGGCTGAAACAAGATTTTTCGTTTACTCAGCTGGTGCTGCGCCGCCTGTGCGAAAAGGTGGTCGAAGGCTCGGACGAGCGCATGCGCCTGTCGCTTTTAACCATACGCCAGCGGTACCTTTTGGCCATTCGCCGCCACCAGGAGGCGGGCGACCTTGCAATGCTGACCAAAACGCAGCTGTGCGAAGAGGTGGGTGCCCCAGTGCGCAGCCTCAACCGCGTAATTGCACAGTGCAGCGCTGAGGTGCAATACAAAAAACGTTGGTTTGTGCCGCAGCCGCTATTTAACAGCACCTCTATTTAATTTTTGCTTGTTCAGGCTGGCACTGCACCGCAAGCGGTGTTATACTGCTATACAATAATGTTCGCAGCCCCACCCAAAACGACATGGTAAAGGAGCAATAAAATGAAAGACCTTGCATGGTACAACGGCAAAACAGCCCCGGTGGAAGAGATGATGATACCGATGTGTGACCGCAGCACCTTTTTTGGTGACGGGGTTTACGACGCCACCGCCGTCGCAAACGGGGTACCGTTTGCGCTAAAAGAGCACATCGACCGCTTTTGGGCCAGCTTTTCGGCGCTGCGCATCCCGTTTGCAATGAGCAAAGCCGAGCTGGAAGAGCTGCTGCTTCGCCTGTGCCGGCAGGTAGAGGGCCCCTGCCAGATTTTGTACTGGCAAACAACGCGCGGCAGCGCACCGCGCAGCCACGCCTTCCCGCCCAGCAGCGTACCCGCAAACCTGCTGTGCACCATCAGCCCGTTTAGTATGGCACCGCACACCAAGCGGCTGCGCCTGATTACCACCGAGGACACCCGTTATTTGCACTGCAACATCAAAACGCTCAATCTGCTGCCCAACGTGATGGCCGCACAAAAGGCAGCCGAAGCCGGGTGCGATGAAACCGTGTTTCACCGCGGCGACACGGTGACGGAGTGCGCGCACAGCAACATTATGATTTTGCAAAACGGCGCGCTGCGCACAATGCCGCTGTGCAACCTGATTTTGCCCGGCATCACCCGCGGGCACCTGCTGGGGATTGCGAGGCAAAACGGCATCCCGGTAGTAGAAGAAGCCTTTACCGTGGCCGACATGATGCAGGCGGACGAGGTGATTGTCACCAGCAGCGGCGCGCTGTGCTGCGCCGCTGACGAAATTGATGGCAAACCGGTGGGCGGGCGCGCCCCGGCGCTGCTTGCCATCTTACAGCAGGCCTATAACGCACGCTTTTTGCAAGAGACCGGCTTTGCGCTGTGACGCCATTCGGAGTTTCTGTTTTTTCTTCGCCCAAGGGGTTGCAAAATATGCCCCGGTGGGGTAAACTTGGTAAGGCCGAAAAGGCCATCGCCTTAACTGAAAGGAGGGCAAACAAGTGGACACAGTTGGTCGAAGTACAGGCTTTCGCAGTTTCCCCTATTTATGCCGGCCGCGCGCCATCGCTGCCGCTGTGTTTGCCCTTGCCTTGCGGGGCGCATAGCGCAGGTGTTTGTTGTGCTGCGCTGTAACAAATAAGGGTAAACGCAAAAGCCGCCGGCTTTTGCGTTTTTTTGTGCCTAAACGGCACTGCGCCTGTATCTTCCTGCCAAAAAAACATGAACAGGAGGAACCCGCATGGAACAGCTGAATTTTGAAGCATTGCGCGCCTTGCTTGAAAACCGCCAAATCAAAGCACTGCGCGACGCCCTTGCAACAATGAACGAGGTGGACATTGCACAGTTTTTGGGTGAACTGCCGTCGGAGCAGGCAATTTTGACCTTTCGCATGCTGCCCAAAGAGACCGCCAGCGAGGTGTTTTCCAACCTTGACACCGATTTGCAGCAGGTGGTTATCGGCTCGATTACCGATGCCGAACTGGCTGTGATTGTAGATGATTTGTATGTGGATGACATGGTGGACATGCTGGAAGAGCTGCCCGCCAACATTGTAAAGCGCGTATTAAAAAACGCCACCCCCAAAACCCGCGCGCTCATCAACCAGTTTTTGAACTACCCCGAAAATTCGGCCGGCAGCATTATGACCGCCGAATTTACCGACCTGCGCGCGTCGATGACGGTGGGGCAGGCCATTGAACACCTGCGCCGCACCGGCGAGGACCGCGAGACGATTTACACCTGCTATGTCATCGACGCAGCCCGCCGCCTAGAGGGCGTTGTGACGGTAAAAGACCTGTTGCTGTCGGCCGACGACATGCTGGTCGCCGACCTGATGGACACCAGCGTGATTTCGATTGGCACGCAGGATGACCAGGAAGAGGCCGCGCAGCTGTTTAATAAATACGACTTTCTCAGCCTGCCCGTTGTGGACCACGAGGGGCGGCTGGTGGGTATTATTACCGTAGACGACGCGATGGACGTCATGGAAGAAGAGGCCACCGAGGACTTTGAACGCATGGGCGCCATGATCCCGTCGGAAAAGCCCTACCTCAAAACCGGCGTGTTTAGCCTTGCCAAAAACCGCATTGCGTGGCTGCTGGTGCTGATGATCTCCGGCATGCTGACCGGCGGTATTTTGGGCCGGTACGAAGCCGCGTTTGCGGCCATGCCCATTCTTGTCACTTTTATCCCGATGCTCACCGACACCGGCGGCAACGCCGGCAGCCAGTCCAGCACGCTGGTGATCCGCGGTATTGCGGTGCACGAGATTACGATGCAGGACTTTTTTGCCGTGCTGTGGAAAGAGGTGCGGGTGGCAGCGCTGGTGGGCGTGGTGCTGAGCGCCGTCAACTATGTGCGGCTGATTATCACCTACCCCGGGCACGAAGTAGTGGCGCTGACGGTCGCGCTGACCATGTTCTTCACCGTGGTGATTGCCAAAACCATCGGCGGCGTATTGCCGCTGATTGCAAAGGCGTTCCACGCCGACCCCGCCATTATGGCGGCCCCGCTGATCACCACCATTGTCGACGCCCTGTCGCTGATTATCTACTTTACCATTGCCACCCACCTGCTGTCGATTTAACCGGCAGCCCCAAGCAACCAAACTACACAGCGCTGCGGCCCCGCCGTTATGGCGGGGCCGCAGCTTTTTTACCTGCCGGGCACCGGCAAAAAAAGCATTCCAGCATCTGGTAAAATTATTAATTTTATCGTATACTGTGCCTTGCAACCATTATTTTGGCATCTGCCATGGAGGAACCACATGACACCTTTGACAAAACAGGAATACCGCACAAAAGACGTATTTCGCCTTTCGGTGCCTATTTTTGTTGAGCTTTTATTGCAACTGCTGGTCGGTAATGTCGACCAGATGATGGTCAGCCGCTATTCGCAAAGCGCCGTCGCCGCCATTGGCAACGGCAACCAGCTGATGAATATCGTCATTATTCTGCTGTCGGTGATGGCCGGGGCCACCACGGTCGTGTTGTCCCAGCGCATCGGCGCAAAAGACACAAAGCGCATCACCCAGCTGTGCGCCCTTTCTACCTTAGTCATGCTGGTCAACGGGCTAATCGCCACCTCCATTCTGGTGGGGGCAAACCGGCCCATTTTCGCGCTGCTGTCGGTGCCCGGCGACGTGCTGGGCCAGGCCCAGACGTACACGATGATTGTTGGGGCCGCCATGATTTTGCAGGGGCTTTATTTCAATTTCGCCTCTATTCTGCGCAGCTATGGCATGGTAAAAGAGGTCATGGGCGTTTCTGCCATCATGAACCTTGCCAACATTGCCGGCAACGCGGTGCTGATCAACGGGTACTTTGGTTTCCCGCGCATGGGTGTGGTGGGCGCCGCCATTTCGACCGACATTTCAAAGCTGGTCGGCATGGTATTGGTATACCTTTTGTTCCGCGCGCGCACCGGCCTGCGCCCGCGCATTGCCGACCTGCGGCCCTTCCCCACCGATTTGTTGCGGCGGCTGCTGAACATCGCGCTGCCGCTGGGTGGCGAAGATTTGTCGTACAACCTGTCGCAGATTACCATTTTTAAATTCGTCAACATGCTGGGCACCGCCGTCATTGCCACCAAGGTGTACGCCAGCATGTTCGCAAACCTTGCGTTTATTTACTCGATTGCCATTGCGCAGGCCACCCAAATTGTCGTCAGCTACCTTGTGGGGGCAGGCAATCACCGCGCCATCCCGCGGCGGGTGTGGTCCACCACCGCACTTTCTATGGCGGTTTCGCTGCTGGTCACCGGTGGGCTGATTTTGTTTGGCGGGCCGCTGTTTGGGCTGTTCAACAGCGACCCGGAGATTATTGCGCTGGGCAAACAAATACTTTTAGTTGAATTTGTGTTGGAAATTGGCCGCAGTATTAACATTGTCATGGTGCGCTGCCTTGTGGCGGTGGGGGATGTGAACTTCCCCGTCAGCCTTGGCATTGTGAGCATGTGGGGCGTTTCGGTGCTGGGGGCCTGGCTGCTGGGCATTGAACTGGGGTATGGCCTTGTGGGCATCTGGTGGGCCATGGCGGCAGACGAGTGCCTGCGCGGCGTGGTGTTTATCATCCGCTTTGCGCGCGGCCCGTGGAAGAAAAAGCTGGCAAAGCTGTCAATGGAATAGCCACATCCCCTATTTTACAGGCGACGTTTGCAAGCCCCTAAAAGTGTCTGCCGTTTAAAAAATACAGTTTTTCAGCCTTTTTGCCTTCATTTATTTTGCCTAACAGAAAACCGTTTTTATACAAAACAGGGCCGCACCCGTGGGTGCGGCCCTGTTGTTTTTTTGTTATTCCGCGGGGTGGGCAAACTCTGCCACCAGTTGCTGCAAAATGGCAACGCAGGTGTCCATGTCCTCTGCGGTGATATGCTCTGACGGGCCGTGAAACGCATACCCGCCGGTGCCAAGGTTGGGGCAGGGCAGGCCGCGGTAAGACAAAATAGAACCGTCGGTACCGCCGCGCACCGGCTGCACCACCGGCACCAGACCCACGGCCTCTATGGCGCGCCGGGCGCGCTCGACCAAATAAAAGCAGGAACGTATTTTTTCGGCCATATTGTAATAGGTGTCCGACAGGCGCAGTGTCACCGTGCCCTCGCCGTACTTTTCGTTCATCCACGCCGCGGCGCGCTGCACCATGCGCTTGCGCGTTTCAAACGCCGCGCTGTCGTGGTCGCGCACAATGTAAAACAGCTCGGCCTGCGCCACGTTGCCGCTCATGCGGTCAAGGTGGTAAAACCCCTCATACCCCTCGGTGTTGGCCGGGGTCTCGGCGGGCAGCAGCGACGCGAACTCCATACCCAGCAGCAGTGCGTTTTTCATCACGCCCTTTGCCGTGCCGGGGTGTACCGAAACACCGTGTATCGTCACTTCGGCCGACGCCGCGTTAAAGGTCTCGTACTCCAGTTCCCCCGCCGGGCCACCGTCCACCGTATAAGCGATCTTGGCCCCAAAACCCTCAATGTCAAACCCGTGGGCACCGCGGCCCACCTCTTCATCCGGGGTAAAGGCAATGCATATCTTGCCGTGCGGGATGTTCTGTGTAAGCAGTTCTTCTGCCAGTGTCATGATCTCGGCAATGCCGGCCTTGTCATCCGCCCCAAGCAAGGTGGTGCCGTCGGTCGTGATCAGCGTTTTGCCCGCCATCATGGTAAGCTCGGGGAAATTTGCGGGCGAAAGTACCGCCCCACTGCCGGCCAGTTTTACCGGGCCGCCGTCGTACTGTTTTATCATCTGCGGCTTGACGCCAATGCCGCAAAACGCGGGCGCGGTGTCCATATGGGCAAGTAAGCCCAACGCTTCTACCTGCTCAAGGCCCGGCGTTGCGGGCAGTTCCCCATAGACATAACAGCCGTCTTGCAGCCGCACATTCTGGATGCCCAGCTGCACCATTTCCTGTTGTAATAACCGTGCAAGGTCCCATTGCCGTTCACTGGTGGGGGCGCTGGTGCTGCCCTCGGTACTGTCGGTCGCCACGGTGACATACCGCAGCAGACGTTCTGCCGCTTTCATCTTAGTTTGTTCTCCTCTCGCTATGCGATCAATCTTCGTCCTTTGCGGGTTCTTCGCCTGTTTCGGGCGCAAATTTTTCCATCTTCAGCCGTTCAATACAGCGCTGGTTTGCCGCCAGAATGGTGCACACCCAGCCCTTTGTTTTCAGCGGGATGACTTCGCCCTGTGCCGGGATGCGCCCAAGCATATTCGTGATAAACCCGTTGAGCGTGTCGGAATCATCGTTGTCAAAAAAGTCGTTGCCCAAAACGCGTTCCACTTCTTCTACTTCCAATTCGCCGTCCAGCATCCAGCTGGTGGGAGAAAGCTGCACAATACCGTTTTCTTCCTCGTCGTCGTGCTCGTCGTCCATCTCGCCGACAATCGACTCCAGCAGGTCCTCCATCGTCACAATGCCCTCAGTGCCGCCGTATTCGTCCACGACCACCGCCATGCGCTGGCGACTCTCTTTAAACTGGTGCAGCAGCACGCTGCAACGCATCGTCTCGGGCACATACAGCACCGGGCGCATCAAATCGTTTACGGTTTTGGCCACTTCGCCGGTTTGCAGCAAATCGGGGATGATGTCTTTCACATACACAATGCCCACAATGTTGTCCAAACTGCCCTCGTACACTGGCAGGCGAGAAAAGCGCTCTTCCTTTTGCAGCTGTAACAGCTCTGCCAGCGACGCGCCGTGCTCGATGGCCACCACCTCGGTGCGGTGGGTCATCACCTCGCTGACATGCAAATCGTCAAATTCAAAGATGTTCTGTATCATCACCCGCTCGTGCGGTTCAATGGCGCCGGAGTCCTCCCCCGCTTCCACCATCATCAAAATATCCTCTTCATCCACCGGCTCTTCGTCGCTGGAAGCCCCGATGCCAAACAGCCGCAGCACCAGGTTGGTGGAAAAGGCCAAAAACTTGACAAACGGCTTGCACACACGGTAAACGCCCCAAACAACGCCCACCACTTTCAGCGCGGTGGCGTCGGGGTCTTTCAGCGCAATGCGCTTGGGCACCAGCTCGCCCAAAATCAGTGTGAAATACGAAATAACGATTGTGATGACCACCAGCACGATGCTGCGCAGCACCCCCAAAGGCAACGGTAAAAAGCCCAGCAGCTTTGTCACCGGGTCGGCAAAATTATCCGCGGCGACCGCCGAGTTTAAAAAGCCCGACAGCGTGACGCCGATTTGAATCGTTGCCAGAAAGTCTGACGGGGATTCGGTGATGGTTACCAGCCGCTTTGCGGCCCCATCCCCCGCCTCCGCCAGCTTGCGGATTTTAGGGTTGTTGATCGACACGATTGCCATTTCGCTCATCGCAAAATAAGCGTTCACGCCAATCAGCGCGAAAATGAGCAGTATACTGGGCCAAACGTCCATATTGTATTTCTTAACCTCTTTCTTTTTTAGCCTGCGGTGGCAAAACACCCACGCAAAGCATACCTATAATATTAAAATGTTACCAAATGCAGGTCTGCCGCGTCAAGCAATGCGCGGTGCGCTGCGGGTACGGTGTGTCGCGCCCTGCCGCCCAAGCGGGCCCGCAGAGTTCTTTTTTTCATCATTCTGCGCAAATGCGCCCCATTTTGCCCGTTTTGGCGCTTTTCTGTGTCAGAGCTGTCAAATTTATGCGAAAGCGGGCGACAACCGCACAAGAAGAACTTTAAATGGCCGGGCGATTATGCTATACTGAACAAGGTTATTGCTTGATTGCATCCTTGTGAAAAAATAAAATGAATATGTACGCTTTGGGCACCGTGCGGTACCCAAAACGCGGAAGGGGAACCATCTTTTATGAACAGTATCTTTGGCGGTAAAACCTTGCTTATCACCGGCGGCACCGGCAGCTTTGGCAACACGGTGCTCAAACATTTTCTTTCCACTGAAATTGGCGAAATTCGCATTTTTTCGCGGGATGAAAAAAAGCAGGACGATATGCGCCACGAATACCAGCTGCGCTACCCGGAGCTTGCAAACAAGCTGAAGTTCTACATTGGGGATGTGCGCAACCGCGACAGCATCCACGCAGCCATTGGCGGGGTGGATTTTATTTTTCACGCCGCGGCGCTGAAGCAGGTGCCCAGCTGCGAGTTTTTCCCCATGGAGGCCGTGCGCACCAACATTGTGGGCACCGACAACCTGCTGGCGGAGGCCATTGAGGCGGGTGTCAAAAAAGTGGTTTGCCTTTCTACCGACAAAGCCGCGTACCCCATTAACGCGATGGGCATTTCAAAGGCCATGATGGAAAAGGTGATTGGCGCGCGTGCACGCACCGTTAAAGCAGAGAACACGACCATCTGCTGCACCCGCTACGGCAACGTGATGGCCAGCCGCGGCAGCGTGATCCCGCTGTTCATCGACCAAATCCGCGCGGGCAAACCCATCACCGTGACAAACCCCGGCATGACCCGTTTTCTGATGAGCCTTGACGAAGCGGTCAGCCTGGTGGTATTTGCATTTGAGCACGCCGAACCCGGCGATTTGTTTGTGCAAAAAAGCCCGGCTTCCACCATTGGGGTGCTGGCCGAGGCGGTGCAACAGCTGTTTGGCAACACCGGTGTGCGGGTGATTGGTGACCGGCACGGCGAAAAGCTGTACGAAACACTGCTCACCAGTGAAGAGCGCATGCACGCCGTGGACCTTGGCGGCTACTTTAAAGTGTCGGCCGACACCCGCGACTTAAACTACGACAAATATTTTGTAGAGGGCACCTTGCCGCAGGACAGCCTTGACGCTTACACCAGCCACAACACCCACCGGCTGGACGTGCAGGGCGTGGTGGACAAGCTGATGGAGCTGGACTACATTAAAGAAGAACTTGCAAAGGAGTAACCCCATGGAAAAGGACGCAGCCATTCTTGTAACGGGCGCGGCGGGCTTTGTGGGGCACAACCTGCTGTTTGCGCTGCAAAACCGGGGGTATACCCGCGTGTTTGCATATGACCGCGACAGCACCCAAAGCGAGCTGGAAGCCTGGTGCGGCAGTGCCCGGTTTGTGTTTCACCTCGCCGGTGTCAACCGCCCCAAAGACCCGAAAGAGTTTTATGACGGCAACAGCGACCTGACTGCCCAGCTGTGCCGCCTTTTGGCCGCTGCGGGCGGGCAGTGCCCGGTGCTGATGACCAGCAGCACGCAGGCGGTGAATGACAGCGACTACGGCAAAAGCAAGGCGCTGGCCGAAGCGGCGCTGCTGGCCTACGGCAAAGACACCGGCGCACCGGTGCACCTTACCCGCATGCCCGGCGTGTTTGGCAAGTGGTGCCGCCCCGGCTACAACAGCGTTGTGGCCACCTTTTGCCACAACATCGCAAACGATTTGCCGGTTTCAATTCGCGATGAAAGCTTTTCGCTGCCGCTGGTGTATATTGACGACGTGGTTGATTGCCTGATTGGCGCGATGGAGGGGCACACGGTGCCCGACACGCAAAACCCCGGCTATTTTGCCATTCACCCGGTTTACGAAATTACGCTGGGCGAGCTGGCAACTACGCTGCGCGGCTTCCGTGACAGCCGCACCACGCTAACAGTGCCCCACCAGGGCGACGCGCTGACCAAAAAGCTGTACAGCGCCTACCTTTCGTACTTAGAGCCAAACCACGGCTTTTCGTACCCGCTTGCCATGCACACCGACGCGCGCGGCAGCTTTACCGAGTTTTTGCGCACCCCCGAGCGCGGGCAGGTGAGTATCAACATCAGCAAGCCCGGCATTGTGAAGGGCAACCACTGGCACGATTCGAAAAACGAAAAGTTTTTGGTCGTGCAGGGCCGCGGCGTCATCCGCTTTCGGCGTCCGGACAGTGACGAAATTTTCAGCTACCATGTAACCGGCGACAAGCTGGAGGTTGTGGATATCCCCACCGGCTACACCCATAACATTGAAAACGAGGGGGACACCGACCTTGTGACCGTGATGTGGGCAAACGAATGCTTTGACCCCGAACACCCCGACACCTGGTTTTTGCCGGTGCAGGAATAATGCCGAAACTGGAGGCGTTTCATGCGTAAATTAAAGCTTATGACCATTGTGGGCACCCGGCCGGAGATCATTCGGCTGTCGGAGGTCATCAAATGCTGCGACCGCTATTTTGACCACCTGCTGGTGCACACCGGCCAAAATTACGACTACCGGCTGAACGGTATTTTTTTTGAGGACCTTGGCCTGCGCCAGCCGGACTATTACCTGGACTGTGTGGGCAAAGACCTTGGCGAGACGATGGGCGGCATTATTGCCAAAAGCTACGAAGTGCTGGTAAAAGAGCGCCCGGATGCCATTTTGCTGCTTGGCGACACCAACTCGGCGCTGTCTGCCATCAGCGCAAAGCGGCTCAAAATCCCCATTTTCCACATGGAGGCGGGCAACCGCTGCTGGGACTGGAACGTGTCGGAGATGATCAACCGCAAAATCGTGGACCATATCAGCGATATCAACATGCCGTACACCGAGCACTCGCGCCGCTATTTGCTGGCAGAGGGCATTGACGGCAAAACGATTTTTGTCACCGGCAGCCCGATGCGCGAAGTGCTGGCCGCCCACGCCGAAGCCATTGAGCAGAGCAAGGTGTTGGAGGAGCTATCCCTCACGCCGAACGGGTATATTCTGCTTTCGGCCCACCGCGAAGAGAATATCGACAACGAAGAGCACTTTTTGTCGCTGATGAACGCGGTGAACCGCATTGCCGAAAACACCGGCATGCCGGTGATTTACTCGTGCCACCCGCGCAGCAAAAAGTTTATTGAGGCGCGGCAGTTCAAGTTTCACCCGCTGGTGCGCGAATTGCAGCCCTTTGGCTTTTTAGACTACAACAAGCTGCAAAAAAACGCTTACTGCGTGCTATCTGACTCCGGCACCTTGTCGGAGGAAAGCGCGATGCTGGGCTTTGCGGGTGTGCTGATTCGCACGTCGACCGAGCGGCCGGAGGTACTGGACAAAGGCAGCGTGGTGATTGGCGGCATCAAGGGCGACGATGTGGAGCAGGCCATGGTGCTGGCGGTCGCGATGCGCGACGCGGGCGAACCCGCCGTGATGGCAGAGGACTACGCCGACACCAATGTGTCGGTGAAAGTGGTCAAGCTGATTGAAAGCTACACAAAGATCGTCAACGAGACCGTTTGGCTGAAACACTGACCGCCGCCCCTGCCGGGGCAATATTTTCCGATCGGGGGTGCCTTGTTGGCAAAGCGAATTTTGGTCGTCAGCCAGCACTACTGGCCCGAAACCTTTCGCAGCACCGATGTGTGCGAGGGGCTTGCCGCGCTGGGGTACGAGGTGGACGTGCTGTGCGGGCTGCCAAACTACCCCAAGGGTGAACTGCTGCCGGGTTACGGCTTTTTTAAAAAGCGGCGCCAGCGGCAAAACGGGGTCGAAATTTTCCGTGCGTGGGAGGTGCCGCGCCGCGGCAATACGAACCTACGCATTTTTCTCAATTATATCTCGTTCCCGTTTTTTGCGGTGTTTGACCTGCTGCGGCTGGCCGGGCGCCGGTACGACGCGGTATTTTGTTACGAGACCAGCCCGGTGCTGATGGCCTTCCCCGCGCTGGTATACGGCAAACTGCACCGGGTGCCCACCAGCATCTACGTGCTGGATTTGTGGCCCGAAAACCTGTATTCTATTTTAGACGTGCAAAACCCGCTGCTGCGGCGCATTGCCGCCGGGGTGTCGCTGTGGCATTACAAAACGGCCGACCGGCTGATTGCGATGTCCCCCGCGCTGGGGCAGCGGCTGCGCGAGCGCACCGGCAAGGGCGAAGACGCGGTGGCGGTCATCCCTCAGTATTGCGAAGAGCTTTATTTACAGGATGTAGAGGACGAAGCGCTGCGCCGGCGTTTTGCGGGCAAATTTAATGTGGTGTTCGCGGGCAATTTTTCACCCGCGCAGGCACTGGACAATTTGGTGGATGTGGCGCTGCGGCTGAAAGCCGCGGGCGAAGAGGGCATCCGCTTTGTGTTGGTGGGCGACGGCATGAGCCGTGAAGCACTGCTGGCGCGCATTGAGCGTGAAGGCGTTGGCGATTATTTCAGCTGGGAGGGCCCGCACCCGATGCAGGACATCCCCCGCTACCACACGATGGCCGACGCGCTGGTTGCCTGCCTTGCCAAAAGTGAGGATATCGGCCTGACCATCCCCGCCAAAATTACCAGCTATTGCGCCGCGGGGCGCCCGGTGCTGGCATCGATGGACGGCGAGGGCGCGCGGGTAATTGAAGAAGCTGGCTGTGGCTTTGCCAGCCCCGCCGGTGACATTGACGCGCTGACCAAAAACCTGCTTTCGCTGGCCCACATGAGCGATATCGAGCGCAATGAAATGGGCCTGCGCGGGCGGGCATACAACAATGCAAACTTTAACCGGGGCCAATTGCTGCGGCAGCTGGCCGGGTTTTTGCTGGGGCAAGACGACAAACCCCTGTAACGGCAGCAGGTATGCTGCCACCCCTTACTGTTCAACAAAAACGGAGGTGCCATCCGCCCTTGAAAACACTCGTCATTATTCCCTGCTATAACGAGGAAGAAAACCTTGTGCAGGTCGTCACCCGGCTGAAAGCCGCCTGCCCTGCGGTCGATTATTTGATTGTCAACGACTGCTCTACCGACCGCAGCCGCGAAATTTGCGAAGAAAACGGGTACAACTACATCTCTTTGCCGGTCAACCTTGGCATTGGCGGCGGCGTGCAAAGCGGCTACCTGTTTGCGGTAGAGCGCGGCTATGACATTACCGTGCAGATGGACGGCGACGGCCAGCACGACCCCGCCTACCTTGCCGAGCTGCTGAAGCCGGTTGAGCAAGGCGAGCTGGATATGGCCATCGGCAGCCGGTTTATCACAAAAGAGGGCTTTCAAACCAGCACAATGCGGCGGCTGGGCATCAACATCATCAGCTTTTTTATCCGCCTGCTCACCGGCAAGCGCGTCAAAGACACGACCAGCGGATTTCGCGCCTGCAACCGCGAGATGACCGAGTTTTTTGCCCGGCATTACGCGCAGGACTACCCCGAGCCGGAGGCCATTGTCGCGGCGCTTTCCGCCGGGTACCGTGTGGGCGAAGTACCGGTGGTCATGGCCGAGCGCATGGGCGGCATGTCCAGCATCCATTCGTTCAAATCGGTCTATTATATGGTTAAAGTCTGCCTTGCACTCATCGTTTACCGCCTCAGTTTTTCCAAACGTGACCGGCTGCGGTGACCGGCGTTTTACCTATTTTAGTTTTGGGGTGATTGGATCATGGAAATGGAACTAAACTTTCGCATCGCGCTGATCGTGGGGGTGCTGCTTTACCTTGGCGTTATTTTTTATCTGCTGAAAAAGCAGCGCCTTGGCGTACAGTACGCCATCATCTGGCTGCTCAGCGGTGCGGTGCTGCTGCTGTTTGCGCTGTTTCCCTATGTGGTTTTGGTGCTGGGAGACATTTTTAAAGTTCTCAACCCGGTCAACTTTGTTTTTCTGGTCATTTTGGCCTTTGTCATGCTGATTTTGCTGTCGCTTTCGGCGGTCGTCAGCGGGTTTGCGGTAAAAATTAAGGCGCTGACCCAAAACGCCGCACTGCTGGAGCGCCGCATCCGCGAGCTGGAAGCCCAGCTTGCCGACACCCCAAAAGGGGATGACGACCCGCAGGGCAAAACGGTGTGATGCCCGTTTTGAAAAAATGAAAGGCCTGAGGTTTTGGAATGATGCAGACAGCAGTTCGCTATGCGGATGAATTGTGGCTTTTTTTAAGGCAGGAAATTTTTACACCGCCCCCCACCGCCACGGCGATTGGGGGCTGGTTTTGGGCACAGCTGCAAAAAGGCATGAGCTTTACCTCACTTGCCTTTTTGTTGTTTTTCCCGGTGTGCCTATTGTTGTATTACGCCGTGCCAAAGCGCATGCAAAACGTCTGGCTACTGTTGTGCAGCTACTTCTTTTATTACTTTGCCACTGTCAGCGGCGGCGCTGCCCACCCGCAGGCTTTGGCCGTGCTGGCGGGCCTGACGCTTGTCACCTACCTTGTCGCGCTGGGCATCGACCATTTGCAGCGCAAGGCGCTGCGGGTGCTATTGCTGGTGCTGGGCATTATAGCCCACATTGGCATGCTGTGCTATGTCAAATACACCGGGTTTTTCTTATCGCTTCTCAATAGCTGGTTTTCACTGCGGCTTACCCTGCAACCGGCATTTGAAACCGTGTGGATGGTTGGCCTGAGCTTTTACACGCTGATTGCCGTGGGCTATTTGACCGACGTGTACCGGCAGAACAGCCCGGCGGAGAAAAACCCCATTAAATGTGCGCTGTTTTTGTCCTTCTTCCCGCAGGTGGTGTCCGGCCCGATTGCCCGCACCGACAACCTGTTGCACCAGATGAACCACGTGCACCGGTTTGACTACGACGGCGTGCGCGAGGGGCTGCGTGAAATGCTGTGGGGCTTTTTTAAAAAAATGGTCATCAGCGAAAACGCCGCCGCCATTTTAAAATTTGCTTTCAGCGACCCCGGTAAATACAACGGGTTTCAACTGGTGTTCTCCGCACTGCTGTATGCGGTGCAGCTGTATGCCGATTTTTCGGGCTATTCCAACATTGCCATCGGCGCGGCGCGCTGCCTTGGTTTTCAACTGCCCGCAAACTTCAACCGGCCTTATGGCGCGCGGTCCATCGGCGAATTTTGGGACCGCTGGCATATTTCGCTTTCACGCTGGCTGCGCGACTATGTGTATATCCCGCTCGGCGGCAGCCGGTGCAATTTGGCCCGCACCTGCCTGAATATCTTTTTGGTGTTCTTCGTCAGCGGGTTGTGGCACGGCGCCGGGCTGACCTTTGTGGTGTGGGGCGCGCTGCACGGGCTGTACAACCTGCTTTCCCGGCTGACCCGTACCTTGCGCAGCTGGGTGGCAGGTAAACTGCACCTGGCCAAAATACCGCTGGTACACGGCTTTTTTCAGCGGCTTTACACCTTTTTCATCGTCACCTTTGCGTGGGTGTTTTTCCGCTCTGACAGCCTGCAAGATGCCCTGCTGTTTTTATCTCGCATTCCGGTGGCCTTTGGCGCGACACTGTTTGATGCCACCACCCGCATGACGGCGCTGAACGACATTGGTTTTAGCAACAACAATGGCATTGCGCTGCTGGCATGCATTGCTGTTATGTTTTTGCTGGAGGCCGCGCAGCGCCGCCGCCCGCTGCCGGAAAGCTTTGGCAAGGTGCCTCTACTTTTGCGCTGGGCGGGCTACTATGTGCTGCTATTGTGCATTTTGCTGTTTGGCGTGTTTGATTCCACCCCGTTCATCTACGGCCAGTTTTAACCGGCAAGCCGGCTTTGTGCTACAAGCGCCAAAACTTTTAACTTTATAAACAACAAAGGCCTTGCGCAGTTTGCGCAAGGCCTTTGTGCTGTTATTCTGCTGTTATTTGCTCACCACTGTGCCATCCGCCAGTGTAATGGTATAGCCGTTGAAATTAATGGTGCCGTTGTTCGTCAATGTCGTCACCGTGCAGTTGCCAGTCAGGTTCCATGTGGCACCCGCGTCAACCGTCACCACTGCATTATCGCTAACTGCCGTGCCGCCCGCTTCGTTTTCCACAATGTTCAGCGAACCGTTGAAAACGGCCCCGCTTGCCAGCTTAAACTGCAATGTTGAAATGGTGTCTACCGTGATATCCCCCTCGAGGGTCATATCCGCCGCGGTAAAGGCCACCTGCGCACCGTTGGCACCCGCTGTGCCCCAGCCCCTGCTGGAAGAGTTGCCCGCCACGGTCAGCAGGTTGTTGTTGGCCAGCGTCAGGGCGACGTCACTCCGTGAAATCACCGCGTCGGTGTTGGTGACATAGAACATATCCCCGCTGTTTGCGGTAATGCTGCCGCCCGTCATTTGAAAGGACGAAGTGCCCTCGCTGGCATCGCCGGACATCGACTGGTACAGCATGATGTTGTGCAGGTTTTCGCTGCCATCGCCCTGATAGGTGCCGGTCATGTTACCGGTGAGGTCGCTGTTTTCAAGCGTCACCGAGTTTTTGCCCTCCACAACAACCGCCTCTGAATTCGTCGCGGTCAATGTGGCGTTTTTCACCGTAATGTCTGCGGTGGAGTAGATGGCGGGTGAACCGGTACCTGCAGTGGCATAGCTGCCGCCGTCCACCACCACGGTACCGCCGCCCCTGTCAGAACGGATGGCCGCAGCAGAATTGCCCGCGGTGGTCACCGTGAGGTTGTTTGCGTAAGTGGTGCCGCCGCCGGTAGTTTGAATACCACCGGAATTATTGCCCGTGGTGTTGATGGTGGAATCAGAAACCGTTACCACCGTACCGGTGCCGTAACTGAATACCCCATTGCCATTTGCCACCGAAGAGGTGATTGTCGCATTGCTAAGCGTCACATTGGCACCATTGGTTGCAAGCAACGCGGCGTTTTGGCCATAAAAATCACCGTCTTCGGTATTGGACGACGCGCCGTCCGACTTATCAACAGTAATACCGTCCAGCGTCACTGTGGCACCGTCTATGCGCAGCGCGTTTTCGTCGTCCCCCGTTGAGGTGTATGTTTCGCCCGTATAGCTGCCATCCTCACTGATGGTTGTCGCCGCCGTGCCCTGTGTCACCTCGCCCGAACCGCCAAACCCGCTGCCCGCAGTATTGGCAGCACTGTTTAAATTTTTAATGGTCACTGCCGTCACCGCGTCATTTTCGCCAATGGTCAGCACCAGCACATCGCCCACCGCAATATCGGCCACCGCAGAGGCGGTGCTGTCTACTTCGCTGGTAATAGTGGCATTCGTAAGATCAAAGGTTGCGGTCGTCTCGCCCGCTGTGAATACAGTGCTGCCACCCGGTGCCGCACCGTCCGGCGGGGTACCGCCGGGGGCTTCCCCACTGGGCGGGGTGCCGCCCGGGGCCTGCGCCGCCGTTTCCCCTGTGGCTTCTGTCGGGGTTTGTGTCTCACTTTGACTGTTCGTACTGCTGTCACTGCCTTGCGCCGGCGCGGCAGCGCCGGTATCCCCTGCCGGCGCTGCCGGCACTTCGTTTTCAGTCAGCTCGCCAAGCTGCACAGTCACTTTCGTGCCGTCAATGGCGGTCACTTCGCCGGTTTGTGTCGAATTGCTGTAACTGGCCGCTGTGTTCGACGTGCTGGACGCGCCACAGCTGGTAAACGCAAACAGCAGCGCCGCCGCCAGCAGTGCGGCAAATAATTTTTTCATGCAACCATCCCTTTCTGAACAGCCGCCTTTTGTGGGTTGCTGAAAAGCAGCTGTGTTCTATTTTTATTATGCCTTCCATCTTTGTGAAATCTGTCAATTACTAGTGAAAAACAGGTGTGAAACAGCCGGTATCATGCCCCGCCTCCCCTGAAATCAACACAGCCCCCCGGCAAAGCCGGGGGGCTGCACAACAGGATAGTTTAAACGATCTGGTTTGCCGAAGTGCCTTTTTCCACAAATTCTTTTAATGTGGAAAGCACAATGCGAATCTGGTCGTCGATTGCCTGGTCGGTATAGAACGCAAAGTGACCGGTGAGAATGACGTTCTGCATCGTCTCCAGCACCGCGCGTTCACGGCAGGCAATGATGTCGTTGCGGTGGTCTGCAAAGGTGTACGAATGCTCGCCCTCAATAACGTCCAGCCCGGCGCCGCCAATTTTACCGCTTTCCAGCCCGTCAATCAACGCAGCGGTGTCCACCAGCTCGCCGCGGGCGGTGTTGATGATGACAACACCGTCTTTCATTTTGGCAATGCTTTCGGCATTCACCATATGGTAGCTGGAATCCTGCAGCGGGGCATGCAGTGTGATGACATCGGCACGGGCAAACAGCTCGTCCAGCTCGACATACTCCACCTTGTCACGCAGCGCGTCGTTGGGGTACAGGTCATACGCGATAAATTTCGGGCCAAAGCCGCTGAGGTCTTCAATCACCGTGCGGCCAATGCGGCCGGTGCCCACCACGCCGACCGTGAGGTTGTGCAGCTCACGGCCCTGAATACCGCGAAAGCCATAGTCCTGCGCGGCGGCGCGGCGCTCGATTGTTTTATAACGGCGCAGTATCATCAACACCAGCATTGCCGCATAGTCTGCCACACTGTGGGGGCTGTATGGTGCGTTGGAAAACCGAATCCCGAATTCTTTGCAGGCGGCAAGGTCGACATTGTCAAACCCAATGCTGCGGCTGGCAATGTATTTGACCCCGATTTCAGACAAACGGCGCAGGTTTTCGCGGTCAAGTTTTGCCATTGCGGTGACCGCAATTGCCTCATACCCCCGCGCGTTCTCGAGATTGTCGTCGTTTAGGTTTTCTGTCAATAATTCCGCCTCGACGCCAATCTCCTTGGTAAATCGCTCAAAGCCCTGCTCTTCGTCAAACCGATAACCATATGCCAATACTTTCATGTTCACGTTACTCCCTCTGTTTTGGTTTAGCCCCTGGCGCCGCCACCCTTCCCGAAGGTGGGCACGCCAGCGCGGCCCGGGGCGTCAGAGGAAAATGAGGTGGCAAAGCGCCTTGCGCCTTGCCACCCCATTGTGACCCTACTATTATACCCCGCCGCCCCCGGTGCGTCAACAAAATGTCTTCATTTGGGAAACATTACCACAGCCGCAACTGTTGTGACGCCACCGGGCCCCGCATTGCCGTTTACACAGTGGCCGGCCTTCGTTTTTACGCCGGCGACGGCGCTGCACAGTGTAACGGTGCCGCTTTGCCACCCGCAGGGCAGCATGCCGCTACCTGGTTTACCCCTGGCCCAAAAGGGCCGCAATATCCCCGGCCCAGCCGGTGATAATTTGCGTGTTCTGTTCGAGCTTTTTCTTATCCTTTTCGTACCCTTTCAGCAGTGCCAGCTGGTGTTGCCAGTATGCCTGCAGCTTTTCTAAAAACTGTCGCTCGGCACGGCCCAGCCCTTTGCCCGCCGCAAGCTGCCCGCTGATCTGTTGTAGCTGCTGCACCGCCTGCTCGGCGGAGAGGGCCATCATCTTTTTAAAATCGCGCAGTACCCACTGGCGCTCAAACACATTCATTTTCTGCCAGCCGGCATACTGCTCTTCCAGTGTGGTTTGCACCCGCGCCAGCAGGCGCTGCTGTTCTTCGCTGTCGCCCTGTGCCGGCGGCACGGTGCCTTGCTGCGGTTCAGGGGGCAGTGCATCACAATCCATCAGCACCTGAATACAGCCAATCTCCTGCCCGTGGTAGCGCGGCGCAAACGCGGCAGAAAGCGCAAACCCCCAGCCGGCTTGCTCTGCACTTAAAATGTGCTGGCTGTTCATGCGGTAAAATTCATCGGTCGTCATGCCCATGTTTTTGGCAACTGTCTCAATGGCAGCCATGGCGGTCTGCGTTTTTACCAGCCCCGGGCCCACGGTATAGGTCAGCACCCCCGTGCCCTCCAGCTCCATTGCCAGCGTGTTGCTCAGCTCTACCTGTGCGGTTTTAAATACCTCATACGCACCCATGTAGGGCGACGCGCCGGACGAAGAGACAAACACCAGCGCCCCGCTGCCGCGCGCTTTCATCTGCGGCAAAAAAAGCTGTGCCAGCAACAATGGCGCTTTTAGGTTCACCGCATAGCTGTGGTCCCAAAACGCGATCTCCACCTCGTCCACAGCACCCATTTTAGTAATGGTAGCATTGTTGAAAACGACATCCGGCACACCGTACTGCCCCAGCACCCACCCTGCCAGCGCACGCACCTGCGCTTCTTTGGCCAGGTCCACCTCGTAAAACACAGCCGCCTGCGCACCAAATTCGCCGCAGAGCTTTTGCTGCGCAAGCTGCCCCGTTTGCGCTTGCACTTCGGCCAAAATCACGCGTGCGCCCATGGCGGCAAACGCACGGGCCGCCTCGGCCCCAATGCCGCCGCCACCACCGGTAAGCAGCACCGTTTTGCCCTGCATCAACCCGCGAAACTGCGCTTCGTTCTGCATCATTGCCCACCCCTTACTCTCTTTGTTTTTCGCCCGTCTATCCCATAACTGGCTCATCTATCCGTTTGCTATTATGCCATAAAAAACAGTGAAGCACAAAACCTTTTGCTGTTTTATTTGCCCAAAGGCACTTTTGGGGCAACCTGCGGCATGCCCCACTGCGCCCGCGTTTTCACCCTGGGGTTTTGTGTGGCCAGTGCTGCAGCAAAAAAATACAAGACCCCGCTTTTACACGGGGCCTTGTATCAAGTTATCATTTCCCACTAAGAGAAAAGAAATTACTCTTCGTCGGTGTCGTCGCCGTCGTCGACCGGCTTGCCGTTAAAGTGCACGGTGTCGTCAACGTCGTCAAAATCGACTTCAAATTTTTCGCCGCAGGCCGGGCAGGCAAGGTCTTCCGACAGCAGCAGGTCTTCGTCGACACATACGGTTTCACCACAGGCCGGGCAGGTAATCTCGTACATCTCGTCCTCGCTGTTGCAATCGTCGCAATCACAAGAATCGTCGTCCTCGTCGCCAAAAACAACGTCTTCGAGGTCGGTGATATCCTCGTCAATGGCGTCCAGCTCGTCGTAAACCTGGTCAACATCCTCGTCAAGGTCGGTCACAGTCAGTGTCAGGTCCTCTACAAGTTCCACCAGTGCCTTGATCACTTTTACTTCTTTTTTGTCGGCATCAAGGTCCAGCCCGTCCATCAGGCCTTTAATGTAAGCAGATTTTTCAGTCAGTGTCATGGGGTTCGCCCTCCTTCTGGGCCGCAGCGGCCATTTGGCCCTGCAGGTGTTTATGCCCTGCCCCGGGGTTGGGGCTGCGGGCGGTGTCATGCGCATACCTGAAATCAGGCACGCTCCATATACTCGCCGGTGCGGGTATCAATGCGGATTTTTTCGCCCTCGTTAATGAACAGCGGCACACGAATTTCGGCGCCGGTCTCCAGCTTGGCGGGCTTTAAGGTATTGGTTGCGGTGTTGCCCTTGACACCCGGCTCGGTCTCAACGATCTCAAGCACCACAAAGTTCGGGGCTTCGACGCCGAACACCTTGCCCTTGTAGGACAATACCTTGACCATTTCGTTCTCTTTCACAAACTTGAACGCATCGCTCAGTTCGCTCTCGTTCAACGGGGTCTGCTCGTAAGTTTCGGTATCCATGAAATAGTACAGGCCGCCGTCCTCGTACAGATACTGCATTTCACGGCGCTCGATCACCGCGGAAGGGAATTTTGCAGAAGGGTTATAAGATTTTTCGACCACGGCGCCGGTGATGACATTTTTGGTCTTGGTGCGCACAAACGCCGCGCCCTTGCCCGGCTTAACGTGCTGAAACTCCACGACCTGCAGAACGTTGCCGTCCTCTTCAAATGTTACGCCATTGCGAAAATCGCCAGCAGAAATCATAACTACATCCTCCATATTCAAAGTAGTGCCTGCGCGGCCGCGCAGGCCACACTTTTACTTGTTAATTTTAGCCTAAAATCGCGCGCTTTGCAAGTGGCAAAGCCCCGCAACACACCGGTTTTTGCGTTTTTTCACGCACAGCGCCCGCACTGCGGCACTGCGCGTCACAGCAAAATCAGGTTCTTGTCTGATTTGCCGAGAATCTCACAACCGCTTTCTGTCAACAGTACGGTGTCTTCAATGCGCACACCAAATTTACCCGGCAGGTAAATACCCGGCTCAATGGTCATTAGCATGCCGGGCTGTAACACGCTTGCATCGCGCGGCGAACAACGCGGGTCCTCGTGAATGTCAATGCCGACCGAATGCCCCAGCCCATGCCCAAACCGGCCGGCATACCCCGCATCGGCAATAATGTTGCGGGCGATGGCATCTACCTCAACGCCCTTCATCCCGGCGTGAATCATCGCGCAGCAGGTCTTTTGCGCTTCGAGCACCGTGTTATACACATGCTCCATCTCGTCGCTCACGCTGCCCACAGCGACGGTGCGGGTCATATCGGTGCAATAGCCGCCCCACTTCGCGCCAAAATCCATTGTCACAAAGTCGCCGTCTTCAATCACCTTTTCGCCCGGCTCGCCGTGCGGCAGGCTGGTTTTTTTGCCGCTCACAAAAATGGTGGCAAACGCAAGCCCGCTGGCGCCGTGGCTGCGCATAAAGGTCTCCATCTCCAGCGCAAGGTCAATTTCCCGCGCGCCGGGGCGCACTTTGCCGCAGATGTAGGTAAAGCAGTCGTCGGTAATCTTCTGCGCGCGGCGCATGCGGTCGACCTCTTGTGCGTCTTTCAGCTGGCGCATGCGGCGCACCGTCATTGTAAGGGTGTCACTGACATCCACTGTAATGCCCGCCAGTACCTCGCGCAGGCGGGCGGCATAGCCCACCGTCACCTCGTCCTCGACATACAGGCGCTTTACACCGCGCGCGCGCAATAGCTGTGCCACCTGCTGCAGCGCATTGGTCTCCTCTTCTACCCGGGCGGTTTTTACCGTCTGCTGGGCAATTTCAAGGTAGCGCGGGTCAATCAAAAACACGCTTTCATCGGGGAAGATCAACAGTGTGCCCGCATCCCATGTGTCCAGGTCTAAAAAATAAAAGCGGTTTGACTCTGTGGTGATCAGCGCGGCCTCAAACCCCTGCGGCATTTGCTGTGCCAGCCTCTGGCACCTCGTTTCACTCATTTCATTTCCCTCTTTTTTCGCCCGCCTGTTGGCAAAGCGTTTGATAATATTGCTTCATGGTGCGTGCGTCCGGCGCCTGGGTACCCGCCGATTCGCAAATGACCACCGGGGCCAGCGCACGCGCACAGCAAAGCTCTAAAAACGGTTCAAAATTGGGGCCATAGGTGGTATCTGCAAAGGTGAGATGCCGCTTTTCGCCGCCTTGCGTGTATTCTATTTTTGAAAAATGTACGTGGAATTTCTGCGCACGTTCGTCCGGCAGGGCCTCGGCCAGCTCATCCAGCACGGCGGCAAAATTCGCCTTTGCCGCAAGGCTGCCCTGTGTGCGCGCGTTTAAGTGGCCAAAGTCGATGCAGGGCACATTGCGCGCATCCAATTGGCACAGTGCCAGCACCTCGCCCAGCGTGCCCAGTTGGTTGACCTTGCCCATCGTCTCCGGGCACAGCAGAATATCGCCAAAGCCCGCTTCGTCCAGTGCCGCACGGGCGCGCTGCAGCGTGTCTTTTGCCTTGCAAAGGGCGTCTTGCCTGCTTTGCTTGCCGCACGACCCCGCGTGAAAAATAACCCGGTTACCGCCCAGCGCGCGCACGGCGGCGGCGCTTTGCAGCAGGTAGCGGATGCTGCCAAGGCGCTTTTCTTCGTCCATGCTGGACATCGAGATATAATACGGCGCGTGCAGCGAAAACCGGATGCCGTACTCTTCGCCCCGCCGGCGGATTTTTTCGCCGTTTTCTGCCGTCAGCCTTACCCCGCGCCCACACTGGTATTCAAACGCGTCAAGGCCGTAATGCACCGCGAGATATTCCGGCACACCCTCGGTGCTGCGGTAGCCCAGCGGTCGAAAATCATCGGCTACGCCCGCCGTGCCAAACAGCAGCCGCTGCGCGTCACTCATACAGCTTGCCGCCCTTTTTGTAATAGGCCGCAAGGAATGGTTTTTCCAAATGGCGCTTCAGGCGGATATTCCACTTGATGTCCGGCGCAAGGGGCTGCACCATCAGTACCGGGATGCCGTACAGCTTTGCCGCCAGCACGTCGGTAAAAATTTGGTCGCCCACCAGTGCCATTTGGCTTTTTTTCAGCCCAAACGCCCGCCGTGCCAGCCGCAGCCCGCGCGAAGCCGGCTTTAGGCTGAACGACACAAACGGCAGGCCGATTTTTTCCGCAAAGGGGCGCACCCGTTTTTCAAAGTTGTTCGAGCAGATGCGCATTTCTACCCCCGCCTGCCGCATTTCTTGCAGCCAATGTTCCACATGCGGTGCAAGGTGCTGGCTGCCGTGGGCTGTCAGCGTGTTATCCACGTCTAGCACCAGTGCGCGGATACCGCGCGCGCGCAGAAACTCTGCGTCGATACAATCGATGCTTTTAAAAATATAATCGGGGACAAACAGGCTCAACGCAGCACTTCCTTTCAAACGGTGTGGCGCGGGGCAACCTGCCCCAAAGCGCCAAAAAGGGCGGCCCAATACGGTTGTATTGGTACCACCCCTCTGAGCGTTTTATGGCAAACCATAACGGGCAAACGCCCGTGATTCCAAACCCCTGCCGCATACGCAAGGGGCCATAGCTGACCGCAGCTTATTTGAACTTGCGCTTGCGGGCGGCTTCGGACTTTTTCTTGCGTTTCACGGAAGGCTTTTCGTAGCACTCGCGTTTGCGTACTTCAGCAAGAACCCCCGAACGTGCGCAGGAACGCTTGAAACGGCGCAGTGCACTGTCCAGTGATTCATTGTCCTTCACTCGGATTTCCGACATCTTTGTCCCTCCCTTAACACTTGAGGTAGGAGTATGACACCCAAGGGTTTGTTGCTTTACACCCATAAGATAATCAACATTAGAATTATACTCTATTTTTCACCATTGTGTCAACTGCAAACTTGTACCTTTGCCGCAGTATGTCGCCGCGGCAATGCCCGCAATGCTTTATTTTGCAACGATGTTGACCAGTTTGCCGGGCACATAAATTTCTTTTACCACGGTTTTGCCGGCAAGCTGTTCGGCAATACCCGCCGTCTGCTTTGCCGCCGCAATGGCACCGGCACCGTCAAGGTCGGCCGCAATGACCACACGCCCGCGCACCTTGCCGCAAATCTGCACTGCAATTTCCACCTCGGCATCGCGGCATTTGGCTTCGTCGTACACCGGCCACGCCGCGTGGGCAATCTGCCCTTCAAAGCCGGCCATCTGCCAAAGCTCTTCGGTGATGTGCGGCGCAAACGGGTTGAGCAGCAACAGGAAAATACGGAATTCGTCTTTTGTCACGCCGCCCGCGGCGTCAATTTCGTTGATGAGGCTCATCAGCGTGGCGATGGCGGTGTTCATTTTCAGCTGTACAATGTCCTCGCCCACTTTTTTAATGGCCTTGTGCAGCGAGCTTTCCAGCACGGGGCGGCAACCGTCGCCCGGCAGTATTTTTTGCGAGAGGTCAAACGTGCGCTCTAAAAAGCGCTTGCAGCCCTTGATGCTGGACGATGACCACGGCGCGGCTTTTTCAAAGTCGCCGATGAACATCTCGTACAGGCGCATGGTGTCGGCACCATAGGTGCGCACAATGTCGTCCGGGTTGACCACGTTGCCGCGGCTCTTGGACATTTTTTCGCCGTTCTCGCCCAAAATCATGCCGTGGCTGGTGCGCTTGGCATAGGGCTCTGCGGTGGGCACCACGCCGATGTCATACAAGAATTTGTGCCAGAAGCGCGAATACAGCAAGTGCAGGGTGGTGTGCTCCATGCCGCCGTTGTACCAGTCCACCGGCGTCCAATATTTCAGCGCTTCGGGGCTGGCAATCGCGTTGTCGTTGTGCGGGTCGCAGTACCGCAAAAAGTACCAGCTGGAGCCCGCCCACTGCGGCATGGTGTCGGTTTCGCGTTTTGCTTCGCCCCCGCAGCACGGGCAGGTGGTTTTCACCCAGTCGGTCAGGTGCGCCAGCGGGCTTTCGCCCTCTTCGGTCGGCTCGTAATGTGCGACCTCCGGCAGGCGCAGCGGCAGCTCGCTTTCGGGCAGGGGCTGCCAGCCGCATTTTTCGCAATACACCATGGGGATGGGCTCGCCCCAGTAACGCTGGCGGCTAAACACCCAGTCGCGCAGCTTGTAGTTGACCTTTTTAACGCCCTTGCCCTCTTTCACCAGCCAGTCGGTGATGGCAACCTTTGCCTCGTCCACCGTTTTACCGGTCAAAAAGCCGCTGTTCACCAGCACGCCGGTGGCACAATCGGTAAAGGCCTCTTTTGAAACATCGCCGCCCGCGACCACCTCAATGACAGGCAGGTCAAACTTTTTGGCAAAGTCGTAGTCACGCTGGTCGTGGCCCGGCACCGCCATAATGGCGCCGGTGCCATAGGTGGCCAGCACGTAGTCTGAAATAAAAATGGGGATCTGCTGGCCGTTTACCGGGTTGATACCCCACACGCCGTCCAGCTTGACACCGGTTTTTTCCTTTGCCAGCTCGGTGCGTTCAAACTCGCTTTTGCGCGCGGCGGCATCACGGTAGGCGCGCACTTCGTCGATGTTTTTGATCTTGCCCGCCCATTTGTCCACAAACTCGTGCTCGGGCGCAATGACCATGTAGGTCACGCCGAACAGCGTGTCGGGCCGGGTGGTGTAAACGACCATCTCGTCGCCTTCGCTCGTGCCAAAGGTCACCTCGGCACCGTGGCTGCGGCCGATCCAGTTGATCTGCTGGGTTTTGACGCGCTCGATGAAATCCACCGTGTCAAGGTCGTCGATGAGGCGGTCGGCATAGGCCGTGATGCGCAGCATCCACTGGCTTTTGACCTTGTGCACCACCGGGCTGCCACAGCGCTCGCACACGCCGTTGACGACCTCTTCATTCGCCAGCACCACCTTACAGCCGGTACACCAGTTCACGCTCATCTCTTTTTTATAGGCGAGGTCGTGCTTGAACAGCTGCAAAAAGATCCACTGTGTCCACTTGTAATATTCCGGGTCGGTCGTGTTGATCTCGCGGTCCCAGTCAAACGAAAGGCCAAGGCTTTTCAGCTGTGCTTTAAAGCGGGCCACGTTGTTTTTGGTGACGACCTCGGGGTGAATGTGGTTTTTCATTGCGAAGTTTTCGGTGGGCAGGCCAAAGGCATCCCAGCCCATTGGGTACAGCACATTATAGCCGTCCAGTCGCTTTTTGCGGGCGACAATGTCCAGCGCGGTATAGCTGCGAGGGTGGCCGACATGCAGCCCCTGGCCCGACGGATACGGAAACTCTACCAGCGCATAAAACTTGGGCAGGCTAAAATCCTGCTTTGCCGCAAAGGTGTGCTCGTCGTCCCAACGCTTTTGCCATTTCTGTTCAATGGCTTTAAAATCGTACTTCACAACTCATTCCTCCCACTATTCACCGGCAACGGGGACAGGGCCGGTTCCTCTCTTAAAACGCCCGGCACAGCCGGGCGGTAAGGTGCTTAAAATTCAATTTCCACCGGGGTCGCATCGGCCCACAGGTGCTCCAGGTCGTAAAAATCACGGGTGTCCGGGTAAAAAATATGCACGATGACAACGCCGTAATCCAGCAAGATCCAGTTACGGCCTTCGGTGCCTTCACGCCGCAGCACTGAAACGCCGGCCTCGGAAAGTTGATATTCCACCTCGTCGGCCAGTGCTTTGACCTGGGTGGAGCTGTTGCCGGTGCCGATAACGAAATAATCGGTGAGGATGGTGAGGTCCTCCACCTTCAGCACACGGATGTCGGTGCCTTTTTTAGAGTCCATCGCTTTTGCGATAGCGGTTGCGAGTTCTAGGGATGTCAATTGCATTCCTGCCTTTCTATGTTGGCTGTCACAGGCGCCTTACGCCGCAGGTGCCGACGAAGAGGTGCCCTGTTGTTGTGTTTCGACATTGGTTTTGCCCCACTGGGCCGTGCCGTCGTCGATACTGGTCATCGACTGGCCCGCCGTGAGGTCTAAATCGCCCGTGGTGTTTTGCAGCTCAATCACCCCAAGCGCCTCGGCGGGCACCGGGTCTGCATACGGCCTGAAATAGGTGTTCAGCAGCTCAGCAGTCGCATTGAGGTGCAGGGTAAACACGCTTTGGGCGTTCACCGTGCAGGCTTCGCCCGGCAGTTTGAACATGCTGATGTTTTCGCTGGGCACTTTGATGACCTTGCTTGCAAGGGAGGCCATTTTGGCAAGGTCGATATCGGTTTTGACGTACTGGATATAAGCGGGCAGCACCTTGACGATGTCAGACAGCGGAAAGCTTTTAAATGTCTTAAGCAGTGCCGAATACATATAGCGCTGCATCTCAAGGCGGCCAATATCGGCGTTAGAGTAGTTGTGGCGCTGGCGCACCATAAACTCGGCAGTGGCGCCGTCAATGCGCTGGGTGCCGGCGCTCAGTGTGTTGCCGTGGTCGTCGGTGATGTCAAACGGCACCGTGACTTCAATGCCGCCAATCGCGTCGATGACCGCTTTAAAGGCGTCCATATCGATGGTGACATAATAATCCACCGGCAGCTTTAGCTGGTCGTTGACCACACTTGCCAGCGCCGCAATGGGCGGGTTGGTGTCGCCGTGCAGCGCGACGGCGTTGATTTTACCGGTGCCGCCGGTCGACGCGGTGTCGCCGATATAGGTATCGCGCGGGATTTGCAGCATGGAGATTTTATTTGCCTTCATGTCAAAGCTGACATACAAAATCACATCGGTAAAGCCCATGCCGTTGGGGTAATCGCGGTCCTCGTCGTAATCAATGCCGGCGCACAGGATATTCACCACATCGCCTTTCAGCGCGTCCTCGGTGGCAATATTGGTCGGCAGCGCCGCACCACCGCCGGTGACCAGCCCGTTGAGAATGTGATAGACCGCAAACACCAGCACGGCACACGCGGCCACCACAATGCCCAAAACAGCCAGCTGCTTTTTGCGCCGGCGGCGGGCAGCCGCTTTTTTGCGGGCCGCAAGCGCCGCACGCTGGGCAGCGGGGTTTGCACTTTGCCGCCCGTTTTGGTACGGTGACTGCCGGCGCACCGGCTGCTGGCGGCCCTGCTCCTCCGGGTGATAATACGGGTTTCTAGGTTGTTTTGCCATGAAATCGCCTTTCCGCATCCACCATCAAACCAGATGGTGTTGTTGTTCTAAAAATAAAAGTGCTTTTTCGGAATCTGTATCAATCACACAATTCTTCTCTTTCAACCAGCGCAGGCTGTCCCGCAGCGCTTCAATCAGCGCTTCATCCAGCCCCTGCCAAAGCAGCGCGCGCAGCTTTTCGGCTTCGGGGTAGTCCCGCTCGGCGCTGCACATGTCGGCAAGGTAAATGATTTTTTCCAGTAAAGACATACCGGCACGCGCCGAGGTGTGCCAGCGTATCGCATTCAAAATATCGGTATCGTCTACGCCAAGCTGCTGTGCCGCATAGACCATTGCCGCCGCCGCATGCCACACGCCCTGCGGCTTTGCGGCGGCGTTTTGTGTCATTATAGCATTATCGCGCAGCATCTGCAACAACTCGGCGCGCGGGCGCTCTTTACAAATATCGTGCAGCAAACCCGCAATTTCGGCCTTGGTTTCATCGGCCCCGTAAAACTTTGCAAGCCGCACCGCAAGGTCGCTTACATTTAAGGTGTGCTGGTAACGGCGCTCGCTCAGCCGCTGCTTTGCAAGGCTGCGGCATTCCTCTATTGTAATCATGTTGTGCCCCCCTGTGCTGTGGTGTAAAGCCGGTGCCGGCGAATAACGCGCAGCGCCGGCGGTGGTACAAAGGGGGTGATGTCATGCCCCTTGGCACAGAGCTCGCGGATTTCGGTAGACGACAGCTCTACCACCGGCTGGTGCAAAAACAGCACCTTGCCGCCCGCAGCGCGCAGCCGTTCTACTGCGGGCTGCATCTGGGCTGTTTCGGCCTCGCTGCGGCTTTGTGCCACCAGCGTCACCTGTGCCAGCAGTTTGCTGCTTTCGTACCAGGTGGTAAACGACAGCAGCATGTCACTGCCCAGCGCCAAAAACACCTCGCACCCCGGCCAGCGCTGCCGCAGGTAGTGCACGGTATCAAAGGTATAGCTTTTGCCGGGGCGGTCAATTTCAAACCGCAGCCGTTTCACCCTTGGGTCTATTTTTAAAAATGCGCTGCACATTGCAAACCGCAGCGCGCCGTCTGTTGCCGACGCCCGCTTGTGCGGCGGCAGCCCCGCCGGCACCACCAGCGCAAGGTCGGGCTGTACTTCGCCCAGTGCCGAGCGCAGCAGCGCCATATGCCCCATGTGCGGCGGGTCAAAGGTGCCGCCAAACAGTAAAATTTTCAACCGGCGGCGCCCCCTTTCACTCTGTGCCTTACCACGGCCGGTGCGCCCCCTTTATTTTGCCAGCAACTGCGCGTAGCGCGAGTCCTTTTTCTTTTGCAAATACAGCACAAAACGCGAACCAATCACCTGCACCACGTCGGCGCCTGTCTGCTCGGCCAGCTGCTGGGCCGCTTCGCGCGCGTTCAGCGGGCTGTTGTCCAGCACCTTCATTTTAATCAGTTCACGCGCGGCAAGACAGTCCGCCGTCGTCTTAATCAGCGCCGGGCCGATCTCCTCTTTCCCGACCTGAAAAACGACCTCAAGGCCGTTGGCCTGCCCGCGCAAAATGGCGCGTTGTTTGCTTGTCAGCATAGTGTTCCCTCATCTTTTCTGTTGGTTGGTACCACCACACGGCGCTGCGTTACAGGCCGGCTGGTGATAAAACGATACTCAAAGCGGCAAAACTTCAGCCGCGCGGCCCGGGCGCAGCAGCACCCGGCACGGGGCCGGGCCGTATTGCTGCGGGTCGGCCAAAAAACCGGGCAGGGCCTGTGCAAATAGGGCCAGCGCCTTGCCGCGGTGCGAAATGCCGTCTTTTTCGGCGTCGGTCAGTTGGGCATAGCTTTTTTCGCCCACATAAAAAATGGGGTCGTAGCCAAAGCCATTGGTACCCCGCCGCTCAAAGCCCACCCAGCCGGGGCACTCGCCAAAGGTGGTCAGGCTGGCCCCGCCCGGCAGCGCCAGGCAAACCGCGCTGACAAACTTTGCGCCGCGCTGTGCGCGGGGCACGTTTTGCAGTGCCAGCAGCAGCTTGTCGTTATTGGCTTCATCGTCGCCATGGTGCCCGCAGTACCGCGCCGAGTACACGCCCGGCGCGCCGCCAAGGGCATCCACACAAAGGCCGGAATCGTCCGCGATGGTCGGCAGGCCGGTTTTTTCGCACAGCGCCGCCGCTTTCAGCAGCGCGTTGTCCTCAAAGGTCGTGCCGGTCTCGTCCACTTCAAAGGTGTACCCCAGCTCGCGCTGGCTTTTCACCTCGTGCCCCTGCGCCGTTAAAATGCGGCGTATCTCCGCCAGCTTGCCGGCGTTGTTGCTTGCAACTGCAAAAATCATAATTGCCCTTCCCTGTGTGTGTTCTGCAAGGCTGCCCTTAACCCTGCTGCAAAAACAGCGCGTTGACAAAGCTTTCGGCGTCAAACGGCATTAAATCGTCAATGCCCTCGCCCACGCCGACAAACCGCACCGGCAGGCCCAGCTTTGCTTTGACCGAAATCACCGCGCCGCCCTTGGCCGTGCCGTCGAGCTTCGTCAGCACAATGCCGGTGGCACTGGCGGCATCGATGAACTGCGCGGCCTGGTTGACCGCGTTTTGCCCGGTGGTACCGTCCAACACCAACAGGGTCTCGACATCGCCCTGCGCCCCGGCCTTTACCGCGACGCGCGATATTTTAGACAGCTCGTCCATCAGGCTTTTTTTATTGTGCAGCCGGCCCGCCGTGTCGCAGATGACAAGGTCGTACTCGCGGGCAATGGCCGACGATACGGCGTCAAAAATGACCGCCGCGGGGTCGGAACCCTCTTCGTGCCGCACCAGCGGCACCCCCGCGCGCTCGGCCCAAACGCCAAGCTGTTCTGCCGCCGCGGCACGGAAGGTATCCCCCGCCGCCAGTAGCACTTTTTTGCCCTGTGCGCGGTACAGGTTTGCCAGCTTGCCAATCGACGTGGTTTTGCCCACGCCGTTCACCCCAATCACCAAAATGACCGCCGGTTTGCCCTGCGGCTCAAAGGGGCCTTCGGCAGAAAGGGTATCCACTAAAATGGCTTTCAGGGCTGCCAGCGCTTCGCCGCCGGTTTTCAGGTGCTCGGTTTTCACGCGCTCTTTCAGCTTTGCCACAAGGTCTTCGGCAACGTCCAGCCCGGTGTCGGCCAGTACCAGTTGTTCTACCAGCTCGTCGTAGGTGTCGTCGGTAATGCGCTCGGCCTGCGCCAGCTCGTCCCCCATCGTGCCAAAAATGGCGTCGCGGGTACGGGCAAGCCCCTGCCCCAATTTTTCAAAAAAGCCCAAATTGCTGCCTCCTGTCGGGTAAAATGCCGTTGGTTTTGTTTTGTGCGGTTACGAAATCAATTTAATATCGACCTCGTTCACATCCAGCCGCAGCAGTTTGGAAACGCCGTCCTCCTGCATGGTCACGCCATACAAAACATCGGCTTCTTCCATTGTGCCGCGGCGGTGGGTAATGACAATAAATTGTGTGTGGCTGGTGATGCGGCGCAGGTAGCTTGCATACCGCACCACGTTGACATCGTCCAGCGCCGCCTCGATCTCATCCAAAATACAAAACGGCGCGGGGTTGACGGCCAAGATGGCAAAGTAAATGGCGATTGCGACCAGCGCCTGCTCGCCGCCGGAAAGAGACGTGAGGTTTTTGATGATTTTGCCCGGCGGCGACACGGTGATGTCAATGCCGCTTTCCAGCACATTGCTCTCGTCGGTCAGCGACAGCCGCGCGCTGCCGCCGCCGAACAGCTCGGCAAAAATGCGGGCAAAATGCGCGTTGATTTGCTCGAAGCTTTTGGTGAACAGCGTTTCCATTTCGCCCGAAAGCTCGCTAATCATGCCGTTCAGCTCGGCCTTGCTCTTTTCGACATCGGCCACCTGCGCGCGCAAGAACTCGTACCTCTCGCGCACCTCGGCATATTCTTCGATTGCGCCGACATTGACATTGCCCAGCGCGCGGATTTTATTGCGCACTTCGCCCACCTGGCGGCGCAGGTCGGTCACCGATTCAAACGGCACGCATAGCTCGGCCGCGTCAGAGAGGGTCAGCTCGTATTCCTCCCACAGCTTCGCCGTGGTGGCATCGTATTCGGTCTCCAGCGCAACGCGGCGCTCGTCGAGGCGCGTAATCTCACGCGAGAGCTCTTCACGCTGGTCGGACAATTCGCGCACCCGCGCGCTTTGCCGGGTGATGGACCCCTCTTTTTCAAGCCGCAGGTCGGTCGCGTGCTGAATTGCCGCTTCCTCTGCGGCAATGCGACCGGCGGCATCGGTGCGGCTTTGTTCGACCCCTTGTATCTTCTGCTCGTTTGCGGTGATGGCTTCGACAAGCTGCGCGATTGATTCACGCAGTGCGGCAACGCGTTTTGCAGCTTCGCCGCTGCGGCCCCGCAACAAGCCGATGGCTGCCGTGGCGCTTTGCACGTCTTTTTCCAGCCCCAAACGGGCCAGCTTGCATTCGGACATTTCGTCCGACATGCGCGAGCGGGTGGCAAGGAAATCATCGTCGCCGTCTGCCAGGGCAGAAAGCTCGCCTTCCAGCGCGGTGCTTTCGGCCGCAAGCTGCTCGCTTTGCGCGCGGCTTTGCGCCGCCGTTTCATGCGCGGTGTCAATGGCCGCCTGCAAGCGGGCTTCTTCCTGCTGCAGCTGTTGCAGCGCGTCGGTTTGCTGTGCCAGCGCCGCACGGATGCGGTTTTGCTCCGCCTCGGCGCGAATGGCGTCGCCCCCGGCGGTAACCGCTTCGCTCTCGGTGGCCGTCACCTCTGCGGTAAGGCGCACCACCTCAGCCTTTGCGGCGTCCATCGCCTGCAGCTTTGCCTGCCGCTCTTTGGTCAGCACCGCAATTTTGCGGCCCAGCTCTTCAATTTCAGTGCGGCGGGTGAACAGCCCTGCCGAGCGCGCGGCAGAGCCGCCGGTAAACGAACCGCCTGCGTTGACGACCTGCCCGTCCACCGTGACAACACGGTAGCGGTACCCGAGGGCCCGGGCGGCCTGCGACGCCTCGTCGATAGTTTCGACCACTAAAATGCGGCCAAGCAGGTTGGAGACGACCACGTCATAACGGGGCTCGGCCGAAACCAAATCGCTTGCCAGCACCGCACCCGCGGGCAGCTGGCCTTTTTCAAACTGCGAGGGGCGTACCGTATCCAGCGGCAAAAAGGTCGCACGGCCCGCGCGCTCGCGTTTCAGCAGTTCAATGGCGGCCTTTGCCGCGGTTTCATCCTGCACCACGATATTTTGCGCGGCAAAGCCCAGCGCGGTTTCAATGGCAAGCTCGTACCCCGCCTTTACGGTGAGGATGGACGACACAGGCCCCAAAATGCCGCGTAGCCGGTGGTTTTCTGCCGCCTTGACCACATAGCGCACACTTTGGCTGTAGCCGTCCATGCTTTTTTCAAGGTCCTGCAAAATGCGCAGCCGCTCGGCCGCCGCCTCGCACTGGCTTTGGGCGCGGCGCGCTTCTTCGGTCGCGGCGTCCAGTGCCTTGGTGCGGGCCGCCATTTTCAGCGAAAGGCCCTCTTTGATATTGTTCAGCTTTGTCACTTCGGCAATGCACTGTGCGACATAGCTTTCGTTTTCGGTTTGTTCTTTTTGCAGCCGTTCTGCCTGCTGTTCCGCCTGCTGGCGCTCGGTTTGCAGCGAAGCAAAGCGGGCCGCCGCACTTTCGGCGGCACTGTCCGCCCCGGCGGCGGTCACCTTTAAATCGGTGACGCGGCCGGTCAGCAGCGCAAGGCGCTCGGTTAAGGTGCCGCGCCGCGCGCCGCTTTGCTGTGCCTTGGCCGAAAGCTGCTCGAGCAGGGTTTGCAGCTCGGTAATGCGGGCATCGTGCGCCGCAATCTGCCCGTTTGCCGCCGCAATGGCCTCTTCGTGCGTGCGAATTTCGGCCTCTGCCGCGGCATCGCCCTCACCCGCTGCCGCAATTTCTGCCTGCAACTGCTCAATTGACGCACGGCTGTGCGCAATGTCGTTGTTCAGCACGGCGATTGCGGCGTCCGAGCCTGAAATCTCTTCGGTGATTGCGCGAATCGACGCGTTGCGGCGCTCGATTTCCATGATCAGCTGTTCAATTTCACCCCGGATGCCCTCGGTCTCGCGGTCCACCGCCTCCAGCTGTGCGTTGGCGCGGTCATAATCCGCCTGTGCGGCTTCGCGGTTGCGCTGTGCCTGGCGCACACTGTCCCGCGCCTTGCGCAGGGTGTCGGCCCACAGCGTCACTTCCAGCGCTTTTTTCTGCTCGGAAAACTCTAAAAATTTCTTTGCCTTGGCACTCTCTTTTTCCAGCGGGCCCACCCGGGCGGTCAGCTCGTCCAAAATATCCCGCAGCCGCACCAGGTTTTCTTCGGCGGCTTCCAGCCGGCGCTCGGCCTCTTTTTTGCGGTAGCGGTACCGCGCAATGCCCGAAGCCTCTTCAAATATTTCGCGCCGCTCACCGGACTTTGCGCCGACAATTTCGGCAATGCGTCCCTGCCCGATGATGGAATAGCCGTCACGGCCGATACCGGTATCCAAAAATAGCTCGTACACGTCTTTCAGGCGCACATTTTGGCCGTTGATGCCGTATTCGCTCTCGCCGCTGCGGTAGTATTTGCGGGTCACCACCACTTCGTCTTTTTCAATTTCCAGCCGGTGGGCGCTGTTGTCGATATACAGCGACACCGCGGCAAACCCCATGGCACTGCGCAGCTGGGTGCCGCCAAAAATGACGTCCTCCATTTTGCCGGCGCCGCGCAGCTGCTTGGACGATGTTTCGCCAAGCACCCACCGAATGGCGTCGGAAATATTGCTTTTGCCGCTGCCGTTGGGGCCCACTACGGCGGTGATGCCACCTTCAAATGTAATTTTGGTCCGGTCAGGGAAGGACTTGAAGCCCTGAATTTCGAGTGCCTTTAAAAACACGCTTTCACTTCGCTTTCCGGGTGATTTGCCATGCTTTCTTGCTCTTTGTACCTATTGTATCGGTTTTGGCCTGCCGGTGCAAACAAAACCGCACCCGGCAGCCGTTAAGTACCCGCCTGCAACACGGCCTGCCGCCCGGTAAGCCCCGGCATTTCGCAGACCGCCAGCGAATACCCCTTTGCCGCAAACCACGCAAGGTTTGTGTTTTTTTGCCCGGCCGCCGCGCTGCGCTGCCCCGGCGCCACCGCCACCGTTACCGGGCCGGGGGCACTGCCTTGCAACGCTGCCGCAATGGCCTGCCGGTACAGCCTTGCTTCGCACAGCTGGCGAAACGCCGGGTGGTAAGGCCCCGCCACCAGCGCAGCACGCAGGCTTGCATCGTCCTGCAAGCCCACCCGGATGACCCGGATGCCCTGCCGCTCGGCAAGGTCGATGACCGGCGCCGTGGCTTCTACCGCCTGCTCAAGCGTCAGCGGCGTATACTGCCCCTGCGCCGCCCAGCGGGCAAGCAGCGTATCACGCAGCACCAGCACCGGGTAAATGCGCAGCGTGTCGGGCCCAAGGGCACAAAGCTGTTCGGCGTTTGCCAGTGCCGCCGCGGCGGCATCCTGCTCGCCCGGCAGGCCCACCATCATTTGCAGCCCAAGCGAAAACCCGGCCTTTTGAACGGCAACGGCCGCAGTGTGCACCGCGGCTGCCGTGTGCCCGCGCAGGTTTAGCTTTAGCACATCGTCCTGCATGCTTTGCGCGCCAAGCTCTACCGCGCACACGCCCGCCGCTTTCAGCTCTTGCAAAATGGCGGGGGTAATGGCGTCCGGCCGGGTAGAAACGCGAATACCCGCCGCGCGCTGTGCACGCACAAACGGGGCCGCAGCGGCCAGCAATGCCGCCCGGTAAGCCGGCGCCAGCGCGGTAAAGCTGCCGCCAAAAAAGGCAATTTCCATTTCTGAGGCGCCCGGCGGCGGCAGCAGTGCGTCGCACTGCTGTGCCACCTGTTGCGGGGTGGGCGGGTGCTGGGTGCCCGAAATTTCGCACTGGTCACAAAAGCTGCACCGGTGGGGGCAACCCTCGTTTGGCACAAAAAATGCCAGCGTGCGGTGCCGCTTCATTCTAGGTTCAACTGCTCTGCGGCATTGCTTTCGCCAAACAGGCGCAGCGCCTCTTTGGCCGCCTGCTGCTCGGCCATTTTTTTGCTGTGGCCACAGCCGCGCCCCAGCACGTTAGAGTTTAGCATCACCTCTACCACAAAGCTTTTATTGTGGTCGGGGCCGCTCTCCTGCGCCACCACATAGCGCAGGCGCTCTTCGGGGTTTTGCTGAATAATCTCTTGCAGGCGGGTCTTGTAATCCTCCGGCACCGCCTGCTCGTCGCGCACCAGCGGCAATAAAAACTGGCGCACGCATTCCATGCCGGCGTCTAAATAAAGTGCCGCCAGCACCGCTTCAAACGCGTCGGCCAAAATAGAGGGCCGGGTGCGCCCGCCGCTCAGCTCTTCGCCGCGGCCAAGGCGCAAATAATTGCCAAGCTCGATTTTTTTTGCAAACTCCCAACAGCTGGTCTCGCACACCAGCGCCGCGCGAATACGGGTCAGTTCGCCCTCCGGCAGATGCCGACGGGAGGTAAACAGGTACTCGCTGACCACGATGGAAAGCACCGAGTCCCCCAAAAATTCAAGCCGTTCGTTGTATTCCACCTCACGCCGCTGTTCGTTGGCATAGCTGGAATGTGTGACAGCCGCCACCAGCAAAGCGGTCGTTTTAAACTGGTGCCCAAGCGCCTGCTCAAGCCCTTGCAGATTTTCCATTCGTTACCTCTGTATATTCTCGCGGATGGCCTCCACCATGCCGTTCTCGCAGCAGGCCTTTGCCTGCCGCACCGCGTTTTTGATTGCCTTTGCGTTGGATGACCCGTGGGCCTTAATGACGACGCCGTTTACCCCAAGCAGCGGGGCGCCGCCGTATTCGTCAGCGTCCAGCTTTGCCTTAAAGCTTGCAATGCCGCCCTTGACCAGCAGCGCGGCCAGCATGGTGCCGACATTCTTTTTAAACAGCGCCTTTAGCTCGCCTGAAAAGAATTTTGCCCAGCCCTCGGTCAGCTTTAAAATAACATTGCCGGTAAACCCGTCGCAGACCACGACATCCACTTCGCCGCGCGGGATGTCCCGCGGCTCAATATTGCCCGCAAACTGAATGGCGGGGTTTTGCTTCATCAGCTGGTGGGCGGCCACATAAATTTCAGTGCCCTTGCTCTCCTCGGCCCCGTTGTTGACCAGCGCGACGCTGGGGGCTTTGCGGCCCATCGTCTTTTCCATATAAACGCTGCCCATGGTGGCAAAGCAGTTCAGCATGTCGGCAGGGCATTCCACATTAGCGCCGCTGTCCAGCAGCAGCCATGCTTTTTCTTTGCCGGGGATGACAGTGCCAATGGCCGCGCGCTTAACGCCGTTCAGCCGTTTGACAATCAGCGTAGCGCCGGTAAGCAGGGCACCGGTAGAACCCGCGCTGACCAGCGCGTCACCCTCGCCGTTTGCCAGCATGCGCAGTGCCACGACCATCGAAGAATCCTTTTTATGGCGAATCGCCTTGGTGGGGTCGTCTTCCATCTCAATCACTTCGCCCGCCTGTACCACGGTGATGCCGGTCATGTCGATGCTGTTCTCTTTGACGCAGGCGTCAATTTTAACGCTGTCGCCCACCGCCGCAATTTCGACCCCCAGCTCGCGCACCGCCTGCTGCGCACCCAAAAGAATTTCTTTCGGGGCGTTGTCGCCCCCCATTGCGTCCAGAATGATTTTCATCGTTTTGCCCTCCTTACCGCCGGTGGTTTCGCCGCGCCCGCCGGGCAGCGGCATTGCACCCGTTTTGTGTTGTGTGTGTTTTATTGTTAAATACCGCTTATTTTACATTGTTTGTGCGGCCTGCTGTTGCAGTGCCTGCCGCAAGGCTTCTACCGCGCGCAGGGCCAGCTGCTCATACCGCAGGCGTTTGTCCCGCACCGGCTGTTCCAGCGGGGGCAGCAGCCCCATGTTGCTGCCCATGGGCTGAAAATCGGCGTTGGGGGCGGCCAAATGGTGGGCCAGTGCGCCGCACATCGTCTGCTGCGGCAGCACCAGCGGTGCTTTGCCCGCAAGGCGCCGCAAAATCTGGTGCGCCGCCAGCAGCCCGCAGGCCGCACTTTCCATATAGCCCTCTACGCCGGTCAGCTGCCCGGCAAAAAACACATGCGGGTCGCTTTGCAGCGAAAGGTCTGCCCGCAATACTGCCGGGCTGTTTAAAAAGCTGTTGCGATGCATCACGCCATACCGCACAAACTCTGCGTGCTCCAGCCCGGGTATCATCGAAAACACGCGCTTTTGCTCGCCGAATTTAAGGTTGGTCTGAAACCCAACCAAATTGTAACGGCTGTTGTCTTTGTCCTCGCTGCGCAGTTGCACATTGGCCCACGGGCGGTGGCCGGTTGCCGGGTTTGTCAGCCCCACCGGGCGCAGCGGCCCGTACCGCAGCGTGTCGGCCCCGCGGCGGGCCATCACCTCTACCGGCATACAGCCCTCGTACACATTCGCTTTGTCCGCATCGTGCAGCTCGGCGCGCTGGGCACCCAGCAGCTCGGCGTAAAACGCCTCGTACCCCGGCTTGTCAAACGGGCAGTTTAAGTAGTCGCTGCCGCCCCGCCCATAGCGGGAGGCCGCAAACACCTTGGTGTAGTCAATGCTCTGCGCGGTGACAATGGGCGCCGCCGCGTCAAAAAACGACAGGCTGTCCTGCCCCGTCGCCGTGCGAATTGCCTCTGCCAGCGCCCCTTCGGTCAGCGGGCCGGTGGCAATCAGCACCATTTCTTCACCGCCCGCGGTAAGGCCGGTGACCTCTTCGCGGCAGACGGTGATGCCGGGGTGCGCTTCGATCAACGCCGTCACGGTGTCGCTGAATACGTCGCGGTCGACCGCCAGCGCACCGCCCGCCGCCACCCGCGCCGTTTCGGCGGCATCCAACAAATGGCTGCCCAGCAGCTTCATTTCGGCTTTCAGCAGCCCGCTGGCAGAATCCAGCCGGTCGGCTTTCAGCGAGTTCGAGCACACCAGCTCGGCAAAGCCGGGCTTTTTGTGCGCAGGCGAAAAATGTGCCGGTTTTTGTTCATACAGTGTCACCGCAACGCCGGCGTCTGCAAGCAGCAATGCCGCTTCGCACCCTGCCAGCCCCGCGCCTACCACTGCAACACGCGCGGGCCCGCTCATGGGTTGAGCGGCCGCCGGTAGCCGCAATCAGGGGCAAGGCAAACCAGCTCGCCGCTTTTGCCGCCGTGCTTAAACAGTGTTTTGCCGCAGGTGGGGCACTTTTCGTCGGTCGGCTCGTCCCAGCTCATAAACCCGCAGGTGGGGTTCTTTTCGCAGCCATAGTACACCCGGCCCTTTTTCGAGCGGCGCACCAAAATGCGGCTGCCGCACAGCGGGCACTCGCCGGGTGCCGCCTGCACCAGGCGGCGGGTGTTTTTGCACTCAGGGAAGCCAGGGCAGGCGAGAAACTTGCCGTAGCGGCCGGTCTTAATGACCATTTTGCGGCCGCACAGCTCGCAAATCTCGTCGGTCTCTTCGTCCGGCACCTTGATCTTCTGGCCCTCTAAATCCTCTTCGGCCTTTTTCAGCGTGCGGTCGAACTCTTTGTAAAAGTCGTCCACCGTTTTGACCCAGTTGGCTTTGCCGGCCTCGACGCGGTCGAGGTTCTTTTCCATCTGGGCGGAAAATTTCACGTCCACAATGTTCGAAAACTCGCGCATCATCAGCTCGTTCACCGTGAGGCCCAGCAGCGTGGGCTTCAGCTTTTTGGCTTCGCGCTCCACATAGCCGCGGTCAATGATGGTCGTGATAATGGGCGCGTAGGTGGACGGGCGGCCAATGCCGTTTTCCTCCAGTGCTTTGATGAGCGTCGCTTCGGTGTACAGCGCCGGCGGCTGGGTGAATTTCTGCTCGGCGGTCAGCTCTTTCAGTTTCAGCACGTCGCCCTCTTTTAACGGGGGCAGCGCCGTCTCTTTTTTCTCTTTTTCGTCGGTCGCTTCTTCGTACAGCACGGTAAAGCCGTCAAATGCCACCGTGTAGCCACTGGCCTTAAACAGGTAATCGCCCGCAGTGACCTCGACATTCATTGTGTCGTGCAGCGCGTCGGCCATCTGGCTGGCGGTAAAGCGGCTCCAGATCAGGCGGTACAGCTTTGCAATGTCGCCGCTGATGCTTTTTTCCACTTCGTCCGGGGTCAGCGCGGGGTTCGACGGGCGGATGGCCTCGTGCGCGTCCTGCGCGGCGGTGGCACTTTTGCTTTTATAGGTGCGCTTTGTTTTATTGATGTACTTTTCGCCCCATTTTTCGCTGATGAACGCCTTGGCGCCCGCAACGGCCTCGTCGGACAGGCGCAGGCTGTCGGTACGCATATAGGTGATCAAACCAACGGTGCCCACCCCGGCGATGTCCACGCCTTCATACAGCGTCTGCGCGGCCCGCATGGTACGGGTGGCGGTAAAGCCCAGGCGACGGCTGGCCTCCTGTTGCAGGGTGGAGGTGATAAACGGGGGCGCGGGTACCTTTTTGCGCTTGCCGCTTGTAATTTTGGTGACGGTGTACGACTTGCCGTCGAGATTTGCCACAATGCGGTCGGCTTGCTCTTGATCCGTCACGGCCAGCTTTTCGCCCGCCGCGGTGGAGGAAAGGCGCGCCGCAAACTTTTTGCTGCTGCCCGGGGCCGCCAGCTGTGCGTCGATGTTCCAGTATTCTTCGGGCACAAAGGCATCGATTTCTTTTTGGCGGTCGACAATCAGCCGCACCGCAACCGACTGCACCCGCCCGGCAGAAAGGCCGCGCCGCACCTTGCGCCACAAAAACGGCGACAGCTTATAGCCTACAAGGCGGTCAAGCACCCGGCGGGCCTGCTGTGCGTTGACAAGGTCTAAATCGATCGTGCGCGGGTGGGCCATGCCCTCTGTCACGCCTTTTTTCGTGATCTCGCCAAAGGTGACGCGGTCGGTATTTTCAACATCCAGCCCCAGCAGATGCGCCAGGTGCCAGCTGATGGCTTCGCCCTCGCGGTCCGGGTCAGTTGCAAGCAGAATACCTTCGCTCTGCTTTGCGGCGCTTTTCAACTCTTTGATTAATTTTTCTTTGCCTTTGATATTGATATACTGGGGGTTGTACTCCCGCTCTACATCAATGCCCAGCTGGCTGGCCGGCAGGTCGCGGATATGGCCCATAGAAGCCATAACCTCGTACCCGTCGCCCAGATATTTGCGGATGGTTTTCGCCTTTGCCGGCGATTCCACAATAACCAGTTTTGACATACTGCACCTCGTTACCATTCAAGATTTGCGCCGTGTGCGCATATTATACCACTGCCTTTAGCCGTTTTTGACAAACAGCCGCCCCGCCAGTTGGCAGGAAAGGCCGGCAAGCTCCAGTTCTGTCAATGCCGCCATAGCGGCACCGGGCAAAAGGCCGCATGCCGCGCACAGCGCGGCAAGGGGCTGCGGCTGTGCGGTGAGGCAGGCGTATACCGCGGCGGCACCCGCACTAAGAGGCGGCGGGGCCCCGGCACCGGCTGCAACTGTTTCGGCCGGCGGCTGTACGCCATAATCACACAACACATCCCCGGCGGTCTGCACCGCCTTTGCCCCCTGCGAAAGCAGCCAGTTGGTGCCCTCGCTCAGCGGGCTGAAAATACTGCCGGGCACCGCAAATACGTCGCGGCCACCCTCCAGCGCAAACCGCACCGTGCTCATGGTGCCGCTGCGGCGGCGCGCTTCGGTGACAATGACCCCGCGCGCCAGCCCTGCAATAATACGATTGCGCAGCAAAAAATAATTCGGCGAACCGGTGGTGCCAATGGGGTATTCGCTTAAGATGACGCCGTTTTTTGCAATCAGCCCGCGCAGGGTGGCGTTGCGCGCGGGGTAACAGCGGTCGATTGCCGTACCCAGCACCGCAACCGTTGGGGTACCGGCGGCAAGGGCCGCCTTGTGGGCCTCACTGTCCAGCCCGTCGGCAAGGCCGGACACCAGCACCACCCCGGCACCGGCCAGCCCCTTGCCCAGCGTGCGGGCGGCCTCTACCCCGTAGGCAGACGGCCTGCGGGTGCCCACCATTGCCAGCGGCAGCGCGGCATTGAGCCACTGCACCTGCCCTTCGGCATACAACACCGCAGGCGGGTCAAAAATTTCGCGCAGCAGTGCGGGGTACTGCGGTGCATCGTAACACAGTACAGTATACCCTGCCTGTAAATGGGCTTCAAGCTGCGGGGCAAACTGCCGGGGCTCGCTGGCCAAAAGCTGCTTTTGCTGGGCGGGGGCGACAAGGCCCTGTGCCAAAAGCCGCTCGCGCATGCGGTAAGCACCTTCGGCGCCGCCCGTTTGCTCCAGCAGCGGGTTTAAGTGGCGGCTGGCAAAGCCCAGCCCTTTTGCAAGCCAAAGCCAGTACAGCCGCTCATCCATTGCGCCGCCCCCAAAGCTCCCACATCAGCACCGAAGCCGCCACGGCGGCATTCAGCGATTCCATTGACTGCATGGGGATGCGCAGCACGGCCCCGCAGGCGTCGATGACCGGCTGCGAAAGGCCATTGCCCTCGTTGCCGACCGCCAGCACCAGCCCGCCGCCGTCGTACCGGTAAGCCATTAAATCGCCGGCACCGTACAGTGCCGCGGCAACGGTGGCCATACCGGCTTTGCCAAGGCGCGAAAGCTGGGCGGGCAAATTCTCTACCCTTATGGCCGGCAGCCGAAACGCAGCCCCCATCGAGGCGCGCATTGCTTTTTGCCCAAGCGGGTCGGCACAGCCGGGCGTCAGCAATACGCCGGAAAACCCAAACGCCGCCGCGCTGCGCAGCACCGCGCCCACATTGGCAGGGTCCTGCACCTCTTCGAGCGCAAGGTAATGCCCGTTTGGGTCGATTGCCGTTTCATCGAACGAGGGTAAGCCAAACACGCCAAAAACGCCCTGCGGGCTTTTCATGCCCGAGAGCTTTTCGGCAACCGTCTGGTGGATCAACACCGTTTCACCGGCAAGTGTGGCGAGCTTTGGCCAGTGGGCGGCGGCAGCATCGGTGAGGTAGATTGTCTCACACGGCAGGCCCGCCGCCGCAGCGTCGAGGCAAAGCTTTTCGCCCTCGGCCACAAACCGGCCCTGCTGCCGGCAGAACGCCGGCTTTGCAAGCAGCTTTGCGGTGTATTTGACCCGTTCGTTATCACGGCTGGTAATGCGGTTTTCCACAGCGCTCACCCGCCTTTACACAACAACATCTGTGACTTTTAGATGCAAATATAAACACACGCCCGTACGCAGTCCCTGCGCGCGGGCGTTGTTTGCAAATTATTTTGCAGCCTTTGCAGTTTCCACCAGCTTCGCGAAAGACGCGGGGTCGTTGATCGCCATCTCGGAAAGCATTTTGCGGTTGAGGTCGATGCCGGTCTTTTTCAGGCCATTCATAAAGCTGGAATAATTCATGCCCTGTGCGCGGCAAGCTGCGTTGATGCGGGCGATCCACAGGCGACGGAAATCGCGCTTTTTCGCCTTGCGGCCTGCAAATGCATAGTTGCCGCTTTTCATGACCTGTTGTTTGGCCATTTTAAAGTGTTTGGATTTGCTGCCCCAGTAGCCCTTGGCGAGCTTCAGCGTTTTCTTTCTTCTCTTGCGGGTCATCATCGCGCCCTTGATACGAGCCATAATCTATTTCTCCTTTATTTCACGGTTTTCAGCGGGCGGCCGGGCCGCCCGAAAAGGGGTGCGCTACGCCTTACGCGTAGGGCAGCATCTTCTTAACATTGGCCTCGTTGGTCTCGTCAACATAGCCAATCTTGCGCAGGCCACGCATGCGCTTCGTGGTTTTTTTGGTCAGAATATGGCTGCGAAACGCCTTACCGCGCTTGACTTTGCCATTCTTGGTGAGGGCGAAACGCTTTTTCGCACCGCTGTGAGTTTTGATCTTGGGCATTTTACTTTTCCTCCTTGTTCTGGACCTTGTCCTTCAAGGGCACAAGGTACATTTGCATGCTGCGCCCTTCGAGCTTCGGCTGTTTTTCAATCGCGGCAAACTCTCCCAGCAGTTCGGCAAACCGCTGCATTACCCCAAGACCGAGGCTGGTGTGCGCCATCTCGCGCCCACGGAAGCGAATGGAGGCCTTGACCTTGTCGCCATCTTGCAAAAAGCGCTTGGCATGGCCCGCTTTGGTGTTGAAGTCGTTGGTATCGATGTTGAGAGACAGACGAATCTCTTTGATGTCGACAACGCGCTGGTTTTTCTTTGCTTCTTTTTCTTTTTTCTGCTGCTCAAAACGGTATTTGCCATAATCCATGATACGGCAAACCGGTGGGGCAGCTGTTGGCGCGATTTTGACAAGGTCGAGATTTTTTTCCGCCGCAAGGTTCATCGCATCGCGTGAGGACATAATCCCCAACTGTTCACCCTCTGCGCCGATCAGACGAATCTCTCTGTCACGAATCTGCTCGTTCAACTCAAGCTCTTTCTTACCGCTAATTGTAAAACACCTCCAGTTAAATCATTGTAAATAAAAAGAGCGGGACACGCAGCCCCACTCTGTTCAACAGACAAACCAACACGGGCTGTAAACAGCCCTTGTTTTGCTCTATTGACCCGACACCCTAAGGGTACCAAGGTGAGTGCGCAGCGCGCAGCTTCTTTACTGACCTGTATAGTGTAACACGCCCTTTTTCAAAAGTCAAGGGCTCCCGGTACCGGCAGATGCAGTACGAAGCGGCGGCGCGGGGTGCGCAAAACTGCCGCACACCCTGCGCTGCCGCCGTTTACCCTGTTACGCCTCTTCTTCCACCGGCACCCAAAGCTCGCTTTGGTAGCTGGGCGACGAAGGGTCTCCCTCGGGGTTCACTTCAATGTCCGGCCCGCCGCCCAGCCGGTACCCGCTGCTGGGCAGCCACTCGCTGTACACGTGGGTCGTCAGCGTCTGCATGGCCGCGGGCAGCGCGCCCACACAGCTGAACACCGCATACGTCGCCTCGGGCAGCAAAACCTCCTCGAGGCCCGGCTGCACCGGGCTGTCGCTCGGGATTGCAATGTAATAATCAAAGCTGCTGTCGGTCGCGCCGTGGCTGACACAAATACCAATCAGCGGCGCGGGCAGTGTGGGGTCCGGTTGTTTTCCCTCGCAAAGCGCAAGTAGCCGCGCAACACGCCCGTCGCGGTGTACTTCGTTCCAGAATGCGGGGATCTCCCGCAGGTTTTTGCCGTCCTCCACCGTGGTGGCCAGCCTTGCGCCCAATGCGCGAAATGCCTTTTGCTTGCGGATTTTGTACTCCATCTCAATCGCTCCTTTTACTGTGATGTGAAAGGAGATGGGCGGGTAGGCTTTGCGTAGGGCCGCTTTGCTGCGCACCGCACTGGGCGGGCAGCCGTGCAGCCGCTGAAACGCGCGGTTGAAAGCCGTGGGCGAATCGTAGCCGTATTTCAGCCCAATTTCAAGCACCGACAGGCTGCCGTTTTGCAACTCGTCCGCGGCACAGGCAAGCCGCCGGTTGCGGATATACTCCGACAGCGACAAGCCCCCGGCCAGCAGTGTGAAGATTTTTTGAAACTGGTAGGCCGAGCACCCGGTGATGTGGGCAATGTCCTCGGTGCGGATCTCCCCGGCGAGATTTTGTTCAATATACGCCAGTGCGGCGTTCATCATGCGTAACCATTCCACCTGCGTCCTCTCCTTTCTGAACCCAGTATAATGCAAAAAGAAGCGGGCTTCCTCGCATTGTGCTGCCCAAAAATGAGATGTGCCGCCGGCATCAGCCGGGCACCTGCCCCCATACACAGCGGTCCAGCCCCGCAAGGTCGGCGGCGGCCCCCACTGCGGTATAGCCGTTTTGGTGCAGCAGGGCCTGCACCGCCGCGCGCTGGCTGGCACCAATTTCAAACACCAGCCAGCCGCCCGCTGCCAGCAGCGGGCGGTAATGGGCGGTGATGTACTCGTAAAAAAGCAACCCCTCATGCGGGGCTACCAGCGCCTGCTTTGGCTCAAACGCAAGCTCTGGCGCAAGGGCTTCATACTCCTGCTGTGTGACATACGGCGGGTTAGACACAATGCAGTCGTACCCGCCGGCAGGCTGACTTGCTTCAAAGCCCAGCACATCGGCCGCCATCACCTGCGCCCTACCATTTGCATTTTTGCGGCAATACCCCAGTGCCTCAGGTGAAAGCTCTACCAGCGTCACCGTGGCGCCCCGCAAGTTAGCCGCAAGCGCAAGGCCGATGGCCCCGGTGCCGGCACACAAATCCAGCACACGGGGGGCAGGGGTGTCTTTTAACAGCGCAAGGGCGGCCTCCACCACCGTCTCGGTGTCCTGCCGGGGGATCAGCACCCCTTCGCCCACCGCAAGCTGCAGCCCGTAAAACGGCCAGCTGCCCAACAGGTATTGCAACGGGTAGCGGGCAGCGCGGCGGCGGCACAGCTCTGCCAGCTGCTGCATTTGTGGCTCTGCCAGCTGCTCATCTGCCCCATACTGCAAATGCCCTTTGCCGGTGACATAGCGCAGCATTAAATCTGCTTCAAAGGCATCGTCCTCAATACCGGCTTCGCGCAGCTGTGCGCGCAGCTGCCGGTAAAACTGCCCGGCTACCAACGGTCGTCCTCGCCCTGCTGGGGCAGCACCGCTTTCACCGAGGCAATGGCCACTTCAATCATGTCGTCCTCCGGCTCGGCAGTGGTCAGCCGCTGCAGCCACAGGCCCGGCGCCGAAATCACGCGCGCGGCAAGGTTGTCGTGCCGGCCGGCAAATTTAATGGCCTCATAGCTTAAGCCCATCACCAGCGGCAACAGCAGCAATTTTAGCCCCACACGGCCAAGGGTAGAATGCCACGGCACAAAGCTGAACACCAAAATGCTGATGACCAGCACCAGCAGCAAAAAGCTGGTGCCGCAGCGGGGGTGAAACCGGGTGTTTTTGCGCACGTTGTCCACCGTCAGCTCTTCGCCCGCCTCATAGGTGGTAATTGTTTTATGCTCGGCCCCATGGTAGCGGAACAAGCGGTGAATCTCCTGCATGCGCGAGATCAAAAACAGGTACAGCACAAACAGACCCAGCTTAATGACACCCTCTACAATTGCCTTTGCCCAGCCAAGCTGTACCACGCCATTCAGCAGGCCGGTGAGAAAGGTGGGCAGAATCATAAACAGCACAATGGCAAGCAACCCGCCCAGCAGCGCGCTTACCGTCATCATGGCACTGGTGGCTTTTTCGCCAAGGTGCCGCTCTAAAAACAGGTCAAATTTGCTTTTTTCCTGCTCTTTTTCTTCCTCGGTCATGCTGATCTCCGCCGAGCGCATCAGCGCGCGGTAGCCGATGAGCAGCGAATCGATAAAAGCAAACACCCCGCGCAGCAGCGGTACTTTTGCCACCGGGTTTGGCTTTACACTGGTCGTTTCAATTTGTATCTTGCCGGCAGGGTCGCGCACTGCCACCGCCATCTGGCTGGGGCCGCGCATCATGACGCCTTCAATCAGGGCCTGCCCGCCGATTGAGGTTTTAAACAGTTCTTTTGGGTTGCGTTTGCTCATGCGTTCTTCCTTTCAGGGCCGTTTTCACCGGCGGGCGGCAACGGGCGGGGGGCGGCCTTTTTTAGCGGCAGGCTTACCCGCACCAGTGTGCCGTGGCCGTAATTGCTTTCAATGTCAAAGCGGCCGCCGTGGGCCGCCACGATCTCGTCTACCACCGCAAGGCCAATGCCGCTGCCACGCACCGCACCGCGCCCTTTGTAAAATTTTGTTTTAATGTGGGCAAGGTCCTCCGGCGCAATACCGGGGCCCTCGTCCTGAATCTCCACCACCGCCTGTTCGCCCTGCACGGCCAGCTTTAATGCAATGGTGCAGCCGCCGGGCGAATATTTCAGCGCGTTGTCCAGCAGGTTTAAAAACACCTGGCGCAGCCGGTTTTTATCCGCCCACACGGGGCAGGGCAGCTCCGGCTCGTCAAAGCACAGCTGCACACCCTCGTTTTGGGCGCGCGGGCCGGCCATCAGCAGCGCGTCGTCCACCTCCGCGCCAAGGTCCAGCAGTTCGGGTGCCAGCACCAGCCCGCCGTTTTGCATGCGCGAAAAATCCAGCAGCTCTTCGACCATCTGGTACAGGCGGTCGGTCTCGCTTAAAATCACCCGCACGCCTTTTTTGTAATTTTCGCTCGTCGGGTCGTCCACCCGCGCCAGCGTTTCCACCCAGCCCTTAATAGAGGTAAGCGGGGTGCGCAGCTCGTGCGAGACCGAGGAGATAAATTCGTTTTTTAGCTGGTCGGTTTTCGACAGCTCCTCCGCCATGTGGTTGATGGTGTCGCACAGGCGGCCCAGCTCGTCGTCGTACACGTTGTCGATGCGGGCGCCAAAATCGCCGCTTGCAATTTTAGTGGCGGCCTGCTCTACCTTGTTGACCGGCAGCACGATAGAGCGGATAAAATAAGTGCCGGAAAAAATGGTGAACAGCAAAATTACCAGCACCACCGCCGCCGAAATTGCAATCAGCATCATGATCTGGTTGTCGATGCGCGAGAGGCCGGTGACAAAGCGCACCGCCATAATGCCGCCCGCGGGCTTTGGCACAAGATAGGTCACCGCCATAATGTGCTCGCCGGTGCTGTCGGTGCCCACAAACTCTCCAATGCCGTCGGTGCTTTGCTTGGCCTTGTTAAAATCGTCCAGTGTCTCAATATAATCCGGCACAAACCCGCTGGAGGTCGAAACCACCTTGCCCGCGGTGTTGATGAGCATAAACTCAAACTTATCTTTTTCTGAAAAATCCTCCGCCATGCGCCGCAGTGTGGCGCTGCGCTCGGAATCCTCCGCGCCGGAAAGCGCCGAAAGCTGGCCCGCCACGGTGTTGACCCGCGTCATCACCGCCGCGCGCGCGCTGGAGTAGTAATAGGTATTAAAATAAAAAATCAAAACACCCTCGACTGCCAGCAGCACCAGAATGGTAAGCAGCAGGCTGCCGCGCACCCAGCGGCGGGTAATGGTGCTTTTGCGTTTTTTCTTTGCCTCCATGCCCGCGCCCCCTTTCGTATCTGCTGCCGGCGGGCCGGCCTGCGTCAGGGTTTCCAGCGGTAGCCGTAGCCCCACACCGTCGCAATGTGCGCTGGGTTGCTGGGTTCATCCTCAATTTTCATGCGCAAACGCCGGATGTTGACATCGACGATTTTGACATCGCCGTAATAGTTTTTGCCCCAGACACCCTCTAAAATCTTATCGCGCACCAGCGCGACCCCGGGGTTTTGGAAAAACAGCTCCATAATCTGAAACTCCACCTGCGTCAGGTCAATCGGCTGGCCGTTTTTGTACAGCACACGGCTTTTTTGGTCCAGCACAAACTGGCCGGAAACCAGCCGGCTTTCGCCCTGCTGCTCGGTGGCCTGCCGCGTGACACGGCGGCACAGGGCCTCTACCCTTGCCAGCAGCTCGGTCACGCTGAACGGCTTTGTAATATAGTCGTCCGCGCCGATGGAAAGGCCGTTGATTTTGTCTTTTTCCTGCGTTTTTGCCGACAGAATAATAATGCCAAGCTCTGCCGAATCGCGCCGGATGGTCTCGCACAGTGAAAACCCGTTCATGCCGGGCAGCATTACGTCCAGCAGCGCGACGTCAAAGCCGTCCTTTTCTTCGCCCAGCAGGCCCAGCGCGCGCTCGGCGCTGGCCGCCTCGGCGACTTCGTACCCCGCCATACGCAGGTTCAGTGCGATCACTTCGCGGATCGCGTCCTCGTCTTCCACGACCAAAATTTTTCGCATGCTTTTCCCTCCAAACAGTCGTCCCGCCTGGTTTCTTTTTTTGCGCGGCTGTCGCCGCGGTGGTTGCCGTGCTTAGCTTAGCACGGTCACTTTACTTAAAATATCTGCGGTGTCAATGCCCGTGTCCTCGCGGATGCGCACAAAAATGCGGTAGCGCCCCACCGCCGCGACCTGGGTATATTCCTCCGCCGTACCAAGGCGCACCCCGCCTGACAGCGTTTCGTCCGGCCCCAGTATCTGCACCACCAGCAGCGTTTCGCCGCTGGCCGTATCGGTCAAATACCAGTTGCGGGTGCCCATGCGCTCTACCGAGACCCGGTTTTTCCAGCTGATGGGCAGCTGCATATAATAGCCATAGCTCAAATCGGCAAGGCCAAACACCTTTTCATTCGTCGGCTTTTCCTCTACCGGGGTCGCCGTGGGGGTGGGCACCGGGGTGGGCTGTGCTGCGGATGATGCCGCCCCGCTGTGAGCGGTACTGCTGCCGGTAGCGCCCGAGCTGCTGCCTGCCTCACTGTTTGCCGAGCTGCTTTGCGGCAGCACCGGCAGCACCGACTGGATGCGCTGGCCCGGCAGCACCGCCTCTTTTTCAAAGTTGTTTTCAAAGGTGGCAATCGACGCAAAGTCGTAATAGCTCAGCCACAGCATGCGCTGCTCGGTAGAAAACGCCGACACATTGCCCAGCACCACCGGTATTTCCACCGCGCCGTCCTCGTCGATATCCCGGCTGCGCAGGTTGGTCACCGCGCGGGTGGACAGGTTGGGGATGCTGACCCCCAGCCGGGTGCTGTGGGTCAAAAGGCGCTGGGCCTTGGTGTCAAAATACAGCTCTTCACTGGCAAGCGTGCCGCCGGAGGTATACCCGTCCACCACCAGGCTGTACTGCCCGCCCGACTGGCTGGTATAAATACCCGAGCAGCTTTGCAGCAGGCTGTCCAGCGAAAGGGTGGTAATCGGCTGCAACTGGCCGCTTTGCACCGACAGCAGCGACGCCTGCATGGGCCCGGGCTGCGTTGCGGGCGACAGCACAATCAAATCGTCGATACCGGTACCGGTGAAATCCGCCAACGCATATTCCGAATAGCTGCGCTCGTCCACCTTTTGCATCGTGTTTTGGTCTTTTAAATAGGTATAGACACCCATAAATTTATCGCTTAGGTTTGTGCTGGTGTACCCCACGATCAACGTGGGGGAACCCTCACCGTACATTGAGCTGAAATTGACCGACTCCACCTCGGTGCCAAGGCCCTCTTCGTCCCACAGCACTGTCCACTTATTACCGGTTTGCCCCAGCAGGGCAATGCGCACGTTTTTGTTTTTTGCTTCACTGTTGTCGTCCCCGTAAAAAACAACGGCTTCCTCTACCCCGTCGCCGTTGAGGTCCTTAAACACGAACGGGGATAAAAAGTCGCCCTTGCGCGGGTATTTCAGCTTGGCACTGCCGCCGATATAGCGGTTGAGTTCTTCCACCACCAGCGATTGGCTTTGGCTGAGCTTTGGGGCTTCCAGCAGCTCTTCTACGTTGCCGTTTTGCCCCGAGCAGCCGCACAACAGCAGCAGCAATACAGCCGGCAGCAAAAACAGCAGACAGTTCTTTTTCACTCGGCCGCATCCCCTTTCTGTTTGGGCGCGCCGCCCCGCGGGTACTGCGCTTATTTTAGCACATCCCCACCGCCGAAACAAGGCTGCCGGGCGCCGGCCGCACTGCCGCCAGCAAAACACAAAACCCCGCCCGGCCGGCGCCACTTTTAGCACCCCTCTGTGCGGTAAAATACGGTGTATTCTGCCGAAAAAGGTCATAATTAGTTAGTAATTATATCAGCTAATCATGTGCAAATGTTGTACAAGTTGTTAAAGGATTAGTAAGAATTGACCAAAAAAAGGCTTTTTGCTTGCATGCAAAATAGTACAGTGCTATACTGTTTTTTGGCCAGAACCCTGTTAACATCAGCCTTTTGGCCGTTTTCGTAAATTACAGGGGGAGGTTATTTTCTAAATGAAACTGCTGGTTTTAATTTTAAATCAGACCGAAAGCCTTGAGCCGATTTTGGAGAAACTGGAGCGTGCGGGGATTCGCGGCGCCACAATTTTGTCCAGCCGCGGTATGGCCATGGCACTTGAAAACTATGTGGACGGCAGCCTGCTTGGCTCTTTGCGCGCGGTGCTGGACCCGGGCCGCGAAGAAAACAAAACAGTGCTGGCCGTGTTGCCGGACGAAAAAGTCACTGTTGCCGTGGAGGCCATTGAAAGCGTAGTAGGCAGCCTTGAAAAGCCGAATACCGGTATTGTGTTCACCTTGCCGGTCGATTTTTTGAAAGGGGCTCAATATTAAGCCCTCACTTTGCGGCGCATCCAAATTCATTTAAAGGCGGCAAACTACAATGCAATTAAACTTACTTTTTTACCTTGCAATTTTTCTTTTTACCGGCGTTGTTTTTTCAAAGCTCATCCGGCTGGTGCACCTGCCGGACGTGACGGGTTACCTGATTGGCGGCCTGATTGTCGGCCCCGCCATCCTTGGCCTTGTGCCCGGCGGTGTGATGGACCAGCTTTCGCTGATTTCCGATGTGGCGCTGGGCTTTATCGCCTTTTCCATCGGCGGCGAGTTTAAACTAAGCTATTTCAAACGCGTGGGCATTGTGCCCATCGTCATTGCTTTTTTTGAAAGTGTCATTGCGGTGGTGTTTGTTGTGCTGGGCCTGCTTGCCATTGGCCAGCCGCTGCCGTTTGCACTGGTGCTGGGCGCCATTGCGGCGGCAACGGCCCCGGCAGCCACCATTATGGTTATCAAACAGTACAAGGCCAAAGGCCCGGTGACTGAAACCCTGCTCAGCGTGGTCGCGCTGGACGACGCCGTGGCGCTGATTGCGTTTGGCCTTGCCGTTGCAGTGGCAAAATCGCTCACCAGCACCGAGGCGGTTTCCATGGTTTCTGCCATTGTCGAGCCGGTGGTCGAAGTGCTGATCAGTGTGGGCGGCGGCCTTTTGGTCGGTGCCGCTTATACCTATCTTCTGCGCTTTTTTAAAACGACGGCAAACCGCCTTGCGCTCACCATTGGCGTGGTGTTTATCACCAGCTCGGTGGCAAGCGCGCTCAACCTTTCCGGCCTTTTGACCTGCATGTCGGTGGGTGCCGCATTTGCAAACTTTTCAAAAAACAGCGACGATGTGTTTGAGCTGACCGAGCGCATTACCCCCCCTATTTTCATGCTGTTCTTTGTGTTCAGCGGTGCGGACCTTGATATTTCCATTCTGCCGTCCATCGGCCTGATTGGCGTAATTTACATTCTGCTGCGCCCGGTGGGCAAGTTCTGCGGCGCATGGCTGGGCGGCAAGCTGACCAAAGCCCCGGACGTTGTGTGCAAATACCTTGGCCCGGCGCTGCTGCCGCAGGCCGGTGTGGCCATTGGCCTTACCTTTGTGGCACAGCAGGTCGTACCGGAGTATGCCAGCATCATCCGCGCGGTCATTTTGTCCGGCACGTTAATTTACGAGTTGCTTGGCCCTGTAATCACGAAGCTCACCCTTACCGGCGCGGGCGAGATCGTCAAAAAACAATAACCCCCGTTTTGCGGCACGCCCCGGCCTTGCGCCGGGGCGTTTTGTATGTTGCCGCCGTTGACATTTTGCCCGCAATTTGTTACACTAAAATGCGTTTCAGCCCCCTGTTAGCAGCAGGCTGCAAGGTGCTGAACAATATGCGGGCGTGGCGGAATGGCAGACGCGCTGGTCTTAGGAGCCAGTACTTCGGTGTAAGGGTTCAAGTCCCTTCGCCCGCACCAAAATTCGTTCATAAAAAAGATGTCCTGCGGTTTATTACCGCAGGACATCAAACTTTTTGGACGTTATTTCGTCTGTTTTTACTTGTTAAAATAAACTGCATTTATTCGGTAATTTCAGCGCTGTTTGCATTACTGAATAAACAACATGCATCCGCTTTGCACCGCCTTATTCTGCGGTAAAGCAGGTTGCGGCTATGGGGCAATGCTAAACTATCTTTAAAAAATGAAATAACTTGTTCAACTCTTGCCCGTATCTCATCATCGGTCATGGAGACATTCACTAATTTATCAAGATTATTAAAATGTAGCTCAATGATTAAATGGGCAAAGTCTTGATCATACTTAGGGTTTATCTGCCCTGCTTCTATTGCTGCGTCAATCATCTCGCCAAAAAAATCATTCGTCAGTTCAGGGAATTCTTTTTTTACCTTATTTTTTATTCCTTCTTCTTCCGCTAGGTATATGCGCCAGAACGCGTAAAATCGAGCATCGCGTCTGGCGTACTCCAAGCTGCTAAGTACAATGGTGTGAAACTGGTTAAAAAAGTTGTACATCGTTTTTTTCGCCGACAGGTTTTTGAAAAAAGTACTTTTCTTTTATCGTATAATTATCTTCTTTTCATTTTCCACACTTTAATAGCTATGAACATTTATATTATAAAAACGCTAAATTTTCATAACGACAAAAGCAAGCTGTTTTTTCAAACAGCTTGCTTTTGTTTTGCACTAAAATATGATATATTTTAAGTATATAATTATTATTTTTGTCTCTTTTTTGGGGAGCAATCTTTCCCTCTCTTTTTCTGGGTGCTTATGTTCCTTCTCTGTTTAGCGGATTATTTTGAGTCGAGATGATGAATAAATAGAATAATAAGGGGACGCTTATATGTTACTAAACGAACAAGAGTTGTTAAAATTCAAAAAGATGATTAGCTCTCTAAAAAATGCCCAACGTGCGGAGCTTTATGATGAAAATGAAAAAGATATTATTGACGAATTATACGTCGACCCTTTACCGCATTTTGGTATTCGCGAGAAAGTAGCGTCTGATGAAACAGTATTTATTATTGGCCGGAAAGGTACTGGGAAATCCACCATTTTTGCTGCGGCGCAAAATCAAATACGAAAACGCCCAAATGAATTATCAATATATATTGACGTCAAAAGCTTGTACGGTAGAAGCAATTCATACGAAATCGGCGGAGATGCCACAAAATCCAGTGTTGATAAGATTTTGTTATGTCAAAATTTTATTAACGAAGTTCTTAAAGAGATCTTAGATGAAATTGACAAAGGGCTGAAAAAGAAAAGCCGTATTCTGCAGATAATTGAAAAAAACAAATATGACACAGCAAAAGAAAAAATTGCTGAACAAAAAAAAGGAATCGTCAAACCACAGTTTAAAGATATTTCTACTGCCATTGAGTGCAACACGTCTGAGCAAAGCCAAGAAGAGCATCAGTTGTCTTTTGAACACTCAATATCTTTAGAGTCAATGAATGGCAGTATATCTGGTAACGCTACAAAGGCTACTTCTGATAGTTCGGGAAGTACTCACGCATTTACTGCTAAATTGATCAGAGAGTTTTCAATGTCTGAATACATGGGCAACATCAAGACTATACTCGGCAATGTAGGTATACGAAAATTACATATTTTTTTAGATGATTTTTCCGAATTAGAAGAGATGGCTCAAACCTTTTTTGTGGATGTAGTTCTTGCTCCTTTGAATAACTGGTCCGAGAAGTTTTTTCGCTTCAAAGTTGCTTGTTATCCGGGACGGGTCTATCTTGGTGATATAGATAAAACAAAAATATCGGAAGAATATATTGATCATTACTACCTTTACAAAGGCAGTAATCGCCAACTGAATGAGATTGAAGATAAGTCAATGGAGTTTTTAGAAAGACTACTTAATAGCCGTTTTAAGTATTATTTAGAGCGCAAGCCTAGTGACGTTTTTCAAATTGATAGCAATAATACGTGGGATGGGTACCTCGAGCTCCTTTTCTATGCTACTTCGAATATTCCACGAGTTTTAGGATATCTACTGGATTCATTTTGCGATAAGGCAATAATGTATGATAAAAAAGTAACCAAAAATGTTATTTTAAATGCTGCTAGAGATTATTATGAAAATAAATTGTATCCTTTTTTTGACAAAGCAACAAAAGTGCTTGAAACAAAAGAAAATTTATTAGATCGCTATGGACAAGAAAAGCTATTAAAAAGTATAGTAAAAAAAGCAGAAGAAACACGACGTACTCTAGCAAGGCGTAAATTACTATCACTTAGGTCATTATCTACAATTCCAGCAAGCCACTTTTATTTACCCAAGGCTTATGAAAAATACATATCTACCCTTGAATTAAACTATATTGTGACGAAATATTTTGAGCAATCTGATAGAAGCGGAAAAAAGGTTAGCATCTATGCTTTAAATTACGGCCTTTGCGCAGAAAACAACATTGCATTTGGGCGTCCTAAAGGTGACAGAAAGTATTATATTGAGCGCGATTTTGATTATACTTCAGTAATTGATGGGTTCTTGAAAACATATAAGGTTTATATTTGTAATTCTTGTAAACATAAATATGAGTATGATGAATATGAAATCGTCCAAAAAGCACATAACGTATGTTATTTGGGTTGTCGTCAAGAATCGACTTTTACGGAATTGTATACATTCGCCGACACAATAGAGGTCGATGGTCTTAACAGCACAGAAAGAATACCAGAAATACAATATGATGTTTTAGTTGCTATCAATGAAATAGAGAACCCATATGCTACACCAATTTCCCGGGAATTGGATTGTTACTACCAAATGGTAAATTCCACGACAAGAAAGCTAGCATCTAAGGGCCTCATAATAAAAGAACGAAAACTTATTGATGGTAAAGAGAGAACTGTTTATCGTCTTACAAATAAAGCACGACACCAATATTTCGACTAATTGTAGACTTATAATAGGCAGACATACTCCATCATGAAATTTGTCTACCTATTATACCTTTTTACTAATTTTTTGTTTCAATTTTCATCATGTTTTCTCGTTTATAGTAACACTTCATTAGATGTTACTTATACAAATCAGCCGTCGAAAAGTTCTTGTAATATGAATTTTTAAAGATAAGGACATATTCTTTTTTTGTCATCCGGAGAGTTTTTTCTCATCCATACTCCACACTTACCTCTACTTCCCCCACAAAATGGTCGTACACCACTACCACATAGCTGCCGCCAGTGGTAAGGTTTACCGTTGTTTCAAAGGTGCCGTCCTCATTCGGGGTCAGCTGCGTGGTGTCCTTGCCGGTTTTAATTTGAACGGCCGCGGTACCGCTTTGCGTTTTCAGCGTGCCGGATACCTTTAACTGCCGCCGGCGAATCGACCCGCCGCCAAACAGCACCTCCTGCCCGGTTTTATCCTCACATTCGGCACGGTAGGTACCGGTATCATCGTCACTGCCGGTTTGCCGCTGCCCGGCCAGCTTTGCGTCTTGGGTCAGCCGGGTTTCGCCAAGTTCGCCCACCCATTCTTCTACCTGCGCAACTACGCCTTTTGGGGGGTCGTTTTCAAATTTCCATTCGGTATAAAGGTGCAGCAGCACAAACAGCAACACCACAAGCACCAGTACAGATTGTTTTTTCATGGTTTCCCTTTCCCTGTGTGTCCCCCGGCAGGCGCATATTAAAGGCAGCGGCGGTTAATCTGCCGCTGCTTTGCTTTGCCCCGCCAGTATGATTACCGCCAGCATGCCGCAGGCAAGCAGGCTGATGCAGCTAAGGGCAAACTGGCCCGGCGTAGAGCCGTAATAGCCCGAAAGCCCAAAAACCGCCGTCATGGGGTAAATGGCCCTGAGGGTGTTGGACATGCTGGTAAACAGGCCGGTAAACGAGTACAGCTCGGTAAATACCAGCGCAAGCCAGTACCCGTTTTTGTTGCGTGACACCAGCGCAATAATAGGCGAAATGGCAAAAAACACGGCCACCCCATCGATTAAATACGCCTTTAAAAAGCCCAGCACCATGCCCGCCGGCAGCGCCGGGGCGTGCAGCGCCGCTTCTGCCGCAAAGGCAAAAACAAAAAGCAACAGGTACAGCAGAACGCAAATCGCAAACGCAAGAATCATTTTGGCCACGGTCAATTTGGCTTCGTTGATGGGGATCAGCCGCAGGGTTTTCAGCGTGTCGTCCTGCTGTTCGCGGCAGATCATATAACTGCCCAAAAGGGCAATGACCGCGGGCAACGCCAGCATGGTCGCCCATGGCTGCAACACCGACAAAAACCAACCCGGTTTGTCGATATACCGTGCGCCCTCATACACCTGCTGCCCGCCGATTAGCACAATGGCCGCCAGCAGCACGGTTGCAAAAAAAGCAACCCACACCATGTTAGAACGGCGCAGCTTTTGGCGCTCGGCCCAAAGTAATGTTCGCATCATTGGCACCTACTTTCTTTTCAGCCCTGCGTCTGCGACCCATACAGAAGCAGCGCCCCAAACACCGATGCAAAGAAACGCAAGCGGCAGGTTGGGTGCCCCTGTGAAAGCAAGGCCCGGGATATCGTTGTTGCGCATGACAATAGCCGCCATGCTGGAAAGCGGGTGCAAATACATGTTGAACGACATTAAAAAGAAGCTGAGAAACGCATACACCAGCGCCGCGCAGACGGGTAGGATATACCCTTTTTGTGATGCTGCCACCGCCAAAATGGGCAACACCCCAAACGCGCACAAAACGCCAATTTCAAGGCATTTTTGAAAGAGATATACTGCGCTGGCCCAGCTAAAAGCAACAATGCCGGGCAGCACGCTAAACACGATAGACCCCGCCGCGGTAAGCAGCATAAAGGCAACCGAATACAGTACTATCATAAAAAATTTGCTAAAAAAATACCCCAGCTTGCTGACCGGCACGATCCATAATTGCTTTAACATATCGTACTGGTTTTCGTCGTACATCAGTATGGTGGACAAGACCCCCAAAATGACGGGCAAGATGATAAACATGGTAAAGCCCAGTGCCGACATTTTGTAAAATAGCAAGGGGGCAACCCCTTTTTTGCCGAGATAGCTGTAAAAAAGAAATGCAAAAAACGGCATGACAAAGGCGGCCAGCAGCATAACCCACGGCAGTTTTCTGCGGCGCAGCTTTAAAAATTCAGTCTCAACCAGTTTAAGCAATGCCCTCACCCCCGGTGATTTTTTTAAAGTAATCCTCCAGCGTGTCGTTGCAAAGCTGCGCGCTGATAACCGATACCTCTTGCAGCACAAGTGCCTTATTGATAGCGGCCATATCCAAAGAGGTGTCGTACAGCCGCAAAGTCTCGTCGTCCTGCACCGAATAATTACCAAGCCCAAACCGCTGCTCTAAAATCAGCGTTGCCTTTGGCACATCGGAAACCCGCAGCTGAATATACCTGCCGTTTTTTTGTTTCAGCTCTTCCATACTGCTTTCTTCCAGCAGAACACCCTGGTCGATGATGCCGATATCATCCGCCAGCAGCGCAATTTCTGAAAGGATGTGGCTGGAAATTAAAATAGTCTTACCGCGCTCGGTGCTGAGCTTTTTAATGAAATCCCTTACCTCCGCAATGCCAATGGGGTCAAGGCCGTTGGTGGGTTCGTCTAAAATCAATAGCTCCGGGTCGTGCAAAATGGCATTGGCAATGCCAAGGCGCTGTTTCATACCCAGCGAGTATTTGCTGAACAGCTTTTTGTCTTTGTACGGCAGGCCGACGACCGTCAGTGCATTTTTTACTGCATCCGGGGCGGCAGTGCCGCGCAGCTTTGCAAAAATTTCAAGGTTTTCTGTGCCTGTCAGGTTGGGGTAAAAACCCGGCGTTTCAATAATGGCGCCAATGCGGGGGTACACGCTTTTTTGCCGGCCTTTGATGTTTTTGCCAAACACATCCACCTGACCCGATGTGATGGAGGTCAGGCCTAAAATCATTTTCATGATGGTCGTCTTGCCCGTGCCGTTGCGCCCCAACAGGCCATAAATGCGGCCTTTTTTTACATGCAGGTTCACCGCGTTCACGGCGGTTTGTTCCCCATAAATTTTGGTCAGTTGTTTGGTTTCAATTAAAAAATCACTCATTTTTAATTCCCTCGCTTTCCGTACACCTGCTTTGCAGTGTGCTGCCCTGTGGCAACCTGTTTACAAGCACTAGTATAACGCCCAAACCTTGCCGTAGCCTTGCCGCAACCTTGTTTTTACCTTGTTTTTGCAGTAAAAAAGCCCCGTGCTGTCACAGGGCTTTGGGCAACGAAACGGTAAAGGTCATCCCCTGCCCGGGGGTACTTTGCGCTTTTATCGTGCCATTGTGGGCGCTAGTCAGCTCTTTCGCGATGGAAAGGCCCAGCCCGTTGCCGCCGTCTGCGCGGGACTGGTCGCACTGGTACATGCGCTCAAAAAGGTGCGGCAGGTCATCGGGCGAAACCCCTTTGCCGTTGTCGGTCACCTCAATTTGCGCCTCTTGTTCGCCCTCTGTCACACGCAGCCACACACAGCTTGCCCCACTGTGGGCCAGCGTATTTTGCAGCAGGTTATTCAGCACGCGGGTGTACGCGTTGGGGTCTAGCCGCACCGGGTATTCGGTTTCGGGTATTTCAATTTCATACGCTACCCCCGCCGCTTCCAGCATGGGCACCCATTCTGCAATACTGTTGCGGGTGATTTCGTTGAGGTCAAACACGTCAAAATGGTAAACCTGCTCGCCGGCATCCAGCTTGACCCATTCAAACAGCGACGTGACAAACTGTTTCAGCCGGTGCGCCTTTTCTACCGCAACATGGATGTACTCGTCTTTTTCCGGCCCGGTCACCAGCCCGTTTTCCACCGCTTCCAAATAGCCCACCAGCGAAGCCAACGGGGTTTTTACGTCGTGCGAAAGGCTGGTCATCAGCCGCTTATATGCCTGCTCTGCCTGCTTTTGCCGCACCAGCCGGGCCTGGCTGCTGGAGGCAATTTCGTTGATGCCATAGCAGATTTGTTTTGTCATATCGCTTTCGCTTGCCAGCACGCGGCGGTTCAGGTTGCCGTCTTTTATGTCTTGCAGCGCCTCTTTGATGATGCCAAGCTGCCGCCGTGCACCCAGCAGTGTGCGGGCAAGGTAGCCGATGACCAGCAACGCCAGCACCAGTGCCAAAAGCAGAGAATGGTTTATGGTCACTTTTACGCCTCCTTGTTAAAGCGGTACCCTACCCCCCGCACGGTTTGGATGTAAAACGGGTGCTCGGGGTCCGGCTCCAGCTTTTTGCGCAGCTTGCTGATGAACGCCATAATATTGCCGTCGTCAAAGGCGTACTTTTCCTCCCAAACCTGTGTGTAGATCTGCTTTTTCGTGAAGACCCGGCCCTTATTTGCCGCAAGGAAAAACAGCAGATCAAACTCTTTGCCGGTCAGCTCTACCGCACGATCGCCCACCGTAACAAGGCGGTTTGCCTTGTCGATCACCATGCCGGCCAGCAGCATGCACTCCGCCTGCGTACCGGGCACCGGGTTTAAGGTGGTGTAACGGCGCACCAGCGAATGCACGCGGGCCAAAAGCTCGTTGATGCTGAACGGCTTTGTCAGGTAGTCGTCTGCCCCCATGCGCAGGCCGGACACCTTGTCGTCCTCGTCACTTTTGGCCGTGAGCATCAGCACCGGCACATTGCTTGTTTTGCGGATATGCCGCAACACCTGAAACCCGTCAATATCCGGCATCATGACATCTAAAATAACCAGCGCAAGGCTGCCCGCGTTTTCTTCTGCCAGCCGCAGCCCGGCAACGCCGCCGTGGGCCGTCAACACCGAAAGCTGCTCTTGCTCGACGCATTTTTTCATCAGCGCGCAAAGCTCTTTGTCATCGTCAATAATTAAAACACTATTCATGCGTTTACTCCTTTGGCTATAGGGGCCCGCCCCGTTTTGCGCGCATTTTGTAGGGGCTTTCGGCCCACTGGGTGCGCGGCACAAACTGCCGGTTTTAAAGCGGTCGTAAGTTTATTATATCCGGCCTAGTGGTAAGAAGCAAAATTATTCCCTGATTTCCCCTTTTACTTTGCCTTATATGGTTTATTCTGCGTCTTTATTTGGTATAATTAAAAAACAATTTGTATTGCCGTTCCATTACACCACAGGCCGTCGCGTTTTACTATTTACGGCTCAATCTATTTTTTATTACACCAGAAGGGTTTCAACATGAAAAACAAAATTGTCATTTTAAGTATTGCCGACATCTGTATTTACGCGTTATCCGTAACTCTTTTTTTGGTATTCAAAACACCTCTTTTACTTACAGTGTGGGAAATTGCCACCTTTATTTCAGCACCTGTCATGCTTTTGCTGCTGCTTGAACTGCTAAAAATCGGCAGGCATGCCCACCCGGCATTTGAAACTTTGACCATTGTTTTTATGGCCTGCACCACTGCACTGACAAGTTTAGCCCATGTTGTAAACATCGCTGTGACAAGGAGGCTGCTTGCCGAGGGTGTTTTGGTGCCCACCTATTTTCAAATAGGGTATTGGCCGTCGGTCGAAATGGCAGTTGATTATTTGGCATGGGGCTTTTTTATGGGGCTTGCGTTTATTGCGGCAGCCGGTGCCTTAACGGAGGCCACCGGGGCGGCAAAGGGCCTGCGTGGCCTGTGCCTGCTTTGCGGCGGCTTATGTCTTGCCGGTTTTGTGGGTGCCCTGTTCATCAACGAAAACCTTTGGTACTTGGCCCCTCTCGGTTATGGCGTGGGTACTTTATTGCTTTGCGCCAAAATGCTGCGCACTGCAACGCCATAAACAAGCCATCGCACACAAGGCCCGTATTTGCCTGGCTCGTTTTACAAACAGAACACATTCCGCGGGGTGCTTTTTATTTTGCGCCCTGCGGTATTTTTTATTGAGATTTTTAGTGCCGCCCTTGACAAGCTAACATTTGTTAGTTATACTGTAACTAACAAATGTTAGCTTGTTTTGGAGGTATTGAAATGAATCTTTATTTTGGCACGGTTTCGGCTGCGTTATCTACTTTGCTGCTCATTGTAATTTTGGTTTATTTTGTGTTTACTGCCGCAAGGCAGGCACAAATGACACATTGGGGGCGCCGCACCGGGCTGCTGGCCGCCATGGGGCTAGTGCTTTGCTGCTTTGTTGTTGTGCGCGACGGGTATGTAAATTCTGTCACCGCGCTGTTTGACCCTGCTGTCGCCCCCGGCCTGCTGGCGGCGGACGGGTTTATTGCTACTCTGTGCTATGTCGGCGGCGCGGCAGTGGCCATAGTGCTTCTGTTTTGCCTGCTTGTGCGAAAGCAAAACCTGCGCAAAAGGGCTTTTTTTGCACTGGGCGGCGTCATTTTGCTTAAAGCCTTACTTGTTGAAATTAATAGATGGGTGGTACAATAAATGAAAGTCGTGATGTTAAACGGCCAAAACCACAAGGGCAGCACCTACCACATGGGCAGGCTGCTGATTGACCAGCTGTCCGGCACGCCGCAGGTGACCGAGTTTTTTTTGCCCAAAGACTTGCCCCACTTTTGCAGCGGGTGCTACGCCTGCGTTGAGGATGAGGCCCGCTGCCCTTATGCCGAAGAAAAGGGCCGCATTTTAAAGGCGATAGAACAGGCCGACCTGTTGATTGTCACCACACCAAACTACTGCATGGGGCCCTCGGCCCCGCTGAAAGCCTTTATCGACTTGACTTTCACCTATTGGGTCAGCCACAAACCACGGGCCTGCATGTTTGCAAAACGCGCCATCGTGCTTTCTACCACGGCAGGCGCGGGTGCAAAGCAGGCCATCAAGCCGGTAAAAACGGCGCTAACCTGCTGGGGCATGCCCTGGGTAAAAAGCTGTGGCGTTGCCGTGCAGGCCATGAACTGGGCTGGTGTTTCGGCCAAAAAAAAGGCTGCCATTGAAAAAAAGATGGGCCGCCTTGCAAAAGCAGCCGCGCATAGCAGCCACCCGCGGGTACCCGTAAAAACGAAATTGCTGTTTTGGATGACGCGCAAAATGCAGCAGGCAAACTGGGGCAGCGGCCCCACGGAGAAAGCCTACTGGCAGCAGCACGGCTGGCTGGGAAAGGAGCGCCCATGGAAGCAACTGCAACCACAAGAGAAAAAATTATCTACCACGCCCTAAAGCTGTTTGCCGCAAAGGGGTACGACGGGGTGTCGATGCGCGAAATTGCGGCGGCGGTGGGCATTCAGGGCGCTTCGCTGTACAACCATTTTAAAGGCAAAGAGGATATTTTTAACGCCATTTTTGCCGAAATGACAAAGCAGTACGACGCGGCGGCGGTTATATTACAGGTGCCAATAGAGGACGCGGTGCCCGCCGCAGAGCAGTACCACAACATCAGCGAAGAACAGCTGTTTGAAACGGGCAAGGGCTTGTTTTCGTTTTTTACCCAAAACGAATTTGCCGTGCTGTTTCGCAAGCTGCTGGTGTCGGAGCAGCACAAATTTCCGCTTGCGGGGCAGCGGTTTCAGCAATATTATTTAGACGGGCCGATACAGTTTCAAAGCGCCGTCTTTTTTGCTTTGCAGCAAACGGGTGATTTAGTGGAGTGCGATGCCGAAACGATGGCCCTGCACTTTTACAGCCCCATTTACTATTTGCTGAGCAAGTTTGATTTGGGCTGCCCTTATGACGACTGCATTGAGCAGCTTAAAAAACACGTGCACCTGTTTTGCACCTTGTACCGCAAATAGCGCGCTGCTTGCGGTGCGGGGCACAAACAGAAAATGAAAACCACCCCCGCCCGCCGTGGGCAGGGGCACAAAGGGGCCACGATGAACGCCGCTTTTTTATTGCTTCCGTTTTTATTGATCCGCTTTTTGCTGCTGGGGCTTTGTAACCGGCAGGCGTTGGCCCGTGCGGCTTTTTTTGCCCCGCTTGCCGGGGCAGAAAAAGCCGCCTATTGGGTTTACCAGCTTGCAACGCTACTGCTGTTTGTCGGCCCGTTTTTTTTGACGGTGCAAACCGGCGGCGGCTGGTTTGCCGCCGGCATTGTGGTCTTGGCCATCGGGGCAGTGCTGTGTGCCGCTGCGGTGGTAGACTTTGCAAAGCCCACTGAAAACGGGTTTCACCAGAACGGCCTTTACCGTTTTTCGCGCAACCCGATGTATGTGGGCTATTTCTTTTACTTTTTGGGCTGCGTGCTGCTGACGAAATCCCCGGTATTACTGGCGGCACTGGCGGCGTTTCAGGTGTCGGCACACTGGATTATTTTATCCGAAGAGCGCTGGTGCGCCGCCGAGTTTGGGCAACAGTATGCGGCGTACAAGGCGCGGGTGCGGCGCTATTTTTAAGCGTCCCCGGTTTTTGCCCTTAAAGCGTACCTTGCCCCCTAACCCGCACGCACTACCTATGCCGCTTGCAAACAAATTTGCCGTTGGCCTGCCTATTCGCTTTTTATGGGCACGACAATCCCCGCCCCATTTGCTATACTGTTTGATGAAAAGGGGGCCTGACCATGGACCAACTGAAGGTGGGCAGTTTTATTGCCGCGCTGCGGCATGAGGCAGGGCTGACGCAGGAGGCACTGGGGCAAAAGCTGGGGGTGACGAACAAAACCGTCTCCCGCTGGGAGCGAGGGTGTTACCTGCCGGACGTTGAACTGCTGCAATTACTGAGCGGTTTATTTGGTGTTAGCATTAACGAGCTGCTTTGCGGCGAAAAACTGGCCGATGCTGATTTTCGCAAAGAAGCGGACGCCAACCTTGTGGCCGCGCTGCGTGAAAGCCCGTTTACACTAAACGAGCGCACCGCATTCTGGAAGAAAAAATGGCTGCGGCAGCACATCGCACTGCTTGCCTTTTGTGTCGTGGCGCTGGGCGGCGTATTGGCGCTTAGCTGGTACTACCACAGCCCTCTGCTGGCGGGTGCCTGCCCCTTGCTGTGGCTTACCGTTTATGCCCTGCTGCGCCACCGCATGATGGTGTATGTAGAGGGCAAACTTTACCCCTTGTGAGTTATGGTTTTGTTCACAAAAGAAAAAGATCCGTGTAAGGCAGTGCCCTTACGCGGATCTTTTTCTTTTACCAAATGCCCAGCGACTGCTTTTGTGGCTTGCCCAGCTGCTGCGCCGGGGTGCGGTCAATCTCTAAAAGCAGCGCAAAAAAAGTGTCGATTTGCTCTTTCATCAGCACCGGGTTTAGCTTATCTATTTCGCCGTTTGGGGTTTCTTTGCACAGGTAATCCGGCCCCGGCACAAGAGAAATGGTGGGGATGCCCGCCTGATACAGCGGCTGCCCCTCGCCAAAATAAATAGAGTTGCGGGGCCGCAGTGTGACACTGCGCACTGTGGCCCTGTTTTTCAGCGCGCGCAGGTAAATATCCTCCATCGCTTGATTGCCGGTATACACCAGTTCAAGCTCAATTGGATTGGTCTGCTTATAGTCGCTGTGTGCAGCGTTATCCCGCCATTCGCTGCAGCCCAGATGTTCCATGGTGACCCCGGCCACCGCCCTTGCGTTTGTGCCGGTGCCGTCCCACAGTTCCGGGTGGTTTTTCAGCCAGCGGGAGGACGCCTGCCCCTTGCCTACCCCAAATTGCGGTATTTGGAAATGCCCCGTGGCAAAAACAAAGAGAAACGTGCGGTTTCTTTGCGGGTGATTTGCAAAATAGCGCGCGAGGGACAACAGCGCAATGCCCCCGTTTTCTTCGCAGGCATTGGGGCCGTCTGTGTGGGTATTGATAATGACGGTCTCCTTTGCAGTTTGCCCCGGCAAAACGCAATACAGCGTTTTGCTGGCGGCGCTGCGGTCAACTTCTGCCTCCAGCACCAAAGTTGCCTTTGCACCCTGCCTTGCAAATTCGCGCAGCCGCTCGCCCGTTTTTTCATCCACCCAAAGGCCCGGGCAGCCCTGATAGCCGGTCGTGAACGGCAGCACCTGCCCCGCCGCATTTTGCGAAGAATACTGCCCCCACACACAAATGACCGCAAGCACCCCCGCCTTTGCCGCCTCTGCCAGCTTGGGCCCGCGCAGTACCGACCCGATGACCGCGTTGCTTAGCGTTGCGGGCAGCTTTGTGCCCGCGGGGTAGACATGCCGCTTTTTTAAAATAAGCGACGTGGGCACCGAGGGGATGGCCACCTGCACAACTGCAATTTTACCCTTTGCTTTTTGAAAGCCGGCGGCGCTGTTTTTGCAGTAAACTAAATCGCCGGTCACGCCGCTCTCTGGCGTTTGGCCTGAATACGGGTAATAAAAGGTGGTCGGCAGTTCTTCTACCACCCCGTCTTGCCCCTGCACCGCAAGGCCCCACCGCTTTGCCTGCCATTTGACAAACGGGTGTTCGTCTTCGTGCACTGTCAGGCCATAGCTTTCCAGCTGCGTTTTCAGCAAATCAATGTACGCGTTGTGCGCAGCGCACCCCGTCAGCCGGGGCCCCATTGCATTGACCTTTTCTTGCAAGGACCAAAGCTCTTCTTCGCTGAGCAACGTACCTGTTTGTTCCCTGTCAAAATTCACAACAAGCATCTCTTTTCTGTTTTTTTTTAGCCTACGCGGCAAGCCCCATTTTTACCGGCCGCACCATAAAAACCGCCAATTCGCGGTTTGTGGGGAATACAAACCCACCCTTTTATGTTACACTTTGGGCAAAGGAGCTGATGGCGGATGGACCAAGCAAAAATTGGGCGTTTTATTGCGGCACTGCGCAAAGAAAAAGCCCTGACGCAGCTGCAACTGGGGCAAGCCCTTGGGGTGACCAACAAAACAGTTTCACGGTGGGAAACCGGCGAGTATCTGCCCGACCTGTCGCTGGTTGCACTTTTGTGCAGCACACTGGATATTAGCATCAATGAATTTTTAAGCGGCGAGCGGCTGGCCGATACCGAATTCCGCGCACAGACGCAAAACAACCTTCTTTCGCTGCTGGCTTATGAAGCAACGCTAAAAAAGCGCAAAAGGCTGCGGGATTTTTGCAGCGGCACCGGCACCGGGCTGCTGATTTCAGCCCTTTACTCCCCCAATAACGTACAGCGGTCGGCCGTGATTGCGGCGGGCATTGCCCTGATTTTGGCCGGGTGGTATTTTGGGGCTAAATTAGACAAGGTTTTATTGCCGCAAGATAACGAAAAAAGCCCTTGATTGAATGCCACCGGGCCCTTACCATAGCACAAAGAACAACAAAATGCAAAGCGGCTGCTTTGCATTTTATTGTTCTTTTTTGTTGTAAAGGCAGCTTGCGGTATCAGGCCTTTGCTTTGCCCTGGTTTGCAACACTTTGCATTTTAGCCGCAATGGCATCGGCATCGCCAAGGTATTCTTTGCGCAATACGGTAAAGTCAGGTGCAAATTCATACAGCAGCGGCACCCCGGTGGGGATATTCACCCCGGCAATCTCTTCGTCGCTCAGGCCGTCAAACTCTTTTACCAGTGCGCGCAGCGAGTTGCCGTGTGCGGCAATCAGCACCTGCTGGCCCGCAAGCAGGCGGGGGGCAATCTCTTCTTTAAAATAGGGCACCGTGCGGGCGATGGTGTCTTTCAGGCTTTCGCCCAGCGGCAGCTGGTCTGCCGGCACCGTGCGGTAAGCGGGCTGCCCGTGCGGGTCGCGCTCGTCCCCCGGCTGCAAAAAGGGCGGGCGCACATCAAAGCTGCGGCGCCAGATTTTCACCTGCTCGTCACCGTATTTTGCGGCGGTCTCGCTTTTGTTCAGCCCCTGCAACGCGCCGTAGTGGCGTTCGTTCAGCTTCCAGCTTTTGATGACCGGCAGCCAGTCGCGGTCCATCTGCTCCAGTGCAAGGTTTAGGGTGTGAATGGCCCGCTTCAAAGTCGAGGTGTAGCAAACGTCAAACTCCACATCTGCCTGCCGCAGCAGCTTGCCCGCTTCAGCGGCCTCTTTTCGGCCGGTATCTGAAAGGTCAACGTCCATCCACCCGGTAAACAGGTTTTCTTTGTTCCATACGCTTTCGCCGTGGCGCAGCAGCACCAGCTTCATAGTTTCGCTCATGATACTCATCCTTTCGCGCTTTGTACTTTATTTTGCCGGGGCCTGCGCGCGGCAGGGGTGGCCCGGTTTTTATTGCATACCTTTATTGTAGAGTTTATTTTTGCCCACGTCAAGCGTGGTTGCCGCAAGACATAAAATAAAGCAACTTTGCCAAAGAAACCTCCGCCATGTAAAGAACCTTTGGCCGCCGGCAATCAGCCGGTAAAATCTGCCTTGTGCGTTTCGGTTCAGTTTTGTATAATGAATATTAAAACAAAATTTGGCTTATTTTTGTATTTTTCTGCCCGTCTGGCAAGATTGGTGGTTTGTGTGGATTTGTCTGAAATTCAAATGCGCTTGTACAAGGCAACACTGCTGACGGGCATCGGGCTTTCTGTCGCCAGCATCATCGCTAATTTGCTTGTGGGCTTCCCGCTGGAAATGAGCCTGAAATGGCTGCTGCTTTTGGGCCTGTGTGGCCTATCTTTTTTTTATTCGGGCAGTGCGCAACGCGGCCGGTGGATGTTTACCCTGTATTTATTTTTGATTTTTTTGTTTTTGCCGTTTGCGTTTTTTGACTCTGGCGCCAGTAAAAGCGCCATTGGGTATGTTTTTTTGGTACTGATTGGCACGACCTACCTGTTTGATGGCTGGCAGCGCATTTTTTTAGTCACCGGGCTGATTGCCATGTTTGTGCTGGTACTGGTGCTGGAACACTTTTTCCCCGAGCTGGTGGCCGCATACTCTGCCGAAAGCCAGTTTGCGGACCAGATGTTTCAGCTGCCGATGCTGCTGGGCGTTTCGTCTTACATCATTATGCGGTTTGCAAACGAGTACAAGCGGGTGAATGATAAGCTGCACGAGGTGGCCAATTTAGACGTGCTGACCGGGCTGTATAACCGGCGCAAATTTAACACGGCGGTGGAAGAAGCGATTGCCGGCCGGTACGGCAGCGCGTGGCTGGTGCTGTTAGACCTTGATAATTTTAAAAAGGTAAACGACCTGTGCGGCCATGCGGCGGGTGACGCCGTGTTGCAGCAGTTGGCCCTGTTTTTGCTTGCTGCCTTTGGCCACGGGCACAATATTGTCTGCCGCTGGGGCGGCGATGAATTTGCCATTATTTATTACGGAGATGCCGCCCTGCTGGGGCAAAAGCTGGCCGCGATGAAAACGGACTTTGCGGCCTATGTTGCACAGTACAACCCCACGACCGACATCAGTTACAGCATTGAGCCGATTGAGACTGCGGTGCAGGTAGACGACTTGCTGGTACGCGCCGACCACCTGCTGTACGCCGAAAAGCTGCACAAGCGCGGCTAAGCCCTTTTGCACAAATAAAAAGCCATAGCGCCGCAACCAATGCGGGCGCTATGGCTTTTTTGTTGGTTTTTGCTGTGCCGGGCTTAAAATTCAAACACGCCCTCATACACCAGTTTGGCATCGCCGGTCAACGAAATATTTTCGTCGGTGTAGTTTACCACCAAATCACCGCCGCGCACCTTAACCGTGATGTCCTGCCCCGCATCACACAGGCCATTTTTTACCGCGGCTGCCACCGCCGCGCAGGCGCCGGTGCCGCAGGCCTGGGTCTCGCCGTTGCCGCGCTCCCACACGCGCATGCGCAGTGTGGTGCGGCTTACCACCCGCACAAACTCGGTGTTGATGCGGTCGGGGAAAATCGGTGCGTACTCAAACGCCGGGCCGATCTCCTCTAAATTCAGCGTGTCGATACCCTCGCAAAACACCACACAGTGGGGGTTGCCCACCGAGAGTGCGGTGATGCGGTATTGGCTGCCGCCGATGGTTACCGGGCTGTCAACAAGCTGCGGCAGGCTGGTGGCGGCGGGCAGCGCCGCTGTGTCAAACACTGCCGCCCCCATTGCAATGCGCACTGCGCCCACCCGGCCGTCGCGCAGGTAAAGCTGCAACGGCTTCACGCCGCTGGCGGTCTCTACCGTCATTGTGGTGCGCGGCACCCGCCCGCTGTCATACAGGTATTTTGCCGCACAGCGCAGGTTGTTTGCCGCCATTTTGCCCTCACTGCCGTCGCGGTTGAAGCTGCGCATTTTAGCGTCTGCGAGCGCCGAGTTTTCCAGCAATACAATGCCGTACCCGCCCACGCCAAAGTGCTCGGTGCACATCTGCACACAAAGCGATTCCGGGCAGGTAATGGCGCCGTCAAAATTTTCAATAAACGCCGCGTCGTCGCCACAACCCTGCATTTTAAGAAACGGCACCCGCTGGCGGGCCGTGCGCAGGTGGTTGATGTCCACCAGCTCGGTGTTGCTTTCAGTAAAGCGGCTGGCAAGGATGTCGGCCAGCGCGCCCGCGGTGTCGAGGGAGGTCAGGCAAGGGATACCAAGCTGCATGGCACGCCGGTGCAACGCAATAAAATCGCCCATCGTGTCGTCCTGCACGGCGCCGGTGTACAGCAGGTAGCGCAGGGTACCGCTTTCCATCAGCCGCACGACCTCGTCGCTTTCGCTGGCATTTGCCACCGCCGTGACCGGCACCCCCATTTGGGCAATTGCCGCGGCGGTGCCGCTGGTGGCATACAGCGCAAGGCCAAGGTCGTAAAAGCGCTTTGCCAGCGAGAGCACCTCTTGGTAATCGGCGGTCTCGACACTGATGAGCACCCCGGCCGCGCCGCGCGGCAGGTTGCGCGCCAGCTGGTACCCGGCCGCCCGCAGGCCTTTAAACAGCGCTTCGGCCATTGTTTTGCCAATACCCAGCACTTCGCCGGTCGATTTCATCTCCGGCCCCAGCATAAAGTTGGCGTCGCTAAGCTTTTCAAACGAGAACACCGGCACCTTAACCGCGCAATAGGGCGGCACCGGGTACAGCCCCGTGCCGTACCCCAGGGAAGCGAGCGAGTGCCCCAGCATCACCTGTGCGGCAAGGTCGACCATCGGCACGCCGGTCACCTTGCTGATGTAGGGCACGGTGCGCGACGCGCGGGGGTTGACCTCAATGACATACAGTTCGTTTTGGTAAATCAGGTACTGGATGTTGACGAGCCCGCGGGTGCCCAGTGCCAGCGCCAGCTGCTCGCTGCAGGCGCAGACCTTTTGCAGCATAACATCGTTTAAATTGTAGGGCGGGTAGACCGCGATGGAATCGCCGCTGTGCACGCCCGCGCGCTCGATATGCTCCATCACGCCGGGGATCAGCACCTCGGTGCCGTCTGAGATCACGTCTACTTCCAGCTCGGTGCCGGGCATGTACTGGTCGATTAGCACCGGGTTTTCAATGTTGCCGGACAAGATGGTCTGCATGTAGGTTGTGACATCCGCGTCGGTTTTGGCAATGGTCATGTTTTGCCCGCCAATGACATAAGACGGGCGCAGCAGCACCGGGTAGCCCAGGGTGTGCGCTGCCTGCAATGCCTCTTCTAATGTAGTGACCCCAAGGCCCTTGGGCCGCCGGATGCCGAACTGCTCCAGCATCGCGTCAAACCGGGCACGGTCTTCGGCAAGGTCAATGCCGTCGGCGGAGGTGCCCAAAATGCGTACGCCCTGCCCGTCTAGGTACTTTGCCAACTTAATGGCCGTTTGCCCGCCAAACGCCACCACGACCCCCACCGGTTGTTCCACCGCCAGAATGCCGCCCACGTCTTCGGGCGTCAGCGGCTCAAAGTACAACCGGTCGGCGGTGTCATAATCGGTCGAGACTGTCTCGGGGTTGTTGTTGACGATGACGACCTCATACCCCATCTCGCGCAGGCTCCACACGCAGTGTACCGAGCTGTAATCAAACTCGATGCCCTGCCCGATGCGGATAGGCCCGCTGCCCAGCACCATAACGACCGGGCGCCCGCTGCGGGCAAAGCCACGCGCTTCGCATGCGCCGCCCGCGCAGGAGTAAAAATACGGGGTGTCTGCGTCGAACTCGGCCCCGCAGGTGTCCACCATTTTATAGCTTGGCAAAAAGGCAGGCAGCCGTGTTGCCCCCGTAAGCCGGCGAATGGCATCATCCGGGTAGCCAAGCTGCTTTGCCTTTAAATAAAGCGCCTCGCTAAACGGCTGCCGGGCAAGCTGTTGCTCAAACACCGCAAGCCCTTGCAATTTATGCAAAAACCAGCGGTCTATTTTCGTCGCTTCAAACAGCGCGTCTACCGTCCAGCCGGCTTTCAGCGCCTCAAACACCGTAAACAGCCGCCGGTCATCCGCCGCCGCAAGGCGCACGGCCAGCGGCTCGTTTGTCAGCGGCGGCGCGTTTAAGGTATCCAGCGAAATTTCGGCACCGCGCACCGCTTTCAGCAGTGCCATTTCAAACGTGGGGGCAATGGCCATCACTTCGCCCGTCGCCTTCATCTGGGTGCCAAGGCGCCGCCCCACCCCGGCAAATTTGTCAAACGGCCATTTGGGGAACTTGACCACCACATAGTCAAGCGTGGGTTCAAAACAGGCGCAGGTTTTGCCGGTGATGTCGTTTTTAATCTCGTCCAGCGTATAACCCAGCGCGATTTTTGTGGTGATTTTCGCAATGGGGTACCCTGTTGCTTTGGATGCCAGTGCCGACGAGCGGGACACGCGGGGGTTGACCTCGATAACGGCATACGAAAAGCTGTCCGGGTCCAGCGCGAACTGGCAGTTGCAGCCGCCCACAATGCCAAGCGAGGACACAATATCCAGCGAGGCGGTGCGCAGCATTTGGTATTCTTTGTCGCTGAGGGTCAGCGCCGGCGCCACAACAATAGAATCGCCGGTATGTACCCCCACGGGGTCGATGTTTTCCATCGAGCAGACGGCAATGACATTGCCCGCCGCGTCGCGCATGGCTTCAAATTCAATCTCTTTCCATCCCGCCACACTGCGCTCGATGAGCACCTGCCCAATGGGCGAAGCTTCCAGCCCGCTTTGCGCAATGCGCCGCAGCTGTGCTTCGTCGGCCGCAATGCCGCCGCCGCTGCCGCCCAACGTAAAGGCCGGCCGCACAATCACCGGCCAGCCCACTTCGTTTGCGGCGTCCAGCGCCTGCTGCACGGTAGTGGCCACCCCGGAGGGGATGACCGGCTGGCCGATGGCCTGCATTGCATCGCGAAACAGCGCGCGGTCCTCCGCTTTGTCAATCGCTTCGGCCGGGGTGCCAAGCAAGCGCACCCCGTGCTGCGCCAAAAAGCCGTCCTTTGCCAGCTGCATGGCCAGCGTAAGGCCGGTCTGCCCGCCAAGGCCGGCAAGCAGACTGTCCGGTTTTTCTTTTATAATAATGCGCTCTATCGTCGCTTTGGTCAGCGGCTCTAAATAAATTTCGTCCGCCAGCTGCCGGTCGGTCATGATGGTGGCCGGGTTGGAATTGGCCAGCACCACATTGACCCCGGCGTCTTTCAGCACGCGGCAGGCCTGTGCGCCCGCATAGTCAAACTCGGCCGCCTGCCCAATGACGATGGGCCCCGACCCAATGACCAGTACTTTTTGAATGGTGTTATCTCTTGGCATAGGTTTACCCTTTCATCAACTGCAAAAAGCGGTCAAACAAAAAACCGGTGTCTTTGGGGCCGGGGCAGGCCTCCGGGTGAAACTGCACTGAAAAGCACTGTTTGCCGGGGTAGTCCACCCCTTCACAGCTGCCGTCGTTTGCGTTGACAAACGACACCTGCCCCACGCCTGCAAGGCTTTCGGCCACCACCGCATACCCGTGGTTCTGGCTGGTGATAAAGGTGCGCGGCCCGCCCACCTGGGTGACCGGCTGGTTAACACCGCGGTGGCCGTATTTCATTTTGACCGTACTGCCCCCCATGGCAAGCGCGAGCAGCTGGTGCCCAAGGCAGATGCCAAACAGCGGCAGCTTGCCCACCAGCAGGCCCAGCTGCGCAATGCAACCGGTGTTTTCCGCCGGGTCGCCGGGGCCGTTGCTCAGCATCACGCCGTCGTAGCCGCCGGCCAAAATCTGCTGTGCCGCCGTGTTGTGTGGCAGCACCGTCACTTCGCAACCGCGGGCACACAGCGCGCGCGCAATATTGGCCTTTGCGCCATAGTCCAGCAGGGCAACACGGTAATTCAATTTGCCCTCTGGCGGCAGCACGGCGGGTATTTTGCAGCTCACCTGTGCCACCACCCCCTGCACCGCATAGCTGCGCACCGGGGCAAGGTCTGCGGGCGGGGTGTCGCAAATCGTCGCGTTCATCACGCCCTGCTCGCGTATTTTGCGGGTAATCTCGCGGGTGTCCACCCCGGCAATTGCGCAGATGCCCTGCGCGGCCAGCCAGTCACCAAGCGCACCCTCACTGCGGAAATTCGACGGCTCGGTGCAGCATTCGCGCACCACATAGCCCTTTACGGCGCTGGTGCCCTCAAAATCCTGCGGGATAACCCCGTAATTGCCGATCAGCGGGAAGGTTTGCAAAACAATTTGCCCGGCATAGCTGGGGTCGGTGAGGGTTTCAAGGTAGCCGCACATGCCGGTGGTAAACACCAGCTCGCCCACCGTGTCGCCCGCGGCGCCAAGGGCCACGCCCTCAAATACGCTGCCGTCGCTTAAAACCAAATACCTTTTTTTCATTCTTTGCCCCCTGCGAGTGGTTAAAGTGTCGCCGCCAGCACGGCTTTAATGGTGTGCATGCGGTTTTCTGCTTCGTCAAACACCACCGACTGCGGCCCCTCAAACACCTCATCGGTTACTTCAAGGCAGGTTTCGCCAAAAGCCTCACCCACTTTTTTGCCGGTGGTGGTTTTTAAGTCGTGAAAAGCGGGCAGGCAGTGCATAAAAATGGCGTTTGGTTTTGCCGCCGCCATCAGCTGTGCTGTGACGCGGTAGGGGGTCAACGATTCAATGCGCTCTGCCCAAACCTCCTGCGGCTCGCCCATCGACACCCACACATCGGTATACAGCACATCGGCACCGGCCACCGCCTGCATGGGGTCTTCGCAAAATTCCAGCACGGCGCCGGTCTCTTTTGCAATTTCGTTACAGGTGTCAATTAACGGCTGCGCGGGCAGATAATTTGCAGGGGCACTGGCGACAAAGTGCATGCCCATTTTGGCACAGCCCACCATCAAAGAATTGCCCATGTTAAACCGGGCATCGCCCAAATAAACCAGCTTTTTGCCGGCCAGGGTGCCGCAATGCTCTTGCACTGTCAGCAGGTCGGCCAGTATCTGTGTTGGGTGAAACTCATTGGTCAGGCCGTTCCACACCGGTACCCCTGCATAGGCGGCAAGCTCTTCTACAATATCCTGCCCAAAGCCGCGGTATTCGATACCGTCAAACATGCGCCCCAGCACCCGTGCGGTGTCGGGGATGCTCTCTTTGCTGCCAATCTGCGAACCGGCGGGGTCAAGGTAGGTGGTGCCGATACCCAGGTCGTGCGCCGCCACTTCAAATGCACAGCGGGTGCGGGTACTGGTTTTTTCAAAAATCAGCGCAATGTTTTTACCGCGGTGCAGTTGGCGCATCAGGCCAATCCTTTTTTCTCTTTTCAGCTGCGCGGCCAGCGTCAGCAGTGCGTCAATCTCCTGCGGGGTAAAATCCAGCAGTTTTAACAGGCTTTTCCCATGAAGCTCCATCCTGTGCCCCCTATTCTGCGCATACGTCGGCAAGGATGCCGATTGCCTTTGCAAGCTGCTCTGCCGGGATATTCAGCGCCGGCAGCAGCCGCACCTTGCCTTTTGCCGTAAGCACCAGTACCCCGCGCTGCATGCACTGGGCCACCACCTCGGCGGCGGGCTTTTCGGTTTCAACACCCACCATCAAACCAAGGCCGCTGACCGATTTCACGCCCTTTGCCCCTTGCAGCGCGGCAAAAATGGCGGCGGATTTTTTTTGTACTTCGGCCAGCAGTTTGTCGTCAATGCGGCCCAGCAGATGCACTGCGCCCGCACTGCACACCGGGTTGCCTCCAAAGGTGGAGCCGTGGTCGCCGGCGCCCAGCACGTCTTGCACCTTGCCGCCCAGCAACGTAGCCCCCAGCGGCAGCCCGCCCGCAAGGCCCTTGGCGGTAGAGCAGACGTCCGGCACAATGCCGTACTGCTGCCACGCATACAGCGTGCCGGTGCGCCCGTTGCCAGTTTGCACTTCGTCCACCATCAGCAGAATATCCTGCTCTTTGCAAAGCGCCGCAAGGCCCTGCACAAAGTCTTTATCCAGCGGCACTACGCCGCCCTCGCCCTGTACCAGCTCGATAAAGAACGCGGCGACGGGCTGTGTTTTTACGAGTTCTTTTGCCGCATCTAAGTCGCCCGGCTCTAGGTAAGCAAACCCTGTGGGCAGCGGGCCAAAATCGTGGTGAAAATGGTCTTGCCCGGTGGCGGCCAGCGTTGCCAGCGTGCGCCCGTGAAAGCTGTTGTTCAATGTGACGATGACGGCATTGTCAATGCCCTTTTTGTCTGCGGCGTATTTGCGCGCCACCTTAATGGCACATTCGTTTGCCTCGGCCCCCGAGTTTGAAAAGAACACCTTTTTCATGCCGGTTTTTTCGCAGAGCAGCTGTGCCAGCTGGGCACAGGGCTGGGTATAGTAGAGGTTTGACATGTGCTGTACCTTTGCCAGTTGGGCACACACCGCCTGCTGCCAACCCTCGTCGGCAATGCCAAACGACGTCACGGCAATGCCGCTGCCAAGGTCGATATACTCTTTGCCCGTTTCATCCCACACCAGCGAGCCTTTGCCCGCAACAATCTCCAGTGGAAAACGGGTATAAGTATTTGCCACAAAAGCGGCATCAATCTGTTTCGTATCAGTCATTGTCTTCTTCCCCCACAATCATCGTACCGGCGCCCTCGTCGGTCAAAATTTCCATCAAAATGGCGTGCGGCACACGCCCGTCTAAAATAATTACTTTGCGCACCCCTTGCTCAATCGCCTCACGGCAGCAATCCACTTTGGGGATCATCCCGCCGCTGAGCACCCCACTTTGCTGTAATTCCAGCGCCTGTTTCAGCGACAGGTCGGGGATGAGGGTAGAAGGGTCGTCTTTGTCGCGCAGAATGCCGGCAATGTCGGTCATCAGCAATAGGCGCTCGGCCCCAATGGCCCCTGCAATGTGTGCGGCGGCGGTGTCGCCGTTGATGTTGTACACGTTGCCCTTATCGTCGCACCCCACGGTAGAGACGACCGGGATGTACCCCTTTTCCAGCAGGTCGGTTACCGGGGCACTGTTGACGGCGGTAATGCTGCCCACAAAACCCAGTGCAGCGCTTTTGGGCTTTGCTTCGATCAGCCTGCCGTCGATGCCCGAAATGCCAATGGCGCGGCCCCCGCAGCAACCAATTAAATTCACAAGATTTTTGTTGATCTTGCCCGCCAGCACCATCTGCGCAATTTCGGCGGTTTCACGGTCGGTAACCCGCAAGCCGTCCACAAACTGGGGCTGCTTGCCCATGCGGGCCATCGCTTCGCTGATTTCCGGCCCGCCGCCGTGCACCAGCACCACCCGCACCCCAATCAGCGACAACAGCACAAGGTCTTTCATCACCTGCAGTTGCAGCTCTTCGTTCAGCATGGCGTTGCCGCCGTATTTCACCACAACGACCTGCCCGACATATTTTTGGATATACGGCAGCGCCTGGGTCAATACCTCGGCCCGCTGCGCATTGGAAAAGCTGTTCAATCGTCTCACCTCAGGTTCTGTAATCGCCGTTGATTTTTACGTAGTCATAAGTCAAGTCGCAGCCCCAGGCAGTCGCCTGTTCGGGGCCGTCGCCCAGCGAAATCAAAATGTCAATTTCGTCCTGCTTTAAAATATGCTTTGCCGTTTTTTCTGAAAACGGTACCCCGGCGCCGCCCTTGCAAACGGCAATGCTGCCGGCGGCAGAGGCAAACTGCACGTCTACCTTTTCCACATCCACCTGCGCCCCGCTGTACCCCACGGCGCACAGCACGCGGCCCCAGTTGGCATCTGCGCCAAACATGGCGGCTTTTAGCAGGCTGGAGGTAATGACCGCCTTTGCCACTGTTTTTGCTTGCTGCGCGTCACTGGCACCGGTGACGGTGCATTGCAGCAGACGGCTGGCACCCTCGCCGTCCTTCGCTATTTTGCGGCAAAGGTCCACCGTTACGGTGTGCAGCGCCTGGCAAAACAGGTCGTAGGCCGGGCCCCCTGTTGTAATGGGCTCGTTGCCCGCCAGCCCGTTTGCCAGCATACACACCATGTCGTTGGTGGAGGTATCGCCGTCCACGCTGACCATGTTAAAGCTGCTTTGCACGTCTTGCGACAGTGCCTGCTGCAACAGCGCGGGCGAAATGGCAACGTCGGAGGTGACAAAGCACAGCATTGTCGCCATATTGGGGTGGATCATGCCGGAGCCCTTTGCCATGCCGCCGATGTGGCAGGCTTTGCCACCCAGCTCAAACTCGACCGCAATCTGCTTTTGTATCGTGTCGGTCGTTTGAATTGCTTCACTGGCGGCGTTTGCTCCGTCTGTTGCAAGAGCTTTTGCCAGCGGCGGGATGCCCTTTGCAATTGGGGTAAGGTCCAGCGGCTGGCCGATGACCCCGGTCGATGCCACCACAACATCCTGTGCGGCAAGCCCGGTCTCCTGCGCCAGCAAGGTGCACATCTGCTGTGCCACCTCTACCCCGCCCGCGTTGCAGGTATTGGCATTGCCGCTGTTGCAGATGATGGCCTGCGCCATGCCGTCGGCAAGGTTTTCGCGGGTGACCAGCAGCGGTGCGCCCTTTACCAGGTTTTGCGTGTAAACGGCCGCCGCCGCCGCACGCACCGCACTGGTGATGAGTGCAAGGTCTTTTTTTGATTTGTTTTTGCGGATACCGCAATGTACCCCGCTTGCCGAAAACCCCTTTGCGGCGCAAACACCGCCCGAAACCTGTTTCATGCTAGTCCCCTTTACCCGTTATAATTTTAAGCCCGTTGTGGCGGGCAGCCCCAGCCGAAGATTCATACATTCCACCGCCGCGCCCGATGCGCCTTTGCCCAAATTATCGTACTGCGCAACCAGCAGCAGGCGCTCTTCGCTGCCCTGCACCGTCACTTGCATATCGTCGCGCCCGCTCAGCGCCCCGGCGCCCAAAAAGCCGTCTTGCTGCGGGGCTTCGCAGTACTTTACAATGGGGCCGGTGTACCATGTGCGGTACACACTGCGCAGCTCTTCTATGCCGGCGCCCGGCGCAAGGTCCTGCTTTGTCAGCGGGATCATCACCTGCATGCCGCTGACAAAATCTCCGACGATGGGGGCAAATACCGGTGCATTGTCAAGACCCGCAAACAGCTGCATCTCCGGCAGGTGCTTGTGCGTTTGCCCCAGTGCATACGCGCGGGGGGCACTAAGCTGTTCGTCCCGCCCCTGCGCTTCGTACTGGGCAATCATTTTTTTGCCGCCGCCGCTGTACCCTGTCAGCGAAAAACAGCTAAGGCGGCTGCTTTTTGAAAGCAGCCCCGCCTTTACCAGCGGCCGCACCAGGGCAATCAGCCCGCTGGCGTGGCAGCCGGGCACCGTAATGCGGTTTGCCGTGGCGATTGCCGCGGGCTGGCCGGGTGCAAGCTGCGGAAACCCATACACCCACCCCGGTGCCGTGCGGTGCGCCGTTGACGTGTCAAACACACAAACCGCCGGGTTTTCCACCATCGACACCGCTTGTCGTGCGGCATCGTCCGGCAGGCACAAAAACGCAATATCACAGCTGTTCAGTGCCTGCTTGCGGGCGGCGGGGTCTTTGCGCTGGCTTTCACTTAACACCAAAACCTCTAAATCAGCCCGCGCGGCAAGCCGCTGGCGTATTTGCAGCCCCGTGGTACCGGCACTGCCGTCAATAAAAACCTTTGTCACCGTACCACCCCTTGCTGCCGTGCAGCCGTTATTTTTTGCCGTCTACGATTGCCTGCACCTGAATGGGCAGCCCGTACAGGTTGATAAAGCCCTCGGCATCTTTCTGGTTGTAATCGCTCTCGCCAAAGGTGGCAATTTCTTCTGAATACAGCGAATACGGACTCCACGTGCCGGCGTTGATCATATTGCCCTTGTAAAGCTTCAGCTTTACTGTGCCGGTCACTCTTTCCTGCGTTTTGTCCACAAACGCCGAAAGCGCCTCGCGCAGCGGGGTAAACCACTGGCCGTTGTACACCAGCTCACCAAAGGTGATGGACAGCTTTTCTTTTTCGTGCATCGTCATTTTGTCAAGGCACAGCGTTTCCAGCACGCTGTGGGCCTTGTACAGAATAGCGCCACCCGGGGTCTCGTACACGCCGCGGCACTTCATGCCCACCAGGCGGTTTTCCACAATGTCCAAAAGGCCAATGCCGTTGGCGCCGCCCAGCTCGTTTAGCTTGTAAATGATTGCTTTCGCGCTCATCGCGCTGCCGTCCAGCGACACCGGCACACCTTGTTCAAACCCGACTGTCACATAGGTGGGGGCATCCGGCGCATTGATGGGCGAGACGCTCATCTCCAAAAAGCCCTCTTTTTCGTACTGCGGCTCGTTGCCGGTGTCCTCAAGGTCCATGCCCTCATGGCTGAGGTGCCACAGGTTTTTGTCTTTAGAGTAGTTTGTCTCACGGCTGATTTTCAGCGGAATGCCGTGGGCCTCGGCGTAGTCAATCTCCTCATCGCGGGATTTGATGCTCCACTCGCGCCACGGTGCAATGATAGGCATATGCGGCGCAAAATGCCGAATTGCAAGCTCAAACCGCACCTGGTCGTTGCCCTTGCCGGTGCAGCCGTGCGCAATGGCATCGGCCCCTTCTGCCTTTGCAATTTCAACCAGCCGCTTTGCAATGCACGGGCGGGCGTGGCTGGTGCCCAGCAGGTATTCTTCGTATTTGGCGCCCGCCTTCATGGTGGGGATAATGAAATCGTTGACGTATTCATCGGTCAAATCCTCTACGTACAGCTTCGACGCACCGGTTTTCAGGGCCTTTTCCTCCAGCCCCTCCAGCTCATCCGCCTGCCCCACGTTGCCCGACACGGCAATCACTTCGCAGTTGTTGTAGTTTTCTTTCAGCCACGGGATGATGATGGAGGTATCCAGCCCGCCGCTATATGCCAGAACGACTTTCTTAATTTCATTTTTATTCATGTTTTTGCCTCCATAAATGTATATTTATAAATTATGTGCTTTATTATATGCTGCATACTGCCAAAATGTCAAGCAATTTATTGTATATATTTTGAATTTTTATTCTTTTTTATTTTTTCTTTTGCAACGATTGAATTTTCTTGACCTGCGAACTTTCTTTATTTTTCTCCCGTATTTCGTTGTTTTTATTTCAGAAAGAGGCAATATTTTATGTTTTTTAAATTTTTTCTTTGTTTTTCACTTGTTTGCTGCTTTTAGTCGGTACTTGATTTTTGAATATTTATTCTTATTTAAAGCATCTGTGCTGGCATGAATTTTTACACATATTTACCATTGCTAAAGGCTTCCGTTGCATAAAATCAGCCCCCGGCGGCACCAAATGGTGCCGCCGGGGGCTGATTTTAATTGTTCATTCTCGTATTTTTGCTAAAGCGTACAGTTAAACTTCCAGCATTTCCACCGCGCGCGACAGTTCGCCAATAATACCGATGTGCTGGGGGCAAACCGACTCGCACTGGCCGCAGGCAATACAGGCGCTGGCTGGTGCGCCGGAGCCTGTGACCCATTTATAGTTGCCGCGCGCACTTTCGAGATTGTCATAAACCAGGTAGCGGTTCATCGCGCTGAAGATAGAGGGGATCTCGATACCCTTGGGGCAACCCTTCATACAATACTCACAGCTGGTACAGGGGATACCTTGAATTTCGGCAAGCGCGGTGCGGGCGCGGTCGATGACGGCGCTACCATCGGCGCCCAGCGGCTTAAACCGCGACATCGTGGCAAGGTTATCGTCCATCTGCTGCAGGTTGGACATGCCGCTGAGCACGGTGACAAGGCCGGGCTGCGATGCCGCAAACCGCAATGCCCAAGATGCCGGCGACGCGGTGGGGTCTGCCTCTTGCAATATTTTGGTGACGGCGTCCGGCGGGGACGCCAAAAGGCCGCCTTTGACCGGCTCCATAATAATGACCGGCTTATTGTGCTTTTTCGCCACCTCAAGGCATTTGGCCGACTGCACCGAAGGGCTGTCCCAATCGGCGTAATTGATTTGCAGCTGCACAAATTCCATTTCAGGGTGGCGGGTCAGCAGTTCGTCCAGCGCTTTGGCATTGTCGTGGAACGAAAAGCCCAAATGGCGAATGAGGCCCTTTTCTTTTAAATACCGGCCAAAATCCCAAAGGCCAAAATTGTCAAACACCGCAGTGCGCTCGCCGCCGCAGTTGTGCATCAGGTAAAAGTCAAAATACCCGGCACCGGTGCGCTCCAGTGAGGTGTAAAACATCTGTTTTGCCTCTTCGGCAGTTTTTGCGCCCGCCCATGCCGGCAGTTTGGTTGCCAGTTGAAACTGATCGCGGGGGTAACGGTCTACCAGTGCCATTTTTGCCGCTTGCTCTGATTTGCCGCCAATGTACCCGTAAGCGGTATCAAAATAGGTAAAGCCTGCCGCCAAAAAGCGGTCTACCATCTGCTTGGTCTGCTCAATATCAACTTCTTGCCCCAGCATGGGCAGCCGCATGAGCCCAAAGCCCAATTTAGGGATTGATTGTCCCAAATACTCCATTGCTATTCCTCCCATTATCACGGTGCAAAGGTAAATGCATTTGCTGTTTTACTTTATTCTATAACTTAAACTGCGCTTTAAGTCAATGCCCTGCACTGAAAATTTTTACCGCTTTACAGTGTTATGACTTTTGCGGGTTGCCGCCACCGCCATTTTGTGCTATACTAACGCCAATTTTTTAAAAAAAGAGAAAAGGCGGGCACACCTCCATGCAGCTGATCGAAACTACCGGCACAGACACGCGCTTCGTTGCATTGTGCAGCGAGCTGGACGCAGATTTAAACGAGCAAAACGGCGAAGCATTTCAGGAAATTTACAATCAGTACAACACCCTTGAAAAAATACATGACGTGGTGCTGGCATTGCAAAATGATACCCCGGTAGCCTGCGCCGCCATAAAAGAATATGCGCCAGACACCGCCGAAATTAAACGCGTGTTCACAAAACCGGTCTGCCGCGGGCAGGGGGTTGCCGCCGCAGTGATCTCTGCACTGGAACAGCGTGCAAAGCAGCAGGGATATACCCGCCTTATCTTGGAAACCGGGATTACCATGTTTCCCGCCCAGCGCCTATACCAACGTCTTGGGTTTCGCCAAATACCAAACTACGGTGAGTATGCAGGCCTATCAGGCTCTTACTGTATGGAAAAGGCAATTTGACAAGCGGCCCCCGCCGGGAAATACCGGCGGGGGCCGCTTTGTTTTTAAAGGGCATCGCAATGCGTAATCTGGTCACGGCCCTGCTGCTTTGAACAATACAGTGCTTTATCTGCTTTTTTAGTGAGCTGCTCGACACTCAACTTGCCGTTTACTTCGGCAAGGCCCACACTGATGGTCACACGGTAACGGCTGTCTTTTTCGTCACTATTCAGGCGCTGCATCAGGGTTTCAAACAATGCTTGCGCCTGCTGCGGCCCCATGGCCAGCACGCCAAAAAATTCATCGCCGCCCCAGCGGGCCGCAATGCCGTTTTCTGCAACCAGGCTGCGCACCTCGCCCGCCACCATGGCCAAAATAGCGTTGCCGAACACATGCCCATAATTGTCGTTAATCTGTTTAAAGTGGTCGACGTCAAACAAAAACAGGGTTTTGGGCTGTTGCCGGTGGCGGCGCATAAACCCTGGGTACTGCTTTACAAACAGCCTGCGGTTGGCAAGGCCGGTCAACTCGTCGGTGTTTTCTACCGTCACCATGCGCTGGTTATAATTGTGGAACACGAGCGTCGTCACCAGAATGCAAGCGGCCAGCGAAAGGGCCATAAACAGCATGTTGCTTACAAGGCGCTGGCCAAATGCGCTGTTGATAGAGTCGGTCTGTTTTTCTAAAATAAGGTACCATCCCAGCGTGTCGTCGTACTTCGTAATCAGGCATTTGCGCTCTGCGCCCGAGGTAAACCACTGCATGTTCGCATCGGTAGAGCGGCCCAGTTCAATCTCATCATTTACCCCGGTGCGCTGCGCAAGCTCGGCCCGGTCAATAAAAATATCGGTGTCGCCGGTAAACGACGTTTTGGCACCGCCCTCGTTGATGATATACACCGAAAGGTCGTAGTCGTTTTCGTATTCGCGAATTGTGTCCTCGATAAACGACACCTGCAACCCCACACCGATGATACCCAGCAAACCGTCTTTGCCCTCTACCCTGAAATTCACAAACACCGTGATGGTATCGCCGCTGGACTGGTTGGTATCCACCTCTAAATCATACTCGTTGTTGGAGGAGACAAAATTATAATACCAGACATCATGCTCATCGTCTGGCGAAATGGTTTTGTTAAAGCCGTCTTGATAATAATAATTACCGGTTTTCGCCGACACACAAAACACCGTGTTGTAATCGTATTTTTGCTGGTAAGCCCGCAGATAAGCGTATAGCTGTTCACGCTCGTCCTCCCCCGCGCCGTCTTGCGGCTCGTCGATTAGCCAGCTTTTTAAAAATTCGTCATTCGCCATGGTTTTCGACACCATGACCGGTTTGGACATTGAATTTTCAATGTGCTTTGAAATATCGATATCCGCCAGCTTTACCGTGCTTTCCAGGTGCTTTTCGGCAAGGTCCTGATAAGACTTGGTGTCCTTATAGACCATACCCACAAACCCGACAAGAATGGCAAAAATAATAATCAAATTGCTGATGAGTAAAAGATGCCGCGCGCCCCCCGTTTTTTTCAACACAAATTCCCCCTGCAGTTTAAAAACAAATCATCTCCTGTTTTCTATACTACCGTATGAAAAGTAAAAAAACAAAATATTTTTCACAAAACTAAAGGAAACAGTGTGCCTTTTCTGCATTCTGGTAGGAACTTTTGAGCGGTTTCTATTTTTTGTGCTTTTTTTATTTGGAACTATTATTTTTATGCAGCCAGCGGTAATAAATAAAGCCTTTTGCCGCAAATACGGCAAAAGGCTTTTGCTTTGTTAAAAAACAGTATTACCGGCAATCGGTTGCCGTGCTGCGCAACACCTGATACAGCAGCCGATACAGGGTTTTGGCGTCCTGCTCGGACAGCGGAATGCATTGCATCATTTTGCCCGGTATCTCCTGCGCCTTTATTTTCAGCGCATCCCCCGCGGCAGTGGGGGCAACCAGCACACTGCGCTCATCCGCCGCGTCTCGGCGGCGGGTAATCAAACCGGCGGCCTGCATCTTTTTCAGCAGCGGCGTCAGGGTGCCGCTGTCGAGGTACAGCGCCTCGCCCAGCGCTTTTACACTGGCCTGCCGTTTTTCCCAAAGCACCATCATGGCAATGTACTGGGTATAGGTCAGGCCAATTTCATCTAAAAACGGTTTATATTGCTTGACTACCTCGCGCGCGCAGGCATACAGTGGGAAACAGAGCTGGTTTTCTAGTTTAAGCATATCGTCTTTCATGCGGCACCCCCGTTTGTCTATCATACACCCCGCGCGCATTGCATGCAATTAAATTGTGCTTATTTGATGCGGCTGCCCGCTTACAGCAAAGCCGTGATTTTTGCTTCAATGTCCGCCGGCACTTTGGTGGGGGCAAACCTTGCAACAACATTGCCGTCACGGTCTACAAGAAACTTTGTAAAGTTCCATTTAATGCGCCCGCCCATCAGGCCGCCTTTTTGCGATTTTAAAAAGGTGTACAGCGGGGCTTCGTTTTCGCCGTTTACTTCAATTTTGTCAAACTGGGGGAATGTGACCCCAAACCGGCCGGTGCAAAAGGTGTGAATATCGTCGTTGCTGCCCGGTGCCTGCCCGGCAAATTGGTTGCAGGGGAAATCTAGAATTTCAAAACCCTTGTCGGCGTATTTTGCATACAACTCTTGCAGGCCGGTATATTGCGGGGTAAAACCGCACTCGGTGGCGGTATTGACGACCAGCAGCACCTTGCCCCGATAGTCCGCCAGGTTTTTTTCGCTGCCATCCATTGCCTTGACCTTGAAATCGTAAATATTCATTTCAAACCCCTCCGAATAAGTTTTTCAAAATTAAATTGTGTAAAACTTTTATAACCACACTTTAGTCTCTTTTATCTCGTTTGTCAATAGCAAAATTGTATTTTATACAATCTTTTTAAGGGTAGGCTGTATTATACCCTATGCCGTGGCACACAAGCCCTGTTTTTACATCGCCGCAAAACCACCGTGCAAAACCGTGGTATTTTAGCCCAAAGCGGTACCGGCAGCAGCAAAAGCGGTATTGCAAAAAGCAGCCGCGCCAACGCTGCTTGGCATGTTACCCGCCCACCGCTGCGGCAGGAGGTGCAAAAGTCCCTGCCGGCAAAAAAATGCCGTGCATTGCTTGCACGGCATTTTTATCTACTTTATCTGCGGCGTGCCGCCCGCCATCAGGGCGCACCAACTATCCGCCATTGGGCCCAGCAGTGCCGGCGGGTAGGCATAGCCATCGGTATGCAGGCCCGGGGTGCCCTGCCCCGCACCCACGCCAAAATATACGCCGGGGTACCGCTTTAGGTACCAGCCAAAATCCTCCGACCAGCGCATGGGCTGCGCCAAGGTAGCGGCGGGGATACCCGCCGCGGCAAACACCTGCGCCAGCTTTGCCACCAGCGCCGCGTCATTGACCGTATCCGGGAACTCGTCCACATAACAAAACTCTGCGGCCAGCCCCTGTTTTTGCGCGGCGGCCAGCACCGTAGTTTCAATCGTCTGTTGCAGCAGCAATAAATCTTCTAACCGCTCTGCGCGCAGGGTGAGGTTTATTTCACCCTCCCCCGCCGAAATGCCAAAATTACGGCTGCCCGCCTGCAGCCCCACAAGGGTCGCAAGCACCAGCCCATGGTACTGCGGCAGGTGGCACCAGCTTTGCAGCTGCTGTAACACTTCACCCATCAGCGGGCCGGGGCCGGCCCCCTGCTCCGGGTAGGCGGCATGGCTTTGGCGGCCCACTATATGTATCGTCATGCCCTTCGACGCACAGGCAAACACCCCGCCACGCAGCAGCACCTGCCCCAGCGGGTAACCCGGGATGTTATGGCAGCCATAAATGCGGTCTATTTTTTGTGTGCGCAACACCTTTAACGCTTCGGCGGCACCGGCCCCCGTTTCCTCTGCGGGCTGCCACAGCAGCAGCACGTTTTTGCCACAGCTTAACCCGTTTTGCCGCAGCTGCTGCAAATACAAGGCAGCCCCCGCAAGGGCAGCGCTGTGCCCGTCGTGCCCGCAGCCGTGGAACGGCTGGCCCGCGCTGTTGCAAACGGCGTCCATATCCGCACGCAGGCAAATGGTCTCGGCCGCATTTTCGTCACTTATTGCAAGCAGCACGCTGCCGGTATCCACCACCTGCAATGTGGTGTTTTGCCGCAAAAAAGCGGCAAGCCGGGCGCGGGTGCCCGCCTCCTTGCCAGAAAGCTCGGGGGCAGCATGCAACTGCCGCTGTAATTCTTGTAATTTTTCTACCAGGCCTGCCCGCATTTCTTTGCCGCCTTTCGCCCGTTGTAAGGCTTTTTGCCTATTATACGCCCGCGCCACAGTGCTGTCACCGGGTTTGGGGCTTTTTGAAACAAGCCGGTAAAAATAAAAGGGCAGCGCCGCCGGGTGCGGTGCCGCCCTTTTATTTTGCTGTCTTTGCAATTTTTTGCTTTCAGCCGCCTTGCCCTTTACCTATACTTCTGCCACGCTGTATGGTGTTACACCTTGCGTACCGGGCGCACATATTTCCAAAAGCGCGCAGGGTCGTGGTAAAAATAGATGACCCTGCCGGGTGTCGTGTCATAGCAATACCCGGTGCCCGCAAAATCAAAACCTGCCATGGCCTCTTCGGTTTTTTCTTCTACCGAAAGACTTTGGTGTTCATAGTCAAACGGGCCGTGCTCAAACACCAGGTATTCTGCCTCCGGCACGTCTGTTAAAAGCATCTGCGGCGGCACTTCACCGTCATAATTCGCCGGCAGGCGCACACCGTAGCACTCGGTGCGCAAAAAGCCCCAGTCGCACAGGCGGCCTTTGGGGTCGCTGATATACGCGAGCAGCTGCCCGCTGCCGCCGTTGGCCTCGCTGCCGCCGTCGTCGTCCAGCTTGCCCTTGATGCTGTCCAGCAGGCCGCAGACGGTCTCACAATCCTGCCCGGGGATCTTGCTCTGTTTTTCCCAAAAATCCCAATAGCCGTTGCTTTCGTAATTTTTAATATGCAAAAACTTGTGCGCGGGGATGGTGACAAAATAAATCTTGATATCCTGTGTCGATGTGATCATGCCGATCTCTCCCAGTCCAAAAAAGTAGCGGTCGCACAGGTTGATTTTCGTGCGCAATACCACAGGCTTTGGCTGCTTTCGGTAGGCGCTGGGGGTAACGCCATAAGTCGCCTTAAACGCCCGGGTAAAAGCTTCGTTTGATGAAAAGCCGTAATTAAACGCAATCTCCAGCAATGTTTTTTCGCTGTCCCGCACCTCTTTTAAGGCAAACGCCAGCCTGCGGTGCCGCAGATAGTCCCTGAACTGCATCCCCGAAATTTGTTTAAATTTTCTGGTCGCGTAAAATTCAGAATACCCCAGCCTGTGCGCGAGGAAACGCAGGGTAAGCGCTTCGTCGTGGTACTGCTGAATAGACCTGTCGATTTCGTCCACAATCAGCTGAATCTGCTCTTGCCATTCTTGCATCTGCACTCCCCCTGTTTTGGCCGCCCTGCCATTATTATAAACAAGCCCAAAGGGGCCCCGCTTGATTTTAGTTGCGCAATTTGCACCTTGCGCCCGCACCCCGGCGCAAAACGGTTTGGGCAACCCCACTGTACCATAAAAAAGCGGTGCTTTCAATTTGTGTGCGGCGCCCGCTAAAGCCCCTGCCACCAAGGCATTTTTGATATGGGGTGCAAACAAACCGCATTTTGTGTATACTGTAAGCAGTTTAACCCAAGGGGGATTTTTATGAAGCTTGTTTCGGTGCGCGAAAACCCGGCGCTTTGCGACGACGCCATTCGCTATTTTCAGGCAAAATGGGCAACGCCTCAAAGCCTTTTCGTGTACGAAGATTGCCTTAAAAACTGCTGTGGCGCCCCGGCACCGCTGCCGCAGTGGTACCTGCTTTACACCGACGACGGGCAGGTTGCGGGCGGGGCGGGGCTGATTACAAACGATTTTATCAGCCGGATGGATTTGTACCCCTGGTTTTGTGCCCTGTATGTGGAACCGCCTTACCGCGGCAACGGGTATGCGGGGCTGCTGTTAAAGCGCGCCGCGCAGGACGCCCGCGCCGCGGGCTTTGACGCGTTGTACCTTTGCACCGACCACACGCAGTTTTACGAGCGGTATGGCCTGCAGTATATTGGCGACGGGTACCACCCGTGGGGGCACCGCTCGCGCATTTATAAAATGCAGCTGTAACCATATTGCCACAGCTGCCCCTTTTTTTAGATTGTCTCAGCAGCAACTGCCCCAAAAGCAAAAACAGATGGCAACCGCCACCTGTTTTTATTTTTTAACCGTGCTGCGGGCCAATGCCACGCACCGCCACAACGCCATAACCCCCGCATAGCGATAAACAGCAGTTTACAATAACGCCAAGGGTAAAAGAGTCGCAGCCAGTTCCCCTGCCTGCTGCTGTGCCGTAAGTGAATTAAAAAACTGCTTCAGTTGTTGTTTTGCCTGCGCGCTAAGCTGGGTGTACCGCACCCCTTCTACCGCGCCCTGCAATGCATACAGCTTATGCAGGCAGGCTGTTTCATCTACCTGTAGCCGGATGCGCAAAAACGCATCCCTGCTGCCGGCTGCCCGCAGCTGCTGCGGCGTTTCAATGCCCACCTGCCGCAACTGCTGTGCCAGTACCTCGCCAATGTTGGGCAGGTCATTCAGCGTCGCCATCTGCCGCCCCCTTTGCAAACTGCGCTTGCCACGCAGGCAGCTTGCGCATGGAGGCTTCGGCAATTTCGGCCGCCGCCGCTTCCTCCACCCCTTGCGTTTTTTGCAAAAAGCGAATCATGTCCGCCCGCTTTTCAGCAAAGGATTGCATGGTGCCGTCCGGCCGGGCGCAGTATTCGCAGTAGTCTTTTGTCACATCCCCACCGGCAAAATCCGCCGGCTTTTGCATGGGCATCCCACAGGCAATACAAGTTTTCATCTTTGTTCCTCCCCCGTTTGGGCTAGTGTTAAAAATGTGCGAACCAATTCATCGGCATACCGCGGCAACAGCGGGGCATCCGGTGAAAATAATTCTTTATTCATTAAGTAATAGTGCACAAGGCCCATCCACGTGTTGAACAGCATGTGCGGCGGCACCCCGTTTTGGGCGGCCACCGTGTGCTGTAGTACCCTGCCAAAGTGGTACGCCGCCACCGACTGCAAATTGGCAAAGGTAAGCCTTGCCTGCGGCGGCAATTGCCCTTTTTCGGTAATGAGGTGCAGGTAAAACTGCTCGTGCCGGGCCAGCAATGCAAGATGCGCACGCAACAAACTTTGCAGGTCGGCGTTGTTTTCGGCAAGGTCGTGCAGCCCTGCCCCCAACTGGGTGCCAAACTGCTCTAACAGCGCTTCTACCAGCTGCGCCTGCGACGCAAAATGTGCAAAGATGCTGCCGTGTGACACCCCGGCCTCTTTTGCAATTTCTGCCGTGGGGGCGCTAAACCCTTTTTGCGCATACACCCGGTATGCCGCCGCCAAGATTTTTTGCCGGGTTTGCTGTTTTTGTTGCAGTCGTGTTGTTTCCATTTTAATTGACCACCTACTCATTGAGTATATACTCATTATAATTCGCTTGCAGCAAAAGTCAAGCTTTTTACCGCACTTGCGCCGGCGGTGGCGGTTGCAGTATAATAACTTCAATTTACCAAAAACCACACATTAATAGGGGGTCACATGAAAAAGACACTGCTTTTTTTGGCGAAAGGGTTTGAGACGATGGAGGCCAGCGTATTTATTGATGTCTTGGGCTGGGCCCGCAACGACTATCAGCTGCCGCTGACGCTGACAACCTGCGGCTTTACCAAAACGGTAGTCAGCACCTTTGGGGTGCCGGTCACCGTGGACCGCCTGCTGGATGAGATTGACCCCGCAGACTATGACGCGCTGGCAATACCCGGCGGGTTTGAGGAGTTTGACTTTTACGACGAGGCCTATAACGAGCGCCTTTTGGCACTGGCGCGCGCGTTTGACGACGCAAAAAAGCCGATTGCCAGCATTTGCGTTGCGGCGCTGGTGCTTGGCAAAAGCGGTATTTTGGAGGGCCGCAGGGCCACCACCTACCACTTAAAACAGGGGTACCGCCAAAAGCAGCTGGCTGCACAGGGCGCGACTATCGTCAACGAGCCGCTGGTTGTTGACGGCAACGTGGCGACTTCCTATTGCCCCTCTACCGCAACGCAGGTGGCCTTTTGGCTGCTGGAACAACTGGCTGGGCCGGCAGCCACCGCACAGGTAAAAGAGGGCATGGGTTTTTAACCTCGGCTTAAAGAAAAAAGAGGGCCGGCATTGCAATGCCGGCCCTCTTTTTTCTTTGGTTATGCTTCTATTTTAAACACTGACACCATTTCTTCCAATTCCTGCATCTGGCCCAACAGCTCTTCGCTGGTGGCGGCACTTTGCTCTGCCGTTGCCGAATTTGCCTGTGTCACCTCTGAAATCTGGCGCATGCCCTCGCTGAGCTGGGTCACCATGCCGGCCTGCGTTTTTAGCGTTTCGGCGACCTTGTCCACCCGGCCGCTGATATTGGTGGTGTGTTCGACGATTGTTTCAAATGAACTTGCGGTCTGCTTTGCATTCTGCATACCTTCGCCAACCGACTGAATGGTGTTTTCAATCAGCTGCGCAGTGTTTTTCGCCGCCTCGGCACTTTTAGAGGCAAGCTGACGAACCTCTTCGGCCACGACCGAGAAGCCCTTGCCCGCTTCGCCCGCGCGCGCGGCCTCTACCGCGGCGTTGAGTGCCAAGATATTGGTCTGGAACGAGATATCGTCAATGATGTGAATGATGTCCTGAATTTTTTTCGACGAAGCGCTGATGCTTTGCATTGAGCCCAGCATCTTTTGCATCTCGGCATTGCTCTGCTCGGTTTCGGCCAGCGCCGCTTTGGCCATTTGTTGCATAGACCCCGCATGGGAGGCGTTTTCTTCAATATGGCCTGCCACCTGCTCCAGCGAATTCAACAGCCGCTCGGTCGTGGCCGCCTGCTCGGTGGAGTTTTCAGCAAGGTTTTGGCCCCCCAGCGCAACCTGCTCGGCCCCGGCACGCACCTGCCCTGCCGCCTGCGTAATGCTTGCCACCGTTTGGCTGAGCGATTGTACAATTTCGCCCAGTGCCTGTTGCATCAGCACAAAATCGCCCACATAGGTGGCCGTGCTGATGGCGGTGAGGTCTTTTTGCGCAACGGCGTTCAGCACGCTGGCCATATCATCCATATAGGTGCGCAGGCTTTCCACCGTGTGCTGTGTGGCGCGCATCAACCGGGCACTTTCATCCCTGCCGCGCACCTGCTCCACCTCGGTGTGCAAATCCCCCTGGGCCAGCTTTTCCAGCCGGTGGGTCGCTTTTAAAATGGGGTCGGTGATGCGTTTTGCAAAAAAGCCGGTAAAAATAATGGCAAACACCAGCACCAGTGCGCCGACACCCGCACAAAACTCCAGTGTGTAACGCAGATTTTGCTCCACCTGTGTCACCGGGCGGGTCACCGCAATTGACCAGCCCTCCGGGCCGTTTAGCGGGGTAAAGCCCACCATGCGGCGTACCCCGTTGTAATAGCTGTACCCAATGCCGGTCTCCCCTTTGACCATGCGCTCAAAAATAGCCGCCGTGGGCTTGTAGCTTTCATCCTTTTTTGCCAGTTCAAAATAATTGACCGGGTCGATCACGTTATCGGTGTTGGGGTGCAACACCGTGTAGCCGTTTGCATCAACAACAAACGCATACCCGTCGTCCCCCACTTTAATCTCGCTCAACACACCGCTGAGTGCCTCGTAGGGAAACGCGCCGTACAGCACCTTACCGGTGTTGCCAATGGGCGCCGCCGCATAGTACACAACGCTGTCATCCCCCATTTTGGCAGGGGCTGAAATGGCCGCCTGCCCGCTTTGGGCCTGCGCAAAAAAGGCAAGGCCGGCCAGTGTGTCGCCCTTGCTGTTGCTGCCGTCTGCCTGTGCCACCGCAAAGTAGTTAAAGCCCAGCTCCTGCGCTTCTTGTGCCAGCAGCTTCTGCTGCTCGTCTTCAGCCGTGCCATCGGTCAAGTACCCTTGCGCAGCCGCTTTTTGAATGCCCTGCCGGTACTGGTCCATGACCACATTGACCCCCTGCCGGTACGCAGAGGCAAGGTAGTTTGAGGTGTTCTCCGCCTCAGCCATTGAGCTTTTATAATAAAGGTAAGACGAAAGGCCGGTTAAAAACAAAACGGTAAAAACGAGCAGCAGCGAAATATACGCCAGCAGCTTATTTTTGAGATACTTCATCTATTGACAGCTCCTTGTTGGCTAGTTAGCAAGCCTAATTGGGTTTGTCATTTATTCTAGACCAGCAAAAACAATATTTCAACTTTTAAAAGTTAAATGTATTTTCTTTTCGTTTTGTGACAAATTATTGTTTTAAAACGTGACTCTTTTTGCGTAAAATGCCCGCTTATTTCCCTGTTTTTCCCAAACAACAAACCCACCTGCCGGCACAAAGCTGGCAGATGGGTTTGTTGTCGTTTCTATCTCTTATTTTGCCTGCACATAAAAATACAATGCACACAAGTACTCTTTCAACAGATATCCCTGGATGAAAATATTGGTGTAATTAATCTGCCTGCCACGCAGCATATCGTGATAAAAATAGCCCACGACCTCTTTGCTGTTGATGTTTTTCAGCAGGTCAAGGTAACGCGACGGTGCGATATCCTCCAGCTTTTTGTTGTAGTCCGCCGCACGCTGTTGGTACAGCGCTTCAAAATGCTGCAAAAGCTGGTCCTGCACATCCCTGAAATCGTACAGCTCCACATTGGAAAATTCAAAAATTTCCATTGCGTTTTCAGCCCCGAGCAACAGGTAGTCTGCAAGTGAAAGCGTGTCTTTTTTCGCCAGCGCACGCAGATAGTCGGTCAGTGGCAGCTCTTTGGCGGCAAGCAACTTGCCGCGGCTGTTTTCTTCTTCATAATCCAGCACCGCGTTGTAAAACGGCATTGCCTGGGCATCTGTAATATCGGCGCGGCTAAACGCATAGCGATGGCCCTTATATTCCCCAAACTGTTTCATCACATCAAGGTAACCCAGCCGGGTGCGAAAATCCAGCGCGTCACGGTTAAAATCCAAAAAGCCGCCAAGCCCCCACGACGGCCGCACCAGCCGGATATTGGGCCGGCCGGCAAACACCGGGTGGGTAAGCGTTTCTTCCAGCTCGATGACAATCATCTGCTGTGCGCCCATGCGCCGCGCAAGCGAAATGGGCAGGTTGTCGTAATAGCCGCCGTCGATAAAGCCCTGTTCGCCAATTTTGTGCACGGGAAACGCGGGGAAGCAGGATGCCGAGGCCAGTGCATATTCCACCACCTCGTCATCCGAAAGCGCACCCGCTTCAAGCTCTAACGGGCGCAGGTCGGGAAACACCACTGTAACCAGCCCGTACCGCACACCGCTTTTGCGCAGCCGCTGCGGGTCGTACAGCGAGTGAATCAGGTCAATCAGCGGGCCGATGTCCGCCCCTTTTTCATTGACATACGAGCGAAAAAAAGACGGGATCAGGTTTTTTTGCGAGATGATAGAATCCAGCGAAAGGTCGAGGTTCAGCGGCTCGCGCATCACCTGCTCAATCGAAAGCTCCTCCCACATGCGGTACATGCGGTCAAAGTCTTTTTGGGCTACCAGCAAGCCGTTGAGGGCCCCGATGGACGTACCGCAGACCAGATCAAACTCGTACCCCAGCTCTTGCAGCGCGCGGATGCAGCCCGCCTCATAGGCACCCTTTGCCCCGCCGCCGGACAAAACCAATGCTGTTTTCATATGCTGTCCCACCCTGTCACAAAGTAGTACACCCGGTATGGTGTTTTTTTGATTATACAACATTTGCGCGGCGTTGAACACACCGCAGCAAAAAAGGGCCGTGCGCCTGCACAGCCCTTTTTGTACTGACCTTATTTCAGCAATGTGATGTTGCCGATCAACGGCAATTGTTTTGCCCGGCCATTCGCCGCGTTGACGATGCCAAGGATCATCATGACGATACTAAACACCCAAACCGCAACTGCGATCAGGCTCATCAGCGCGCTCATCAGACCCGAACCCCAGAAAATCGAAAGCAGCACGCCACTGACAATTCGTTGAACAAGGGTCAATATAATCTCTGCAATCAACAATACCAAACCCTGGTTTGCGTGAAAGCGCGCAAATTTAGACCCCTTTGCACCAAGCAGCGGCACCAATACCAAAATGCCAATGTAGGCGAGAACCGCCATTGTTTTGTTTTGCTGAATATCCGCAGGGTCAAACTCTTGCGTTGTATCCTCGGTGTTGTTGATGTTTTGAAAAGTCGCGCCAAGGTCGACATTCTGGGTGTTGCCGGCCGCCTGCGCGGCCCCTACCTGTGCGCCACAGGACGGGCAAAACTTTGCCCCCTCTGCCAGCTGTGCACCACATTTTTCGCAATAAGCCATTGTTTGCCTCCTCTATTTCTGTTTCAAATTACTGCGGGTCACCTCTTTTTACCGCAGCGGGCAATAACTAAATCCATTTTCTGTTATTACCTTGTCCTGATTATAGCATATTTACCGCTTTACAAAAACAATTTTACGCTATTTTTACGCCCGGCACAAAATACCACCGCCAATTGCGGCCCGCAGGCATCTACCATAATTGACCATTGCCCCTTTGTTGCAGTAAAATATAGGGGTACACAATACCGGCCTGTTTTTTACAGCCTTTGCTTACTGCAAAAAGGAGCTGAACATGATGAGTGAACTGGTGTTATACTATACCTTTGGCGGCGCCACGCAAAAAGAGGCGGTCGACCTTGCCGCCCGGCGCGGGGCGGCGCTGTGCGAAGTGCTGCCCCAAAAGCCCTACAGCTTTTTGGGGGCGTTTTTGCGCGGGGCTTATGGCGCCATGCACCGCAAAGCCGTGCCTGTGCGGCCGCTTGGGCTGGAGCTTGACGAATTTGACGTCGTCCACATCGGCTGCCCTATTTGGGGCGGGTACCCCGCGCCGGTGTTCAACTCTATTGTGGCATTACTGCCGCCGCACAAAACGGTGGAGCTGTTTTTCTGCTCTGCGGGCGGCGAAACGCCCAAAAGCAGTGCGGGCACCCGCGCTTTGGTAGAAGCGCGCGGCTGCACCGTCGCCTCTTACCGGGACATTCGCACCGAAGCCGCACCGTCAAAACAAAAAAAATAGTACCGCAAACCCCGGCACGCAGGAGAGTTTATGCTGAAATACGAAGAAAAGCTTCATTTTGATGCGCACTACAGGGCCCTGCAAAAAATGGGCGGCGCACTGCGGCACGGCGGCTGGTACCGGGCCGGCGCGCTGGCAGCGGCAGCGGTGTGTTATACCCCACTGTACTTCGCCGCCAAGTATTTGCTGGTTTTGTTATCCGACCAGCCGCTTTGGCAGCATGCGGCCTTGTTGCTTTGGGTGGGGCCCGTGCCCTTTACTGTGTCAGACGCCGTTTATTTTTGCGTCGGCCTGCTGCTTTTTTGCTGGGGCGGGGCCCGCTTTGGCGGTGCCGGCAGCCAGCGCCCCGGCAAGGAGCAGCCGGCGGGCGGCCCCAAAATGCTGCTGACAAGCGGCCCGTATGCCAAAACGCGCCACCCCATGTACGGCGCCTTTATTCTGTTACAGGGCGGCCTTTTGCTGTCGCTGTGCACGCGAAGCGGGCTGTTGCTGGCCCTGCTGGTAGCTGCGCTGCAGTATTTTAATGCCATTTGGGAGGAACGCCATACCCTTGCCCCGCAATTTGGTGCCGCCTACGAGGCCTACCGCGCACAGGTGCCGCATTTGCTGTTTCGCCCATGGCAGGCCGCCCTGCTGCTGCTTGCCGCGCTATTCAGCATCGCAGGCCTCGCTGTTTAAGCCCGCCGCCTGTTTTTGCCCAAATGCCCGTACGCAATTTTGCGCAGCCTCTTTTGAGACCATAAAAAAATGACGCAACCTGCCGGAAAGGAGCCGAACCCATGATTACCGAAAAGCAACTCCCTTTAATGCTGGTCGCCGCCGAGCGCCACTTTGTAACAAGGGTCAGCGACGCGCTGATTGCGCAGTTCACCGCTGATTTTGAGCAGCACCTTGTGCAGGCCGGCGCCACCCTTGCCGTGCCGGGGCATTTTTTTACCGTGTTTCAGGTGCCGGCCTACCGCGACCATGATTACACCATGGAGCTTTGGGCAGAGGTAGCTGAAACCGGTGCGGACACTGAGCACCTGCGGTTTCAGTTTGTGCCCGCCTGCGAATGCGCCTGCCTGACCACCGGTGCGGATTACAACGGCCTGCAAAGCGCCTATGACGCACTATACGATTATTTGCGCGGGCAGAGGTACGCCACCGCGGGCTACCCGCGGGAGACTTACCTGCCCAGTGAAGACACGCCCGGCGGCTTTTTAACCGAAATTCTGCTGCCGTTTTGCCGCTGCCCCCTACCTGTGCATTGACCCGTAATTTTGAAACGATTGGAACAGACTTGTTATGGGATTAGAACTGGATGTTTACGACACTGCGTGGCCGCTTTTATTTGACCAGGAGGCAAACCGGCTGCGGCAGTTGTTTTTGCCACAGCCGGTCGCGGTAGAGCATATTGGCAGCACCGCCATACCCGGCATGGCCGCAAGGCCGGTGATCGACATTTTTGTCGGGGTGTCGCCGCTGCTGCCGCTGACAGGGTTTTACCAGCAGGGAGAATTGCTGCTGCGCGATTTTTTGCGCACCCACCCCAAGGCGGCGGCACAGGCCTGCACGGCAAAGCAGGCGGCGTTTGCCCAGTGCCGCAGTGACTCTGCCGCCTATGCGCAGGCAAAGGCAGCCCTGCAAGCGGGGCTATTGCAAACGGCCCTAACCGCACAGGGCACCCCTTTTTGCGCTGCCGGCCAAAATGCGGCGGCGCCAAAAGCCAATACGGTGCCGTTTCCGGTTTTTAGCGGCACCGCCGCTACAAAAAACAGTTAAAGAAAAGCGGTACCCCTATACAGCGGGGCACCGCTTTTCTTTTGTGGTTTTGTCACTGCGCAACCCGGCCGTTATGTGCCGGTAACCTGTGCGCGCTGCTGCTTTGTAAGCGACGCGAGCAGCAGGGCATAAGACTGGTCCACCATACCGCGCAGCACATCGTCCGGCACCGCACCGTCAAGGTATACCGAGTTCCAGTGCTGCTTGTTCATGTAATACCCTGGTATAATGTCCACATACTGCCGGCGCAAAAATTCGCCCTCTTCCGGCGGCAGCTTTAAGGTGATAAGGGCACGCCCGGCCTTATCGCCGCCGCGCATCGCAAACATCTTGCCACACAACAGGTACCGCACTGCATCCCATTCTGCTTTATAATCCCGCAAAGCACCCTGCTTTGCGGTGCAGTACTCATCCAGCCATGGGTAACCCATGCGCCCACTTCCTTTCGCTGTTCTGCTGTTCGTTTTGTATTAAAGCATTAAAGTGTTTTTTGCACCCGGCGCACAAACGGCAGCGGCATCATGGTTCTTTCTGCCGCCTGTTCTGCCGTCATACCGCTAAGCAAAAACCGGCGCACCACCGCCTGCATGGTTTCTCCCACCTCAACCACGTGGCCGTCCGGGTCTAAAAAGCGAAAGGTGCGCTGGCCCCAGGGGGCTTCTTCCAACGGGGTAAACACGCGCACACTGCCGGTCGCCTGCATTTTTTGTGCAAAGGCCTCTATTTCATCCTCTTCGTAATACAGCTCAAACCCGTGCGCACCACCGGCGGGTGCACCGCCCTCCCCCGTGACATTCTGCCACTGCGGGCGGGTCATCATCGAAAACGAATTTTGAAACACCACATAATTAGTAAGGTCAAGCCCAATCTTTTCGCCCAAATACTCCATATAAAACTGCTTGCTTTTTTCCATATCAGACACTACGATCATCTGGCCTGAAAATTTCATACCGGTCAGCCCCTTTCTTTTCGCGGCAGGGCAGCTTTGTACCCTGCGGGTCGATTGTATCAAAGACAGCCGAGTTTTTCATTGTAAAAAGTGGACATGTTTTGGCGGTAGCCCGTGGGCGGCACCCCCAGCACACACTGAAAATCATGCACAAAATGGGCCGTGTCATAGTAATGCAGCCGCAGCGCAAGCTCTTCCAGCGGGGCAGGGGTGCTTTTCAGCAGGTCCGCAGCCTGCTTGACGCGTTTGATGCGCAGGTACTCTTTGGGGGTCACCCCGCACAGGGCACTCACTTGGCGGCTGACTTGCCGCGGGGAGTAATGCGCCATACCCGCAAGTGCCCCGGCGCTTTGCCCCACGCCATAGCCTTGCAACAGTTGCAACGTCTGCCACGCAGACAGCCGTGCGCCCCGCCGCAAACACAGTTCCCGCAGCAGGCAGTCATCCAGCCCCTGCAGCAGCCCTCTTATACCGCCCGTGCCGTCAAGGTTCTGCTCCAGCAGTGCATATAGCGCGCGCGCAAGCCCCGGGTTCATCTGCTCCAGCGGCACTTTGGTGTTGCGCAGCGCGCTTGCATCGCCGTACAGCAGCCGGGCAAGGCCGCCGGGCCGAAACTCTACAAAACAGCGCGCGCGCAGCCCCGGCGGCTGCGGGCCGGTGGTCGTTACGATCGTAAACGGCCCCCACACCATACTCTGGCCGCCGCCAGCAGCCCAGCTGAGAATTAGCGAACCGCCAAGCTCGGGCAAAAACTGAGGCGAAGCAAAGGCGGCAAACCGGTGCTGCACCGAATAATAGGCAACATAGGGTGCAAGCCCCGCGCTGGGCCGGTGGTAGCTGAATACCGGCCCGCTGGCCGGCAACAGTTGCTGCATCGCCTTGCCCCCCCTTTGCTCTTTACCCGTTTGCCACAGTATACCATATGGCCGCCCGCAAAAAAAGCCGGTGCCTGCGGGGTATCGCCTCACATCAACTCACCAAAGTGCTCTGCCGCCGATTAGTTTTGAGACAAAAACATTGTTGTATTTTGTCGTTTTATTTACATTTAAGTCGTTCCAGCGTCAAAAGATAGACTTGCGAGAGCATCGGTAGTATTATTTTACAAGATGTAATTTATTCTCTTTATATTTTGACTGTTTGAGGGGTTGCCGTGGACGAAATTGACGAAACTTCCATTATCAGCGAAATTGAAAGTGAATACCGCCGCATTGACACCAACTGGCTGAAACTGCATTACAACACCTTTGCCCTGCTTGTAGTGTTTGGGTTTCTGGTGGAATGTGTTCTGGGGACCTCGCTATACCTTTCCGGGTATATTGAGATCCCCTTAGAGCGTTATGTTTTAAAATATATTGCCGCACCGCTTTTGACCAACCTCTCGCTGCTGCTGGCCGGCACCATGGTAAACCACGCCCCAAAGCTCAGCCAAAGCACCAAGACTTATTTTGTTTCGCTGCTGTTTGTGTGCGTGTGCTTTGTGTTTTATTCGGTGCACATTATTTTTGACACGCTGTTTTTAATTTTCACGCTGCCCATCCTGCTGACGGTCGTGTATGGCGACTATACCCTGACTTCGTTTACCTCTGCCGCGGCCATTCTTTTAAAGGTCGTGGCCGACCTGTACATCCACTGGGACCCCAAAAAAGCGGATGCGCTGCTGGACCGGTTTGAGTTTACCCGGTTTTTGATTTCAATTTGCGTGCTGCTTGCCTTTTATATGGCCTGCATTGTTGTAATTCGGTTCGAGCGCGCCAAAATTTCGGCCAGCATTGAAAAGGAAATTGAGCGCCACCAGATGCAGCTGAAGCTGATGACCGACGAATTGACCGGTATTTATAACCGCACGGCACTGCGCAGCGCGTTTCAGCGCGTGGAAGAGGACGAAACCGGCACGAGCTATGCGTTTGTGATGATCGACCTCGACAATTTTAAAAAGCTCAACGACACGCTGGGCCATGCCCAGGGCGACCAGTGCCTGCGGGAATTTGGCACCGTGCTGAAAACACGCTGCACCGGCGGGGCCGCATTTCGGTTTGGCGGCGACGAGTTTTGCGTGCTGTTTCAAAATAAGACAACCGATGAAATACAGCTGATTTGCGAAAACATACAGGAGGATTTGCACAAAAGCGCGCTGAACCAGGCCGGCATTCTGCTGACCGCAAGCTTTGGCATCGCCCGTTACCAACAGCCGATGTCTGCCCGCGACCTGCTGCAAAATGCCGATGCCGCTCTATACCATTCTAAAAAATCGCGCGACGCGGTGTGCGTGTTTGAGGACTGGGAGCAGCTGCATTTTTGCGCCACTGGTGAAGAGGCCGTTGTGACACGGCAGACATAAATTTACCGCTTTTGCCGCCCGCACACCGTGCGGGCTTTTTTGTTTGTCTGCGGGGCAACGCACAGCGTTTATTTTGCAAAGTATGCTTGACATTTTTTGCAAAGCATACTATACTAAAAATGCAAAGTATACATTGCATTTGGAGGTGCTGTTTTGCGTTCTAAAATACAGGAACTCAGAAAAAAGCAAAAAATTTCGCAAGAAGAGCTGGCTGACGCCGTGGGTGTTACAAGACAGACGATTACGTCGATTGAATGCGAAAAATACACCGCTTCGCTGGCGCTGGCCTATAAAATAGCGCGGTACTTTGGGCTGACAATTGAGGATGTTTTTGATTTTTCAGATGTGGAGGACTACTGATATGGAAAAACTGGATGAATTTCGCAACACCCTGAAACTGCGGCTGCGGCTGGCCGGGGCATACAATGGGCTTGTCGTGCTATTTCTTGCGGCCGGCAACTATTTGCACGAGCGGTTCAACGCGCCTGATTTTGCCATTGGGTTTGCAACCGGCCTGTTTATTGGCCTTGAATTTTTGATTGTTGTTTACATGGTTCGCTGCAGAGCAGCATTGCAGGATGATGCCAAATTAAAGGCAATGTACATCAAAGAAAACGATGAGCGCAAGCGGTACCTGATGACTAAAATCGGCGCAAGCGGGCTAAACCTCGTCGTTGGTGGCCTGGTGCTGGGGGCGCTGTTTTCGTGCTTCATCAACATGACGGTATTCCTTACGCTGGTCTGCACCTTAATTGCCACCTCCCTGATCAAGGGTGCTTTGAAGCTGTATTATTTTCGTTCGGTTTAGCTGGCTTTGCCGCGGGTGCTTTGCTTTGTCCCGCTGCTATTTACCCAACAAAAAGGCCGCCCGGCAGTTTGCCGGGCGGCCTTTTTTGCGGTGTACTGCCGGCGTCACTACGCGCGGCGCACCTCACGCCCTTGCGCTGCACCGCGCGCGGGGAAAGGTGCCAGTGCCATATGGGCAAGGTGCATTTGGTTAAATTTATCAATCGCTTTCTTTTTTTGCTCCAGCATCGAATGTGCATAAATGTTCAGCGTCACACTGACCCCGGAATGGCCTAAAATTTCGCTGATGGTTTTAATGTCCACCCCAAGCTCCAGCGCACGGGTGGCAAAGGTGTGCCGAATTGCGTGAAACTTGCGGTCCTTTACCCCGGCGGCGCGCAGCACATTTTTATAAACTTTTTCGTATGACCGCGGGTCAATCGGCTCTTCTTTGCCCGAAACGACATAAAAGTTATCCGGCGCGTTGTACCAGCGATCTTGTATCATCTGCAATAAAAAGGCCGGCAGCGGTATTTTACGGGTCGACTTGCGGCTTTTGGGGGTACCCACAAGCAGCATGGTTTTGGGGCCGCCCAGCTCAAAGCAGCGGGTGCGCGAAACCGTGCGGCAAATGCTCATCGTGCCCGCTTCAAGGTCAATGTCCCCCCAGCGCAGCGCGCACAGCTCGCCAAGGCGAATACCGGTGTAAAAGCACAGCACAATGCCAAGCGCCCGGCAGTCCGCCATGTGGTAGGCGGCGGCTTCAATCTGGCGTTGCTCTGCCATTGAAAAAACCTGTACCTCTTTTGTTTCGGTTTTGGGCAGCACAACCGCCTCTAAAATGGCGGCACGCTGCGGCATACTTTTTAACCCGGCGCGCAGAGCCGTTTTAAAAATGGTTAAAATTTTCTTTTTCGTTGTTGTGGAAAGGCTGGTATTCGCTTCAATGCTTTGCACAAATGCCGTCACGGTTTTGACCGAAAGTACCCGGTTGGGCGTCTGCTCAAAAAATGGAATGACATATCGCCGCACGCAGCTGTCGTAATTTTCAAAGGTGGTCGGCTTTACCTGTGTCTGTACCTGCCGCACCCAGGTGTCAAACAGCTCTGCCGCCCCGGTGCTTTTGTGCGCCGATTTTGCCGCCTGCTGCTGTTCGTTTGCGTTTTTAATTTTTTCTTTCACCTGCCGGTAACTGGCCGCGTAAAAATAGCGGTATTTGCCGTCCGGCCGCAGCACACGGCCCTCCCAGCGGCCGTCTTTGCGTTTGTATACGTTCTCTCCCCTTCTTGCCATTTACATTAGCTCTCCCTTCTTGGTGATACGTGCCTTTTTTGCCAGCCACAGCCCTGCCGTGGCCGACATACGGCCACAACAAAAACGTTTTCGGTAATTGACAAAGAATGGAAAGTGCTATATAATTTGTACAAAAGAACGTAAGCTCTTTACACATTTATAGTCATTTTGACCGTATTTTTGTTTTGAAACTGTGACTTTTGACAATCATACCCACTTGTTTAAGTTCGTCACCCCCTTTTATCGTGCCACCTGTACTTTGCCCGGCGCTATGCACCCGGCGGTGCCCGCCGACGCCTTTGGCCGATGCTATGCCACGCTCCCACCGGCCTTTCTTTTTTATGCCTTTTACCGGATGTTTTTGTTTGCATACCTGTATTTTCGGCCGAGAATTACGGCTTTTTTGTAACAGGAGGAAGAATGATGAAAAAACGACTGGAAAACATGAAAATCTCGCGCAAACTGAGGTTTGGCTTTTTGACTGTGACCCTGCTGGGTGTGCTGATTGGGCTGGCCGGCATTGGGGGCATGCTGATTATGTTGCAGGCACAGCAAACCTCGTACGAAAAATATATGCGCGGCGTGCAATACTCCACAAATGCCGAAGCTGCTTTTGCGCGCAGTAAAGGCGTGGTCAAAGACCTGTATATCAACTATGGCCGCAGCAGCACCGAACCATACAAAGATCTGGTCGAAACGCAGTTTTCCACGGTCAGCCAGCAATTATTCACTTACAGCAAAACCATTTGCGACAGCACCGACGAAGCCAATTTTAACGCCACAAAAACGGCGTTTGCCAATTATAAAACCCTGATTGACTCGTACGTGTCCGCCGCCGTGGGCGGCAGTTCTCAAACCGAATTGTATAACCAGCTCTACAGCTCTAAAACGCAGGCAGATGCCGCCGATGCGGCTTTTAAAGCCATGTCCGCTTATAAAAGCGAAGTTGCCGCAAACCAGTTAGCGGCGACCCGCACGCTTTCTTTGGTCATCATCGGCATCGTGGCACTGATTATTGTGCTTTCCCTTACGGTGGCACTGGTGCTCAGCGGCAAAATTTCGCGTATCATCAGCCACCCCATTCGCCAGCTGTGTAACGATGCCGAGGCACTGGCCGTGGGGGATGCCGCCGCGCGGCAAAATGACGCAAAAACCGTTCGCCTGCTGGCGCGCAGCGACGAGCTGGGCCAGCTGAGCCGGGCCTTTGACAAGCTGGCGGGCACCATTGAAACCCGCGCGCAGGAGACCCGTGCCATTGCGGATGGGGACCTGACTGTGAATATTACAGTATACTCCGAAAACGACGTGCTTGGCAACGCGCTGCGCGAGATGGTTGCCAGCTGGGCCGGCCTTGCCGGGGCCATTATGGCCACCGCCGGGCAGGTGGACGCGGGGGCAAAGCTGGTGTCGGATTCCAGCGGGTCGCTGTCGCAGGGCGCTACCGAGCAGGCCAGCGCCATTGAACAGCTGACCGCCTCGCTGCTGGAGGTGACGAGCCACACCGGCGAAAATGCCGAAAACGCCCGCACCACCAGTGACCTGACCCTTGAAATCAAAGGCCAGGCCGAAGCCGGCAACAGCCAGATGGAACAGATGCTGCGCGCAATGGACGAGATTAACCTGTCCTCCGACAACATCGGCAAGATCATCAAGGTCATCGAGGACATTGCGTTCCAGACCAATATTTTAGCCCTGAACGCGGCGGTGGAGGCCGCGCGCGCGGGGGACCAGGGGCGTGGGTTTGCCGTGGTCGCACAAGAGGTGCGCAGCCTTGCCGGGCAATCTGCCAAAGCTGCCAGTGAAACCGCCGAGCTGATTGAAAACTCGATGCAAAAGGTGGGCGACGGCACTAAAATCGCCAAAAAGACAGCTGCCGCCTTACAACAGATCGTGGACGGTATTGCGAAAACCACCGGGCTGGTAAGCACGATTGCCGATGCTTCGGGCGAGCAGGCCGCCGCTTTGCAGCAAATCAACCAGGGGGTCGAGCAGATTTCGACCGTGGTGCAAAACACCGCCGCTTCGGCAGAAGAATCTGCCGCGGCAAGCGAAGAGCTTTCAATGCAGGCCGAAGAGCTGAAAAGAAGCGTCACTGCATTTCGGCTGCCGGACCATGTAGAGGCCCCCGCGGCCCCGGAGGGCGAAGAACTGCCCGAACCTGATTCAGCTACCCCATCGCTCAGCGATGCCGTATAGCCCGTTTTTCATTTTCTCACCTTTCTCTCGCACTGCCGCCGCCCGGCCGGGCGGCGGACTTTTTTTGCCCCAAAACAACCACCTGTCGCCTCAGGGCGACCGCCTGTAAAAAAACGCTGCACAGCAAAATGGCACTATGCTATACTGGCAGCAGATAAGGGGGGATTTGATGCAAATTGAAATTCAGCTGAACGAAAGCTGCACCGAGCCCAAAATCATCCTGCAAGCGGCACAGTTGACCGATGAAATCAAAGAGCTGGCCCAGCGCCTGACGGTGGGCACCACTTGGCTGGCCGGGTTTTGCGGCGAACAGGCGGTGCTGTTGAACCCGGACGAGCTGCTGCGGGTCACCGCCCAAAACGGCAAGGTGTGGGCCGTAACCCCGCAGGGCAGCTACACCCTGCGCATGCGGCTGTACGAGGTGGAGGAAAAGCTGCGCAGCCCTGATTTTGTGCGCATTTCCCACGCGGAAATCATCAACTTAAAGCAGGTAAACAGCTTTGATTTAAGCTTTGCGGGCACGATTTGCGTGACACTTTCCAACGGGCAGCAAACCTATGTCGCGCGCCGCTATGTCGCCCACATCAAACAAACTTTGGGGATTTGAGGTGTCGTTATGAAAAAGAAAATTATCCTGCGCAGCCTGATGGGCGCCCCGCTGGGCCTTACCATCAGTGTGCTGATCACAATTGGCATTTCGCTTTTTGTCGCCGACGGTGCTTACCACCCGGTCGTCCCTGAATTTGCGGCGGCCTGTGGCAGCGAGCTTACGGCTGTTCTATTGCAAACCGTGCTGTGCTTTTTTTACGGGGCCGTTTGGGGCGCTGCCTCACTGGTGTGGGAAGTGGACTACTGGAGCCTGCTGCGCCAGACCGTCACCCATTTGGTGCTGTGTTCGCTGTCTACCTTTTTTGTGGCCTACACCGCCTACTGGATGGGGCACAGCGCCACCAGCATTGCCGTGTACTTTGGTGTTTTCTTTGGCATTTACGCAGTAATCTGGCTGTGGCAGATTTTCTGGCTGCGGCGCGGGCTTGCAAAAATAAACCACACCCTGCCAAGGGCCTGATGTACATTGTACCCACTTTATTTGCAAAGCGCAAAAAAGTTGCATTTTAGCCTTGTATATGGTATGCTTTTGCCCGATTGATACTAAGAAAGTGAGACCCTTTCGAACTGATATCACTATTTTTCATCTGACCGGCCGCGCTTTGGCGCGGCTCAAAGGCCATGCGGACAGCCGGGTCAAATGCCGAGTAGCGATAGCGATATCGCGCCCCCGCGGGGCGTGCCCCCGCAAGCTGCACCCTGTGTGCGGCGGTTCTTCTCAAAACGGGGCTATTGGGTGTCACAGACAAGCAGCGGCGCTATGCTGCTGTTACGGCCAAAAGGGCGCACCTCTGGCAGTTTGCGCTTTCTTTTTTACCGGTAACCGACACACAGGCAGCCCGTTTTGGGCTGCCTTATTTTGTGTGTGTCACTGTAAAGGAGAAAAGAAGTATGAAAAAAGTTTTGTCCCTGCTGCTGGCCGTCAGCTTTGCGCTGCTGTCGGTTTCCTGCGCCGCCCCCGCTTCCTCTGCCGGGCAGGCTGCCGCAGCCCCCACCGCCACACCCGCCGCCACAGAAAAGCCCAAGGGGGAAACGATCCCCGCCGAGGATTTTGACGAAAACGGCGGTGCCGACGCCTATGCGAACGCCGGCGATAACCCAAACTCCCGCTATTATGTCAACCCGGACTTTTACCACATGAAATCCGACGATGAGCTGACGTTGATTGAAGGGTTTAAAACAATGCAGCAGACGTACGAATGGTCCTGCGGCGACGCAACAGCCCTGATGGTGTTGAACCACTTTGGTAAAACCGATGTCACCGAGTATGACCTTGCGCTGGCCATGGGCTCGCACACCGACCGCGACACCCCGGGCGCGCTGCCCGGCAGTGCCAACAACGTGGGCGAATACGGCACCAATGTGGGCCAGCTGTACAATTATTTCTCGACCCTGGACGGTTTTCAAGTGGTGGAAACCAGCTACCGGGCGGAGTATGACGAAGCCGAGCTGCTGACGGCGGCAGACGGCGTGAGTGACGCGGATACCGGCAACCTGCCAAAGACGTTTTCGTCCGCTTCGCTGTACGCTGCCGACAACGACGACAACACCGAAAACTGGGTAAGCGACGCCAAGGATTCGTATTTTGTCAAATGGCTGGTGAGCAACCTGAAAGCCGGGCGGCCCATTATGGTGGAATGGGCCGACTGGGACGGCCACTGGCAGGCCATTATCGGCTACGACAACAACGGCACCCCGGGTATCGGCGACGATATTTTAATTTTTGCCGACCCGTATGACACCTCGGGCCAATGGCAGGATGGTTATTATTACTACCCGCTGGAGCGCTGGTTTTACATGTGGAGCGACCGCAACGTAGCCCCGAAGCCCTATCAGCTGCAGCCTTACATCATCATCGACAAGGCCTAAGCCTGCGCCGGCGGTACAAAATTTCAAGCCGGTCTTTTTTAAAATTGCCCTTGACAGGAGCAAAAACGAATGGTACAGTATTGAAAACAGAAAATGAATCGACAAACACGTTGATGAGGACTAGTAAGTTTCCCCAAAAATCGCAGAGAGCTGTTGGGCGGTGTAAAACAGCATTGGCGGGGGCTCTGAACTGACCTCGGAGTGGGTCCGCTGAAATAGACCGGTAGGCGGATACGGATGTCAACCGTTATTGTGACAGGGTATAAGGCGGCAAACCCGCCCGTATCTGGTGAGCGCATTTCTTCGGAAATGAACAAGAGTGGTAACGCGAAAAGCCAAATGGCCTTTCGTCTCTTTAGGGCAATTGCCCGGGGAGACGAGGGGCCATTTTTTTTATTTTCTCGCTACCGAAAACACTCTCTGCTGGCTGTTTGTGCGGATTCAACTTCTCAAAAAAGAAAGGTGTGTTTTGTATGTCGAGTTCCACAAACAGCACTGCCCGCGGCGGTAGTATGCCGGCATTTGCCCGTGTGGGCTTTATGGGGGTTTTTGCCGTAGCCAGCGTGTTGTTCAGCTCTCACGCGGGCGGCGGCTTTGCCACCGGCAACCAGGCGACCCAGTATTACGCCCGTTTTGGGTGGAGCGCCCCGTTTGCCGCGGTGCTTGCCATGGCATTGCTTTCGCTCACCATCCGCGAAGCAATTTTAATGACATCGTCCCGCGGGCTGAAAAACCACAAAGAACTGTTTGAAACGCTGTATCACCCGTTTGATAAACTGGAGCTGTTGTTTGAACTCTACTTCAATATCATGGTCATCTGCGCGGTGGGTGCCGTTATCGCCGGCTCTGCCTCGCTGATGCAGAAAATCGGCGGGGTACCGTACATCGCCGCCGTGCTGATGGTAGGCGTCGTGCTGATGGCACTGACCATCTTCGGCTCCGGGCTTGTCTCGCGTGCTTCCACCATTATGTCGGTTGCCATTTTGGTCTGCTGCGGCATTATTTTCATCATGGGCATCCGGGCAAAAATGCCGGAAATCAGCAGTGTTTTCGCAAACTTTACCTCTGCGGAGGGCATGAACCCGCTGCAGCCCATCCTGAATGCCTTCACCTACGCCGGTTTTCAGTCGGTCGTCATCCCCACGATGATTGCCTGCGGCCGCCCGTTGCAGAATAAAAAGAACATCTCCCGCGCCATGACCATTGCGTTTGTCATGAATGCCGTCGCACTCGCGCTTTCCTGCATTATGTTGATTGGCTGGTACGCCGATTTCACCGCCGCCGGCGAGACCACATTGCCCTCCTGGTACATCTGCAACCAGCTTGGCATCCCTGCTCTTTACTGGGTGTACAACATCACGCTGTTGCTCTGCTTTATCTCTACCGGCGTGACCACCGTTTACGGCTTTGTTTCGCGGTTTGAGGGCTCTAAAATTTTCTCGCGCATTCAAAAGCCCACACTGCGCCGCGCGGTCGTGTCCTGCCTTTCGATGGTGATGTCGATGGGGGTCTCGCTCGTCGGGCTGGATAAGATCATCAAGTACGGCTACGGTTACTGCGGCTACCTTGGCATTGCCATCATCATTGTGCCGTTTCTTACCGTTGGCGTATACAAGAACCGCAAATATTTGAAAGAACACCCTGAATATGTGGGCCAAAGCGCCAAAGAGGCAAAACAGCAGATCGCCCCGGCCCCCGCGGCCCAGCCCGCATTCGCAGAGGATTGATTTTGACACCCCACACCGGAAAGGAAGCAACTAACATGAAAATTCAGCGGTTCCCAAATTACACGATCGGCGAGGACGCCTACACCGATATTGCCGGGGTCTGCGCCCCTTACGGCACCAAAGCCGCCGTGATTGGCGGCAACCGCGCACTGGCGGCCGCCCTGCCCGGCATAGAAGCTGCCTTGGCCGGCAGCCCGGTACAGTTGACCGGCACTTACTGGAACGGCGGCGAAGCCTCGGTAGAAAATATCGAGCGGCTGGAGGCGGAACCCGGCGTACAGCAGGCGGACATGATTTTCGCCGTCGGCGGCGGCAAGGCAATCGACACCGCAAAGGTGCTGTCTCACCGGGCGGGCAAACCGCTGTTCACCTTCCCCACCATCGCCTCTACCTGCGCTTCCTGCACCGGCCTTGGCATCCTGTACCACCCGGACGGCTCGCTGCGCGAGTACTCGTTTTCTGATGTGCCGCCGGTGCACATCTTCATCGACACCGGCATCATCGCCCGCGCCCCGCGCCAGTACCTGTGGGCCGGCATTGGCGATTCGATGGCAAAATACTACGAGTGCACAGTGTCGGGCCGCGGCGACGAGCTGGACCACCCGAAGGCCCTTGGCACTGCCATCAGCCACATGTGCGGCGACCCGCTGGTCAAATATGGGGTGCAGGCACTGGCAGACTGCGATGCCAGCCGCGTGACCGACGCGCTGGAAGAGATTGTGCTTGGCATCATTGTTTCCACCGGGTACGTGTCCAACCTTGTCAACATTGATTTGACCACCGGCGCCGCCCACGCCATGTACAACGGCTTTACCGTGCTGCCGCAGATTGAGCACAACGGCCACCTGCACGGCGAAATTGTCGCGTACGGCGTGCTGGTGCTGCTGGCAATGGACGAGCAGGAGGAAGAGCTGCAGCGCATTCACGCGTTCAGCCGCAAAATGGGCCTGCCCACCTGCCTTGCCGACCTGCACTGCACTACAGGCGATTTGGACAAGGTGATTACAAAGGCCCTTGCGGGCATTGACGTGCGCCACTACCCCTATACCGTGACACCAGATCTGATCCGCACCGCCGTCGCCCGGCTGGAGCAGTGGCCCGCCGAAGAGGCGAAAGCCGTATAACAACCACCTTTTAAAACTAATTTTTGCGCTGCCGCCTTTGGCAGCGCTTTTTTTGCGCCGGTGCCCCCGGTGTGCTATACTAAAAAGCAACCAGCCTGCGGGCGCCGCCCGCATATTACCGGGCCACAGGGCCCGCCGAGGTGATTGAATGAAAGCAGATTTACACCTGCACTCCACACGTTCGGACGGCAGCTGGCACCGCGCATCGGTGTTGCAGCAGGCCGCCGCCGTGGGGCTGACGCATGTTGCGTTTACCGAGCACGACGATACCGGCTACCACGAAGAAGCACTGGCGCTGGCAAAGCCGTTTGGCATTCGGGTGCTGCGCGGCACCGAGCTTTCCTGCGCGGACCCCGCCACCGGCAAAAAGGCGCATATTTTAGCTTACCTATACACCGACCCGCAGCCCATTGAGGCGCTGGCCGCCGACATACGGCGCCAGCGGCAGGCAAACTGCCTGTGGCAGGTAGAGGTGCTGCACTCAATGGGGTACGAGATTACCCCGCAAAATGTGCTGCCTTACCAGGGCGGGGGCAGCCTGTTTAAACAGCATCTGCTGCAATTTTTAGTGGATAGCGGGCAGACAGATACCGTGTTTGGCACGCTGTTTCACACCGCGTTCGAGCACGGCGGGCCCTGCGCGCGCAGTATTCACTACCCCGACGCGCGCACTGCCGTGGCGGCCATTCGCGAAGCGGGCGGCTATGCCGTGCTGGCCCACGCGGGCCAGCAGCAGAACTTTGAGCTAATCCCCGACCTTGTGGCCGCCGGCCTTGCCGGGCTGGAACTGAACCACCCGGCCAATACCGCCGCCGACCGCGCGCTGCTGGCACAGGCCGCCGCGCAGTACGGGCTGTTTTGCACCGGCGGCAGCGATTTTCACGGCGATTACGAAGCCGGGCGCGACACACTGGGTGGCTTTGTTGCCCCGGCAGATTGCCCGCTGCCCGCCCTTTGCCCCTGACAAAAGTTATAGTATCTGCCGCAGCGCGTTTGCACTGCGGTATTTTTTTGCACGGCAACTGCTAAAAAGGTGGTATTTTGCTTGTTATTTGCGGCCGGATACGGTAAGATAGAAGCAATTTCTTCATTGCTTCTATGCTGCAATGGAATAAAGAGAGGGTTGCGATTATGGAAAAACAACGCCTGACCAAGCTGGCGGAAAACTGGGTAGAAGAGGCCGCCTGTGCGCGCCGCTACCTGCACAGCCACCCGGAGCTGAGCTGGCACGAGCAGGGCACCCAGCAGTACATTATGCAGGTGTTACAGCGCCACGGCATTCCATGCTGCGGCGATTTTGAAGCCACTGCCGTCATTGGCACCATCCACGGCGGGCGGCCGGGCAAAACCGTGGCACTGCGCGCCGACATTGACGCGCTGCCGGTCACAGAGGAAAGCGGCTGCGCCTACCCGTCTGAGACACCGGGTGTGATGCACGCCTGCGGGCATGACGTGCACACGTCGGTGCTGCTGGGCGCCGCGCTGATGCTGCACGAAATCCGCGACGAGCTGCCCGGCACCGTAAAACTGATCTTCCAGCCGGCAGAAGAAGCCGGCGCCACCAAAAGCGGTGCGAAAACACTGGTGGAAAAAGGCGTGCTAAACGGGGTGGATGCGATTTTTGGCACCCATGTGTTCCCCACCGTGCCGCTGGGGCAGGCGGGCATCTGCGAGCGGGAGATGATGGCCGGTGTGGATATTTTTAAACTGAAAATCCACGGCACCGGGGGCCACCTTTCTACCCCGCACAAGACGCGCAGCGCGCTGTACCCCGCGCTGGAATTTATGAACCAGATTTCGGTGCTGCGCACCCAGGCGGTGGACCCGTTTGAGACCGCCATCATCGACACCGGCTATTTCCACTGCGGCACGGCAGAAAACATCATCCCGGCCGAAGCCGAGATTATTGGCAATGTGCGTGCCTATAACGACGAGCTGCGTGCCGAGATTAAGCGCCGTATGGAAAAAATGGTGCGCGGGCTGGAGCTTGGCTTTGAAGTGACCTGTGATTACGAACACCATTTTGGCTACGACAGCTTAGTTAACGACCCCGATATGGCAAAGCTGTACCGCGGCGCCTGTGAAGAGGTGTTTGGCGCAGAAAACGTGATTACCCCGCAGCCCGCAATGGGCAGCGAGGACTTTGCCTTTTATTTAAAAAAGGTAAAGGGCGCGTTTAGCTGGCTGGGCGTGGGGGACGGCGGCACCGGCAGCAACGGGCTGCACAGCGGCAGCTTTTTTGCCAGCGAACAGGCGCTTTTGCCCGGCATGCAGATGATGGCAAACGTGGCGCTTTGTTTTTTAAACAGCGAAGCTTAACCGGGCAGGCCACAAAATAGAACAAAAGGCGGGGCAGGAGTTTCACTCCTGCCCCGCCCTTGTTTTGCCCCGTACCTGTGCCGGTTATGACAATTCAAACATGCCGGTGTACAGCTGATAATATTTGCCCTTTTGGGCCAGCAGCTCGTCGTGGCTGCCGCGCTCGATGATCTTACCGTGTTCCAGCACCATAATGGCATCCGCGTTGCGCACGGTCGAAAGCCGGTGGGCGATTACAAAAACGGTGCGCCCTTCCATCAGGCCATCCATCCCCTTTTGAATCAGGGCTTCGGTGCGGGTGTCGATGCTGCTGGTCGCTTCGTCCAAAATCAGCACCGGCGGGTTTGCCACTGCCGCGCGGGCAATGGCAAGCAGCTGGCGCTGCCCCTGTGACAGGTTGGCGCCGTCGCCGGTGAGCACCGTGTCGTACCCCTGCGGCAAATGGCGGATAAACCCGTCTGCGTTGGCAATGCGGGCGGCCTTGACTACGTCTTCATCCGTCGCGTTCAGCCGGCCATAGCGAATGTTGTCCCGCACGGTGCCGGTAAACAGGTGGGTATCCTGCAGCACCATGCCCAGCGAGCGGCGCAAGTCGTCCTTGCTGATTTTTTGAATGTTCACGCCGTCATAGCGTATTTTGCCGTCGTTTACCTCGTAAAAGCGGTTGATGAGGTTGGTGATGGTGGTTTTGCCCGCACCGGTCGACCCCACAAACGCAATTTTTTGCCCCGGCTTTGCGTACAGTGACAAGTCGCGCAAAACCGTCTTGTTTGTTTCGTACCCAAAGGTGACATGCTCAAACACCACATCGCCCCGCAGCTCGTGGTATTCCAGTGCGCCGTCGGCGTGCGGGTGCTTCCACCCCCAAAGGCCGGTGCGCTGTTCGGCCTCCTGCAAAGCGCCGTTTTCGCCGCGCTGCAGGTTGACCAGCGTCACCTTGCCCTCGTCCTTTTCCGGGGTGACATCCATCACCTCAAAAATGCGTTCCAGGCCCGCCAGCGCAATCAGCACATTGTTGAACTGCTGCGAAATTTGGGTGATGGGCTGCGAAAATGAGCGGGTGTACTGCAAAAACGAGGCAATGGTACCAAGGTCGGCCGCGCCGTTGATGGCGAGAATGGCCCCGACCACCGCGGTGAGGGCGTAATGTGTATATGACAGGTTACCCATGACCGGCATTAAAATATTCGCCAGCGTGTTGGCGCTGGTTGCCGCTTCGCACAGGTTTTCGTTGAGCTGGTTAAACTCCTCTTTTGCCGTTTGCTCGTGGCAAAACACTTTTACGACCTTTTGCCCGTCAATCATCTCTTCAATATAGCCGTTTACCTCACCAAGGGCCTTTTGCTGGCGGCGGAAGTACTGCCCGCTGCGTCTGGCAATGGTGCGCACCACGACCAGCATGATGATTAGCATGCCAATGGTCAGCAGCGTCAGCGGCGGGCTGAGAATCAGCATCGCAATAAACACCGCCACCACCGTGACAGCCGAGTTGATCAGCTGTGCAAAGCTTTGCGAAAACATGTCGCGCAGCGTGTCCACATCGTTGGTAAAGCGGCTCATCAGCTCGCCATGGGTGTGGGTGTCAAAATAGCGCAGCGGCAATGTTTGCAGGTGGTTGTACAAATCGACCCGCAGCTTGTACAGGGTGCCGGTCGAAATGTTCAGCATCAGCCGGTTATACACCCAGGTGCTGACGGCTCCGACGAGGTAAATGCACGCCAGCAGCACCAGCATGGAGATAAAGCCCGAAAGGTCGGGCGCACTTTGGCCCACCAGCGGCAGCAAATAGTTGTTGATGAGCGGCCGCAAAAAGTAGGTGCCCACGACCGCCGAGCCCGCGCTGAGCAAAATGCACAGCACCACAATAGCCAGTTGCAGCCGAAACGCGCCCACATAGCGCAGCAGGCGGCCCAGTGTCTGGCGCAAATTTTTTGGCTTTGCGGCCGCTTTACGTAATGGCCCCGGCATTTACGCCACCCCCTTTTGCTGTGACTGGTAGACCTCGCGGTAAATTTCGCTGGTCTGCATCAGCTCGTCATGGGTGCCCACGGCGCTGATTTTGCCGTCGTCCAGCACCACAATGCGGTCGGCGTCCATCACCGAGGTGATGCGTTGCGCAATGATAATGGTCGTGGTGCCTGCAAGCTGGGTGCGCAGCGCTTCGCGGATGCGGCTGTCGGTCGCCGTATCCACCGCGCTGGTCGAATCGTCCAGAATGACGATTTTCGGCTTTTTCAGCAGTGCGCGCGCAATGCAAAGGCGCTGCTTTTGCCCGCCGGACACATTGACACCGCCCTGGCCAAGGTCGGTCTCGTATTGTTCAGGGAAGCTTTCCACAAAGCTCTTGGCGTCTGCCGCACGGCAGGCGTCGTCAATTTCCTGCTGGGTGGCGTTTTCGTTGCCCCAAAGCAGGTTTTCGCGAATAGTGCCCGAAAACAGCACGTTTTTTTGCAGTACCATGGCCACGGCGTTGCGCAGTGTTTGCAGCGGGTAATCGGTCACCGGCCGCCCGCCCACCAGCAGCTCGCCGCCGGTGATGTCGTACAGGCGGGGGATCAGCTGCACCAGCGATGTTTTGGCGCTGCCGGTGCCGCCGATGATACCAATCGTCTCGCCGCTGCGCACCGAAAGGTCAATGTGCGCAAGGGTGGCTTCCTCGCTGTCTTTTGCATACGAAAACGACACGTCGCGAAATTCAATCGACCCGTCGGAAGGCGCGGCTTCGGGGTCGGCCTTGTCGTCGTTCACGTCGGGTACTTCGCTGAACACCTCTGTGATGCGGCGCACCGAGGCGCGCGAGAGCACCAGCATGACAAACACCATCGAAATCATCATCAGCGCCATTAAAATCTGGCTGAGGTAGCTGATAAAGCCCACCAGCTCACCGGTGCCCATGGTGCCCGCCACAATGCGGTTGCCGCCAAACCACAAAATTGCAATGATGCTGGCGTACATGGTCAGCTGCATGGCCGGCATGTTTAAAATAATCAGCTTTTCAGCGTGCTTTTGCGCGCGGCGCAGCGCGTCGGCCTCTTTTTCAAATTTCTCTTCTTCATATTCGTGCCGCACAAAGGCTTTGACCACGCGAATGGCGATCAGGCTTTCCTCTACCCGGGCATTCAGCCGGTCATAGCAGGCAAGCATTTTTTGAAAACGCGGGTGGGCACGGGTGGCCACAAAGTACAACACCACGCCCAAAATGGGCACCGCCACAAAAAACACCAAAGACAGCTCGGCGTTGATGCTGATTGCGATTGCAGTGGCACAGATTAACATAATGGGCGCGCGTACCAGCATGCGGATGCTCATCATATAGGCCATTTGGGTGTTGTTGATATCGGTCGTCAGCCGTGTGACCAGCGACGCGGTAGAAAACTTATCCAGGTTGGCAAACGAAAAATCCTGAATGCGGTAAAACAGGTCTCTGCGCAAATTTTTGGCAAACCCCATACCGGCCACTGCGGCAAGCCGCCCCGAAATAGCGCCAAATATCAGCGCCGTCAGCGCACAGCCGACCATTAAAATGCCAATGCGTGTCACATAGCCAAGGTCGCGGTTGGCTATGCCGACGTCCAGAATTTTGGACATCAAATACGGAATTAAAATGTCAATGACGGTCTCACCAACCACCATAATCGGCGTGAGGATCGTCTGTTTTTTATATTTTCCCATGTGGGACAATAACGCGTGCAAACTGCTTTCTCCCCTCTCAACATCATGCTTTTCTGGGGCAGCGGCTATTTTGCTTCTTTTTTTACACAAAACCGCTCACCCAACTGTTTTAGGTCCACACTCCCCCCTTCTTGCTCCTGTTTGGTCTCCCCGGTGATGTTGCAGATCATCCGGCCGAGATAGGTGTTGATCTGATCCATTTGCTGGGCGGAAAAGCCCTCAAACATCCGCTCGTCAAACTGGTCGTGCAGGCTGCGGCACTGCGCCGCAAGGCTGCGGCCTTTTTCTGTGACCGACAGCCGTTTACAGCGCAGGTTGTTTTCGTCCACTGCCTTGTTTAAAAGGCCGGCCTTTTCCAGCCGCTTGGTCGTCAACGCCATCGACGCCGGGGTGACCATCATACACTCGGCCACCTCTGCCTGTGTGCACCCCTCGTGCGCCGCGATGTATTCGACCACCCGCAGCTGCCCAAAGTGCAGGTCGATACCCAGTGTTGCCTTTTGAATGACAATGCGGCGTAACACAAACAATTTGTGCAGCCGTGCGGCTGCCTGTATTGTGAGCCCCTGCTTTTGTTCCATTTCAACCACCCTTGTTTTTAAAGTTAAGTGTATGACTGTTAGCTGCTTAACTATATAGAAAGTATACCACTTCATTTAAAAACCACAAGCCTTTTTTACAGAAGAATCAACAAATTTCTGCATTACAAAAAAACGTACCGCGCCCACCGGCACGGTACGTTTACTTTATTTTTTTATCGCAGCGCTTTAGCCCGCCGGCGAATCCACAATGCTGTCGTCGCCGTAAGACAGTGCCCGGTTGATGAGCGAATTTGACACCAGCATGCGGGTACCGCCTATTTTTACACAGGTGCCCGGGTAAATTGTGCCCTTGCACACAATGCGGCCATATCCCTTTTGTTTGATCTGGTCCGCAATCATCTCCAGCTCCTGCGTGCCTTTTTCCAGCAGCTCGCTGCTGGTCTGGTAGCTGTATAGCGCGTCCTGATACGCCTGCTTTTTTTCCGGCGTCAGGCGGCCGGCAGCCTCGTACTGCTCAAACAATTTCAGCAGTGACTGCAAGCTGGCTATTGTGTTTTCCCACTGGGGAATCTGGTCCACCAGCTCTTGCTGACGGCGGATCATCTCGGGGTCGGTACCAATTTCAAGGTAGGTGCGAATGCCCGCAGAAGAACCAATGGTGCGGGCGACAATATCCTCACCCGCAATGCAGCTGCCCCCCACAATTTTGGCAATGGGCCCGCCCACCTGTATGCTTTTGGCGCATTTGATAGTGCAGTTCATAATGTAATCCGACTTAATGCTGCCCTTGGCAAACACATCACAGTTTTCCATATAGCGGGTGGTCAAATCGCCCTCGCACTCCAGCTTGCAGCCGGTGCTGCCGCGCTTTAAGGTCAGGTTGCCGCCCGCTTTGATTTTGGCGCCGCTGATTGCCGCGCCGATTTGTACATTGCCCTCTGACTCTACCGAAAACCCGGACGATACCGTGCCGCCAATGACCACATTGCTGGGCGTTTTGATGCTGCCGGTAGAATTGTCCACATCCTCTTTGATAAACAGCGTGTCGTTGACGTTGATCTTGTGCATTGCAAAATCGACATAACCGCTGATGGCCGCCGTGATTTGCTGCCCGTCCTCGCTGAGCTTTGTGTTTTTGCCGGTCAAAGGCGGTACCGGTTTGCCCTTCCGCGCGGGGGCCGTCTCCCCTGTCACGGTAATTCCGTCCACCCCGTCTGTCGGCAGGGCGATGGTGCAAAGCACCTGCCCCTCGCGCACATTGGTCACAAGGCCAAGGTCGTAAAAATCCACCGAGCCATCCGCCTGCACCTTGGGCTTCAACTCGTTGTCCGCGTCAAATTGCAGCTCGTAGCTGCCGTCGCTGCCATTGCCCGGCGGCATCCCCTCTGCTACCAGAATTTTCTGCCCGTACACCGGCTCAGCTTCTGCCTTTGCCAGTGCTTCCTGCAAAACGCCAACCCGAACGCCCTGTGCGGCAAGCAGGTCTGCTAATTTTTGCGCGCCAAGCACCGCCCCGCCATCTTTTGGCGCGGTGAGCAGCAGGTAGGCACGCATGTCACGGTCGGCAAGAAACACCTCCGCAGTGGCGTCTACCGGTGTCGGCGGGGGTGCTTGCTGGGTGTTTTCTGCGCTTGTAAATGCGTTGTTTGTCACAATAAACACCAAACTTTCAAACAATAAACACGGTCTTGTTACCTTTTGTTTTATTATACCCTATTCTGGCAATTTGTGAAATGCAATCGGGTGAAGTTTGGTTAAATGCACCAAGCAGCCGCCTGTTTATCTGACACATTTACAACAGAAAATGGCAAAAGGCCATGCGCAGGCGCATGGGTTGCCTTTTGGGGCGCGCTTTGCGGCAAATTTTATCACCGCGGGCGGCAGCAATCAATAAAAATCCTTTCCCCTTGCGCGGCACAGCGCAATAAAATCTTGCGCGGCAGCAGTTAAATATTTGTTTTTGTGCCACACTAAATCATACCGGCGCTGCAGCCCCTCGTCGGCAAGCGGGCAAGCCGCCACAAAGCCGGTGCGCACATCTTCGCGCACCATGCGCTCTGGCAACAGGGAAATGCCAATGCCCGCATGCACCGCGCGCACAAGGGCCTGCGTGCTGACACTCTCCCACAGCGGGTGCGGGGTCAGCTCGTGCACTGCAAACACGCTGTCCACAAAGCTGCGGCTGGCGCTGCCCTGTTCGCGCAACAGTAAATCCCAGGCAGCGAGGTCCTGTAGCAGCACCTGTTTTTGCGCAAGCAGCGGGTGACCCGGTGGGGTAATCAATACCAAATGGTCTTTGGCAAAGGGCTCGGTATGAAATTCTGACGCGCCGATATCCTCTTCAATTAGCGCAAAATCCAGCTCATTGTCCAGCAATGCCTTTTGCAGGTTGCGCCCGTTGGACACCATCACCTGCGCACGGGTGCCGGGGCGTTTTGTTTTAAACTCCCCCACCAGTGCCGGCAGCAAAAAGGTGCCTATGGTCACACTGCTGCCAATGCGCAGCACGCCAAAGCTATCCCAGTTGCGCATACTTTTTTCCATCGTGTCAAACAGCTCCACCACGTGCAGCGCATAGGCATACATTTCGCGCCCGCTTTCGGTGATGGCAAGCCCGCGGCCCACCCGGTCAAACAGCAATACCCCGTAATACTCTTCCAGCTCTTTTACCGCGCGGGTCACCGCGGGCTGGGTCATGTGCAGCTCCTGTGCCGCACGCGTAATATTTTGCAGCTGATATACCTTGACAAAAATTTTTAAATGCCGCACCGTCATCTTATTTTCGCCCTCTTTTAATACATATCATTTTTGTTATTGATTTAATGTAATTATATCATTTTACATATTAATGCGCAAACGGTATAATAAGTAATATAAAGGGGGGCGCACGATGCCAAAAGACACACACGGGCTGACAAAGGCCGTTTTGCTGCGCAAGCTGTTTTTTAGTATGCTGTACATCAGCGCTTTTACGTTCGGCGGCGGCTTTGTCATTATTACATTTATGAAGCGCAAGTTTGTTGACGAGTTGCACTGGATCGACGAGGATGAAATTTTAGACCTCACCGCGCTGGCACAGTCCTCGCCCGGGGCAATCGCCGTGAACGCCGCCATTTTGGTGGGCTGGCGCGTGGCGGGCTTTGCCGGGATGCTGGTGGCAATTGTGGGCACCATTTTGCCCCCAATGGTCATTTTGTATGTCATTTCATTTTTTTATGCCGCGTTTGCCAGCAACCTTTATGTCGCCATGGTGCTGAAAGGCATGCAGGCCGGCGTGGCCGCCGTTATTCTTGATGTGGTGTTCAGCCTTGGCGGCAAAGTGGTCAAAGAAAAATCAGTACTCAACCTTATAATTATGGCGCTGGCGTTTTGTGCCGTGTTCTTTTTTAATGTCAACGTAATCTACATTATTCTTGCCGCCGCACTGACCGGGCTGGTGCGCGCACTGGTGTTGAAAAGGGGGAACAAGCTATGATTTATCTTAGTTTATTCCTCAGCTTTTTGCAGGTCGGCATGTTCAGCATTGGCGGCGGCTATGCGGCTATTCCCTTAATCCAAAGCCAGGTGGTGGGGCTACACGGGTGGCTGAGCCTCAGCGAATTCACCGACCTTGTCACGATTGCCGAAATGACCCCCGGCCCCATTGCCGTCAACTCGGCCACCTTTGTGGGCACCCGCATTGCCGGGCTGCCGGGGGCGCTGGTCGCAACCTTTGGCTGCATTTTGCCCTCCTGCTTCATTGTCTCGCTGCTGGCCTATATTTATTATAAGTACAAAGAGCTTGGTGCGCTGCAAAGTGTGCTTTCCAGCCTGCGGCCGGCCGTCGTCGCGCTGATTGCCTCTGCCGGGCTTTCTATTTTAGGGCTCGTCGCGTTCAGCGGGGCTGCCCCGGCGCTTTCTGCGGTAAACTGGGTGGGTGTGGCGCTGTTTGCCGGTGCACTCTTTGTTTTGCGCAAGTTTAAATGGAACCCCATTTTGGTCATGAGCCTATGCGGGGTGCTGGGGCTGGGGCTGTTTTTGCTGTTCCCCGGTTTTGCCCCCACCGTGGGCGGTTAGACCGCACCGGGCGCACGTGGTTACCATTGCAAAAAGATAGAACGCCGCCGGGCACCCCGGCGGCGTTCTATCTTTTTTGCTTGCCTCTTGTTTAATCTGCCTGCACTGTTTGCCAGCACAGGCGGTTATCCGTAAACTGCACCGCCAGCTTGTCCTGTTCGCGCAGGTACGAAAGGTACGAGCGCACGGTGCTGCCAATCAGCACATATTGCTCAAAGCTCATCGTCAGCCCATACTGTTCAAACACCTGCTGCAACAGGTCGTCAAACCCAACCGGCTGGCGGCAAAGCTGTAACAGGGTCTGCAAAATCTGCTGCACCTTGTCGCGGTTAAGCCGTGCCAGCGGGGCAATGTCGTCTGTCGCTTCGGCGTGGGCGGGCACAAACTTCGGCGCCTGCATAGCCGCCACGGTATCCAGTGTCGTAAGGTAGCTTGCGACGTCATAAATAAAGGTCAGGCCGTATTTTTGCAGCGTCGGCTGCGAGCTGAGGCAATCGGCCAAAAACACCGTGCCGTCCGGCGTGCGGTAGCCCACCATGTCAAAAAAGTGCCCCGGCAACGGGATTACCTCGACCTCCTGCGGGAAAGCGGGGTCGGTGACATCCAGCGCGTTGCTGGGCTCTGCCATTAAAAATTTATGCCGCAGCGCTTTGTCCGGGTAGCCGCCGTATAAAAAAGAGGGCTCCAGCAGCGGGGCGCGGGTAAATGCCGCCTCAATACCCGGCGCAAATATTTTGCAGCCGGTCTGCTGCTGCAAATACCGGTTGCCGCCAATGTGGTCCGCATTCGAGTGGGTGTTCAAAATACCGCGCAGCACCCAGCCGTTGCGCTCCATCAGCTGGCGCACCTTGCGCCCCGCATCCTTATCGTTGCCGCTGTCGATCAGGTAAATGTCGGTCTCGTTCACCTGATACACCCCTATTTTCGCCGGGCTGTTGATATAATAGCTCTGCGGGCCCACTTTAACGAGTTCAAACATTGCTCTGCCCCCTTTTATCTTCTGCGCCGCTTTGCCGCCGCGCCGCGCTTTGTGGGGAATTATACCACACTATGCAAAAATGCACCAGCCGCCTGCGGCACATTTGCCGCTGGCCGGTGCATTCGGGTAATTTATTTCGGCACAGAGGTGCTGTAAAACGTTTCGACAAAGGCCTCATCTGCCAGCGGCTGTTGCACCGCCTGCTGCCATGCATCCCCTTGCAATAAATCGCCAAGCGGCTGGCCGCCAAGGGTTGCTTGCAGGTCTGCCCGCGCAAACACAAACTCTGCGTCGGTGAGCTCAAACCGAATCGTCTGCAAATTGTCGATGAGCGCCATGGCCGCCGCCGCGTTGTAGACCAAATCACGGCGCAGCGTTTCGGTGCCAATGTCCTCCACCGTGGCAAAATAGTACACGGTAAGGCCCAGATGCTCTGAATCAATTTCAAACTGCGTTTTTGTCTGGTACAGAGGCAGGTGGTAAAACAGGTTGACCGTATTGCTGACATCGCCAAGGTACAGGCTTTGGTAGGGCAGCGCGGCGGTGATGTCGTGTGTCAACGCATCGTTTTGCGCGGCCGCGTAAGCCCGTTGCTGTGCTGCACGCTGTGGCAGCACCCCAAACTGAATCGCCGAAAACAGCACGGTGCCCACCACAAAAAGCACGCCAATTTGGTACCACCGCTTACGCATTTTCTTCACCTGCCTCGTGCCCGGCCACCAGCTTTACAAAGCGTGCCACCGCAGCGGGCAGCAGCACTGTGGCGGCGGGCAGGTAATACCGCGCCGCCAGCACCCCAAACTGGTACGGCCCGTCAATGACGACCGGGCGGCCAAACCAGACATTACTGCCAAAGAGTACCGCCGTGATTGCCAGCACACAAACGGCAAAAAAAGCGGCCCATAGCAGCCACATGGTGCGCGCTGTGCGGCGCAATGCGGTAAGCTGCACAGTGCGCACCAGTTTCGCATCCCGCGTGCGCAAAATAAGTGTGGCAACGGCGCAGCCCATTGCCAGCAAAAGCGCACCCCACGTTACCAAAGTTGCAAGAAAGCCGGTATTCACCAGCATCAGCGGCAACAGCAGCACCCAAAGCAACAGGGCATGCAGCAATAATACCTGGCAGCATTCTGCCACAAACGGGTAGTAATATACTCGCTGTTCGCCCCAAATCAGCCCTTCTAATGACGGCATGCCCTGTTTTGTCGCCCGCTGCGCGTCCCCGGCGCTCATGCCCTGCGCCAGCAGGTCCTGCTCGTGCGCTTTGAGGTTGGTGTAAACCTCCTCTTTTAAATCCCGCAGGGTTGCTGTTTTGGGTGCACGGGCAAATAATTTGTCCACATATTGTTTCAGCTCGTCCATATTCAAAACCCTCTTCCTGTTTTAGCTTAAAATTGCGTTGATAATCTGCTGCGCCTGCTGCCACTGCTGTACCGCGGCGGCCAGCTGCGCGCTGCCATTGGGGGTGAGGTGGTAGTATTTTCTGCGCCCCCCCTGTGACTCTTCGCCCCAATAGCTTTCAATTAAATTTTCTTTTTCGAGCCGTTTTAAGCTGGTGTACAGCGACGGTTCTTTCAGCTCGTACGCGCCGCCGCTTTTTTGGCTGATCGTTTTGACAATTTCATACCCATAGCTGTCCCGCTCTGCCAGCACACGCAGCAGCATGGTATCGATATGCCCGCGGATCAGATCGCTGCTGATTCTGTCGTCTGCCATCTGCCTCACTTCCTTTGATTGCATTATACGACATATTACTATGTGTGTCAATGTAGTATTTTAAAAACAGTAGTCTTGTTTTCCTCTTTTCCTGTGTGGTGTGCCAGCAAAAATAAGGCCGGCCTGTTTCGGCACGCCTTGCCCTTTTTACAGCCGCCTGTGTGGCGGCATAAGGCCCCGCTAAGGCTGTAAGCGGCAACGGCGAAAGCCGCCGGTTGCCCTCCCCGCTTTAAAGGGGCAAACGGCCTTTTTCTATTTATGGCTGCCCCAGCAAAACAAGCGGCAAGCCCCGCAAGGCTTGCCGCTTGTTTTGTTTTTACCTGCTTTTACTGTCCTTTGCCGGTGGCGGTTGGGCAGGGCCTATACCGCAAAAGCGCGCTTTATGGCACAGGCATTCCGTGCGTAAAAAACACTTTTCACCCCGGCCGTCTTGTCGCCAAATGGCCTGTACAAAGGGTGGTCGTTTGCTGCGGCGGCATTTGTTTACTGGGCGGCGGTGTTGCGGGCGTTTTGTTTTTTAATACCATTTGTAAATTTATCTTTTTTTATTCAATTTGTTTTAAAATTGAAACAATGCCTTCTCATAGCCCTGCACAAAGTAGCGCAGGTTGGTGCGGCCACGGCAGATGACGGTATGCCCCTCGGCCTCCAGCAGCGCCTTTTGGTGTTCGGACCCGCCGGGGTATTTGGGGTTTAGCTCCCCATTCGCTTTTAGGGTGCGCCACCACGGGGTTTTATCCTGCGCACGCTGTTCGCTGGCCCATGCGGCAATTGACACAAAAATGCCCGCGGTGATGGGGTCGGTAAAATCCGCCCCCGCCTGCTGCGCAAACAGGGCACGCAATTGCCCCACCGTTGCCAGATTGCCGTTTGGCACGCGGCGCATCATCTCGTCATAAGCAATGGGCGGGGCAAAATACATGCGCTGCCCGCCATATTTTTGGATGCTGGCGGCGTCGGTAATCTGCTGAATTTTGGGCATGTCCTTTGCGTTGTGCAGCATGGCGTTAAAGTCTTTACTCGCTTCGTTTGCCATTGTTTACACCTCCTACACTGCAAGCATACGTCGTTTTAGTGCCTATTGCAATGAGGCTGTTTTACTTTTTTATAAAAACTGATACCCCCACCGCACGGATGTGGTATGCTGTTACAAGGGGACGCCCCTGTGAAGGAGAGGTTTGATGAAAAGCAACCCACAAGAACTGCGAAACCGCGGATACGCGGGTGAGGCCGACCTGCAACAACTTGTGTTTGCAGCGGATGAGACGTTGCTTAGCCTGTTGCAAACCGGCACCCCGGTACAGCGCACCGCAGCCTGCACCGTATTAGCCGCAAGGCCGGTGGGCAAAACCGCGGCTTTTTTTGCCGCCGCGCTAGCGGCGTTGCAAACCGAACCCTGTTTATATACACGCCTGGCACTGTGCAGTGCATTACAACAGGGGGGCGAGGCTGCCGCACGGCAGATGACGCCCTTTTTAGGCAAAATTGGTAAAAACCAGTATCAGGCGCCGCCGTTGCGTGTGTCGCAGAAAAAAAGCTACCCGCTGCCGCGCGACATCATGGCACGCAGCCTTGCCCGCATGGGCAGCGCCGCCTTGCCGGCATTGCTGGCAGTGCTGCGCGAAGGTACTGCCGCACAAGTTTCTGAAGCGCTGGACGCCGTGGGCTTTTTGTTGTTTTACGCGCCGCAGCCCGCCCCAAAAGACGCATTGGACGCCGTGGTAAACACCCTGCAACGCTACCCCGGCAACGACCTGCTATTGTGGAAGTGCACCGGCTGCCTTTGCGCCTTTGATAACCCCCACGCCACTGACCTGTTGCAAAACCTTGCCACACAATCGGCAAGCCCCGCTGTGCGCGCACAGGCCGCCCGCAGCCTGCAACTGGCAACACAGCACAACGCTTTTGCGCGGCCTTTGCCCACCCCATAAAACACGCCCCTGTTGGAACCTCATGGGGGCTGTTTGCCGAACATTGTAAAACAAAAAGCGCCCCCGTGGGGCGCCCAATTGGCATAACTGCTAGCCTTTTTTGTTTTTGTTGTGCCGGTATACCGCAACCACAACGGCCGCCACAACAAGCACCGCACCCGCTGCGGCAAGTAACACTGAAAGCGGCGAAAAAGAAGAAGTCACGAAAATCGCGTTGGCCCGTCGGCGCCGCCAATAATCCCTGCCGAGCTGTTTTGCATCAAGTTACCCTCTTTCATTTATGCTCTGTACTTTATTAGGGTAACACAATTGCCAAAAAAGCACAAATTTACTGCCCTTTGCATAAAAGCAACTCCCTGTGGGAACGCCCCACAGGGAGTTGTTTTATCGTTTTATGGCTGTGCCGACCAGCGCGCGTACTCTTCTTCGGTTGCCAGCACATGGTGGTGGCCGCCCACATGGTGCGACACGCCCTTGTTGTAATCGACCCCTTCTACCTTGTAGTCGTAGGTCAGCGCTACCCGCGTTTTTTCTACCCGGGGGTTCGGCCGGGGGATGGCACTCAGCAGGCTTTTGGTGTAAGGGTGAATGGGGTTTTCAAAAATCTCCTCGGTTGTGCCGGTCTCCAGCAGGTGGCCAAGGTGCAACACCCCAATGCGGTTTGAAATATACTTGACCATCGACAGGTCATGCGCGATAAACAAGTACGTCGTACCGGTTTGGGCCTGCAGGTCCTTCATCAGGTTGACAACCTGCGCCTGAATCGACACGTCCAGCGCGCTGATGCATTCGTCTGCAATGACCAGCTTCGGGCCCATAATCAGCGCGCGGGCAATGCCGACACGCTGGCGCTGGCCGCCGCTGAACTGGTGCGGGTAACGGTCGGCATGCTCCGGTGCAAGGCCCACCTTTTCCAGCATTTCGGCCACGCGCTGTTCGCGCTCGGCACGGTTTTTGCACAAATGGTGGATATCAAGGCCCTGCGCAATAATTTCACCCACCTTTTTGCGGGGGTTCAGGCAAGCCATCGGGTCCTGAAAAATCATCTGCATCTCGGTGCGCAGCTTGCTGGTTTCTGCCCGGCTCATCTTGCCGGAGATATCCATACCGCTGAATTCAATTTTGCCCGCAGTCGGGTCGTACAGCCGGATCAGGCTGCGGCCGATGGTGCTTTTGCCGCTGCCGGATTCGCCCACAAGGCCGTAGGTCTCGCCGGGGTAAATTTCAAAATCCACCCCGTCAACCGCGCGCACGGTAAACCCGCCGCCGGTGCGAAAATACTGCTTAAGGCCTTTCACCTTTAAAATAGGCTCATTCGCCATGCTGCACCTCCCCTTTCTTCATGCGCTGAATGCGGGTGGCAAGCTCCGTCGGCATTTCCACCTTCGGCGCACGCTCATCCAACAGCCAGGTAGAGGCATAGTGGGTGTCACTCACCTTAAACATCGGCGGCTCTAGGCGCTTGTCGATGTTCAGCGCAAACTGGTTGCGCGGGGCAAAGGCATCGCCGCTGACCGCATAAAGCAGGTTTGGTGGCGAGCCCGGTATTGTGTAAAGCCGCTCATCTGCCGTGTCAAGGTCCGGCATAGCGCTCAGCAGGCCCCAGGTATACGGGTGGCGCGGGTCGTAAAACACTTCGTCGATGGTGCCTTTTTCCACAATTTTACCCGCGTACATCACGTCTACATAATCCGCCACTTTGGCCACAACGCCAAGGTCATGGGTGATGTAAATGACGCTCAGCCCACGCTCTTTTTGGATGTTCTGAATCAGCTCCAGAATTTTCGCCTGAATGGTCACATCCAGCGCGGTGGTGGGCTCGTCGCAAATCAGCAAATCCGGGTCGCAGGCGAGCGCAATGGCAATCACGACGCGCTGGCGCATACCGCCGGACAGCTGGTGCGGGTAGTTTTTCATGCGCTTGTCCGGGTCGGGGATACCCACCTCGTCCAGCAGCTTAACTGCCTTTTGCCACGCCTCCGCCTTGGTGGCGCGTTTGTGCCACAGCATGCCCTCAATGATCTGCCTGCCGATCTGCATCGTGGGGTCAAGGCTGGTCATCGGGTCCTGAAAGATCATGGCGATGCGCTTGCCGTTGATGTGGCGGCGCAGCTCGCGCTTTTTCAGCTTTAAAATATCCACCGTTTTGGGGCTGCCGTCGTCGTGGTGGTAGGTGTAATAAATCGTGCCGGAATCCACCGTGCTGTTCTTTGCCAAAATGCCCATGGCGGCTTTCATGGTGACCGACTTGCCGCTGCCCGACTCGCCCACAATGGCAAGCGTTTCGCCGCGGTACAAATCAATGTCCACGCCGCGAATCGCGTGCACCATACCGGCCATCGTTTTAAAGGTGATTGACAAATCACGGATTTCCATTACCTTTTCTCTGGTTTTCTGCTCCATGTCTCTCACCTCACATCTCTTTCAGCTTCGGGTCAAACGCCTCGCGCAGACCGTCGGCAAGCATGTTGAAGCAGAGCATCAGCAGCGCCAATACCACGATGGGGGGGATAATTTGGTACGGGTGGGTGGTGAAGCTGTTAAACGCATCACTGATCAGCGACCCCAGGCTGCACTGCGGCACCGGGATGCCAAGGCCGACAAAGCTCAAAAACGCCTCGGTAAAAATGGCGGTCGGGATGCTAAACATCAGCTGGGTGATGATCTGGCCAATGATGTTGGGCAGCACCTCGCGGAAGATCAGCGTGGAGTTGCTGGCGCCAAGGGTGCGGCTTGCCAGCACAAATTCCTGCTCTTTGAGCTTGAGCATTTCGGCACGGGCAATGCGGCTCATACTGATCCATTCTGTCAGTACGAGCGCCAGCACAATCGTGGCAAAGCCCGGTTTTAACAGCAGCAGCAGCAACGTGACAATGACCAGCCGCGGGATACCGTTGTTGATCTCGGCAAAGCGCTGCATAATGCTGTCCACCGTGCCGCCAAAATAACCGCTGACCAGGCCATAGCACATACCGATGGTCATGTTGATGACGGCACTGACGACCGCGATGCCCAGCGAAACACGGGTGCCTTCCCATACACGGGTCCAGATGTCACGGCCCAGCGTGTCACTGCCAAACCAGTAATACACATCGTTTAGCCCTTTGTCTTTGTATCCGTTGATGATTTTAGAGCCGGTGGTCGTGTGCAGCGACTCGTTGCCGTTAAAGATACCCAGTTTTTCAAGGCCGGGCACGCGCGGCGCAAAGTTTTTCTGGCTGAGGGTCTGTTCTGAATAGACGTACTGGGTCATGTGCGGGCCCACCGCGGCAAAAAAGGCAATCAGCGCAATCAAAATCAGCGCGACCACGGCACTTTTGTTTGAGAAAAAGCGGCGGCGCACGTCTTTCCAGTAGCTGTCGCTCGAAAAGCTGTTGTCGATATGGGCTTCGGGCTCGCCGCCGATCAGCTCAAAATCATTCGGCAGAAACTCGGTATTGCCCGGCAACACCGCAGCCTGTACTGCTTCACTCATGCACCTTCACCGCCTTTCGTTTTGAACTGCCGCCCCACACGCGCGCCCAGCGGGCAAAGAAGCCGGGGCGTCCGGGGGCGCCGTCCCCGCTGTCCTTCGACAGGCGAATGCGCGGGTCAATAACGCCATACAGAATATCCACGACCAGCATGATGCCGATGTACATGGCGCTGTAAATAAAGCTCAGCGCAATGACGACGTTGTAGTCGTTCGACTGAATGGCCGTCACCAGCAGGCTGCCCACACCGGGGATCGAGAAGATTTTTTCAACCACAAGGCTGCCGGTCATCAAATCGACGATTAGCGGGGCCAGCACGGTGATGATGGGGATCAGGGTGTTGCGCAGGGCGTGCCGCACAATCAGCGGCGCACCGTGCACACCCTTGCTCTCTGCCAGCAGCATGTAATCGCTGCCCATGACCTCCAGCATTTCGTTGCGGGTAAACCGCGCAATGGATGCCATGGTAAACATGCTCAGCGCAATACTGGGCAAAATACTGGAGGCAAATGCCGCTTTTGAGTCATACAGCATGGGCAACCAGCTTAGCTGGAACCCAAACACATAGCTCAGCGCCAAAGCAAACACATAGCTTGGCACCGACACCCCCAGTACCGAGATGATCGTTGCGATTGTATCCGCTGCAGTACCGCGGTTCAGCGCTGCAATAATACCGAGCAAGAGGCCCACCAAAGCCCCAAGGCCGACTGCCATGCCACCGACATTGATACTCACAGGCAGGCGAGTCTGGACAAGCTGACTGATGGGAGTGTTTTTGCTGATATTGTAGCTAACCCCAAAATCCCCTTTGGCAAGGTTAGCGACATACCGTCCAAACTGGACGACCAACGGCTGGTCAAGGCCGTATTTTGCATTGAGTACTGCACGCTGGCTTTCGTTCAGCTTCTCGTCGTTGAACGGCGAACCCGGCATTAGCTGCAACAGCGTGAACAGCACCAAGGTGATGGCCAGCAGGGTAAACACCGAAATCAGTACCCGCTTAAAAATGTAGCGTTTCACTGTGTTCCCTCTTTCTTTTGATTTTACCCGAAAAAACGCAGCGGCCTTGAGAAGTATCAAAGCCGCTGCGCAGGCAGGTTCAGAGCAAAAGGCTTATGCCATTAGCCTTTCACGGCGTTCTTGTACACGCGGTTCAGCGCCACAGGGTGGAACTCAATGCCGCTGACATTCGACTTGATCATGTTCGCATCCGCTTTCGTGTACAGCGGGGCAATCACGGCCTCGTCCATTACAATTTTCTCTGCGTCATACAATGCGCTCCAACGGGCTTCGGCATCGGTGATGTACTTACCGGTGGTGCAGTCTGCAATGATCTGGTCGTACTCCGTATTGCTCCACAGGCCGTAGTTGTTGCTGTTATCGGTGACCCACATGTTCAGGTAGGTCATCGGGTCTGCATAGTCGGGGCCCCAGCGGGTCAGGCAAACTTCGTAGTTGCCGTTCTGGATATCCTCAACGCGCTGCTTCTTCGGCTCGACCTTCAGGTTCAGGGTCACGCCGGGCAGTGCTTTTTCAATCTGCTCTTTCAGCACAGCGGCCACGTTCTGGGTCTCTGTCTGGTCTTCCAGCAGCAGCTCAAAAGTAAAGGTGTCCTGGCCAAGCTCTTCTTTCGCCTTTGCATAGTACTCGGCAGCCTTGGCGGCGTCATCCGAGCAAACATCGGCAAAACGGGTCTGGTCGGCGCTGAAATCGGTGCCGTCCGGGCCGGTCGCAAACTGCGGCGGCACTGCGGTGTAGGTGGCAACCGAGCCGTCCTTCACAACGTCACTCACGATGGACTCGCGGTTGACGGCGTTTGTAATGGCAAGGCGCATATTCGCGTTGTTCAGCGCGGGCACGTCGTGGCCGTTCATGGTAATGTACCACATGTAGCCGGCACCGACCACATTCAGTTCGGGGTCGCCGCTGACCTGGTCTACCTGGTCGCCGCTCAGCTTGACAATGTCAAGGTCGCCGTTCTGGTAGCTCAGGAAAGCCTGCTGGCTGTCCTTGATGACCTGATAGTTCAGGCCGTCCAGCTTCACGCTTGCCGCGTTGTAGTAATCCGGGTTTTTCACCAGGCTGAAAGCCAGGGTGGCCGGCTCGTAGCTGTCCAGCTTAAACGCGCCGTTGCTCAGCACGGTCTCGGGGCTGGTGCCAAAGGTGCCGGCAGCAAGGCCTTCATAGAAAGCACGGTTGATCGGGTAGAAGGTGGGGAAGTACATCAGGCTGAGGAAGTACGAAACCGGCACATTCAGCTCAACCTTCAGGGTGTTTGCATCTACCGCAGTCACGCCAAGGTCGGTGACAGGCTTTTCGCCGGCAATAATCTCGGCTGCGTTTTTGATTTGGCCGATGTCGCTGAGCATGTAAGAATACTCAGAGGCGTTCGCGGGATCAGCCGCACGCTGCCAGCCAAACACAAAGTCGTCTGCGGTAACGGGGTCGCCGTTGCTCCACTTTGCGTCTTTGCGCAGGTGGAAGGTATAGGTCATGCCGTCGTCGCTCAAATCATAGCTCTCAGCAATGGCTGCCACCGCTTTACCGGTGGAGTCCATCTGCATCAGGCCGTCGGTGTAATCGGCAATGACCTCAAAACTGGTACCGTCCGTAGCGAGCTGCGGGTCCAAGCTTGCGACCTCCACCTCTACCATGACGTTCAGGATGTTGTTGCCCGTAGTCGCAGCAGTGCTGGAAGCACCGGAAGCCGCCGCGCTGGAAGCAGGTGTAGTTCCACCGCAAGCAACCAGACTCACGGCAAGTACGCCAGCAAGGGTGCCGACGGCCAGACGTTTGATCAGGTTCATATGTTGTAGCTCCTCTCTTTTTCCTGAAAGATTTCTCTTTATAACAAAAATCGCTCGTCTCACAGAACCGGTGAAACGAGCGCCTTTGCTCGATGTTTTAGAGTATACCGCGGGTGGTATGGTTTGTCAATACTATCTCTCATTTCGGATGGCGTGCTTTCCCAGTTTTGGGTGGTAAAATATACACATTCCGTATTGGTTTTCGGTCAAAAAGACAATTTAACCCATCGAATTCTTGCCCGTCTTTGTCGTTTTTGTAGTCTTATTCCCGCCCACTGTTTTTCTGCCAAAAACAAAATGAATTTTTTTACTTTTTATACTCTGCACTTTTTTACACTAGTGCAGCATTGCTCTGCGGCAGCAGCACCCTTTACCGCACCCTTCTACCTTATATATAAGGGGGCTGCACACGCACAAAACCGGCCGGGCAATTTGCCAGCCGGTTTTGTATATTTGATGTTGTTATAAACTAAATTCTTTGCCGCCGTTAATTTTGGTAAATGCCAGCAGCGACAACACGGTCAGCACCGTTAAAATGGTGGACAGCGCCGCCGCCACCCCGTAGTTGCCGCGCACAACCTCGGTGTACACCGCCACTGTCAGGGTTTTGGTGCGCCCGGTGTACAAAATGATTGCGGTGGAAAGCTCGCTGATCATCGTGACCCAGCTGAGGATGGCGCCCGAGACAATGCCCGCCGCCATCATGGGCACCGTGACGCGGGAGAACACCTTGAATTTGGACGCGCCCAGGCTGACAGCCGCCTCTTCAATGCTCATGGGAATCTGCTGCAAAATGGCAACCGAAGAACGGATGGTGTACGGCAAACGCCGGATGACCAGCGCAATGACCATGATGAGCATGGTACCGCTGAGCAGCAGGGGCTTTTGGTTAAACCCGGTCAGCAGCGCAATGCCAAGCACCGTGCCGGGCACGATGTACGGGATCATCGACAGCACGTCCACCACGCCGGTGAGCGTATTTTTGCGCCGCACCGCAAGGTAGGCAATAAACACGGCCAGCACGACAATGACGATCAACGCAAGCAGCGGGATAATGATGGTGTTCTGGATGCTTTTGCCCAGCTTGCCAAATGCCGAGGCATAGCTTTTCAGCGAATAGCCGCTGACAAAAATCTTGCCCGACGTTTTTTTGAACGAGGTATAGGTGACATACACCTGCGGCAGAATGGCAATGGCCACCACCAGGTAGCTGAACAGGTAGGTCAGCACCTTTGCCGCACCCTTTGGCGCTTTTTCTTCAATGGGGTGCAGCGCATTCAGTGCAAAGGCCTTTTTGTTGGAGATATACTTTTGCACCAAAAACACAACGGTAGTGATGACAATGGCAATGATGGCAATGGCCGCGGCAAACCCGTCGTTGCCACCCACCTCGTTAATGAATTCGGTATACAGCACGACCGGGAAGGTGCGGTACCCCTCGCCAATTAGCATCGGGGTGCCAAAATCGGCAAACGAGCGCATAAACACCAGCAGGCTGGCCGCCAGCAGTGTGGGCAGAATCAGCGGCACGACGACCTTGAAAAAGCACCGCAGCCCCGAGCAGCCTAGGTTTCGGGCTGCCTCCAGCAATGAATTGTCGATGTTTTTCAGCGCGCCGCGCGCATACAAAAACACCAGCGGAAACAGCTGCAACGACATAACCAGCACGATACCGCCAAACCCGTAAATATCCGGCAGGGTAACGCCCAGCATGCGAAAGAACCCGGTGATTACGCCGCTACGCCCCAGCAGCAAAATCCACGAATAGGCACCGATAAACGGGGCGGACATCGACGCGACGACGATGAGAATGTTGAGCACCGCTTTGCCGCGGATTTTAAAAATAGAAAACAGGTAGGCCAGCGGCGTGCCGATGGAAATAGACAGCACCGTCGCCGCAATTGACACCTTAAAGCTGTTGAGCAGCGTGTCAAAATAGTAGCTTTTAGAAAAAAACTTTGCAAAGTTTTCGAGCGTAAAACGGCCGGTTGTGGCGTCGTAGACCGACTGGCGCATCAGGTGGGCCATGGGGTAAATTAAAAACAGCACATACACCGCAACGATGCAAAGTGTGATGATACCCCACATGTCAAGGCGAAACTTGTTATTGTCCTTCATACGTTTCGCTCCTTACCAGGTTGCGGCCGCCCTCCTGATCAAACACATTAATTTTGTGTTTTTTCACGCCAAGCAGCACCTCCTGCCCCGGCTTCAGCTCTTCGTCCAGTGAAGATTCTTCCACGATTTCAACCAGCTGGCCGCCCGCGGTCTGCACATTGTAATGGGTGTTCAGCCCAAGGTAGGTGTACTCTTTTACGGTGCCGCGAATGCCCTCGCCCTCTTTGCGAATGACAAACTCCTCCGGGCGAATCGAGCACTGCACCTGCTGGCCATCGGCGCCGGCAAGGCAGGCCAGGGGCACGGTATACCCGCCCTCAAACACCAGCGCGCCCGCCTCCACTTCGGCCGGCACAATGTTGGTGCGCCCAATAAAGGTTGCCACAAACACATTTTTAGGCCGCTGGTAGATATCTTTTGGGGTGCCGACATGCTGAATCACGCCGTCTTTCATCACCGCAATGGTGTCGCTGATGGCCATGGCCTCTTCCTGATCATGGGTGACATACACCGTCGTGATGCCGACATTTTTTTGGGTGTGGCGGATGACGCTGCGCATTTCCAGCCGCAGCTTGGCATCAAGGTTTGACAGCGGTTCGTCCATCAGCAGCACATCGGGCGAAATGACCAGTGCGCGCGCCAGCGCGACCCGCTGCTGCTGCCCGCCCGAAAGCTGGCTGGGCATGCGCTGTGCAAACTGCGAAATCTGCATCAGGCCCAAATACTGCTCGGTGAGCTTTGCAATCTCTTCCTTGCCCATTTTGCGGTTTTTCAGCCCAAACGCAACGTTGCCGCTAACCGTCATATTGGGGAAAATGGCATAGTTTTGAAACACCATGCCGATGTTGCGGCGGCTGGGGTCCATGTCGTTGATGCGGTTGTCGTTAAAGTAGATGTCGCCCGCCTCAATGGAGTTGAACCCCGCGATCATGCGCAGCAGTGTGGTTTTGCCGCAGCCGGACGGCCCAAGCAGCGTAAACAGCTCGCCGCTTTTAATCTCGGCGCTCAGGCCGGGTATCACCGTGGTTTCGCCGTATTTTTTAACGGCGTTTTGAATGCGAATATTCGTCATGTGGTCCCCCTTTTGCAGTCTGCCCGACCGCGTGTTTATTTGCTTTGCAGGTCGGTATAAATCCCGGTGTATTTGTCTACAATCTCCTGCTTATGGGTGCTGACATAGGGGATGTCCTCTTCAATTACCTTAATTTCGCTCATCGGGGTCATAAAGTCGCTGGTGGCCGCGTCTTTCATTACCGGGCGGTTGGTCAGCGTGCTGCCCCAGATGTTCTGCACTTCTTCGCTGAGGATGAAATCGATAAACAGTTTTGCGTTGTCCATGTTTTTGGCGCCTTTAACGATGGTGGCCGACGCAGGCAGATACACCGTGCCCTCTTTGGGGTAAATCACTTTGACCGGCGCACCGTCACGCACCAGCTGGGCGCAGGGGTCCTCGTACGACAGGCCCACCACATTTTCGCCGTCGGCCACACTTTTGTACACCGCAGACGAGCTTTCGCTGATTTTGCCGTCGATGTTGGCAAACAGGTCGTGCACATACTGCCATGCGTCATCGCTTTCATAGCCGCCCATTGCCAGCAGCATATTGGTCAGCTGTGCAAAGGCAGAGGACGAGTTTGCAGGGTCGGCCGTGGCAATTTTGCCCTTGAGAGCCGGGTTGAGCAGGTCTTCGTACCCGTTGATCTCAATGTCGCCAATCAGGTCGGTGTTCACAATGATGCAGCTGCCGTCCAGCACGTTGCCGGTGATGAAGCCGCAGGTGTTTTTGTAAGCGTCGATGACATTGTCGTTGTTGGCGGACACATACGGCTCCCACAGGTCCTCATTGTCATAGGCCAGCGACCACGAACCGCCAAACATCACGTCGGCATACGGGTCCTCTTTTTCAGACTGAATGCGCTTGATCAGCTCGCCGGTGCCTGCCTGAATGACCTCGACGTCGACGCCGTACTTTTCTTCAAACAATGGGATGGTGGCATCCATCAACCCCTCGGAGTTCGGGGAATAAATGACCAGCTTGCCGCCCCCCTGCTTTGCCTCGGACGATGCCGCACCCGACGCGACAGAACCGGACGCTGCGGACGACCCGGACGAGCAGCCCACCGCGGCAATCGCCATCAATACGCTGAGTGCCAGTGCAATAACCTTTTTCATGTAATTTCCTCCTTGTTGTGTGTTTCTGTGGCTTGGTCTCTGCGTTCATTTTATAGAAAAACTGCCCTAAAATAATACCCGAATTGCGGAACAAATAGAAAAGATACCGAACAAACTGCCCGGTATCCCTGTTTCGTTGTAAAATTTGGCCGCTGTTTTTCGGCATTTTGCCGGTTTTGTACCGTTACCGGCGCACCTGCCGCTGATATTCTTTGGGGGAACAGCCGACATATTTTTTAAATACATGGCTGAAATATTTGTATTCGCCAATACCGCATGCCCCGCCAATTTCGGTGATGGGCAGCTGCCCCTGCCGCAGCAGAGAAAGTGCTTTTTGGATGCGGTAGCGGTTGAGGTATTCAATCACCGTTGTGCCCAGCGCCTTTTGAAATTTTTGGTTGATATACCGGTCGGAATAATACAGCGTCTCCGACAGGTCGGCCAGTGTGATTTTTTGGGTGTAATGCGCGGCGATATAATCGAGGATCTGCCCCACCACCGGGTCGTCTGCCGGCTGGGTGGCAAGGCCTTCCAGCAGCGACAGGTTTTTCAGCTCTACCCGGCCGGTGTTCTGCTCGCGCAGAATGCGAATGTTTTTGCATTCCAGCGCCGCGCGGTCCAGCGCTTCGCCCAGCTCCTGCGGGTCCAGCGGCTTTAAAATATAATCCGACACGCCGTTGCGAATGGCTTCTTTTGCGTATTCAAAATCAGAATACCCGGTCAGCAGAATGGCCACATAGTTGCTTTTGCATTTTGTCTCGGCAATCATCTGCAGCCCGTCCATCACCGGCATGTTGATGTCGGTCAGCACAATGTCCGGGTCCAGCGCGGCAATCTGCTGTTTGCCCTCGACCCCGTTTTGCGCTTCGCCCACCACGGCGCAGCCGTGCTGCTCCCACGGCACCGCATAGCGAATACCCCGGCGCAAAATCTCCTCGTCCTCCACAATCAATACCCGAAACAACCTCTATTCCCCCCTTGTGCACAGCAGCTTTGCCGTCACCGTAAACGATTTGTCCTCTTCGCTTTCAATAAACAGCCCGCAGCCCTTGCCGTACTCCAGCAAAATGCGGCGGCACAAATTTTGCAGGCCGTTGTGCTCGGTGCGCACCCCCTCCGACACCATGGCCTGCCGCAGTGCGTGCAGCTGGTTTATAGGCAGGCCCGGCCCGTCGTCCCGCACCTGCAAAAAGAAATGCGCGCCCTCGCACCAGCCGCGTATCTGCACTGCAACGGTCATCTTTTTTTGAAACCCGTATTTGATGCTGTTTTCCAGCAGTGGCTGTAACAGCAGCTTTGGCACCATGCAGCGGCTGCATTCGGGCGCCAGCTGCATCGTATAGCTAAAGCGCTCGCCAAACCGCGTTTTTTGAATGGCAAGGTAATCCTCAATATACACAATGTCCTCTGAAAACAGCACGTCCTGCTTGGTGTTGTTGATGCTGTACCGCAAAATGTGGGTAAAGCGCTCCATCAGGCGGGCCGCGGTTTCTGGCTGTGCCGTAATCAGATATTTGATATTGTCCAGCGTGTTGTAAATAAAGTGCGGGTTGATTTGGGTTTGCAGGTTGCGCATTTCAATCATGCCGTTCAGCCGGATCAAATCGGTGTTGCGGGTGTTCAGCTCGTTGACGCTTTTCACCATGCGGTTGATCTGCTCGGCAATCTCCTCAAACTCGTCGCCGGTGTTGATTTGGATGCGGTGGCCGCTGTCTCCGTGGCGGATGATGCGCATCTCGCCCACCAGCGCCTCTACCGAGCCGGCGGTCTTGCGGGCCATTTCGCGCGATAAATTTAAAAACATCAAAAACCACAGCGCGCCCAAAAAGGCAATGGTCAGCACGCCAATCAAAATAAACGGGATATTTTCGGGCGTGTACAAAAACGAATACACCACCACCCGCCGGTCGGCCAGCACCTTACCGCCCGCCATATAGCGCAGCCCGTTTACCTGCACGGCGTGCCAAGCGGTCTCGGCTTTAAACTTGTTGGTATTCCGCTGGGGCAAAAACGCGCTTTTAGAGCTGTAAATAATATTGCCGTTGAGGTCGGTGATGATGCTGTCGTACTGGTATTCTGAAATCAGCGCGCCCCAGTCGCTGCCGTTTAAATAGGCCAGCACAAACCCCCGCAACTCGTCCTGCTGATAAAGCGGCTTTGCCAGCACCCACTGGGCCCCCGCACCGGGGAAAAAGTACACCGCGCTGTATACCCCGCGCCCGGCCTGTGCGGCATTGGTGGCCACAATGCGGCTGAACGCCTCGCGGTGCAGGTTCATCTGCGTGGCATCATAGCTGGTGTACGCCACATTTTCATCTGTGTCTATTAATACAAGGTCCAGCTTGACGGGGCTGTCCACATTATATTTGCTTAGCGAATACTGCACCTCTCGCCCGTCGCCTGCCCCGCCGGTGCAGCGCAAAAAGCGGGCAGTGTTGTCGCTGTCGTCAAGGTAAGCCACCGTGCTGTCATACACCTGCTGCACAACGCCCGTAAGGTAGGTCATATGCTCTTCGCGCCGGAAACGCTGGCCCAGGTAGTTCATGCCGAACACCGGGATGCAGAACAACAGGCAGCCCACCAACACCAGCAGCACCACCTGCCGCAGCGCCTGTTTTTCAAGCTGCCGCTTAAACATGTTTTGCGGTTTCACTTCGCCCTGCATCACACTGCCCCCTTGCTGCGCCGGCCTTGCCTGCCGGCGGCGGTGGTTTCAGCATAGCCCATCCCTTTTTTGCTGTCAACGGCGCAGTGTGCGGCCCTTTGCGGCAGTATTGGCCGTTTTGCAGTTACATGGCGGCACCTGCAAAAAAGGCAAAATAGCCTGCCAGACCGCCCCACAGGCGGCCTACCACGGGGATACACCTACCCCTGCACAGCGGCTGCCGCCGCACCGTTTTTGCGCAAACTGTCTTAAAAAGCGGCAAAAAGTTCTACACGCAAAGCGGGGTAAAATAGCCCTCAAAAACAAGCATGTGTAACTTAAAGTACTAGAGATAAAGTATTTTGCAGTGGGCACACCTTGCCCCAATACAAGCCGCACCTGCCCGCACAGCGGTAAACTCTATCCCTTAAGGCCTGCTGCTGTAAGCCCGGCCAAATATCTTTGTAAAAAGCTCTTTTTCATATTTTTTATAAACCCACTGTTTTTATATTATTTTTATATTGACAATCATCTATGCTTTGAGTACAATTTCTCATAGATATTCATCAATATATGTAATGCCTGTTTGGGTATGGCACTGCACCCGGCAGCCCGCGGTTTTACTGTGCACCCGTGTGGCCGTTTGGGGGCGGCGCCCGTCGCCCATACAGGCAATATTTTAGAAACTAAGGGTGAAAGTTATGGCGAAAAGTAAAACGTCTGGGATGGGGTTTTTTGAGCGGTATTTAACCGTATGGGTGGCACTGTGCATGGTGGCCGGGGTGTTGATTGGCAGGTTTTTGCCGGCAATTCCCGCCTTTTTGGGGCAGTTTACCTATGCCAATGTGTCGATGCCGATTGCCATTTTAATCTGGCTGATGATCTACCCCATGATGCTGAAGGTCGATTTTCAAAGCATTAAAAATGTGGGCAAAAACCCCAAGGGCCTGTTTGTCACCTGGGTTACCAACTGGCTGATTAAGCCGTTTACCATGTTTGGCATTGCGTGGTTTTTCTTTTTTGTGGTGTTTAAGCCGCTCATCCCGGCAGATCTTGCGCAGGGTTACCTTGCCGGCGCCATTTTACTGGGGGCCGCGCCCTGCACCGCAATGGTGTTTGTGTGGAGCCATTTGACCGACGGCAACCCCGCGTATACCGTGGTGCAGGTGGCCACCAATGACCTGATTATTTTAGTGGCGTTTACCCCGCTGGTGGCGCTGCTGCTGGGGGTAAGCGGGGTGCAGATCCCGTGGGGCACGCTGCTGCTTTCCGTCGTGTTGTTTGTGGTCATCCCGCTGAGCGCCGGTATTTTAACCCGCACATGGGTGTTGAGGCACCACGGCGAAGAGTACCTGAACACCCGGTTTATCCCCAAGTTTTCGGGCGTCACCACAGTGGGGCTGCTGCTGACGCTGATTATTCTGTTTTCGTTTCAGGGCAACACCATTCTGCAAAACCCGCTGCACATCGCGCTGATTGCCGTACCGCTGATTTTGCAAACCTTTTTGGTGTTTTTCATTGCCTACCTTGCCAGCAAGGCCCTCAAGTTGCCGCACGACATTGCGGCCCCCGCCGGCATGATTGGCGCATCGAACTTTTTTGAACTGGCTGTTGCCGTGGCCGTAGCGCTGTTTGGCACGGGCAGCCCCGCCGCACTGGCCACCACAGTGGGCGTGCTGACCGAAGTGCCGGTGATGCTGATCCTTGTTAAAATTGCCCGCAGCACCAAAGGCTGGTTTGCAGATAAGCCGGCAAAACCCGGCGTTTGATGCACGGCGCCCCGCCTGCCAAAACAAGCTATAGCGCGGGCCGCAGATCTGTTTTTAAAAAGCAATCAGGCAGGCATGGGTACATGCCTGCCCGATTGCTTTTTTATTTGCCCGCTAGTTGTTTACGGCTGCATTGCACCAAACAGCACCAGCCACGCCAGCGCAGTTTTGGCGGCAAGGCTGAGGATGATGTACACCCGCTCGCCGTATAAATAATCGCGCCATTTGCCCACCCGGTTATATTGCAAGATCATATTGACGGGGAAGGTATTGAAGGTGACAAAATACGTGATAACAATGGCCCATACAAACCAGGGCACCATGTCAAAGTTGCCGGTGCCGAACATATACAGCAAAATGGCTACCCACGGGGCAAGGCCCGCAATGGCGCCCCAAACAAACGGCCCCCAGTTGACCCGTGCCTTTTCTGCGCCGGCGTTCAGCTGTTCCATCACCAGGCCAAACAGGTTCATCGTCGCATTGACCACAAAAATCAGCAATAGCGACGCGATGTCGTAAATACCAAACAGCGTGCTGATGAGCACAATCATAATCGAAGAGCTGATGGCATATTCAAACCAGCGAAATGGGTTGATGCCCTTTTGCAGGTACTTAAAATAAGTACCGCTGTTCAAATAGATAATGGCGTGCGCCGCGGCGGAAATAAACAAAAAGCAGGATACTAAAATGCCAAATGGCAGCTGGAACAACGCCTTGCTTGCCGGTTGCAAGGTTTTTGTAGCCACATCAAACATCAGGTAATTTTGTGTGATGGCGGGGGAAAACTCGGCAATTTTTTGAATGACACTCGTCGCAAGCGCCAACATAAGAATGCCTTGAACCAGGTGAAATGCACCCATGATGAGGTTAAAGCGTTTCAGCTTTGCCAGCTTTACTTCCATTGCAGGTTCCTCCTTTAAAATTGTGGTTTACTACCTGCCCCCATTATAGCAAATATGGTTAATTTTTCCAACTTTTTTATTTTAATAAATCCATCCCCCTGCTGCTGTTTAAAAACAAAGGGCCGGGGCAACCTGCCCCGGCCCTTACTGTTTCATTTTGCCCTACCACTGCACGCTTCTTTGGTCGCTTGCCGTTTGTATCGTCTTGCGGCCCCGGCACAGTCTGTTGCGGCTCGTTTGCAGCTTCGTTTTGCTGTTGGCGCTATCGCTCTTCAAACATCCGCTCGGCCTGTTCGTCGCTGCGCGCGGCCGCAGCTATGCAGGCATACCCCAAAAAGCCAACAGAAAAAACCAGCAGCAAACCCAAAACAACCCACAACTGCATAAGGGGTCTCCTTTAAGTTAAAACTTTGCCGGAATATGATTTGCTGTATTTTATACCTTATAATAAAAGTTTTAGTTGACAAGAACCGTTTTCAGTAGTATCCTTATCAAGTATTCTAATTATGCTAATTGATTGCTACAGGTTGTGAGTCAATTTCTATTTTTTGGCTTACATCGCTGTGGCATTTATTTTTGCACTAGGATAACACTTCTAAGGAGGTATCATGATGAGCACTGGTACTGTAAAATGGTTTAATGAGGCAAAAGGGTTTGGTTTTCTGACGAACGATGCAGGTGGGGACGATGTGTTTGTGCATTTTTCCGCTATCGTTGCCGACGGGTTTAAGACCCTGCCGGAGGGCCAGAAGGTCAGCTTTGAAATTGAGCAGGATCCCCGCAACCCGAAGAAGCTGCGTGCTGCTAACGTTCGCGCTATCTAAAAGCCGATAAAAAAGCTTACCCTTTGCGGGGTAAGCTTTTTTTATTTGCCAAATTGATATGCTGCCGCCGGGGCTGCGCGCATGGTATAATAAAAGTGTAAATTTTACCATTTGGCACCGTGCAAAAAACAGGCAAGTGCCGGTTAGAAGGAGGCTTTTATGCAAAGCGAAGTGTTTGTGTTAAACGAGGCGCGGCAGGTCACGCTGACCAGTTATCTGCTGCAAAATGGCGGCGAGTTTCGGGCCGTGCAAAAGCGCCCCGCCGTACTGGTTTTGCCGGGCGGCGGCTATGAATTTTGCTCGGACCGCGAGGCCGACCCCGTTGCGATGCCCTACCTTGCGGCGGGGTACCACGCCTTTATTCTGCGCTATTCGGTAAAACAACACGCCATTTGGCCAAACCCGTTGCAGGATTACGAACAGGCCATGCAGCTGATTCGCGGCCACGCCGATGCGTGGGGCATTCGCAGCGACAAAATTGCAGTTGTCGGCTTTTCTGCCGGTGGCCACCTTGCGGGCTGTGCCGCCACGATGGCAAAAAGCCGGCCAAACGCCGCCATTTTGGGTTATGCCGTGTTAAGTGACGACGTAAAAGGCTGCTCTGTGACCGCGCCGGATGTGATTCGCGCTGTAGACCAGCACACCTGCCCCTGCTTTTTGTTTGCCACCCGCACCGACAACGTGGTGCCCATTGCAAATTCACTGCGCTTTATGCAGGCGCTGGACCGCTACGGTATTGCGTTTGAAAGCCATATTTACGCCTTTGGCCCGCACGGCTTTTCTACCGCCGCCCCCTCGATACAAGGCCCCGACCCCGCTTTGTGTGCGCGCACCCCAAACTGGGTGCAGGACAGCATTGGCTGGCTGCGCGACGTTCTTGGCGGTTTTGGCCCCAATGGCGACACTGCGCCGGCGTGCCCCGGCCATATTAACGACGATTACGAAGCCTTTTTATCGGCAGACTGCACGCTGGGCCACCTGCTGCAAAACCCCGGCGCGCGCGCCCTGTTGCAGCCGGTACTGCATACCGCCTTTGCCAGTGCCGGGGCGGGCGGCACCGCGCTGAGCGAGGCCCAGTTGCTTAGCTTTGCCGCGCCCATGAAGCTGCGCGACGCGCTGGAGTTTGGCCGCATTTCTGCCGAAGAATTGCAGCAGTTACAGGCGCAGCTTTGCAAGCTAAAAAACACCTGACGCACGCCAATGCCCGAACCCATACTTTCTTTTGGCTAAGCCCCCCACTTTATTGTTGCCGATTGGTTTAAGCCCTGTTTGAGGGCCAAAAGGTCAGCTTTAAAGCCGAGCAGCCCCCGCGTGCTGCCGCCGCGCAAGCTGTAAGAAAAGCGTACATTTTATTATTTGGTAAAGCGCCCAAAAACAAACCCCTAAAATCAAGACAGGAAGCGGCAGCTTGACAATAGTTCGGTTTCGTACTATAATCAAATAGTACGAAACCGAACTATTGTCAAGGGAGGTAAACTATGAATACATCGCTTCGCAAGCAATGCGAAACCCTCAATTCTGCTATAAGCAAGGTAACTTCGTTATACGGGAAATGGGCAAAAAAGCATGGGCTTAATTATAATTCGCTCATGGTTCTTTATACTATGGAAGATGCAGAATGTCGCACCCAAAAAGATATTTGCGAAAAATGGATGCTACCCAAAACAACGGTTAGCACCATACTGGCTGACTTTAGAAAAAAAGGATATGTTGTTTTTACATCCGAAAGCAATGACAAAAGGGAAAAAACAATTACTCTAACAAAAGAAGGCGAGGTGTTTTCTGCATCTGTTTTAACAAAGCTGCATGATCTGGAAGAAAGAGCTTTAGAGAAAATGGGGGCCACATTAAGCCTGGAGATGATAAATGGGAATGTTGTCTACGGCGATTATTTTGAGCAGGAGGTAGACAATGACTAACCCTTTAGCAAAGCAACACAACCTGTTTTCTTTGGTAAAATTTGCTTTGCCAAGTATGCTGATGATGTTGTTTTCATCTTTATATGTAATTGTTGACGGTATTTTCGTATCGCGCGTTTTAGGAACAATCGCATTATCATCAGTAAATATGCTGTATCCTATAATTTCATTAGAAATGGCCATCGGCATTATGATTGCGGCAGGTGGCAGCGCAATTATAGCAAAAAAATTAGGCGAAAAGAATGAAAAATCAGCACGTGCTGATTTTTCATTCTTGGTGCTGGTGGCATTGATAGCAGGCCTTTCTATTGCAGCTCTTGGAATAATCGGTATTGATACGGTGCTGTCTGTGTTAGGCGTAAGTGAGACACAATATGAATTGTGCCGTACATACGGCAGCATTCTGCTTACCTTCGCCCCTATGTTTATACTGCAAACAGTATTCCAAGTATTTTTTGTCACCGCGGGTAGACCAACACTGGGCCTTACAGTAGTTGTTATTGCCGGGGTCACAAATATGGTGTTAGATTATGTGTTTATGGTGCCACTAAACATGGGGATAGCTGGTGCTGCATTTGCAACAGGGATTGGGTATTGTATTCCCGCTATAACAGGGCTTGTTTTTTTCTTCAAAAACAGGAACGGCAGTCTATACTTTGTAAAGCCGCGCTTTGATGGTTCTGTTTTGCTTAAGGCCTGCACAAATGGCTCGTCAGAAATGGTGACCAACCTTGCTAATGCCACTACGACTTTGCTTTTCAACTATACCTTTATGCGATATTGGGGTGAAAACGGCGTCGCTTCCATCACAATCATTATGTATTTCCAATATGTTTTCACTGCAATTTATTTTGGATACTCTAACGGTGTGGCACCCGTTATCAGCTTCAAATATGGTAGCGAAGAGAAAGAGCAACTGCACAAGACCGTTAAAAACAGCATACTCTTTGTGGCAATCTCTTCTATTATTTCTTTTATCTTGTCACAAGCGGTATCCAGCGCGGTAATTTCTGTTTTTACAAGCTTAGAGAGTGCCGTATATCGCATAACCTATGCGGGAATAAAGATTTATTCTCTTGCTTTTATTTTGATGGGCATAAACATCTTTGTTTCTGCGTTATTCACAGCACTGTCAGATGGGAAGGCATCCGCTATTATTTCTTTCACAAGGACTTTCTTGTTTTTAGTCGCAATGATTTTGCTTTTACCACATATTGTTGGAGAACTGGGTGTGTGGTTGGCGGTTCCGGTTGCCGAAGCATTGGGCATGTTAGTGTCCATTACCTATTTAATTAAGGACAGAAACCGGTTTTAGAGGCAAAACAAGCTAAATTAAAACACATGCTCTGTTCGTTAATATAGCGCCAACTGGCCCTCCACACCGCGCCCGCACAAAGGCACCTCACAAAGACAATTTAAAAAGGTTAAACAAACGCCCCGTGTAAAAATCACACGGGGCGTTTGTGCTGTTTTACTATGGCCAACCGGTGCTGGCCGGTTAATTTTCCGCCAGAATCTCGTCGAGCATTTTATCCACCTGCACCATGCTGCGCGGCAGATGGAACGGGCCTTTAAAGGTGCTGCCCTTGGTCGAAGGCTCGGTGGGCTTGCCGTCACGCCGCAAATACCCGTACCACTCGCCGTACTGCGGGTCGCTGAAATGTGCTTTGCAGTAATCGACCGTCTTATTAAACCAGTCGAGATATTTTTCGTCCTTGGTGTCGCGGTACGCCATCAGCGAAGCAATTAAAATTTCATTGTGCGGCCACCACAGCTTCATGTCATGCTCATACGCCTCGGGCGGGTTGCCCAGCGCGTCAATAAAGTACAGCAGGCCGCCGTACTCTTTGTCCCACCCGGCATTGATGGCATTGTTAAACACCAGCTCTGCCGTTTGGTGCAGTTGCTTGCCCTGCTGCCCGCCAAGGTAATTCGCGTACTCCATCAAAAACCAGCTGCACTCAATGTCGTGCCCCGGGTTTACAATGCGCCCGTCGGTCACATCGGCCCAAAATTCGCCGTTTAACCCCACGTTTTCCAGCGTGCAGCCCAGCTGCGGCTTTACATGGTACTGCACAATCTGCGCGGCGGATTCTGCCGCATAGCGGTCGTACTCGGCGATGTGCTGCGGGTCGGTGCGGCGCAGCACGCTGGTGATGTTCAAAAAGATCATCGGGTTTGCCAGTGCGCGCCCGCTGCGCGTTGCCGGGATGCCCTTGGGCCCAAGGCCGGTGGGGTCGGCAATGTTGCCGTTATTGAGGTCGTAAATCAAATGGTAAGCGCGCCGGGCGCGGTCAAGATATTGCTGCTCGCCGGTTGCCGCATAATATTCTGCGTTGGCAATGGCGTAAAACCCCTCTGAAAAACAATACCGGCGCTGGCGCAGCGGCTGCCCCTTTGCGGTGACCTGAAAATACATCCGGTCCCCCGCTGCGCGGTTGATGCAGTGCTGCTCCATAAAATCAAGGCAGGATTTACTGGCCGCCAGCCATTCGGGCCGCGCACCGTAGCTATTGCACAAGTAGGCATAAGTCCACGCACAGCGCCCCTGCATCCAAACACTTTTATCGGTCGAATACACCCGCCCGGTGCGGTCCACACAGGTGTAAATGCCCCCGTTTTCTTTGTCCATGCCATGGGTAAGCCAAAACTGCGCACTGCTATCAAGCTGCCCGCGCACCCAAGCTTGCGTCTGCTTTAGTTGTTCTTTGTCCATTCTTTCAGGCTTCCTTTAATTGTTGGTTTTGGTGCCTATCTGCGGCACACGGCAAAAGGGTCACACCGGTTGATATTCGTCTAAAAACACACCGTTTGCTTTTAGTGTCGTGCGCAGCTGGTCGGTGTCAAGTTTATTGGCGGGTTGCCCGGTTGTAATGCTTTGCGCCGCCGCAGTGCCCGCCGCCTGTGCAATGCCCATCAATACCGGGGTCACCCGCACCGCAGAGCATGCCACATGGGTGGCGCTAAGACAGCGGCCCGCCACGACCAAATTTTCAATTTTGTCGGCAATCAGGCTGCGGTAAGGGATGGAATACCAGCTGCCGGGCTTTAAAAACTTATGCACGGTGTTGCCGCCGTCGGGCGAATGCACGTCAATCGGGTACCCGCCCATTGCAATCGCATCCGGGAACATGACATTATCGGTCAAATCCTCTGCCGTCAGTTTGTACACGCCGTCGATTTTGCGGCTTTCGCGTATGCCAATGTTCGGGCCAGAAAATGCAATCTTGCAATGCTCGAACCCGGGGATGTAGTTGCGCAAAAAGCGCAGTACCTCCTGCACCTGTTTTCTGCCCTCAATCTCGGCCGCAGTCAGCTCAAACGGGTCGACTGCGCTGTGTTTTGGGATGCGGGTCATATTAACCACATACTCGCCCTGCGTGTTGGTTTCAAAGCACAGCACGGTGTCGCGGTCGATGTGGAACTCGCCCGCGTCCTTTGCCGCCTGCACCCGGCTGAACGCGCCCGAAATATCGTAATGCGGCAGCTCGCGCAGGTTGCGCGGGGTATAACGGGCCATGTCGTCAAGGTTATTCAGCACATAGTCGCACACCTTATCGCGGTCGACCCCGTAAACGTGGAAATTCATCGTCATCGGCTGTGCAAGGTGGTCTTCCTCGCGGCCATACACACTGGTCACACCGGCGGCGGTGGCAAGGTCGGCGTCTGCCGAAGCGTCGATGAACACCCCGGCCGAAAGCTCGTAAAAACCGCCCTTCGTGTACACGGTGGCGCTGCTGATTTTGCCGTCCACCACCGTACAGCCGGTAAACACCGTGTGGTACATCAGCACCACACCGGCCTCTTGGGCCATGTCCTCCCACACGATTTTCATGCCCTCGGGGTCAAATGCCGTGGTGGAAGAGCAAAAGCCCACCGCGTCGGGGATATGCCCGGTAGAAAAGCCGCGGCGCACCATTTCGGCTTCCATCTCCTGCGGGATGCCGCAGACCACCTGCTTTTCGCCCGCGTGGTACGTCATTTGCGGGCCGGTGCCGCAGGCGGTCAGCGCGCCGCCAAGGTAGCCGTTTTGTTCAATTAAAATAGTCTTTGCTCCGCCCCTTGCACTGGCAATCGCCGCAACGGTGCCCGCGGGCCCGCCGCCAACAACCACAACATCATAGCTGAGTTTTTTCATCTGCCCTCTCCTTTTCTGCCGTCAGTTCATAATAAGTGCGCGCAAACGCGTGGGCGCCAATCTCTGAAAGTGCGCGCACCCCCGTTTTACCAAGCTTCAGCGGCCCGATGCAAAGCATCGACACCTGATACTCCCGGCTGGTGAGGCCCAGCTGGGTACACTCTAAAAAGTGGAAATACTCGTGGCTCAAAATGACATTCAGCGCCGTTTGCAGCGCAAGGCCGTTTTGCTGTGCCCACAGCCGGATGGAGCCAAGGTACAGCTTAATTTCGTTTTTGCCCGACAAATAATCGCTGAAATAGCGCTGCTTGCCCACAATGTAATCTTTTTCAAGCTGCTCGCAGTCAAGGCCGCTGCGCTGGGCAATGGCAAAAAAATTGGTCTCGCCGCCCCACTGCTGAAATACATTGCAAGCCGCCTGTTCGCCCTTTTGCCAGGCGCTTTGCACAATGCGCGCCCTGTCCTGTTGCGGGATGCGGGAATAGCAGACATCATAGCTCAGCTCTTGCAATGCAAGCTCTTTGCCGGGGAACGGCAACGTATAATCCGGCATTCCCACCCCTCCTTTTATCAGGCGTCCACGCGCTTTGTGGCCGCAACAATCACCTGTTCCTGTGCGCCGCAGCCCGCAAGCTCCACATTGCCAAGGCTATAGATTTGGGTGTCGCTGGTCAGCCCGGACAGGTCAATGATGCGCTTGCCCAGCACCACATACAGGTTGGGCAGGTTGGCACCGCCGTCGTTGTACTCGGTCAGCTCTTCCAGCATCCACGCCGCGTCTTTTTGCCAGCCGCCCACGGTGGACTGCCGCACCCATGCGTTGTTTTTTTGCAGCCGGATGACACCCTCGTCATCAATCAGCCGCAGCGGGCGTGTTTTTTTGCGCACAAGGCCCAGCAGCTTTTTTTCTACCCGGTCGTACTGCACCGCAACCATGGTGCCATTTTGGGCAGTGGCTTCCAGCTTCTTTTTTTCTGTGCCAAGGTTTTCCGCCACAATTTCAAACAGCTGGTCCTGCGTCAGGTTTTCGTTCAGCCGGTCTTTGCTGCGCAGCTCGGTAGCGCCCACCGCAATCGCGCGCAGCACATTGCGCTGGGTATCCACCTCTACACTGACTTCAATCGTGCCGGGGGCCGCACCGTTTTGAATTGCTTTCAGTTCCGCCTCACGGCGCACACTGATGATGTCCTGGTCCGTCGGGTTCGTCACCGTGCGCTCAACCATGTCACGCACCATGGCAAGGGCCACGCCGATGGTGGAGATGACCGGCGCGTTTTGCGCAATGCGGTGGCGGTGGCCCATCGTCTCGGCCAAATGCGGCACCACGGTGGCGGCACCGCCGCCGCCACCCACAAACAGGGTGGTGCGCGGGTCCATACTGTAATCCTTCATCAGCTGTGCTGCAACTTTTGAGTTTTTTTCTGCCGCAAAGGCCAGCACTTTTTTGGCCGCTTGCTCTACCGTGCAGCCCATCTGCGCCGCCAGCGGCTGCCATGCGCGCACCGCGGCCTCTTTGCTGCCGTAGGCGTAATCACCCTCGTGCACATAGCCGGCAATGTTGGCGGCGCCCGCCATCGTCAGGGCCACCTTGACCCCGTTATCGCATTCAATGCAGGCGTACTCCGGGTCGGTGGGGGTGGGGTGCACCGCCACAAGGCGCGGGTTACTGATGGCCTGCGGGTCGGAGTAAACTTCGTATTCCAAATTGGCAATATGGGCGCTGCGCGGGCCGGTGCCCACCGCTTTGCCGTTTTCCAGCTGTACCATGCTGCCGCCGCCAATGCCCACGGTGCGCACGTCCAAGCTGTTGAGGTAGGTTTTGTGGCCGCCCACTTCGGCGTATTGAATCATCACCTTGCCGTCTTTGACGCAGGAGATATCGGTGGAAGTACCCCCCACTTCAAAGAAGATGCCGTCGGTCAGCTTTTCGTACATTAGTGCGCCGGCAACGCCGGCCGCCGGGCCGGACAAAATAGTCAAAATGGGGCGGTTGCGCACCTCTTCCACCGTCATCACGCCGCCGTCGCACCGCATGACCATCAGCGGGCTTTTAATGCCTGCGTTCTGGATGCTGCGCTCGGTCATCGTGGCAGCTTCCAGCATTTTGGGCATGATGCTTGCGTTGACTACCGCCGTGCGGGTGCGGATTTTAAGGCCGTACAGCTTTGAAATGTCGTTGGTGGCGGTACCCGGCACCCCCAATTCGCTGCACACCTGCACCGTGGCAGTCTCGTTCGCGGGGTCGTCCACGCTGAACGCCTCGGCCGCAACAATGCTGGTTGCGCCGCCCGCCAGCAGGCTTTGCACTGCAGTCTTGATGTCCATCGTCAAATCTTTTGACGCGCCGGTGTCCACATAGCTGTTCTGGCTGGGCAAAAATTTGCCCGGCGCAAGCTCAATGTTGCCCATCGTGGTATCCGATTTACTTTTTGCCCCCTGCAAACCGCTGCCCAGTGTGACAATGCCCACACTGGCAACGTCGCCCTCCAGCAGTGCATTGGTAGCCTGCGTGGTGCCATGGGCAATAAAGGTCACATCGTCGGGCTGAATATTGTGTTCTTGCATCACACGGTGCAATACCTCCACAATACCGGCTGCAACGCCCTCCTTTGCCGTATGGGTCGTAGGTACCTTTACCGTCCCAATCAACTCGTAAGTATCGTTGTTGATTGCGACGGCATCGGTAAACGTGCCGCCTACGTCGATGCCAATGCGCACTTTCATGTTGTTTCAATCTCCTATTCTGGTTAACTGCCGGGTCTCGTTCACAACCGGCCCCGGGGCGGGTACTCGCCCTGCCCCCGGGCGGGCTGTGAAACAGGGTGCTGTACCCGGTACGGCACCCTGTCACAGCAGGCTTTTGTTAAAGTTAGAAATACAATACCGCGCTAAGCACTACGCCAAACACCGCAATGACCCAAAGGTAGGGCAGCAGCTTTTTGGTGATGGTGTTGACCTCCACCTCGGCAAAGTTTGCCGTCCACACGTTTTGGGTATTGGTGGGGTCACCGCAGCCCTGAATGCGCTCGGCCGCAAGGAAAGCACCCATGACCGCCAGCGGCGACAGGCTGCCAAGGCCAATAACCAGTGCCGCAATACCGGAGCCCAGGCCAAACAGGTTCATCGGGCCACGGTACAGCGACAACGGGGCAAGCAGGCTGAAGAAGATGATGTAGCCGATGCGGCCGGTGGGGATGACTGCCAGCAGGAACGGGTTGAGCACCTCTTTGACCATGGGGTGCGTGACGGCGAGGTACAGGATGCCGATGCCGACCATCAGAATGATGGCGGGGCCCGCATCGGTAATGCCGTCGTAGCAGGTTTTAACCAGCAGGTTCATTGCTTTCGAAAAGCTTTTAGAGGTGAACAGCAGCACCCAGATGATGCCCGCGATGAACGAGGGAACCACCGGCACTTTTAGCAGTGCGACCAGAATGATAGGAACAACCGGTGTCAGCATGGCAAGCGCACCGGTGATGCCTTTCAGCTGACGGGTCTCCTCTTGCTTGCCGGCCGGGGCCGAAAACGCAAACTTGACGCCGTTTCTTTTAAACTCCACAAACACCAGCACCAGTGTTGCCACAAGGGTCGCCGCAAACAGGTAAATTTCAAAGCCCTTGATCTGCTCTATATCTAGGCTGAAAATCGACGAGAAGGTTTTCCAGTTGGCAATGTTGAAGGTGAGGCCGGTGGTAAAGGCCATCAAAAAGATGCACGCCGCACTGATGGCGGGTACCCCCACCGAGACCAAAATGGGCAGTACGATGGAACCGACCATGATGATGGAACCGAGGCCGCTCAACGTGGTGAACAACACTGCGACCGCCGCCACCATGATCAGCGTGACGACCAGCGGGCGGTCACCGCCCAGCTCTGCACTTTTTTTGATGATGTTTTCGGTCACGCCGGTCTTGTTCATCAACTGGCCCAGCCATGCGCCAAAAATGACCGCCATAATGGCGCTGCCCATGCGCACAGTGCCGGCTTCCAGCACTGTTTGCAGCCAGCCAATGGGGGCGCCGTCCGCATCTGCACCCACCGCGGGCACCCCTGCAATGACACAGATCAACACGGCCATCAACGGCAGCGCCAGCAGTGTCGGGATCTTTTTGGTCATCATCAACGCCGCAACAACCAAAAAGACTACAAGAATAAGAACTCCCTGTAACATAATTCCTGCTCCTAACTTTTCAGGGCCTTTGCCCCTTTTTTATGTGTAGCCGCAAATGCGGCCTACATCCGTTTGGTTACTGCCAGCTCTTTGGCTGCCGCGCAAAAAGCGCGGGTTGCCTGCTCTACCGCCGCAACGTCCTGCTGCGGGCCCATGACCACGGCACCAATCATAATGCCCTTACAGCCTGCTTTTGCAAGGTGGTGTACCTCCTGCGGGGTAATTGCCCGCTGGGTGGTTACCACACAGGGCTTTGCCGTTTTGGCGGCAATGTCGCTGTATCGCAAAAGGTCTTCGACGCACAGCGGCGTGCCGTACGCTTCGCCGGGTTGAATGCTGCATTCCAGCACGTCAATATCAGAGGCACGCACCGCGTCCAGCGTGTTTTGTGTATAACCGGGGCCAATGGCTACCATTTTGTCAAGGCGCGTGCTGTCCATCATATGGCAGGGCACCTGGTGCGCATACCCCGTAAAAAAGGCAAGGCCCATCTCCTCCAGCTCCAGCCGTTCCTGTACGGTGATATAAGCGTCCGGCCCGCCGGGCATCAGGCCCACCGGTACCGGCCCGCACAACGCGATCAGGCTTTTTAAAAAGCCCCGGTTTTCGCTGTAACTGCCAAACACCTGCCCGCTTGCGCGGTGGTACACATTGCAATGCACCTTAATGGCCTCGGCACCGCCTTTTAAGGCCGCTTCCGCAAGCTTCAGCTCGTTGCGCGGCAGGCTGGTGATAACTGAAAACCGGTTTTGCTGTAACAGTTGTGCGTACTTCATTTTGCGCTTCCCCCGTACTGTTTAAATTATCGTTTAATTGGGGCAAAGAATGCTCAGCCGCACATGCTCTGCCAGCAGGGCTGTCACATCTATTTTAGGCAGCTCCAGCCGCTGCACCTGCGGTGCGCTGCCCGGCAGCTTTGCCTCTACCTGCCGCTGCACCCGCTGTGCAAGGTCGGTCGTTTTAACTGCCTTGCCAGACAGCAGAACCACATCCAGCGGCAGCAGTGTGCACAGCCAGACGATTGCCCCGCTGAGCTGTGTTGCCAGCAGCTCCAGCCAGTTGCTTTGCCCCGCAATCACCGCGGGCACGCCTGCACTCGCGGCGGCCTGTGGCACCGCTTTTGCGGGCAAGGCTGCAATATCGCCACAAATAAGCGGCGTAAGGTCTGCACATGGGCCCTCTTTTAACTTCAGCGGCACACCCTGCAATGTAATGCTGGCAAGCACCTTTTCACCAATGGCAAGGTGCGCGGTATTGCTTGCTTGCAATTCGCTGTTCGGTGCCGTTGCCTGGCTGATGGTGTAGGTCTGCGAATAATCTTCAATCACCGGCACGCGAAACTGTGTGATAAGCGCCTCTTTTAGCGAAATGCTGGCCGAAGAAAAGCCAGTGGAATACATGACGTTGAAATCGCTGGGCTGCATATCCTCTTGAAACAGCAGCCCAAACCCGGCAAGCTTGTTGATGCTGTGGCTGGCATAGTCAAAATACTCAAACACCGCACTCGTCAGCTCAATCAGCAGCTCGTTGCCCGACAGGTAAGTGTCGGCCAGCACCTTGTGGTGGATGCATTCCAGCGCCATGTCAAACACGTCTACCCGCGTACCGGTGCGGCCCACCTCTGCCACCACAATGTAGCCGTACTCTTCGCTGATGTTCAGCGCCACACGGCTGCGCCCCGCCGTTGTGATGCGCTCGCCGCTTTCGGCAAGCACACCCTCTTCCAGCAGTTCCGCCACCAGCGCCGAAACGGTGCTGGGTGAAAGCTGTGTGGTGTGGGCAAGTTCGATGCGGGACAGCTCGCCCTGCTCTAAAATAGTGCGCAGCAGCATTTCGCGGTTGCGCTTTTTCATCTCTTTTAGTCCTGTCTTCCTCATTCCAAATCCTCCAGCATTCGTCATTCCCGTATCGGCGCTGATTTATTTCGGACGCCGAACTCGTTATTTCGGAGTTAGAAATAAGCATGGCATTATTATATGCCACGCTTTTGCCATCTGCAAGCAAAGTTGAGAAACCGGCACATTTTTCTCTTTTTTGCAGTAATTTTGCAGCCTTGTTTTAGGCAACCTGCAAAAAGAATGCATTACTTTTTGGTAACAGCACCCATTTTAACTGCTGTTTATTGGTTGTTTCACCGCGTCATCCCCTTTTTTTATTTTGCCATCTGCGTTTGCAGTCACCATTTCTCACTGCCTTTTTCCCCTGGCTTTTTACCGCCTGCCCCTTATAAAAATCAGGTACACAACACCTATTTTAACACAAAAAAGGCCTTTGCCGCTTGTTCGCGGCAAAGGCCTTTTTCAAGATTTTTAGCTTTTACAGACAGTCGGCAAACGACTGCGGCGGCACTGCTTTCACCGGCAGGTCACGGATGACCCGCAGGTTCTTTTTGATCTCACGCTTTTCGTTGTACATTTTTTCGTCCGCGTGATTGACGACTGTGTCAATATACTCGTTGGTGTCGCAGTGAAACGTTTCGATGCCATGGCTGACGCTGACAATATATTTGCGGTTTTCCTGCTCGTTGATCCGCTCGTAATACTGCACGATATTTTGCCAAATCATCTCCGCTTCCGCTTTGCCCGCCGTTTCAAACACGATTAAAAATTCATCGCCGCCAAGGCGTGAAACAAAATCGGTCTTTCGAATGTGGGCGCGTATTCCATCGGCCACCGTCAAAATCAGCTCGTCACCGGCCTCGTGCCCCAAAAAGTCGTTGACCTCTTTCAGCCCATTGATATCAATAAAGCAAACGCTGATATGGCACTCGTGCTTCACACCGGTTTTATACATCTGATCCAGCTTGGCAAAGCCCGCACGCCGGTTGTACACACCGGTCATCACATCGTATTCTGAAAAATAACGTATGCGGTCCTTTTCAAGCTTATTAAAAGAGAAAAAAGCAGCCAGCAAAAACGAAACGATAAGGATCATCAGGTAAACAAACGGGTTTTCCTGCATTGCTGTCAGCATTACGGCGGTGGTACCCCCTGTAAACAGCCGGCCGGCCGCACTTTGCGGGTCAATAAAAGTGACAATGTACCAGTCGCCGCATGTCGATTGGATACGGCCATTGCCGGCATCCGACACAAACGCGTCGTTGGCCAGCACGTTGGTGTAGCTGAACACTCCCTGCTTTGTGACCGAAACCCCACTGCTGCCGGCCAGCACCTGTTGCCAAACCTCCGGGTAATCGGTGGCAAAGCTTTGCTGGGCACGGTCTTCATACATAAACGCCCACTCGGTGCTGCTGTCGGCGCTGTTATACAACCAGTACCCGTCGGCATTCAGCATAAACACCGCGCCCATGCTGGTGGAAGCAATTTTGCGCACCTGCTGCAGCATATCCTGTGCCGAATAATTCAGCACCACAATCCCCTGCTGCTGCCCCGCGCTGTCATAACAAGGGGTCGCAAGCCGAATCATCGGTTTTTCGGGCTGCTCTACCACGTTATTTTCCACATTCAAATCCAACGGGGAAATGAAGACCTGGTTTTTTTGCAGCGCGACACTATCCTTAAAATAATAGCGGTCCTTTTTGTTTTGCAGCGCAGTATCCGCTACTACCTGCGCCCCAGTACCGGAATAATTGACCCGCACGCGCTCATTTCCATCCAAATCAATAAAGCGAATCTGGTCATAAATTTTTTTGCGCTCTGAAAACACCAGCCACTGGCGCTTCACCTCGGCGTAATTATCGCCCTCCGCACTGTTCAGCTGAAAATTATCCGCGGTGTACAGCACATCGGACACCAGCCGGCTCACCTTGTTGGAGATAATCTCCCGCTCAACGTCGGCAAGCTCCTGCTGTGTGTTTAAAATGTTTTCCCGCTGAATTGCGTTTTCTTTCGTTTTTACCACTACGGCAACGATAAGATACCCAATGCTTAACACCAAAAAAAACAGCACCGTATAACGGGCAATTTTTTTAAATTCCCATTTGATTGTTCTATGAACCATGCCGGCCAAAACCCTCTCCTGTTGGTTTGCATTTACCAATTATTGTTAATTGTCCGGTAAAACAGATTGCCCCCGGCGGCACCCCCATGCCCCCAAGAGCAATTTTCACGACCTGTGGTTTCAGTTATACCTTCTATTAGAATTAACTATATCATATTATCTGACAAAAAAACAGAAAATTTTACATGCTCCCCGTTTATTTCCCTGCTTATTTTCCACATGGGGCAATGCTTTTATTTACCCCTTTGGCAATGCCTGTTACTACCGCGGCACATTTGCCGCGTTGCCGTTTTGCGCAGGTACCGCGCTGCATGTTTGCATTGCTTTTGCCCGGGCGGCGGGCTATACTGTGTTCATTGGCATTTTAAAAACCTATTTTGTAACCGGAAAGCAGTGAGCGCATTTGATGACCCCTACCCCTGCCCATTTATTTGCACCGGGCTACCTGCCCCCGCAAAACGAAACCGACGGGCTTGCCCTTGTTTTTTATGAAAAAAAACTGTTGCTGCTGGAAGACGGCCCGGTGCAGCGCCTGCCGCATTGCAGCGAGCTGCCTGCCGCATGGCGCGCTTTACCCGGCGCTTATTTTGGCCGTTACGGCAGTGAAAGCTGTTTTTATTACCACGTTGCGGCTCTGCCAGCGGCTGGCGCAAGCTGGGTGGCGGCCGACCTGCGCAGCATAACGCAGCGCACCGGCGATGCCGGGCTGTTTACGCTGGCCGGCACGGCGCAGCACCTGTTGCACTGGGCACAGAGCAACCGGTTTTGCGGCCGCTGTGGCCACGAAATGGGCGACAAACAGGACGAGCGCGCCAAAATATGCCCCGCCTGCGGCAACATTGTTTACCCGCGCATTTCGCCGGCCACCATCACGGCCATTTTGCGGGGCGACGAAATTTTACTCGCGCACAACCGCAACTTTAACCCCGGCATGCACAGCCTGATTGCTGGTTTTGTAGAACCGGGCGAAACGTTGGAGCAGTGTGTTGCGCGCGAAATTGGCGAAGAGATTGGCATCCGGGTAAACCACATTCGCTATTTCAGCAGCCAGCCCTGGCCGTTCCCCGATTCGCTGATGACCGCTTTTTTAGCGGATTATGACAGCGGCGAGATTGCGGTGGACGGCGCCGAAATTGTCAGCGCCGGCTGGTATCGGGCCGACGCACTGCCCGCCATCCCGGGTGCCGACAGCATTGCCGGTAAAATGATTCGCTGGTACTGCAACCAGCAGGCCCGCGGCGGTGCCGCCGGGGTTTAACTGCCAGCTTTAAGCGGTGCCCACAGGGCGCCGCTTTTGTTTTATTAGGCAATGTGCTACAATAAAAACCGGCCTTTGGGGCCGGTTTTACTTTGCAGAAAGGAGGATTTCACCCATGTCACACACACAAATTACCCTGCGGAGGTTTTTTCTCCGCTAGGGACGGAGGAAACTATGAACACACATTCTTTTTTCATCGGTACCATCCCCGCGCTGCTGTGGGGCCCGCCCACCGGGCGTATTTTTGTTGCCGCCCACGGGGTTGCCTCGTCTAAAAGCGACGCCCCCATCGCACTGCTGGCCGATGTTGCCGTACCGCTGGGGTACCAAATACTCAGCTTTGACTTGCCGGCACACGGCGCGCGCACCACAGACGGCAGCACTTTTACCATCGAGGCCTGCACAGCGGACTTTGCCGCCGTGCTGCAATACGCCAAAGCGCAAACGCCGCGGCTGTCGCTGTTCGGCTGCAGCGCCGGTGCCTTTTGCGGGCTGCTGGCCGGGCAGCAACTGGCGTTTGAGCAGTGCCTGCTGCTATCCCCGGTGCTGGACATGCGCCTGTTGACCGAGGGCATGATGACAGCGGCCGGGGTCACTAAAACCCAGCTGCAACAGCAAAAAATTATCCCGCTGGACGGTGGGCCCGTGCTTTACTGGCATGACTATTGCTACCTTTGCGCGCACCCTGTGCAGCACTGGCAAAGCCCCACCGCAATATTGCGGGGCGAGCTGGACACCCTGTGCACCCAGCCGGACGCCGCCCGCTTTGCCGCCGCCCATCATTGCAGCTTAACCGTGGTGCCGGGTGCCGAACACTATTTTCACACCGACGCACAGCTTGCCGCGTACCGCGGCTGGCTGCAACAGACCATGACCACCGGCTAAAATAGCCGGTAAAAGGAGCCTTTATGCAGTACCGCCCCGCCCGAGTGGAAGAGATTGAACAACTGGCCCAGTTGCGCAAGCAACAGCTGATTGACGAAGGCCAGCAGCCTGTTTGCAATATGGACCGTGAGTTGCACACCTTTTTTGCGCAGGGCATGCAGGAGGATACCTTGGTAGAATGGGTCGCAGAGGAAAACGGCGTGCTGGTTGCCACTGCCGCGGTTATTTTTTACCCGTTTCCGCCGTCGTTCACAAACCCCCGCGGCATACGCGGTTATGTGACCAATGTGTACACCCACCCCGCCTTTCGCGGGCGCGGCATCGCCGGTGATTTGTTGCGTCAGCTGATGGCAGAAGCCCAAAAACGCGAAGCCCCTATCCTGATGCTATCCGCTTCTGCCATGGGCCGCCCTGTTTATGAAAAGCTGGGGTTTGTAGGGTACGAAAGCTGGATGAAGCTATCCCTTGAATAAGCTTGCCGCTGGCAAAACAAGCGCCTGCGCCACAGTGGCTTTTGCCCTGTGGTGTGGGCGTTTGCCTTGCCTGCACGCGCTGCCGCATTATCCCTGTTTTTATTACTATTTTACAATCATTTCATATTACATGATGTTACTTACAAATTTGACAAAAACCATACAATTTACCCCATTGCGCCGCCCGTTTTTTTTAATAGAATAGAGATGACCACATTTTAAAACAAAGCACGGCCTGCAAAACAGGGCGCTACAGGGCAACACCGCATGAGGGGAAGTGTTTTTTGTTGAAGCTTGAAAACCAATTTCTTTCAGTGCTGTACGGGGGGCACATCCGCACTTTTTACCAGCCTATTTTTTCGCTGAAAACGGGCGCCGTACTGGGGTACGAAGCATTGAGCCGCATCACGTTGCCAAGCTGCAAATTTGGTATTGAGCAGTTGTTTTTGGCTGCGTCGCAGATGCAAAAGCTGTGGGAGTTTGAAATGCTTTGCCGCACCCGCGCCCTGCAGGCGGCGCGGCAAAAGCCCATGGGTACCAAGCTGTTTTTAAATGTGGACCCCAACGTTATTTACGACCCGGAGCTGCGCACCGGTTTTACCCGCGAAAAGCTGCTGGAATACGGGCTGGATGCAAACGACATTATTTTTGAAATCACCGAAAAAAACGACATCACCGACCTTACTGCCTTTACCGCTGCCGTCAGTCACTACCAAAGCCAGCAATTTAAAATTGCCATTGACGACTTTGGCTCCGGGTATTCTGGCTTTAACCGCGTGTGCACCGTTTCGCCCAGCTATGTCAAGCTGGATATGGCGCTGGTACACTGCCTGCATACGGACACATCAAAACAGGCACTGGTGCGCGGTATGGTGCAGTTTTGCCGCGAGCTGCAAATTCAGCTGATTGCCGAGGGCATTGAAACAGCGGAAGAGCTTACCGAGCTGATGCGCCTTGGGGTGACTTACGGGCAGGGGTTTTTGCTGGGGCGCCCCAGTGAGGACTTTTTGCCCTGCTGCAACAGCGGGGCACAGCAAATCCTTGATGCCGCGCAGGCCGGCAGTGCAAAGGCGGCGCCCGCACAAAGCAGCTTGTTTGTCAATGTGGCGTCCATTTGCCAAAAAAAGCTGACGGTGCAGCCCCAGCAGGCCGCCGTTGGGGTTTACGAGCAGATGCAGCGGGACGAAAGCGTTTCAGAGGTCTGCGTGCTGGGCCGAGACAACAGTGTATGCGGGGTACTAACGCGGGAACAGCTTTACCGCCGTTTTAGCGGGCAGTTTGGTTACAACCTGTACCTAAAGCGCACGGTCGGTTCGTTGATGAGTACCGATTTTCTTGCGGTGGACAGTGCCGCCCCGCTGGACGAGGTGGCCACCCTTGCGATGAACCGTGCCGCCCCGGTGGTATATGATGCCGTTGTCGTCACCCAAAACGGGCACTATGCCGGGGTAGTGACAGTGCGCGATTTGCTAAACGCGGCAATTCAAATGCGGGTGCGCCAGGCAAGTGAGGCAAACCCGTTGACCGGCCTGCCAGGCAACGGGGCCGTGCAAAACACCATTTCCACCTCTTTGCAGGCAGGGCAGCCGTTTTGCGTGTGCTATATTGACATCGACTACTTTAAGGCCTACAACGACGCCTACGGCTTTGCCAATGGGGACCGCATGATACGGGTGTTGGCAGAGGCGCTGCTGCAAAGCTTTGCCTTTGCGGATTTTTGCGGGCACATTGGCGGGGACGATTTTGTGGTCGTGACCCGCGGCGCCATCAGCGCCGCGCAGTGTGAGGCTTTAATTGGGCTGTTCAGCGAAAACATTTTGCCGCTCTACAACCCCGAAGACCGCGAGCGCGGCTCTATTTTATCTAAAAACAGGCAGGGCGTACCGGAGCTGTTTCCCCTTGCCACGTTATCAGTCGCAGTGCTTTCCATCGGCCAGCAGCAATATGCCGACCTTGCCGAGCTTTCGATTGCCGTGGCCCACGCCAAAAAGCAAAGCAAACAGCAGGCCGGGCATTCGGTCGTGGTGGTGTGACAAACATAAACAAAGGCCCGCGGGGGAAAACCCCGCGGGCCTTTAGTTTGATACCGGTACCCGTTACAGGCACATGTTGTAAATGTTTTCAACATCGCGCGGCGCCAGCGGTTTAAAACCATGCAGCACCCCGCCATTGCAGGCTTTTTGTGCCATCAGCGCAAAGTTTTTATTGTCGATGCCCACGGCCCCCAGCGTATCCGGCAGGCCCAGTGTGTCGTACAAAAAGCGGGCGGTCTTGTCAATGGCGTCTTCCGCCACCACCTGCTGCGGCAGCGCGGGGTCCAGCCCAAACACATTCACACCGTACTGGTAAAATTTTGGCGCCGTCGTCTCGTCCAGCACATACTGCATCCAGCGGGGTGTTAAAATAGCAAGGCCGTGGCCGTGGGTGATGTCGTAAAAGGCCGAAAGCTCGTGCTCCATCGGGTGGCAGCTCCACGCCTGCCGCTTGCCGCCGTTAACAAACCCGTTGATGGCCCAAGAGCTTGTCCACATCAAATTTGCCCGTGCCTCATAATTATCCGGCTGTTGCATCGCAATAGGGCCATACTTCATCGCGGTTTTCATCAGTGTTTCCATCACGCCGTCCAGCAGTTGTAAATCTTGGTTCAGGTTAAAGTAAACTTCAAACAGGTGCGACAGCATATCCGCCGTGCCGCAGGCCGTTTGGTACTTGCTGACGCTGTAGGTATTGGTGGGGTCTAAAAACGACACCTTGGGGCGCATACAGTCAAACCCCATGCCCAGCTTTTCTTTGGTTTCAAGGTTGCTGATGACGCCGGAGGTATCCATTTCAGAACCGGTGGCCGCAAGGGTGAGCACCGTCACCAGCGGCAGGCAACGGGTCACGTCCACCTTGCCCTTTAAAATATCCCAGGCGTCGCCGTCGTAAAAGGTGGCGGCGCCAATAAATTTTGCGCAGTCCAGCACCGAGCCGCCGCCCACGGCCAGCAGCACGTCAATCTGTTCTTTTTTACAAATTTCGGCCCCGGCGCTCACCGAGCCGATGCGCGGGTTGGGCTCGATACCCGAAAGCTCAAACAGGGTCAGCCCCGCAGCTTTGATCTCTGACACAATGCGGTCGTACAGGCCGCTTTTTTTAATTGACCCACCGCCGTAGGCAAGCAAGACCCGCTTGCCAAAACGCGCAAGCTCTGGCCCAAGGTTACCCAGTTGGTTTTCGCCAAAGTACACGCGGGTGGGAATGTCGTAAACAAAGGGGTTCATATGCATCTTCCTTTCTGTCGGTCGATGGTTGGTTTTTCTGCGCCGCGGCGGCACCGCAGCGCGACAACACGCCGTTTCGGCGTTCATCCCCATTAGTATACCATTAAAGGGTAGTTTTTACCATTCTTTTCATAACAAGATCTGGTTGCGGTTATTGTACAGTGTTTTCAGCCCAAAATACAGCGACCCAAACGTGGCAAGGCACACGACGGTGCAGATGGCAATCATGATGGCGATCTGGTACAAAATAGCCGTTGTCGGCAGCGTGCCGGACAAAATCTGGCCGGTCATCATGCCGGGCAGCGACACAATGCCCATGCCCAGCATCGAGTTCATTGTGGGCAGCAGCGCCGTTTCCAGCGCCTGGCTCATAAACGGCATTAAAATGCTGCGCGGGGTGGCGCCGGCGTTCAGCAGTGCCTCAATGCGTGGCCGCTGGCCTTGCAAGGTTTCACGAAAGGTTTTAATGCCCAGCGTTACGCCATTCATCGCGTTGCCCATAATCATGCCCGCAATGGGGATGACATACTGCGGGTCCAGCGTGGTTTCGCCCACCACAATATAGACAAAAAACGCCGCCACAAACAGCCCCGGCAGCGCAACCGAAAGGCCAATGACCTGTTGGAACCGCCGGTTGATACCCTTGTTTTTTGAAAGCACACGGTAGATGGCAAAGCCAATCATCGCGGCAAGGTACAGCAGTGTCAGCACCGGGTGCGGGTTTTTAAAGATATAGGTGAGCACGAGGCCGGCCAGCACCAGTTGTACCGACATGCGCACACTGGCCCATACCAGCAGCCTGCTTTGGTTGACATGGCATTTTTTCATCACGCCAATCACAATCAGCAGCAGCAGGTAAATCAGCGCAAACTGCCAAAGCTGTATTTCCACAACGCCTTTCATTTTGCCGCCCCCTTTGCCAGTGTAATCGTCGCATCGGCATATTGCTGTGCCAGCTGCCGGTCGTGGCTGACCACCACTACCGTGATTTGCTGTGCCGCACAGTGGGCTTTCAGCTGTTCCATCAGCCGGTGGGCCGTCGTTTCGTCCAGCGCACTGGTGGGCTCGTCCAGCAACAGCACCCGCGGCGCAAACGAAAGAAAAATCGCCAAAAACACCCGCTGGCGTTCGCCGCCGGACAGCGTGCTGCACGAGGCAGTAAGCTCAAAATCCGCACAGCACAGCGCAAGGCAGTCGCGCATGCGCTGCTGTGGGGGCGGGGTTTGCTCGCGCAGCTCGTAATAGCGCAAAAAATTGCCCTCAATCGTGTCGTCAAACAGGTAGGTCGCCTGCGACACCAGCAGCACGTCGCGGCGCAGCTGAATGGTGTCCAGCCCCGCAATGTCCTGCCCGTCAAATAACACCTGCCCGGCCGACGGGGTGGCCGTCGCGTTAAACAGCCGCAGCAGCGTGCTTTTGCCACAGCCGCTGGGCCCCTGCACAAAGGTCATTGACCCCTGTGCAATGGCAATGGGCGGGTAGCGCAAAAAATCCAAAAAATGCAGGCCAGTTGCAGCCAGTATCGGCGGCATAAAACCACTCCCTTGCACCTTGCGGTGAAATCTGGTACAGTATAGTTATCGAATTTCGTTATCGGCTTTCGATATTATACTATCACGGGGGGCGACACAATGCAAGAACCGGTTTTGCGCAAACTGCTTTTGGCTTTTATAGAGCTGCACATTTTGCACCATGCCAAAGAGCGGCCCATTTATGGCAGCTGGATGATGGAGGAATTGAAGCACCACGGCTACCATGTGAGCGCCGGCACGCTGTACCCCATTTTTCACAACTTAGAAAAGGCGGGCCTGCTGCTGGCAGAGACCAAAAGCGAAAACGGGCGCCGCCGCAAATATTACACGCTGACCCCAAAGGGCACCGCCGTGCTGGCCGAAGCAAAGGACAAGATTGAAGAGCTGCGCGCTGAAATGTAGCAGAGGGCTTTGCCGGCAGTTTTTTGCGGCAAAGGCCGTTCCCCTGCTTTACCCGTTTGCCCGGCGTACCCCCGCCGGTTTGCCGCCCGGCCACAATTTATGGCAGCCTTGTGGCACGCCGTCCAAAACACCTTTGCCACAGTGTGGCGCTGTAAAAAGCGCCGCACTGTTTTTTTGCCTGCCCTGCCAAAGCAAAAAAGCCGCCGCACAGCAAATTGCTGTGCGGCGGTCAGCATGTCGAAGAACCCGGTTTACGCAGAAGCATAAACCGGGTTCTTCGTGAGTTGTAAGCCCAAAATAGTGAATACGGCGCAAGAAAAACGGGTTTTCCATTTCCAGTTAGCCAGTTTTTTGAG